>NZ_JACCCA010000005.1:0-329856 GCF_013408815.1 Rhodanobacter sp. K2T2 | reverse complement strand
CGGAATCGGCAACCTGTTTCTGGATAGACGACCTCGGCCTTCCAGGCCGAGGTCCGTCAAAATATCCAAGACTCGCTACCCCGTGAATCGAAAGGCTGCTCCGCTTAAGTGAACAGCATTACGCCCTGTGCGGGGTTTTTCTTTGCCTTGGAGGCCGTCTAAAGAGGCGAGCCCTACTGCAACAACTGTACGTAGCTGCGCACCGTTGCCGCCAGGCCGTCGTAAAGCGCTTCGCCGATCAGCGCATGGCCGATCGATACTTCGGCCAGATGGGGAACCGCGGCCTTGAACGCTCCCAGGTTGGCCTGGCTGAGATCATGGCCCGCATTGACGCCCAGTCCCGCCAGATGCGCGAGCCGCGCCGCATTCGCACACGCGGCCAGAGCGCCGCGCGGTTTGCCTTCGGCAAACGCGTGCGCAAAAGGGCCGGTGTAGATTTCGATGCGCTCTACCCCAATGGCCGCTGCCGGTTCGAAGCGCTCGGCTTCAGCATCGACGAACAGGCTCACGCGACAGCCGAGATCGAGCAACTCGTGGACCAGCGGACGCAAGCGATCGATATCGCGATCAAGATCGAAGCCGTGATCGGAGGTGATCTGCCCATCGCTATCCGGCACCAAGGTCACCTGCGTCGGGCGTACCTCACGGGCTAGCTCGATAAGCCCTGGATACTCTCCGCGTGCGGCCGCGAAAGGATTGCCTTCGATGTTGTACTCCACACGACCGCGAAGCAGCGCTGCAAGTGCACGCACGTCGTCCGGCCGAACATGCCGCAGATCGGGGCGCGGGTGCACGGTGATGCCGCCGCACCCGGACTCGATGCAGGTCTGCGCGGCTTTGCAGATATCCGGTTCGCCGCCGCCGCGCGAATTGCGCAGCACGGCGATCTTGTTGAGGTTGACGCTAAGCAGGGTCATGTCGTTTAAACGATTCCTTATGAGAGAGGTCGGCAGCAAGGTCAGCGCAAAGATTAACCAGTCAGGGCGAAAGACGCCGTAAAGCCCGAGTCATCAGACCCCTATCGTCCAGCAGTGGATCTTTCTTGCTGACCCACGCCAGGCCAGCGCGGCAACGTAGTCAATGCCGACGTCCAGCCGCTGCAACTGCCACGCTGAGGCATCATCATCATCGAGCCAGCGCAACACAGGTTGGTCTTGAATGCTCGCTACATGCAAACGATCGAGGCCAAACGCGATTCCTCGCCCCAATGCCTTGAGCACTGCCTCTTTTGCCGTCCAAAGGTTCAGAAATAACGTACTGCGAGCATTCAACGGCGTCGATGTCAAAACCGCGAGCTCACCTTTGCAAAAATAGCGCTCGGCGATATCCAGCGCACGCGGGCGATCGCGCCGCCGTTCGATATCGATGCCGGGCATGCAATGCCTTCCAATGGCGATCAGGGCACAGTCGCCGCTGTGAGACCAGTTGAATCCCACCACAGCGCCGTGCCGCCTATCGAGTTCAGGCCGGCCGAATTCACCGTCGATCAAGCTCACTTCGCTGCCCGATATTCCAAGATAGGCGCCGAGCACATTCTGCAGAGGCTGCCGTTTTTGCCGCCGCTCATAGGGCAGCAAAAACACGTGCAGGTCGTGATCGCCCAGCTGCCCGGCGATCAAGCCGAGACCACGCATGTCGGTTGACTTCATGCCCGGATTTTAGCGCGACTGCGGTGTTCTCGCCGCCTCGCCAGACAAAGCGTGAACCCATCTGGACGGCTATTTGATCAATCGCTCATCCACCAGGCTCTTTACGACACCCGGATCGGCAAGCGTAGAGATGTCACCCAGTTGATCGGGCAGGTTCTCACCGATCTTGCGCAGGATGCGCCGCATGATCTTGCCCGAACGTGTTTTCGGCAAACCCGGTGCCCACTGGATGTAATCAGGCGTGGCGATAGGCCCGATTTCCTTGCGTACCCACGCTACCAGCTCCTTGCGCAGCTCGTCGCTGCCCTCGATGCCCGACACCAGCGTGACATAGGCATAGATGCCCTGGCCCTTGATATCGTGCGGGCAGCCGACCACGGCCGCCTCCGCGACTTTCGCATGCGCCACCAGGGCGCTCTCCACCTCGGCCGTACCGATGCGATGACCACTGACGTTGATCACGTCATCCACGCGGCCGGTGATCCAGTAGTAGCCGTCCTCGTCGCGTCGCACGCCGTCACCGGTGAAGTAGTTGCCGGGATAGGCGCTGAAATACGTTTCGATGAAACGCTGGTGATCGCCGTAGACGGTACGCATCTGCCCCGGCCAGGAGTTCGTGATCAGCAAGTTGCCTTCCGTCGCCCCCTGCTGTACTTCGCCATTCGCATCGACGATCGCCGGCTGAATGCCGAAGAACGGCAGCGTGGCCGAGCCCGGTTTGGCATCGGTGGCACCGGGCAGTGGCGTGATGAGGATGCCGCCGGTCTCAGTCTGCCACCACGTGTCGACAATCGGACAGCGCTCGTCGCCAACCACGCGGTAATACCACTCCCACGCTTCGGGGTTGATCGGCTCGCCAACGGTACCGAGCAGACGCAGCGAAGCGCGCGATGCCTTCTTGACCGGCGCTTCGCCCTCACGCATCAGTGCGCGGATGGCCGTGGGCGCGGTGTAGAACAGCGTCACCTTGTGCTTGTCCACCACGTCCCAGAAGCGGCTGTAGTCGGGATAGTTTGGCACGCCATCGAACATGACGGTGGTGGCGCCGTTGGCCAGTGGACCGTAAACCACGTAGCTATGGCCGGTAATCCAGCCGACGTCGGCGGTGCACCAGTAGACATCGTCTTCGCGCAGATCGAACACGCACTCGTGCGTGTAGCTGGCATAGACCAAATACCCGCCGGTCGTATGCAGAACGCCCTTGGGTTTTCCGGTGGAACCGGAGGTGTAGAGAATGAAAAGCGGATGCTCGGCTTCCACCGGTTTGGCCGGGCATTCAGCCGTCTGGCCGTCCATCAGATGATGGTAGTAGCGGTCACGCGGCGACTGCATCGGCACGCTGGCGCCCGTGCGGCGAACCACGATGACGGTTTCCACACTGTTTGTACCGGGACGATCGAGGGCCGCATCGACATTGGTCTTCAGCGCGATCTTCTTACCGCCGCGCGTGCCTTCGTCGGCAGTGATCACCAGCTTGGCGGTGAAGTCGGCAATACGTCCGGCCAGTGAATCCGGCGAGAATCCGCCGAACACCACCGAATGGATCGCGCCGATGCGCGCGCACGCCAGCATCGCGATCGCCGCCTCGGGAATCATCGGTAGATAAATCGCGACGCGATCGCCCTTGGTCACGCCGAGGTGCTTCAGCGTATTGGCGAACTTGCAGACCTCGGCGTGCAGCTCGCGATAGCTGATGCGACGCGACTCGTTCGGATCGTCGCCCTCGAAAATGATCGCCGTCTTGTCGCCACGCTCGGCCAGGTGCCGGTCGAGGCAATTGCTGGTGACATTCAGTACGCCATCTTCATACCAACGAATATGCAGATCTTTCGGATCGAACGAGACGTCGCTGATCTTGCTCGGCGCCTTGTTCCAGTCCAGCCGATCCGCTACGCCGGCCCAGAAACTGTCCGGGTTCTCGATCGACTCGGCATAAAGCCTTTCGTAATCCGCCTTGCGCAAACGCGCGCCGGCAGCGAATTCGGGTTTGACCGGATAAAGCTTGGACATGATGAGCCTCGCGTTTGGCCGGCTAAAAAGAGCAGCCGGCAGGGAATCGTCATGGCGTTTCGCGCCATAGCCAGTGGCCGAGTGTAATACCGTGGGTCGCCATGCTGTTGACGCGCGGCACAAGATTTCGCGATGGAAACGCACTCGATTTTTCCATGGCGCAGAAATGCAAAACGCAACAGCTCGCGCTGTTGCGTTTTGCGACACATCTTCCATTGAAACGTCTCAATGCCGGCCAATCAAACCGACGCGGGATCAGCCCTCGTCGACGAAGACGGGACCGCCCTCGCGATCACGCCCTTCTAAACAGGCCGATGATGACGAGCAGGACAATCGCACCGATCATTGCGTGGATGATGCTGGTGACGATCGGTCCGATAATCACGAAATGAACCCCCAGCGCCGGCAGCAGCCAGCCGGCCAGAAACGCGCCGATGATACCGACCACGATATTGCCGAGCAGGCCAAAGCCAAACCCGCGCACGATAAGCCCTGCCAGCCAGCCCGCCATGGCGCCGATGAAGAGAAAAATAAGCAAGCCGTAACCGGTCATGGAAAACTCCAGATTGGACGAGGCAGGAAGAATGGTCGCAGTGCCCCGGAACTGCTGACCGCGGAGCATCGGTCTATTGCCGTGCAGCCACCGTGACGGTAGCCGTGCGGCGAGGAAAACACCACATCGGGCTCACAGTCCCGACTCATTGAATTCTTGCCTCCACGCAACCGCTCCCCAAGATGCATCATAAACCGGTCGATGAGCGTTGCGTATGCGCCCAAGCAGCAGATGCGGCCACCAGCCATTTGTGCAAAGGCTTCGCAAGATGTCGCGACTGCTGAGACGCTCTCGCGGCATCATCGGAGCATGGATCACCCGCCACCGGACGACCACGACCTGCTGTCGAGCCTTCCTGACGATCAGCCAGCCTCGCTAGCGCGAGCAGTGAAGGGCCGTGGCGCCGCGTCCAATCCCGAAGGCCGATTCGAAACCGTTCGCCATCAAGCAGAAGACGACGGCTGGTCGCATGCGCTACTCGACGAAACGGCGCCACGCCCGCGTACCGAAGTCACCGAAGAGCGTGCGCGCAGCCTGATCAGTCGTAACGACTCGCCGGATATCCACTTCACCCAGGCCATCAATCCTTACCGGGGCTGTGAGCACGGCTGTATCTATTGCTTCGCGCGGCCGTCGCACAGTTATCTCAACCTCTCCCCTGGCTTGGACTTCGAAACCAAGCTGCGCGCCAAGAGCAATCTTGCCGAGGTTCTACGCATCGACCTGGCCAAGCGCGGCTACGTCGTCAGCCCGATCAATATCGGTAGCAACACCGATCCCTACCAACCCATCGAAAAACGCTGGCGGCTGACCCGCGCCGCGCTGCAGGTGCTGGCCGAATGCCATCACCCTTGCACCATCGTGACTAAGAACGCGCTGGTCGAGCGCGACCTCGACATCCTGGTGTCGATGGCACGCGAGAATCTGGTGCAGGTGTTTATCTCGATCAACTCGCTGGACAACCGCCTGGCCGCCAAACTCGAACCGCGTGCCAGCGCGCCGCATCGTCGCATCAAGGCCATCCGCACGCTCGCCGACGCGGGCGTCCCCGTTGGCGTGCTGGTGGCGCCGATCATTCCGGCGCTCAACGACAAGGACATGGAAGCCGTGCTTGAGCAGGCGGCCGATGCAGGCGCGCGCTGCGCCGGCTACACCACGCTGCGCCTGCCGTACGAATTGAAGGCGCTATTCCGCGAATGGCTGGCGCTGCATGTGCCGCAGCGCGCCGACCATGTGATGAGCCTGGTGCAGCAGATGAACGGCGGCCGCGATTACGACAGCGATTTCTCCACCCGCATGCGCGGGCAGGGCGTCTTCGCCGACCTGCTGCGTCGCCGTTTCGACATAGCCAGTCGCCGGCACGGTTACGCGCGCTCGCGCGAACTCGTACTCGATATCTCACGGTTCGTACCGCCGCAAAAACCGTCGCCGCAGGGCGACCTTTTCTAAAGCAACCACCTCGGCTTATTCGGCAGGGAAAGAAAGGATGTGGCCGCTGCATCAAATCCCGTCAGCACCTTTGGCTCAGCCAATACATCGCTATACCGGGGCGCCCATGAGCCTTGCCCATGTCATCCGATGCTGGCCGGGCGCCATCGCCGAAAATTTGGCGCTGAGCGACACCTTCAGGCATCGATACATCAGCTGGACAGGATAAAGATCGAGACAGCGTTGGATCGTCGGATCCCTCAGCTCGATTCCCTGGCGAAGAACTCTGCCGCATCGCGCAAAAAATCTCTCTCCTTCTTCATCCGGTCCAGCTCGCGCTTGAGCGTGGTCGTCTCCAGTCGGTGTCGCCAATGGCCTAGAACCCCGGTGCCCATGTGCGCATGCTGGAAAATCGGAGTCAACGTCTACGGAATTCGATTTCAGGCAATCTGTCGAACGAAACGCTCCAGCCAAAGGAATGAGATCAAGGGTGCCGTTAGCGCACGTGCGCGCGTCACTACCAGCTCGTCCAACAGCTGGAGTACGGCGTCTCGGTTGACGAGCCCCAGGTCGGCAAGGGCGCACTCGCGCAGTTGCGTGGTTATCGTCTTGGCGTGATGTGCAATTAACTCGGGGAGAACGTGAGCGAACGTTTCTTTGCAATAACTTCTTGGAAATATTTCACCCAGTTTGGCCCGTAAATATCGCCACATCGTTTCCCGATCTTTTCGGCTCTGGAGAGGCAGGCGCCGACAAAAAGAAGCCAAATGTGGATCGCTCAACGGATTGATCGGCCAAAGACCTCGTCGAAGCAGGTGGGGAGCCTGGCACATACTCGAAGCCAACACCGATGCAGATAGCGGACCGACGGGAGCGTCAAACCCACTGATCGAGCAGGATGAATTAAGCGCTCGGGGCGTCAACAATAATTCCGCGCGACGCTTGGCCTCTGCAACCACAATGTCGCTTTTGCCTCCGGCGGATCGCTCCTCATTTCGATACGCCGGGAACAGTTGGTCTCCGCCAAGACCGGTGAACAGAAATTCGCTGCCCTGCGTTCGAGCGCTGTCCCACAAATTCTCGAACGCTTCGAGATAGAACTCAGCAAGTGGATAGTCCGGTCGACTTGCGCTTGGCTGTAGATCGAGCGTCGGCGGGAATGAATCGATATTTACGGCCGTATCGCGAAGACCAAGCTTTTCAATAAGCATGCGCCGGCGTTCGGCCTGGAGTTGACTGTATCCGTCATCGAGCAGGACTCCCAGACTTATGATGTTCTCATGCGATTGAGCCAGAGCGCATGCAACGGTCGCCGAGTCCATGCCGCCGCTTAACTCGACGGCCATCCGCTTCGGGGTGGGTCGAATCGAAATCGCACGATGCAGCAGTTGCTCGAATCGCTCTACGCCGTGGTCAATCAATGCTTCTTCGGAAGGCGATATGGTTTCAGCAGGTGAAGGATATACGTAACGGCTTTTGCCCGGCTCCGCGTAAAGCGTGGCTCGTTCTGTCAGCATAAGAACGCCCGAACATAATTGCCTCGCGGAATAATCGGCGTTGAGTGCCAGACGCCTGCTGGCCATCTCCAGATCAATGGTTGTAGGCCGGGAAAAAAAGTCGGCCAGATCATAGGAAAGTTCCACCGCGTCATCGGTGACCCGGCAATAGACTGGCGCCGATCCGAGAAGACCGGCGCGCAACTTCAGTCGGCACCCAGCCTGAGCCACTTCGATCATCAGATAATCAAGCGGCCATAAAAGAGCCTCTTTGTAGAGCTGGTTGAATCGATCGGCGTCGACCAACGCGCCCGCATCTCCTTTGTCCCATTCGACATCCCGGCAACGCTCGCGCACCGTCGCGAACCACTGCCCCTGCATGCGAACCACGATGGTCTCCACGGCGCAGTGACGGTAGGGAGCGATCTGGCTTTCCCCGAAGAACAGGGCATCATTTCGCCACTCTGGCGGCTGCTGGAGGTCGGAAAAAGCAACATTGGCCTTGATCATGGATACTCGATTGCCTGTGATCGGTGCCGTTTGGTCATCGGAGTTTTCGAACAAAAGAACGCCGCCTGATGGCGGCGTTCTTTATCGCCACGTCTCAATAGAATCGCCGTGGTTTTAGCCGCCTGGCTGGGTGGAGTACCAGCGAGAGTCTTCGCCAAGATATGGCTTCATTTCGCAGACGCCCGGCGCCGCGATGTTTTGCATGGGTTCGTCGAGCTGAATGGCGAACGGGTTGGATTGAGAATCCTGCTTCTCAAACTTGGCATCTTGCAGTTTCATCACGAAGTTCCTCTTCCTAGATATCGCCATGTGGCGACAAACTGAACCTACCATCGTGCCCATGATTAGTTCGGATGACTGGGTCACAGTTCTGTCTGAAACGATATGGAATCGAGTGCAACAAGCATTGACTCATCCGGCCGATCGACCCGTGATGAAAATCAAACTGCCGATTCGTCGCTTCGACGCTCGGGTCGGCCGGAACGCCCAGCGAGAAGCTGTGTGGAGCACGGCATTCGCCGAAGGGCTTGGCGGTCCCGACGCGTTGGCCCTGTCGAAGCCGATCCGACGAAATGGCTCCCGGCGGCTATCCGGAGTTGGTTCGTGCACAGCAGCAGGCCGTTACCGATTTAGCCATTCGTATCGCTTCGACGGCGAGATCGTGGCGACGTTGCAGCGATTCGAGCTGCTCAACGCCGTAGAAAATCGGCAGGTATGCATTCACGCGCTTCAACGCTACTGCGTCAAGCGTTTATCGTTTCATTCAACGGAAGGCGCTGTTCCGCGAATGGCTGGCGCTGCATGCGCCGCAGTGCGCCGATCAGGTGATGAGCCTGGTGCAGCATTCGAACGCAGCGGATTACTTCGACGCAGGCAGATATTTCTCGAACCAGCCCAGCGCACGCTGCAGCACGTCGCGCTGATGCACGGGGTCGACGAAGTGATGGCCTTCGTTGGGATACACCACCAGCGACGTCGGCACGCCCTGCGCGCGCAGCGCATGCCATAGTTCGAACGACTGCGGCGCGGGGCATTCGGCGTCACGGTCGCCCACGACGATAAGCATCGGCGTCTTGATCTGCTTGACGAAATTGATCGCCGAACTCTTTGCGTAGATCGCCGGATCGTCGTATACGGACTTGCCGAAGAACGGGATCATCCACTGGTCGATCAGATTCTCGCCGTAATAGCTCTGCCAGTTCGAAATGCCTGCGCCCGCAACCACGGCCCGAAAACGCTGCGTCTGCGTGGGCGCGAACATGCTCATGAAACCGCCGTAGCTCCAGCCGGTCAGGCCAAGCCGTTTGTCGTCCACCGGCAGCTTTTTCTCCACCGCATCGACGCCGGCCAGCGTGTCACGCAGGTCGCCATAGCCGAAGTCCTTGCGGTTGGCCTGCACGAACGCCTCGCCCTGGCCAAAGCTGCCGCGCGGATTGGGCATGAGCACGAAATAGCCGAGCGTCGACAGCGGCGCCGAGCCGAAGCCGACCGATGGCCAACGCGGAATCATCGCCGCGGACGGACCTCCATGCACCATCACAATCATTGGATACGACTTGCCGGCATCGTAGCCGGCGGGATACAGCAGCCAGCCCTGCACGTGTCGACCTTCGTTATCCCACTCGACCGATTCCGCCTTGCCCCATGCTGGCTTCAACGCGGCGTTGATCGCGGTGACCGCCTTGGGCGGCGTAGTGCCCAGTGCACCAGCGTGTACCTCCGGCGCCTCAGCGTACGAGCTTTGCACGAACGCCACCTGCGCGCGATCGCGCGACAGCGCCAGCGCCATGTCCGCACTGCCATCGCCGATGCTTGCCGGCAGGTTGAACAGCACGCGTTCCTGCGCAGCTTTGTCGGCATCGACACGGTATTCGGCCACTTCACTATCGCCGCCGCGTACCTGGGACACCAGCAGCTGCTGGTTGCTGTTCCAGCTCAGCCATGCCGGCGAGACATGAATGCCGGGGGTGAGATTGGTCGGGCTGCCACCGCGGGACAATACGGCATAGATATCGCCGCCGGTCGAACCCTGATCGCTCATCAGGCCCCCGATAAACGCGATCCGCGAACCGTCGGGCGACCAGCGCGGCAGCGCGATCTGCAGGCCGTGCAGATCGCCACTCACGTTGCCGGGATCGACCAGCACAGTCGGCGCAGCGTTTGTCTGTGCGTTCTGCACATACAGTTTGGCCACCCACCAGTTGTTGTCGCCAGGGGCCGGTGCCGAAACATAGGCGATGCGCTGCGCGTCGGGCGACCAGCTGAATTCGTAGACGTAGCTGGCGGCCGGCGTGAGCATCTGCGGCGCACCGCCAGTGGCAACCACAGTGGCCACACGCTGCACCTCGAGTCCGTCCACACCCACCTCGCCGGAGGCGGGTTTGGCCGCCGACACGGCGCTGGCGCGGCGGGTGGCCCCTTCCACATAGAGAAAGCCCAGACGGCTGCCGTCGCCCGACCAGCTCAGCGCCTGCGCGTTGCCGTTCAACGTGGTGAGTACCACGGGAGCCGTCTTGCCCAGGGCGTCGGCGAGCACGATCTGAGAAGCGCGCGACTTATCCTTGCGTTCTGCACCGTGGCAATCGGAGATATAGGCGAGGTGGCGCGAGTCCGGTGCCCAGGCGATTTCGTCCTGGCTGCAGCTACCGGACTTGGCGGACGGATCCGCGGCGCGCGCGTGGCTGCCATCGGCATCCGCTATTTCAACGCTCGGCTTGTCGTCGGATTCCACGACCCAGGCCAGCTGCCGGCCGTCGGGCGACAGCTGCGCCGCGTGGATCGACTTTACCTTGCCCAGCTGGGTCAGCACGTTCTGGATGCGCGGATCGACCGTCGTCGGCGCTTCGGCAAGTACCGCCGGTGCAGCTGCCAGCAGGGTTAGCAAGATGGCGATGCGGAGACGGCAGGTCATGACAGATCCCAGGGACAGTGATCGGCCAAACTAGCAGCGCCTCGCCACGGTTCCAAGTGACGGAAGTCCCGGTCGAGCGTGCCGATGCTGGATCGGGTATGGCTCCCACAACCGGCAACGCCGCGTGGCGGCCTTCGCACGTTTGCCTATGGCGTGACCGGCGCCAGCATGAGACTGGCCCGTCGCGCGGCCACCGCCGCCTTGATCGCCGGCATCGCCGCCAGCGTGGCGCGCTCGCCTTCGAGAATGGCCTGGTTCTTCTGCTCGAAATCGGTGGCGCCGATGCCGGTGATATTCGGCTTGATGACGAAGTCGGCGCGGGCCAGCTCCTGCTTGCCCAATTGGCGACCCATGATGGTGATCGACTGGCCGACGATGTTGACCATGCCCTGAGGATTGCTGCCGCTGGGCGTTGAAGAGATATCCACCGCGATCACGAAATCCGCGCCGAGCTGGCGCGCCGCGTCCACCGGCACAGGACTGACCACGCCGCCATCGACGTAGTGCTTGTCGCCGATCGACACCGGCTCGAAAACACCAGGGATGCTGCTGGAAGCGCGCACGGCCTGGCCGGTATTGCCGCGTACGAACACGGTGCGCTCGCCGGTTTCCAGCTGCGTGGCCACCGCGGCAAACGGCAGCTTCAGCTCCTGGATCGCGCGGTGGTTGACCGCCGTGTTGATGTAGTCCTGCAGTTTCTGCCCCTGCACCAGGCCCCCGGAAAAAATATGCACGTCGCGGATCGTCGCCTCGTCCAGCGCAAACGCCTGCTCCTGCAGCTGAAACGGATCCAGGCCGGCGGCATACAGCGAACCGACTACGCTGCCGGCACTGGTGCCGGACACCACGTCCGGATGGATGCCGCTGGCTTCGAGCATCTTGATCACCCCGATATGCGCAAAGCCCTTCGCCGCACCGCCGCCGAGGGCAAGGCCGATCTTCAACGTCACCGGCGCGGCGGCGACAGCCGGCAATGTGTTGTTGGGTTTGCTGTGCCCGGTACAGGCAGCCAGCGTCAGTGCAGCAAGCAGAAGCAGGAGCTGGCGGCGGAAGGGCATGAAGAGGGTGTGCCGGCGAAGGAAAAGGGAATGCTGCTATCGAAAAGCGGCAAAGCCGTGGCAGTCACGGGCGTTGCCGCTTGCAAGTTCACCCGATGGAACGGTCGACGTCGTCGACCTGGTTCTGCGCACCGTCGGCGATGAGGTGGTAGTGCGTGGCGACCTCGACTTCCTTCTTCGAGCCGAGGAACACCGGCACGCGCTGATGCAGTCCGGTAGGCTGCAACTGCATGATGCGTTCACGGCCGGTGGTGGCTGCGCCGCCGGCCTGTTCGATGATGAAGGCCATCGGATTGGCCTCGTACATCAGACGCAGTTTGCCCCCCTGCTTGAGGATCTTGGCATCCAGAGGGTAATAAAACACGCCGCCGCGGGTCACGATGCGATGCACGTCGGCCACCATCGAAGCGACCCAGCGCATGTTGAAATCCTTGCCGCGCGGGCCGGTGGTGCCGGCAAGCAGTTCGCCGATATAGCGCTGCATCGGCGGCTGCCAGTGGCGCTGGTTCGACATATTGATGGCGAACTCGGTAGCCTCCTCGGGAATGCGGATGCCGCGACGGCTGAGCATGAAGCTGCCGACCTCGCGCTCCAGCGTGAATTCGTGCGTGCCGTGACCGAAGGTCAGCACCAGCGTGGTCGCCGGGCCGTACACCACGTAGCCGGCGGCGAGCTGTTCCGTACCCGGCTGCAGAAAGTGTTCGGCCTTCGGTTCGGTCACATCGTCCGGGCAGCGCAGCACGGAGAAGATCGTGCCGACCGAAATATTGACGTCGATGTTGGAGCTGCCGTCCAGCGGATCGAACAGCAGCAGATGGTTGCCCTTCGGATAGCCGTCCGGAATCTGTTGCGGATCTTCCATCTCCTCCGACGCGCACGCGGCGAGGTGGCCGCCCCAGGCGTTGGCTTCGAGCAGGATCTCGTTGGAGATCACGTCGAGCTTTTTCTGCGCCTCACCCTGCACGTTGATGCTGCCGCCTTCCCCATCGCCAGCTTGCATGCCGAGCACGCCGCCGAGCGCGCCTTTGTTGGTGGCTACCGCGATGCGCTTGCAGGCGCGGGCCACCACTTCGATCAACAGGGAAAGCTCGGCATTGATGTGGCCGGCGCGGCGCTCCTCGATCAGGAACTGGATCAGCGAAATGGGTTTTATCGGGCTCGGTTTCATGGGGCGGCCAGGGTGAACGAAGCACGCATTGTCCCGGCTCCGGCTGAACCGCGCCAGCCGGGTCGGCGAAAAGGCGAATGATCATGCCGTCGCCCCACTACTGACAGCACGTTGGCAGCAGGAGGCGGCCAAGCTGTGTATCCACCAGGGAGGAAACGCCATGCGCGATACGGTTTATTTTCTGATTTTCGACGGCTTTGCCGATTGGCAGGCAGCGCTGGCGCTTTGCGAGATTCGCCGTCCGGGGGACTGGCGGGTGCAGACGGTCGGGTTCTCGCGCGCCGCGGTGATGTCGATGGGCGGCCTCGCGGTGCAGCCCGACGTGCCGCTGGGGCAGGTCGACCTGGGGCGTGCCGCCATGCTGATCGTGCCCGGGGGGCATCTCTGGCTGCGCGGGGAGGGCAGCGCAGCGGTGGCCATCCTGCGTGATGCTGGTGAGGCGGGAGTGCCTGTGGCTGGCATCGATACCGGCGTCGTGGCGCTGGGCCGCGCTGGCCTGCTCGACGACGTTCGCCATACCGGCAACTGGGCGGGACAGATCGCAGGGCAGGTTGCCGATTATTCGGGCGAGTCGCTATACGACGCTTCAGCGCTTGCCATCAGCGACGGCGGCGTCATCACCGCCAGTCATCTGGGCAGCGTGGAGTTTGCCCACGACATCATTCAGGCGCTGCATCTTTACAGCCCCAGCGATCGCGAGCACTGGTACCGACTGTTCAAGCATGCCCAGCTACCGCCGTGGTGGGTGGGCGAAACGGTGATGGCCTGAGAGGCGACACGATGAATTCGCCATGGCAGCGCCTGCTGAAGGCGTATCACCCGGTATATCAACGCGGCCTGCTGATGGACGGGCTTTACAAGTGGCCATCGGACAAGTCGTCGGAGGATCCTTCAAAGCCCGAATCGCGTCCGCGCCGCCGCATGCTGCTGATCGCGCTGACCGGGTGGCGCGCGATCACGTCCGACAGTGGCCGTGCTCGTCTGCCTCGGCGATGATGAGCGCATGCGTCGTGCCGATCGTCTCTTTCTCATCATTCATGCCCTGCGCGGTCGGCGTACCGCGCTGCAGGCGCGCCAGCTCGCGCAGACGCTGGGCGTATCGCAGCGCACGGTCTATCGCGACGTGTCGGACCTGCAGCTGTCCGGTGTACCGATCGAGGGCGAGGCCGGGGTCGGTTACGTGCTGCGCAAGGGCTCGGATATTCCCCCGCTGATGTTCACCGCCGCCGAGCTCGAAGCGCTGGTGGTCGGCACACGGTTCGTCCGTGCTTTCGCCGGCGCGCGCCTAGCCGATAGCGCGAAGACCGCCCTGCTGAAGATCGAGGCCGTGCTGCCGCCGGAGCTACGCGAACGCGCGGCGCATACGCGCATCTTCGCGCCGGTATGGCGCGACCAGCACCAGTCGGATTTCGCGACGATGATCGATCGCCTGCATGCGGCGATCGTAGCGAATCAGGTGTTGCAGCTCGACTATCGCGACGAAAGCGGACGCGTCAGCGCGCGCGAGGTCGAGCCGCTGTGCCTGTCGTTCTGGGGGGGCGCGTGGACGCTGGGGGCATGGTGCCGACTGCGTAAGGATTTTCGAAATTTCCGCCCGGACCGCATCCATACCTGCGAGCCGACGGGCGAAGTCTGTGCGGAAGTGGCCGAGCGAAATCTGGCCAGCTATCTGCGCGCCGTCGGCGGCGGCATGATGGATATCGGATAAGCCTTCACGGGGTATCCGTCACGGTGCACCGTGGCACGATCGCGAGTACGCTGGCACGCACTCAATCGCGAAGGTGTGTCGCATGCAACTCCATCATCCGCAGCTGCAGGTGGCACCGGCCGACCTGCGGCCGACCCAACTGACCGTGGGCTATGCCGAAGTGGCTGCCAAGCGTGCCGAGTGGGCAAAGCTCGCCAGAAAAAAGCGCAGGGAGCTGCTCGGCCGGCACTGGTTTCCCGGCGTGCTCGGCCCAGGCGGCAAGATCTACATCGTCGATCATCATCATTTGGGCCTGGCCCTGATCGAGGAGAAGGTCGACAGCGTGCCGGTGCTGGTGCAGCGGGATTTTTCCTGGCTGGAGCCCGCGGTATTCTGGCGCACGATGGAATTCAACCGCTGGGCGCACCCCTACGACGCGCACGGTCATCGCACCGACTACGACGCGTTTCCCGCCAAGCTCACCGACTTGACGGATGATCCTTACCGCACGCTGTCCGCGCAGGTACGCGAGGCTGGCGGCTACGCCAAGGACGCCACCCCGTACGCGGAGTTTTTATGGGCCGATTTTCTGCGTTCGCGGGTCAAGCTAAAGGGCAAGCAGCCCGGCAAGCGTGCGCTCAAGCAGTCGCTGGAACTGGCGCATACGCACGAAGCCGCCTACTTGCCCGGCTGGAGTGGCCTGATCGTATGAGTTCGGCCGCATGAGCGAGGCCGCCGCGGCCGCGCCGTCGCGATCGGCCGATCTGCTGGCCGGGCTGTCGATTGCGGGGCTGCTGCTGCCCGAAGCGGTAGCGTATTCCAGCATCGCCGGTCTGCCGCCGCAGGCCGGCGTCATGGCGCTGTTCGCCGGTCTGGTCTGCTACGGTGCGATCGGACGCAGCCGCTACGCCATCGTGTCGGCGACATCGTCATCTGCGGCCGTGCTGGCCGCGGCCAGCGTGGCGATCGGTGGCGGCGATCCGCTATTGCGCGCCGCGTTCGCTGCGCTGCTGGTGCTGATGACCGGCGCGTGCTTTCTTCTCGCCGGTGCGGCTCGACTGGGCGGCATTTCCAATGTGATCGCCAAGCCGGTGCTGCGCGGTTACGCGTTCGGTCTGGCGCTGGTGATCGCGGTCAAGCAGTGGCCGAATCTGGTGGGTTTGTCGGCGAAGCAGTCGAGTTTGCTGCCGTTGATCGTCGAGCTGCTGCGGCGCGTGCGCGAATGGCATTGGCCCAGTTTCGGCTGCGGCATCGCCGCCTTGCTGCTGCTGTTTCTGCTCGAACGCCTGCGGCGCCTGCCGGGTACATTGCTGGTGATCGTCGCGGGTATCGCCGGCTCCAGCTGGCTGGCTGTGCACGGCGTGGCGCTTACCGGCGTGATCCGTCTGGCGCTGAGCTGGGCGGCGCCGGCGCTGCCCGATCGCGCGCAGTGGCTGCCGGATCTGGAGCTCGCCGCGGCGCTGATGTTGATTCTGTATGCCGAGTCGTACAGTTCGATCCGCAGCTTTGCCTTGAAGCACGGTGAGGCGGTAGCGGCCAATCGCGATCTGGCCGCGCTTGGCGTGGCCAACGTGGTGTCCGGGCTGTTCCACGGCATGCCGGTGGGGGCGGGCTATTCCGCCAGCTCGGCGAACGAAGCCGCCGGCGCGCAGTCGCGGCTGGCCGGCCTGACCGCGGCCGCTACCGTGCTGGTGCTGGTACTGACCTGTCTGCCGTGGATCGAGCGGATTCCGGTGCCGGTGCTGGCGGCGATCGTGATCCACGCGGTAAGCAAGTCGCTGAGCCTGGATGTCTTCGCGCCATATCTGAAATGGCGGCGTGACCGGCTGGTGGCACTGGCCGCGGTAGTGGCGGTGATCGCGCTGGGTGTGCTCAACGGCCTGCTGGTGGCGATCGGCTTCAGCCTGGCGATGCTGCTGCGAACGCTGGCTACGCCGCGGCTGAGTGTGCTGGGCCGGCTGGCCGATAGTCACGATTTCGTCGATATCGCGCGGCATCCGCAGGCGCTGCCGCTGGCCGGGACGATGATTCTGCGGCCGGAGGAGCCGCTGTTTTTCGCCAACGCCGAGCCGATGCTGGCGCTGGCGCGAGCCCGCGTGCTGGCGCAGAACGATGCGCGGCGGCCAGCCGCGGCGGCCACGCCAGTGACGCGGGTGATCCTGAGCCTGGAGGAATCGCCGGACCTCGACAGCAGCGCGCTGGAGGCGCTCGCCGATTTCGCCGACTGGCTGCAGGCAAGAAATATCGAATTGCGGGTAGCGCGACTGAAGGAAGCCGTGCGTCAATTGCTGATGCTTGCTGCGCTGCCCCAGCTACCGGCGGCGGCGCTGGACTACTGGAGCGTCGAAGACGCTGCCAGCGGCAGCGAGGCTTCGGGCAAAGCCGGCTAAAAACGAACGTTGAAGGAGTGGATTTAAGTGAAGTCAGTGGCAGTGAAGAAAAAAGTGATGAAGAACAAAGTGACCACGAACATTGCCGCAAAAAAAATCCTGGTCGCGATGATTGCCGGCCTGCTGACCCTGCCGGCGTGGGCTGCTCCGAGCACCGCCGATACCTCGTTTCAGAATCTGTATCAGCAGGAATGGTCATGGCGCACCGGCCAGTCCGGCGTCAGCACCTCGGGCGAATCGCAGCCCAACGATGGCCGCCTCGACGATGTCGACGCCGCGAGCCAGCAACAGCGCCTCGCATATTGGCAGCACGTGCTCAAGCAGCTCGACGGCATCGATGCGAGCCAGCTGTCGCCGGCCAACCGCATCAACGCCGCGGTCTACCGCGAGCAGATCGGCAACTTCGTCGCCGACCAGCACTTCGCCAACTGGCAGATGCCCTTCAACAGCGACTCGGCGTTCTGGTCCGACGTGGGCTACGAGCTGGGTGGGGGCAATTTGCGCACGGTCGACGACTATCACAAGTACCTCGACAAGCTCGATCAGATCCCGGCGTATTTCGACCAGCAGATCGCCAATATGCAGCTCGGCCTCAAGCGCGGTTTCAGCGTGCCGCGCGCGGTACTCAACGGGCGCGACGTGTCCATCGCCGCCGTTGCCGATCTCAAGGATCCCACCGAAAGCGCGTTCTACCAGCCGTTCAAACATCTGCCGGATTCGATCGGCGCCGACGATGCGCAGGCGCTGCAGGGCGAGGCCGTGCAGCGCATCCGCGACGATGTGATTCCGGCCTACGCCAAGCTGCTGACGTTCTTCCGCAACGTGTACGTGCCGCAGGCACGCACCACGCTGGCCGCCGAGGCCATGCCCGACGGCAAGGCGTATTACCGCCAGCAGATACACGAGTACACCACGCTCGATCTGAGCCCCGATGCGATCCACCAGATCGGGTTGGACCAGGTCGCAAAGATTCACGCGCAGATGCTCGACACGATGGCGCAGACCGGCTTCAAGGGCAGCTTCGCCGACTTCCTGCATTTTCTGCGCACCGACCCGCAGTTCTACGCCAAGACGCCGCAAGAGCTGCTCGATCGTAGCGCCTGGGTGGCGAAAGAAGTCGACGGCAAAGTGGGCAAGCTGTTCGGCCATCTGCCGCGCGAGCGCTTCACTATCGAGCCTGTGCCCGACGCGATCGCGCCGTACTACACCTCCGGCCGCGGCGGTCCGGACGTCTATCTGGTCAATACCTACGACCTGCCGTCGCGACCGCTGTACAACATGCCGGCACTGACCCTGCACGAGTCTTACCCCGGTCACGCGCTGCAGCTGGAGCTGGCCGACGAACAGCACGATCAGCCGGATTTTCGCCGCAACGGTTACATCTCCGCCTATGGCGAGGGTTGGGGCCTGTACTCGGAGTTTCTCGGCAACGAGATGGGCATCTACAAGACGCCGTACGAGCAGTTCGGCTTTCTCAGCTACCAGATGTGGCGCGCCTGCCGCCTGGTGGTCGATACCGGCATCCATCACCTGGGTTGGACGCGCCAGCAGGCGATCGACTACATGACGCAGAACACCGCGCTGTCCGACCGCGAGATCGCCAACGAAGTGGACCGCTACATCAGCTGGCCCGGCCAGGCGCTCTCGTACGAGCTGGGCTATCTGAAAATTCTCGAGCTGCGCGCCAAGGCGGAAAAGGCGCTCGGCGCGAAATTCGATATCCGGCACTTCCATGACACCGTGCTCTCCACGGGATCGGTGCCGTTGCCGGTGCTCGAACAGCGTGTCGACCAGTTTATTGCCGACGGCGGGCCGGAGCCGAATTTCTGAAGTCCTTCGACCATAGCGTTCCGGTGGCGTCCATCCAAAGCGTTTCGGCCGTCCGGACGCGCTGATTCGGGCAAAACCGAGTAAACTTCTGTTGTAAAGTAAATTTGTCTATTACTTCACAGCGAGAATTTAAATGTCGGCCACTCCGCTGCCTCACGCGCTTCCCGCCGATGAACTCGGCGGCCCGGCCTTGCGCAGTTTCTTTGGCCTGGCCGACCGCTGGAATCTGCGCATCGCCGACCAGCGCAAACTGCTCGGCGACCCGCCGGAGTCGACGTTCTACAAATGGAAGCGCCAGCAGGACGGTGCGCCGGGGCGAGACACGATCGAACGGATCAGCTACCTGCTCGGTATCTGGAAGAACCTGCAGATTCTGTTTCCCGATGCCGCCCAGGCCGATGCCTGGCTGCACAAGCCGAATCAGGCGCCGCTGTTCGGCGGTCATTCGGCGCTGCAGCGCATGCTGTCCGGCAACGTCGCCGACCTGTATGTGGTGCGGCAGTATCTGGACGCGCAGCGGGGCGTCAGCTGAGGCTGAGCGGGCCGTCGCAGATGGCGATACGCGCTTGGCCCACGCTAGGACTTCCCAGCGCTAACGCTTTTCGATCAGGGCAACGCGCCGATTTGAAGCGATATAGCGCGTGACGAAAACTCCGATGCCCCATGCACTGCCACCCATCAAACGTATCCGCTGGAGCCACGCGTATCGCGTCGTGCCCAGCCGGTTTCCGCCAGTGGGCGTTTACGACCGCATCGCCGATCCGGCCGATCTCGATGCGGTCTTTGCGATCGAGGCGATGACCAATCCGCGCTTGCGCGAAGAGGCAGGGTCGTTGCAGCTGATCCCGAAAGATCGCCGCATCAGCGGGCCGGGCAGCACGCCGGTGATGGCCGCCTTTACCCACCTCAATCCCGAGGGCAGCCGATTTTCCGACGGCAGCTGGGGCGTGTTCTACGCCGCGCACAGTGTGGCGACCGCAGTAGAAGAAACCATTTATCACCGCCAGCAATTTCTGGCGGCTACGGCCGAGCCGGCGTGCGATATCGAGATGCGTTGCTATCGCACCGCCATCGCCGGCAAGCTGCACGACCTGCGCGGCGGCTGGCCCGAGGCGCAGGCCCCCGACAGTTATGCGGCGAGCCAGCGGTTGGCGCGGCAACTGCGCGATTTGAACTCCAACGGCATCGTCTACGACAGCGCGCGCCACCCCGGCGGCGAATGCGCCGCGGTGTTCTATCCCGACCTGATCGCGCCGTGTGTGCAGTCCGAGCATTTGATTTACCGCTGGGATGGCAGGCGCATCGCGATGGTACTGAGGGTTTCGAAGCTGGAACGACCGCGCTAATCTCGGCGCTGGCGCAGGCCTTTGACTTGCTTTGAGGATATAAAATGAGACGGTTCATGCTGCTGCTCTTGCTGGCGCTGCCGCTATTCGCACACGCGAGCGAGCCGGTTCCTGAATCCGCGGAGCAGGCGAAATGGGAGCCGGCCATCGCGGCGTTTGAAGCGGCGGACAGGCAGCAACCGCCGCCGCCGCGCTCGATTCTCTTTATCGGCAGCTCCTCGATCGAGCACTGGAAAAGTCTCGCGGCCGATTTCCCGGAACTCAGCGTGATCAACCGCGGCTTCGGCGGTTCGGAGCTGGCCGATTCGACTTACTTTGCCGACCGCATCGTGGCGCCGTATCACCCGCGCGCCGTCGTGCTGTATGCGGGCGACAACGATCTGCAGGACGGTCACAGCCCCGCGCAGGTGCGCGACGATTTTGCCGCTTTCGTGCGCAAGGTCAGGTCGGTCGACCCCGGTGTGCCGATCGCGTTCGTCGCGATCAAGCCGAGCATGGCGCGCAAGGTGCTGTTGCCTAAAGTGAGCGAGGCGAATGCCTTGATCAAAGCCTATGCAGCCACGCAGAAGCAAGTGACCTATCTGGACGTCTATACGCCCATGCTCGGCGCCGACGGCCAGCCGCAGCCGAAGTGGTTCGGCGACGATGGCCTGCACATGAACCGCACCGGCTATGCGCTGTGGATCGGCATCATCAGACCTTGGGTCGACAGGCAACGAGGCGATGCCGTGCCGCGCTGAGAGCCCGCCAGTGGCGAGCCCGGTCTCAGGCGTCGTCGTTTGTGGCAAACCCTTCGCGCGTGCCGCGGGTAAACACGCGCTCATCGCCGAGCACATCGCCGGCGTTGTGCGTCGGCCGCTGCTTGAGGCGGGCATAGATCGGCGTGAAGTCCGGATGGGTCGCTTCGAACAGCTGCTCAAAGCTGTCGATCACGAAGTAGGTCTGCTGGAATGTATCGATGCGGTAGCGCGTATTCATCACGCGCTCCAGATCGAAGCCGATGCGGTTAGGCGCGGCTGAATCCAGCGAATAGATCGACTCGCCTTTCGAGCTGACGATGCCGGCGCCATAGATGCGCATGCCTTCGCTGGTGTTGATCAGGCCGAATTCGACCGAGTACCAGTACAGCCGCGTGAGGTTCATCAGCGCGTCCGGACCGATCGCAAACGCCTTCATGCCGCCGCGGCCATAGGCCTGCATGTAGTCGGCGAACACCGGGTTGAGCAGCAGCGGCACGTGGCCGAACAGGTCGTGGAACAGGTCAGGCTCGCTGAGGTAATCGAGCTGGTCGGGCTTGCGGATCCACCAGCTCACCGGAAAGCGGCGATTGGCCAGGTGATCGAAAAACACCTCGTCCGGCAGCAGCCCTTCCACCGCCACCACTTCCCAGTCGGTGGCTTCGCCCAGCACCTTGTTGAGGTCGGCGAATTTCGGAATGCCGCCATCGCCCAGACCGAAGCGTTCGACGCCGGCCAGGAATTCCGCGCAGGCGCGACCGGGCAGCATCTCGCGCTGACGCTTGTACAGCGTGTCCCACACTTCATGATCGGTGCGCGAATAGCTGGCCCAGGGTTGTTCGACCACGCCCGTGGCATACACCGGTACATAACCACGATCGGTCTGTTGGTGTTCGACGCGGCGAGGGGTGTCCATGGCGCACTCCGGGTGGCAGCAGTTTCGGTTGAGTCGATAGTCTACGGCCGAAACCGCACATGAAGCTTGTTTAGTTGCTCGATATCGGGCTCTACATGCACTATTATTGCTAAAGAAAGATAAATACGGCAGGTATCGTGCACATGATGGCCCTGGACCGCACCGATCTTCGCATGCTGGCCGTGCTGCAGGGCGAAGGCCGCATCACCAACGCCGAACTGGCCGAGCGCGTGAGCCTGTCGGCCTCGGCGTGCCTGCGCCGATTGCAGCGGCTGGAGTCGGACAAGATCATCACCGGCTACGCAGCGCAGGTCGATCCGCAGGCCGTCGGGTTGGGTTTGCAGGCCTTCGTGCGCGTGCAGCTGACCAAGCACGAAAGTTCGGCGATCGAGAGCTTCGTCGAGCGCGTCAACGGCTGGGACGAAGTCGTGGCCTGTCACGCGCTGACCGGCGACATGGACTACCTGCTGCATGTCCACGTAGCCGACCTGCAGGACTTCTCGCGTTTCCTGCTCGACCATCTGCTCAATGCTGCCGGCGTCGCCGACGTCAACTCCAGTTTCGTCTTGCGCACGGTCAAGCGCTCGCCTTCGTTGCCGCTGACGCAAGTGAAACTTTGAACATTCAAGCGCTCGCTGATTAACGCTAAACTAACCGACTCATGAGCACCGCCACCACGACCGCCACCATGCCCGATCGCCTGCGCCCGCTGCGCTACCTCTGGCGCGTGCCGCTGCTGCTCGCCCACATCGTGCTGGGCATCGCGCTGGCGATGACCGTCACTTGGAATCGCTTCGCCGTAATGCGTAACGGCCACGAGCCGTTTTCGCATCGGCTGATCCGCTGGTGGTCGCGCATGCTGCTGCGGATCTTCGGCATGCATTCGGTGCGCATCGGTCAGCCGATGCCCGACGCGGTGCTGTTCGTCGCCAACCACACCTCGTGGATCGACATTGTCATGCTGCACAGCCAGCGCGCCGCGTGCTTCGTGGCCAAGTCGGAAATCGCGCGCTGGCCGCTGGTCGGCTGGATGGCGGCCTGCGCGGGCACCATTTTTCATCGCCGCGGCAACAACCATTCGCTTTCGTCGGTGATGCAGGTGATGGTCGAGCGCCTGCGCGGCGGCCGTTCGGTGGCCGTGTTTCCGGAAGGCGGCAGCGGCTACAACGGCGTGCTGAAGGTTTTTCATGCGCGGATCTTCCAGGCGGCGCTGGACGCCAACGTGCCGGTACAGCCGGTGGCCCTGCGCTTTGCACGCAACGGTGTACGCATCATCGATGCCGGCTTCCGCGTCAACGAAAGTTTTGTGCACAACATCGTGCGTCTGCTCGGCGAGGCGCCGATGGATGCCGAGGTGCATTTTCTGGCCGCCGTGCCGGCCTCGCCCGATGCGCGTCGCCGCATGGCCGAGCTGTCGCGCGAGCGTATCGAAGCGGCGCTTGGCGGGGCCGCGGCGAGTAAAGCGGCCGCATGAGCGTGTTTCGTTCCAAACTGCTGCGCGGCGCCGATTTCAATCCGCCGTGGCCGCTGCGCAGCGGCCACGTGCAGACCCTTCTTTCCTCCAGCGGCGTACGTCGCTATCTGCTGCCCCGTGCCGCGAAAACCGTGCTGATCGGTGCCGAGCCGATGATCGTCGACGGCGGCGACGGCGTGCGCTTGACTGGCGCCTACACGGCGCAGAAAACCCATCCGCAATCGCGCGGCCTGGCCGTGCTGTTTCACGGTTGGGAAGGCAGCGTGGATTCCACTTACGTGCTGCAGACGGGCAGCCGCCTGCTGCGCGACGGCTGGGACATCTTCCGGCTGAACTTCCGAGATCACGGCGAAAGCTTTGCCTTCAACGAAGCGCTGTTCCACTCCAACCGCATCGACGAAGTGATCCACGCGCTGGGCGATATCGCCAGCCGCTGGCCGTCGCGGCCGATGGCGCTGGCCGGGTTCTCGCTGGGCGGCAACTTTGCTTTGCGCGCGGCGCTGGCCGCGCCGAGCCGCGGTATTCCGCTTTCGTATGCGCTGGCAGTCTGTCCGATCATCGATCCCGCCGAGGGCCTGTTCTCGCTGGAGCGCAAGGCACGCTGGTTCTACAACGCGTATTTCATGCAGAAGTGGCGGCACTCCCTGCGCGCCAAGCAGGCCGCGTTTCCGCAGCAGCAGTATTTCGAGCTGTCCGAGCTGAAGCAGAACATGCGTGGACTCACCGAAGCGCTGGTGCTTCGGCACACCGACTTCGGCTCGCTGGAAGAATATCTGGACGGTTATTCGGTCGCCGGCAGCGCGCTGGCCGGCATGCAGATTCCGGCCACCATTCTCACTGCGGAAGATGATCCGGTGATCCCGATCAATGCGTTCAGAGAGCTGCAGCTGCCGCCGAATATCGAACTGGATATTTCGCGCTACGGCGGCCACTGCGGCTTTATCCGCAACTGGGGTATGACCAGTTTCACCGACGATTACATCGCCGACCGCTTCAACGCCATTGCGGACAGCGCGGTCGCCGGTATCGGCTGAGAGCCCTCCCGTGTTCGATGCCGCGCTGCGGTTTGACAGTGCCGTCGCGATCGCTTCCACTCCAGATTCTCCGTTCGATGCGCGTCGGCTTGCCACGGTGTGGCGCCACGCCGCGAACGACTGCAGATAAGTGGAAAATCCTGGAGGATTCGGCATGAAGGTATCGGCATCGCGCCGCACATGGCGCGGCGTGGTCACGGTCGCGACAATCATCACCGGCGCGATGCTGGCCGGCAGCGCGGCGTTCGCCCGATCCACCGTCGACAGCTTTCAGACCTCGTTCGAAGCCGGCCAGCCGGCGCCCGTCGTCGCGCCGCCGGGCGCGGCGTTCGGCGCGCGGGTCGACGGCGGTCCCGCCAAGAATGTCGTCCTTACGGCCAAGCCCGATGCGGGTTTCACCGGCCTGCATTCGCTGCACTATCGAGGCAACAGCGGCGGCGGCCAGCAGCAAAAGCTGTTTGATGTCGATGTGCCGGTGCGCGCGGATACGCAGCTCTCATACGTGATCTTTCCGCAGCACGCCGGCGACGACCTGCGCAACCCTGCCAACTATGTCGCGGTGGATCTGCTGTTCGACGACGGCAGTCGGCTGTCGACTCGCGGTGCGCTCGATCAGCATCGTATTCCGGCAGACGCACGCGGGCAGGGCGAAGGCCGCGTGCTGTATCCGGACCAGTGGAATGTCGTTTCGATCGACCTTGGCCGCGTCGCGGCGGGTCGACGCGTCACGCAGATTTTGCTCGATCACGATGGCCCTGCCGCCGATATCGAAGGGTATGTCGACGATATCCGCGTCGGCAGCGAGGCGCCGGATTCGCGCCGTCAGCCGGCCGACTTCGTCGATACGCGCCGGGGCAGCAACGCCAACTTCAACTTCTCGCGCGGCAACGTCTTTCCTGCGATGGCGCTGCCGCACGGTTTCAATTTCTGGACGCCGGTGACCGATGCCGGTTCCAACTGGCTGTACCAGTATCAGGACCACAATGGGCCGGACAATCACCCGCGCCTGCAGGCCTTTCAGCTGTCGCACGAGCCCAGCCCGTGGATGGGCGAGCGGCAAACGCTGCAGCTGATGCCCGAAGCGCAGGCCAGCGGTGTGCCGCTGCTCGATCGCGCCGCGCGTTCGCTGGGCTTCACGCATGGCAATGAAACCGCGCATGCACACGATTACCGCGTGGCGTTCGACAACGGTATGGTCACCGAGATGGCGCCGACCGATCACGCGGCGATGTTCCGCTTTACCTTCACCGGCGCGACGTCGCAGCTGTTGTTCGATAATCTCAACGACCACGGCGGTATCATGCTGGACGCGTCGGGTCGAAGCTTCAGCGGCTATTCGGATGTCAAAAGCCGGTTGAGCACCGGCGCGGGTCGGCTGTTCTTCTACGGCACGGTCGATCGGCCCGTGCTGCGCAGCGGCCGACTGACCGGCGCGGGGCGCGATCACGTGGCCGCGTGGTTGGGTTTCGATACCCGCATCAATAAAGTGCTCACCCTGCGCGTCGCCACCTCGCTGATCAGCCTGGACCAGGCCAGGCACAACCTCGCGCTGGAAATCGCGCCGAACGATACGCTGGAAACCGTGCGTGATCGCGCGGCGCAGGCCTGGAATGCGCTGCTTGGTGCGGTGCAGGTCGAGGGCGCCAGCCGCGACGAAAAGACCACGCTGTACTCCAACCTCTATCGGCTCTTTCTATACCCGAACGAGGCCTATGAAAACACCGGCAGCGCCGCGCAGCCGGTGTACCGCTACGCCAGCCCGTTCTCGGCGCCGGTAGCGGCCGACACGCCGACCCGGACCGGCGCGCGCATCGTCGACGGCAAGGACTTCGTCAACAACGGCTTCTGGGACACGTATCGCACGGCGTGGCCGGCCTACGTCCTGCTCACGCCGACGCAGGCCGGCGAGATGATCGACGGCTTCGTGCAGCAGTATCGCGACGGCGGCTGGATCGCGCGCTGGTCCTCGCCGGGCTATGCCGACCTGATGGTCGGTACCAGCGCCGACGTGGCCTTCGCCGACGCGTGGCTGAAGGGCGTGCGCAATTTCGATGTGGCCTCGTTCTATCAGTCCGCGCTGAAGGATGCGTCGGTTGTCAGTCCGCTCGCGGGCACCGGCCGCAAGGGCCTGCAGCGCTCGATCTTCAACGGCTATACCGACACCGGCGTGGACGAGGGCCTGTCGTGGTCGATGGACGGCTATATCAACGACTTCGCCATCGGCAACCTCGCCGATGCGCTGACGACGCAGCATGCGGCCAACGATCCGTACGCGGCTTACTACGCCGATGACGCGCTCTACTACCGCAACCGCGGGCTCGACTACGTCAATCTGTTCGACGCCGACGTCGGTTTTTTCGTCGGTCGCGCATCCAATGGGCAATGGCGCTATGGCAAAGCGGATTTCGACCCGATCCGCTGGGGTGGCGACTACACCGAGACCGATGCATGGAACATGGCCTTTCATGCGCCGCAGGACGGCGCCGGCCTGGCGGCACTGTACGGTGGCCGCGCGGGGCTGGCCGCCAAGCTCGACGCGTTCTTCGCCACGCCGGGCAACTTCCATGTCGGCAGCTACGGCGAGCCGATTCACGAGATGCTCGAGGCGCGCGACGTGCGCATGGGCCAGTACGGCCACAGCAACCAGCCGTCGCACCACATCCTGTACATGTACGACCTCGCCGGCCAGCCGTGGAAGACGCAGGACAAGGTGCGCGATGCGCTGTCGCGTCTCTACGTGGGCAGCGAGATCGGCCAGGGCTATCCGGGCGACGAGGACAACGGCGAGATGTCCGCGTGGTATGTGTTCAGCGCTGCGGGCTTCTATCCGCTGCGCATGGGCTCGCCGGAGTACGTCATCGGCGCGCCGTACTTTCCGCATATGGACGTCCGGCTGGAAAACGGCAAACACATCGTGATCGATGCGCCGGCGGTCAGCGACACCAACCGCTATATCCAGAGCCTGCAGGTGAACGGCCAGCCGTGGAATAAGCTGAGCTTGCCGCATGAGCTGCTGGCCCAGGGCGCGACGCTGGATTTCGTGATGGGTCCAAAGCCCTCGGCGTGGGGCAGCGACGTCTCGTCCCTGCCGGCATCGCTCACCGCCGAAGGCCGGAAGCCGCAGCCGATGCGCGATCTCACCGGGATCGGTCAGGGCAAAGCGAGCAGCCGACCGGCGATGCAAAAACTCGATGCGCTGTTCGACAACGACTCCGATACGGAAGCCACGCTGCCCGTCGGCGCGTCGACCGTGAGCTGGCATTTCCCGCAGGCGCGTGAAGTGGCGATGCTTACGTTGACCTCCGGGGCAACGGCTGCCGCCCCTTCGGACTGGCAGCTGGATGCGTCCGGCGACGGCGAGCATTGGCATCGTCTGGATACGCGCAAGAACGAAACATTTTCCTCGCCTCGCCAGACGCGCGTGTTCGGCATTCGACAGCCGGGTAGTTACACATATTATCGTCTGAGCTTTCCGGCAGCCCACGGTTCGGCCAGAGCCCTGGCCGAGATCGAGCTGATCGGGCCGACCGTCCCGAAGGATCAGTGACCGACGGGAACCGCGCGCTGCCGCATCCAGCACGCGATGCTCATGCGCTGGCGCGTCGCCGGCAGCACCTCGTGCTCGAACTGCGCCGACAGAAACAGCACGAGTGTGCCGGCGCGTGGATAGATATCGCGGTGAGAGGCATCGGCGAGGTATAGCCGCAGCGCACCGCCTTCGACGTCCAGCCAGTTCGCGTTGAGATAGAACACGGCAGACACTACCCGAGCATCGCTCTGGTGGAGTTGATCCAGATGTCGCGCGTAGCCGGCGCCGGAGGGATACACCGCGTACTGCGATTCGCTGTCGACCAGACCCAACAGCAGGCGGCGGCTGAGCGCGATGCGCAACGCGTCGATTCGATCCACGAACGCTTGCTGCGGTGCGCTCAAGTTTCTGGATTCAAACCACCGCGTGCTGTCGCCGCGCAACAGGGTCAGGGCACGATCGAGGCCCGTCGCCGCCGGCATCAGCAAACGCGAGGTGTGCATCGCGGTGCACTCGCTGGCCAACGCCTGCGTTTGCACGTCGGTCATCAGGTTCTCGATGACGCACCAGCCATCCGCGGCGAGTGCTCTCGTCGCGGCGTCGAACTCGCGGGGCAGCATGGTCGCGGGGTGCTCTGGTCGTGCGCTCGATGGCGCCAGCGCCCTTGCGGGCAGTCTCGACCGGACGCGGAGGAGGAAGGTTGCAGCGGTCGATCATTCAGACGATCGGCCTGAACATCCTCGACCGTGCCTTGCAGGATACGCCCAAAGCGCGCGCGCACGACTACCGCTTGCGCAGCGGCTCCAGCAATGACGACAGCCCGTTATGGTCGAGCTCCAGCATCAGCGCCAGCAATCGGCCCAACTCACCCTTGGGAAAGCCCTTACGGGCGAACCACGCCAGATAGGCGCCGGGCAGGTCGGCGATCAGCCGGCCCTGATACTTGCCGAAAGGCATGGTCACGGTCACCAGTCGCTGCAGGTCTTCGGCTTCCATCGTCGGCCCTATTTCGCAAACAGCTTGGAGCGGTCGGCGAAAGCCTTGAACTCCAGCGCATTGCCACACGGATCGCGCAGAAACATCGTGGCCTGCTCGCCGGGCTGACCCTGGAAGCGCACGTGCGGCTCGATCACGAAATGCGTGTCGGCAGCGCGCAGCCGGTCGGCCAGCGCTTGCCACTCCTCCATCGACAGCACCAGACCGAAGTGGCGCACCGGCACGTTGTCGCCGTCGACATCGTGAGCCGCCACGTTGCCCCATTCCTCCGGCGCCAGATGCGCCACGATTTGATGACCGTGAAAATCGAAATCCACCCATGTCTCGCTGGAACGTCCTTCCGGACAGCCCAACAGCTCGCCATAAAAACGGCGTGCGTTGACCAGCGACGTCACAGGAAAGGCGAGGTGAAACAGTGCGAGATTGGACATGGTTGATCCGGGGCGAATCGCCTTCGATGGCGAATGACGAAGCATTGCCGCCATCGCCGCAGGGGTCAATGGTCGCCATGGCTTACACGCTATGCTGCCCTTCGTTTCGAGTCGATGCCATCGCCCATGCGCCACGCCCGTATCGTCATCGCCACCGTCGGCTCGCTGGGCGATCTCTTCCCTTTTCTCGCCATCGGCCAGGAGCTGAGCGCGCGCGGGCATCGCGTCGCCATCGCAACGCACGGTATTCATCAGGCGACGATCGAGCAGGCGGGCCTCGACTTTGCCGATGCCAGTGGCATTCCCGAACCCGAAGACCGCGAAGCCTTCATTGCTCGTGCATTCGATCGCTGGCGCGGTCCGCGCTTTGTGGTGCACGACTTTGCCGCGAAGGATGTGCGGGCCAGTTACGAAAAACTCGCCCCAATCGTTGCCAATGCCGACGTGATGATCACCACGACATTGGCTTTCGCCGCACAGATACTGGGCGAACAGCTGAACGCGGCGGGCAAGCTGTGCTGGCTATCCGCGGTGCTGGCACCGGCGGGCTTTCTATCGGCATACGATCCGCCGGCAACAGGGATAGCTCTGCTGGACCCCCTCATGCGCGGCGCGGCGCGCCGCGGTCGCTGGCTGCA
Source organism: Rhodanobacter sp. K2T2 (assembly GCF_013408815.1). Lineage (NCBI taxonomy): Bacteria > Pseudomonadati > Pseudomonadota > Gammaproteobacteria > Lysobacterales > Rhodanobacteraceae > Rhodanobacter > Rhodanobacter sp. K2T2. The sequence continues at coordinate 300,065 of NZ_JACCCA010000005.1, read as the reverse complement.
AGGGCTAGCACGCCGCATTACGCAGGGATGGACGGCGCCGGTACGCGACTTTCGCCGTTCGCTCGGCTTGCCCCCGGTATCGCCGCTGGGCGATCCGTTTCATCGGGGCCAGCACGCGCCGCAGGGAGTGCTGGCCTTGTTTTCTCCGTTGCTTGGCCAGCCGCAGCCGGATTGGCCGGCCCAAGCGCACGTCACCGGCTTCGCGCGCTACGTCCAAACGGCCGAGCTCGATCGTCCGTTACGCGCGTTTCTCGACGCAGGCCCCGCTCCACTGGTATTCACGCTCGGGTCGACGGCGGTGCATATGGGCGCGGACTTTCTGCGCGAAAGTCTTGCGGCCGCCCTGGGGCTGAGTCAGCGCGCCGTGCTACTCACCGGCTCAGCGGAAATGCGCGCGAAGCTGCCAGCGGATTTGCCGGCAAGCATCCATGCCGTCGACTACGCACCGCATGCGGCACTGTTTCCATGCGCCTCCGTCATCATCCATCACGGCGGCATCGGTACCAGCAGTGAAGCGCTCTACGCCGGCAAGCCGATGCTGGTGGTACCGCACGGCTTCGACCAGCCCGATAACGCGGCCCGACTGAAGCGGCTGGGCGTGGCGGAAATTTTGCCGGCGGCAAGCTATCGCGAAAACCACGCAGCACCACTCTTAAAGCGGCTTCTCGCCGATGACACTTATACACAGCAAGGCAGGATTTGCGCGGCGAGTTCTCGCGGCGAATGCGGCGCATCGACTGCCGCCGATATCATCGAAAGATCACTACTCCGCTAGGCTTTCTCGAGCACACATAGCAAGGAAACGCCGAACGGTAGATCGAAGTGCTTCAGCCAGGTGCGCTCGGCGGCGAAGATAGTCCGCAGCAGGCCATTGATCGGTTCAGGCGGAACGCGGCTGCCGGCGGCGACCTTGCTGCCAAGCAGGCGTTCCTTCACCCGCACGATGGCAGCGAGCGGAAACAGCAGCGTATTGAAGTGAGAAAGCCGCACCAGTCGATAGCCGGTTGCATGAACGCGCTGCCGTATTTCGCGCGCTGAGTAGCGCCGATGGTGATGCAGAAATTTGTCGTGAGCACCGTACAGCCAGTCGTATGCGGGAATCGTGACCAGGATCCGGCCGTTGTCCGCCAGCAGCGAATGGATCGCGGCCAGCGTCTCGGTATCCTGTTCGATGTGCTCCAGCACGTCGAACAGGCAGATCAGATCAAAACGCTCGCCCTGGAACGGGATATTGTCCGGACAGTGACCGGCGCGGATATCATGCGTACCGCCGGTCTTTTTGTCGGCAAGCACTCGCGCGCTTTCCTCCATGTCGAAAGCGCTCACCTCGCCAAAAGTTGCCAGCATGTCCAGATTGCCGCCGGTGCCGCAACCTATCTCCAGAATGCGCGCGTTGCTGGGCAACCTCAGCTGTCGAATGGTGGATGTGAGAATGGCGCGTCTTCCGGTGAACCACCAATGTCGCGACTGGATCTCGGCCATCTCGATATAAGCTGCGGGTTCCAAGCGTTTTCCATGAAGCAATGAAAGAATCCGCTAAGCGTAACGTGTTTGGCGAGCCGCCGTTTCATGGATGCGCAAACTGCGTCATCGATAACTGACCGAAGCATGATCTCGGGCTCTATCTATCCAGCTGCGCATTGTTGTTGACGGCGTCGAATATTGCGCTGACGATGGTCTGTCCGATTTCGGCACTGGAGAACCGCACCCACGGCGGTCAGATCGAACGCACTGTCACCGCAGTGTGATGTGTCTCTGGATAAGGTTCAGGTTGCAGCTAGTGAGCGTGAGTCGGAGTAGAGCATGGCAATGCGAATGGCGCTTTTTCTGTTGTTGAGTTGGCTGGCCATGCAGGTGCAGGCCGCTTCGCCGCTGGAGCAGCTGACCCTACCGCCGGGTTTCCATATCGCGCTGTATTCCGATCAGGTGGCGAATGCGCGGGAGATCGCCCTGGGCGCGAAGGGTACCGTCTTCGTCGGCTCCGGCGACGCCGGCAAGGTTTACGCGCTGACCGACAGCAAGGGCGCTGGGGTGGCCGACAAGGTACGCGTGGTCGCCAGCGCTCTGGAGTCGCCGATCGGGGTGGCCTTCAAGAACGGCGATCTCTACATTTCGGCGGTCAGCCGTATCGTCGTGCTGCGCGATATCGAGAACCATCTCGATGACCCACCGGCGCCGGAGGTAGTCACCGACAAGCTGCCGACCGAAACGCACCACGGCAGCAAGTTCCTCGCCCTCGGCCCGGACGGCAAGCTTTACGTGCCTATCGGCGCGCCGTGCAACGTCTGTGATCCGGGCCCCGACCACGGCAAGCTCATCCGCATGAACGCCGACGGCAGCGGCATGGAAGACGTGGCGCGCGGCATCCGCAATTCGGTCGGCTTCGACTGGCAGCCGGGCACCGGCCAGCTGTGGTTTACCGACAATGGCCGCGACATGCTTGGCGATGATCTGCCCAGTGACGAGCTCAATCGCATCACCAGACCCGGCGAGCACTTTGGTTTCCCGTACTGTCATCAGGGCGACACGCTCGACCCCGAGTTCGGCCAGGACAAGCGCTGCAGCGACTATGCTCCGCCGGTGTTGAAGCTGGGCGCACACGTGGCGGCGCTGGGCATGCGTTTTTACGAGGGTCGCCAGTTTCCGGCGAGCTACAAGGGCGCCATCATCGTGGCCGAACACGGCTCCTGGAACCGCACGAAAAAGTCCGGCTACCGTGTGATGACGGTGCATCTGCAGGGCAGCAAGGTGCTGTCGTATGAGCCGCTGATCACCGGCTTTGCGCCGAACGAGCAGGCGTGGGGTCGCCCGGCCGACGTGCAGCCGCTGCCCGACGGCAGCTTGCTGGTCAGCGATGACTTGGCCGGCGCCGTGTATCGGGTCACCTATAAGCCCTAGAACGGCAGCGGTCAGCGAGTGGCGAAACCTTCGATGGCGGTCGTCGAAGGGCGATAGGAAAGGCCTGTCCGTTGGCGCCCGCCCTAGCCGACGTCGCCGCGGCGTGCAGATACACGGGATTTCCCTTCACGCTCGCATGGCGGATTCTATGGGTGAATGGCTGACCCCCACCCGGCAAGCCACCTCGGCGGCGAGCCACGGGCCTGACTTTGGCTCCCATTCAAGAGGACAACGCCATGCTTCACTACGCACTGGTTTTTCTGGTTATCGCGATCATCGCCGCCGTACTGGGTTTCGGCGGCATTGCCGGCGCCGCCGCAGGCATTGCAAAGATTCTTTTCGTCATCTTTCTGATCTTTGCGATCCTTGCCTTCTTCCGCCGCGCGCGATGACAAGACCGTGCGCTTGCGAGAGTGACGTCTAGGCACGCACTCTCCTTGCGCCAACAGACAGATGTGTCGAAGCATTGCCTCCCCGAACGCCCCTAAACGGAGTTACCCATGAACAAGCACGTACAGACCCCTGAAGAATTGGTCGGCAACCGTATCGACGAGAGCGCCGAACGCGTCAAACAGGCGACATCCAGCGCCGTCGCCAGCACCAAGGAAGTCGTGGATCGCGCGGCCGATTCGGTCGAAGAAGGCCTGCATCGCGCGACGGACAAAGTGGCCGATGTGGCCAACCGCACGACCGACAAGGCGGTGGAAATCGGCGAGCGGGGTCGCGAGGTCTACGACCAGACGCGCGAGCGCGCCGACGAGTGGCTGGAAGTGGCGCGCGATTATGTGCGCGAAAAGCCGGTGCAGTCTGTCGCCATCGCGCTGGGTGCCGGCTGGCTGCTCGGCCGCATTCTGCGTCGTTGATCTCGCCGACTTAGGGGCAGGGAATGCAGCAAACGACATCGGAACCCGGAACCGCGGCGCCAGAAACGGCGCCGCTTCCGTCTGGACTGTTTGCCGAACTGGGCCAGCTCGGTCGTGCGGTCAGGCATCTGTTCGGCGCCCAGATGCATCTGCTGGCCGCCGAACTCGGCCTGGCACGCACGGCCGTGTCGTGGATGCTGATTGCCGGATTGGCCGCAATGGTGGCCGGCGTCGGGCTTGGCCTGAGCCTGCTCGCCTTTGTCGGCCTGCTGTTGGCGAAATGGTTTGGCTCGTGGGTGCTGGCGCTGCTGGGCCTATGCGTGCTGCAGTTGATCTTTCTGCTGGGCTCAATTCTGTTGTTCCGCCGCTGCATGCACTGGATGAGTCTGCCGGTGACACGCGGCGAATGGCGCGGGATGATGCGCGACACCGTGGCCAAGGCGCGCGAGGAAATCGATGTCGAGCGCATCAAGGCGGACGTGGCGCGGGTGAAGGATGATCTGGTGCGCAAGGCGGAAACCTTGAAGGACGACCTGCTCGCCGGCGATCCACGGAAAAGCGAGCGTGGCAACAATGCGTCCGAGCGGGAGGGCAATCCATGAGCCTGTTCAAGCAGTTGGCCAAGGTACGCGCCGCGCAGTCGGAAATGAAGCTCGCCCGCAGCGAGCTCAGTCCCCCGGCCGCACTGCTGCTGGCCCGGGGCCAGCGCTATCCGCTGACGACGGTGGGTGCGGCGGCTGGCGCAGGCTTCGTGCTTGGGCGTCTCAACGTGCATCCACTGCGGATTCCTGGCCTGGGATCCTTGCTCAGCGGTGGCTTGGCCGAGACGGTGGCCTACGGCGTGCGACTGGTTTCCGAGCTGGGGTCGTTTGGATCGAGCGCGGCCGATTCGGGCGCCGACGCCTCGGGCGACTCATCGGCTGCGGATATCGACAGCAGTCGATCCTCATGACGACGGCGATGACGCGGACATCGGTCAGACAAGGGCCGACGCTGTCGTCATCGTCGCTATTTTCATCGTTCGATCGCGCACTGCCCACGGGTACGGTCCGATGAACGAGCCCGGCCATCTGCCATCGCACGACGAGCCCGTCAGAGACCGCAGCGATGTGGCTCCACTTCCGGTCGATAGCGACGAATCGATTGGCTATGCGTCGAGTGCGCACAGTCGGGGGTTGCAGACGACGCGCGGCACGCTGCGACATCTGCGCGCCATCCGGGTGATATTGAACAGCATGCTGCTGCTGGCGCTGATGTATACCGTCACGCTGACTAAGTCGCTGTTGATTCCGCTGGTGCTGGCAGCGTTCCTGGGGCTGGCGCTGAATCCCATCGTGGCCGCTGGCTCGCGTCGCGGCCTGCCGCGCTGGCTGTGTGCCAGTGTGCTGATGCTGGCGCTGGTCGGCTCGCTCGGATTCGGCGTGAGCAAGGTGGCGCAGCCGGCGATGGGCTGGATCCAGGGCGCGCCGGCCACCATGAAAGAACTGTTGCCGAAGTTCCGCACCATTACCGCACCCTTCGAGATGGCCAACCGCGCGACCCAGAATCTGGTGAACGGGCCGCCATCGCGCGCCCATCCTGCAGCGGCGGCGGCCGCCGTGTCGATCAGTACGTGGGATGTGCTGGCCAAGGCGCCCGCCGTGCTGGCCGCCATGCTGACGGTGACCCTGCTGGTGTTCTTTTTTCTGGTATTCGGCGACACCTTGCTCAGGCGGCTGGTGGAAATCGTGCCGGATTTCCACGCCAAGCGGCACGCGGTGGTGATCGTGCGCAGCATCCAGACCGAGGTGTCGCGTTACATCCTCACCACCTCGTTGATCAACCTGAGCCTGGGGCTGTTTACCGCCGGCATGCTGTGGTGGCTGAACATGCCCGATCCGCTGCTGTGGGGCACGGTCGCCATGATGGCCAATTACATTCCCTATGTCGGCGCGATCACCACCACCACGATTCTGATGATGGTGGGTCTGGTGCATTTCGATCAGCTCGGTCAGGCGATGCTGCCGGCGTTGTGCTTTATCGGCTTCACCATCGTCGAGGGCAACCTGATCACGCCGATGGTGCTGGGCCGGCGCATGCGCGTCAGTCCGATCGCGATTCTGCTGTGGCTGCTGATCTGGGGCTGGCTGTGGGGAATTCCCGGGGCCTTGCTGGCGGTGCCGATGCTGACCAGCGTGAAACTCATCGCCGAACGCATTCGCGGCTGGGGCTGGTTCGCGGTGATGGTACAGCGCTGAGTCGCGGCGCAACGATCACCAGTCGATCCGTTGGCGATCGCGGAAAAAGCCGCCGGTGATCGACGATTTCGCCGGCAGGCAGGCGGCCCAGACGACACCTTGCGCGCTCTCGCTGGCCGGCCGTCCTCCAGTGCCGCCCATGTCGGTGTTGGTCCAGCCGGGACACACCGCGTTCACCAGAATTCCGCTGCCGCCCAACTCCGCCGCGAGCGTGCGGGTATAGGTGTTGAGGGCAGCCTTCGAGACCCGATAGGCCGGACAGCATTCGCCATCGACCGCGCTGGAGCCGCAGCCGCTGGAGACGTTGACGATACGGCCGAAGCCAAAGGGGCGCATCAGCGGCAGCAACGCCTCGCAAACGCGCCATGCGCCGAACAGGTTGGTTTCCAGCGCGGCGCGCACGGTATCGAGGTCGATCGACGACGGCAGTTCGCCCATGTCGTAGTAGGCGCCGGCATTGTTGATAAGGACGTCCAGACGTCCATAAGTATTCTCGATATACCTCGCCGCGGCGTCGATGCCGGTCTGGTCGGTGACGTCCAGCTGGATCGCCGTGACGTCGATCCCATCACGGCGTAGCCGCTGTGCCGCCCGCTCACCCAGCGTGAGGTCACGACTGCCGAGCAGCACGGCCATGCCAGTCGCTGCAAGCTGCCGCACCACCTCCAGACCCAATCCGCGGTTGGCACCGCTGACCAGCGCGATCTGCTGTTCCAGCGGCGGCGCGGTGAACGAAGAAAAGCTACGCCGCGCTTGCGGGCGCATATTCATGGCGCGCTGGCCAGAGCGCTGCAGTGTTCGTTGCCGCAGGCCTGCCAGCCGCCGCCCAGCGCCTTGTAGATGGCGATGGCCTGAAGATTGATGCCGGCTTCGGCCTCAGCCAGCTGATCTTCCGCGGTGAGCTGCGTGCGCTGGGCGTCGAGCAGCTCGAGATAGTCGGTGGCACCGGCTTCGTAGCGGATGCGCGCCAGTTCGGCGGCACGCGTGCTCTGGGTTGATTGCTCGTCCAGCTTCTGCACACGCACGCGCTGCTGGTTGTAGCTGACCAGTGCGTTGTCGACGTCTTCCAGGGCGTTGAGCACGGTGCGCTGGTAGTTGGCTTTGGCCTCGTCGGCGCGCGCTTCGCTGGCCTTGACGCCGGAGCGCACGCGCTGCACGTTGAGCCCGTCCCAGCTGATGCTGGGCGCCAGCGAAAAGGCGCGCGACTGCGCACCGCCGAAATCGTTGCTGCGGCCGGCCAGAAAACCGACGAAACCGCCCAGCGAAATGTGCGGAAACCAGTCCGCCTTGGCCACGCCGATGCGCGCATTGGCCGCCGCCAGTTCGCGCTCGGCAACGCGAATGTCCGGCCGGCGGGCCAGCACGTCGCCAGCGTTGCCGATCGGCAGCGCGGTATCGATGGGATGGAAGGTCTTCGGCGACAGGTCGATGTCGAGTTCTCCCGGCCGCTCGCCGAGCAGTACGGCGAGGCGGAACGTATCGGCCTGCGCCTGAGTCTGCAGTGGGGGCAGCTGCGCCTCGACGGCGGCCAGACGCGCGCTGGCGCTGGCGACATCCTGATCCGAACCGGTACCGACATCGGCGCGGCTCTTGATCAGCTTGAGCGAATCGCGCAGGTTGCCTATATCGCGCTGGGCGACGTCGATGCGCAGCTGAGTGCCGCGCAGATCGAAGTAATGGCGCGCCACCTCGGCGAACAGCGTGACCTGCGCATCTTCCAGCGACGCGGCGCCGGCTTCGGTATCCGCGCGCGCGGCTTCCACCGAACGGCGGATGCCGCCGAACAGATCCAGCTCCCAGCTGGCGTCGAAACCGGCCTGGTAAGTGGTGATGGTTTCCGGATCGGTGGTGAAACCCGGCTGCTGTTCGCGGCTGCGCGTATAGCTGGTCTGGGCCTGGACGTCGGGCAGCTGCTGGGAACGCGCCGTACCGAGCTGCGCCCGCGACTGGTTCAGCCGCGCCAGCGCGATTTTCAGATCCGGGCTGTTTTTCGCGGCACGCTTGATCAGCGCATCGAGCGTTTGATCGTTGAACTGCGTCCACCAGTTGGCCTGAAAATCCCGCGCCGACTGCTGCGCGGCATCGACGCCCTGCAGTGCGACCGGCTTCTCGACTGGACGGTGATAGTCGGGGCCGACGGTGATGCAGCCGGCCAGGAGCAGCGCGCTGGCAAGAGCGCTCAAACGGAAAAGCGAAGTCATCTCAGTGTTCCTCGAAAGCGGGAGCGGGCAGCGCCGCGTGACGCGCCTTGCGGGCGGCGCGGCGGGCCGCGCTGTTTTCGCTCCAGCGGCGGATCAGCACATAGAACAGTGGGGTGAACACCAGGCCGAAGAAGGTGACGCCGAGCATGCCGGAGAACACCGCCACGCCCATCGCATGACGCATCTCCGCACCGGCGCCGTGCGACAGCACCAGCGGCACCACGCCCATGATGAAAGCGAACGACGTCATCAGGATCGGGCGCAGCCGCAGTCGCGCCGCTTCCAGTACGGCCTGCACGCGATCCAGGCCTTCGAGGATCTGCGCTTCGCGGGCAAACTCGACGATCAGGATGGCGTTTTTGCAGGCCAGCCCCACCAGCACGATCAGGCCGATTTGGGTAAAGATGTTGTTGTCGCCGCCGCTCAGCCACACGCCGGTGATCGCGGACAGCAGCACCATCGGCACGATCATGATCACCGCCAGCGGCAGGGTCAGGCTTTCGTACAGCGACGCGAGCACCAGGAACACCAGCAGCACCGACAGCGGGAACACCAGCACCGCGGTGTTGCCGGCGAGAATCTGCTGATAGGTCAGCTCGGTCCACTCGAACGACATGCCGTTGGGCAGGGTGTTCTTGGCCAGTCGCTCCATCGCATCCTGGGCCTGACCCGAGCTGTAGCCAGGTGCCGCGCCACCGTTGATTTCCGCGGTCGGGAAACCGTTGTAGTGCTGCACGCGATCCGGCCCCACGCTCTGGCGCACGCTGACGAACGAACCCAGCGGCACCATCTCGCCACGGGCGTTGCGCGTCTTCAAGGCGGTGATGTCCTGCGGCTCGTGGCGGAAAGCGGGCTCGGCCGAGACATTGACCTGGTAGGTGCGGCCGAAGCGATTGAAGTCGTTGACGTAGAGCGAGCCGAGATAGGCCTGCATGGTCTGGTAGACATCGCTCAGATCCACGCCTTCGGCCTTGGCCTTTTCGCGATCCACGTCGGCGTCGATCTGCGGCACGCTGACCTGATAGCTGGAGAACAGCCCGGCCAGCGCCGGCTCCTTCTGGCTGGCGGTGATCAGGTTCTGGGTCTGTTTGTACAGCTCTTCGAAGCCCTGGTCGCCGCGGTCTTCCACCTGCAGGCGGAAGCCGCCGATCGTGCCCAGGCCGTTCACCGGCGGCGGCGGAAAGATCGCGATATAGGCATCCTGGATCGCCGCATACTTCTGCTGCAGCGCCGCGGTGATCGCACCTGCCGAAAGCGACGCATCGCGGCGCTCCTCGAACGGCTTCAGCGTGACGAAAACGATGCCGGAATTCGTGCTGTTGGTAAAACCATTGATCGACAGGCCGGGAAACTCGACCGCGCTTTCCACACCCGGCTGCTTCAAGGCGATGTCGCTCATGCGGCGTATCACGGCTTCGGAGCGGTCCAGCGACGACGCGTCCGGCAGTTGCGCGAACGACACCAGGTACTGCTTGTCCTGCGCCGGCACGAAGCCGGTCGGCACCTTGGCAAAGCCGAACACGCCCAGCAGGACCAGGCCGCCGTAGATGATCAGCGCGACGGAACCCGCCCGCAGCACGCGCTGCACGCCGCTGACGTAGCTGTTGGCGCTGCGCACGAAGAAGCGGTTGAACGGGCGGAACAGCCAGCCGAAAGCGCGATCGATGCCGCGGCTCAGCGCATCCTTCGGTGCGCCGCGCTCCTTCAACAGCAGGGCGGCCAGCGCCGGGCTCAGGGTCAGCGAGTTGAACGCCGAGATCACCGTGGAGATCGCGATGGTCAGCGCGAACTGGCGATAGAACTCGCCGGTCAAGCCGCTGATAAAGGCCGCCGGCACGAACACCGCGCACAGCACCAGCGCGGTGGCCACGATTGGGCCGGTGACTTCCTTCATCGCCTGACGCGTGGCGTCCTTCGGCGATAGGCCGTGCTCGATATGCCGCTCGACGTTTTCCACTACCACAATCGCGTCATCTACCACGATGCCGATGGCCAGCACCAGGCCGAACAGCGACAGCGCATTGAGCGAAAAACCGGCCAGATACATCACCGCAAACGTGCCGACCAGCGACACTGGCACGGCGACCAGCGGAATGATCGAGGCGCGCCAGGTCTGCAGGAACAGAATCACCACCAGCACGACAAGCAGAATCGCTTCGAACAGCGTATGCACCACGGCCTCGATCGAGCCGCGCACGAATACCGTCGGGTCATAGACGATCTTGTAATCGACGTCCTGCGGAAAATCCTTCTTCAGCTGCGCCATGGTGCTGCGCACTTCATCGGAAATATGGATGGCGTTGGAGCCCGGCCGCGCGAAGATCGGCAAGGCCACCGCCGGCTTGTTGTTGAGCAGGCTGCGCAGCGCGTAATTGTTCGAACCCAGCTCCACCCGCGCGACGTCGCGCAGATAGGTGACGCCGCCGTCCGGGTTGGTGCGTACGACGATCTTCAGAAACTCGTCTTCGGTGACCAGACGACCTTGCGTGTTGATGTTGAGCTGGAATGCGTTGTTGTTCGGGCCGGGCGACGCGTTGAGTGCGCCGGCCGCCACTTCGACGTTCTGCTCCTTGATCGCGTGCACGATGTCGCCGGTGGTCAGGCCGCGGCTGGCCAGGCGCTGCGGATCGAGCCACACGCGCATGCTGTATTCGCCGGCGCCGAAGATCTGCACGTCGCCGACGCCGTCGAGGCGGGCGAGCTGATCCTTGATGTGCAGGCGCGCGTAGTTCGACAGGTACAGCATGTCGTAGCGCTGGTTCGGCGAAATCAGATGCACGACCATGGTCAGGTCGGGCGAGCTTTTCTGCGTAGTCACACCGAGCCGTTGCACTTCTTCGGGCAAGCGCGGCAGCGCCTGGGCGACGCGGTTCTGCACCTGCACCTGAGCGTCGTCGAGGTTGGTGCCGAGCGCAAAAGTCACGGTCAGCGTCATGGCGCCGTCGCTGGTGGCCTGCGAGGCGGTGTACAGCATGCCCTCGACGCCGTTCATCTGCTCTTCGAGCGGTGTGGCAACCGTCTCGCCGATCACCTTCGGATTGGCGCCGGGGTAGCTGGCGTGCACCACCACGGTCGGCGGCACCACTTCGGGGTATTCGCCGATCGGCAGTTTGAACAGCGAGATCGTGCCAGCGATCAGCAGCAGCACCGACAGCACGCCGGCGAGGATCGGTCGATCCACAAAATATTGAGCGAGTTTCATCGAATCAGTCCTGCGCGCTGGTCAGCGCATTGCCTTTGGGAATGCCGCCGCTGGCGACCTGGCTGGCCGTGGCATCGAGGCTGCGCGTAGCCATCGCGACCTTGGTCGGGTTCACTTCCATGCCGGGGCGCACGTGCTGCAGGCCGTTGACGACAATGACATCGCTGCTGCTCAGGCCGTCGGTGACGACGCGCAGGCCGTCGATCAGCGGGCCGGTGGTGATCTTGCGGTAGTCGACCTTGCGATCCTTGTCGAGCACGTAGACGAACTTGTTGCCGAGGTCGGTGCCAACCGCGCGATCGTCGATCAGCGCACGCGGCTGCTTGCTCTCGCTGCGCAGCTGCATGTGCACGTAAAGGCCGGGCGTGAAGCTGCCATCGGTGTTGTCGAACACGGCGCGCAGGCGAATCGTGCCGCTGGCGGCGCTCAGCTGGTTGTCGACGAAGTCGATGCGGCCGTTGTGCGGAAAGCCGCTTTCATCGGCCAGGGCCATGGCGATCTGCGGCGCGGCGCCGTGCTCGCGCCGGATGTGGTCGAGCTTGAGGTAGCTGTGCTCGTCGACGTCGAAGTACGCATACACCGGATTGACGCTGACCACGCTGGTCAGCACATCGTTCGGCGTCACCAGATTGCCGGCGGTGATCAGCGCGTTGCTGACGCGCCCGTCGATGGGCGCGCGCACTTCGGTGAACTCGCGGTTGAGCTGGGCGGCATCGAGTGCCGCGCTATCGGCGGCCACCTGTCCCTTGGCACTTTGCGATGCCGTGCTCATGCGGTCGGCTTCTTCGCGCGATACCGCGTGCTGATCAAGCAGCTTCCGCGCGCGTGCCGCGTTCGCGTCGGCCAGCACCAATTCGGCATGCGCCTGGCCAAGGTTGGCCTGCAGCCGATCGACCTCGGCCTGATACGGGCGCGGATCGATCTGGAACAGCAGCTGGCCTTTCTTGACCATCGCGCCTTCGGTAAACAGCACGCGGTCGACGTAGCCGCTCACCCGGGGCCGCAGTTGAATGGTGTCGATCGCCTGCAGCCGGCCGGTGAACTCATCGGCATCGCTGACCGCGCGAACCAGGGTCTGCGCCACGGTCACCGCCGGCGGTGGCGGTGCGCTGTTGGTCTGCGCGTGGCTTTCGCCGTGTTGGCCCAGCACCGCCCAGCTGCCGATCACCAGGGCAATGGCCAGGGCGAGGGGAATCCAGCGCTTTTTTGTTGCGTTCGTTGACATGATCGATCTCCAGAAACAGGGCACGCACGGTGGGGCCGGCGGCGAAGGCTGGAGAGAATAGGTGTACCAAGCGGTATAGATAATCCGTTCGCGGCGCACTACACTCGTGAGTCAGAATCACGAATCCGTGGAAAAACCAGGCTATGGAAGACTTTTCCGCCATATCGACCTTCGTGCGCGTGGTCGAGGCCAAGAGCTTTGCCGCCGCGGCCAGCCAGCTGGGCATGACGCCGTCAGGCGTGAGCCGGGCCGTAGCCCGACTGGAAACCCAGCTCGGCACCCGGCTGCTGTCGCGCTCCACGCGCTCGCTGCGGCTGACCGACGACGGCGCCTCGTTCCACGCCCGCTGCAAGGAAATTCTGGCCGACCTGGCCGAAGCTACCGAGGCGCTGGGGCAGGCGCGGATCCATCCGGTCGGCAAGCTGCGCGTCGCTGCCCATTCGGCGATCGGCCGCTCGGCGATCATTCCCAACTTGGTGGAGTTCGAGGGCCGCTACCCGGATATCCGGCTCGAATTGGCGATGTGCGACTACCCGTTCGACCTCAACGAAGAGGGCTACGACTGCGCCATCCGCATGGGCGAGCTGGAGGATTCCAGCCTGATCGCGCGCAAGCTCGGCCACTTCAGCAACGTGCTGCTGGCCGCCCCGTCGTACCTGGCCCGACACGGCATTCCGCACACGATCGACGACCTGCGCCAGCACCGCTGCATCAACTATGTTTTCCCCAGTACCGGCAAGGCCTACCAGTGGCAGTTCGACACGCCGAGCGGTCGGGTCGAGCTGGACGTCGACGCGCACATGCTGATCAACGACGGCGAATCGGTGATCCAGGCGGCGGTCGCCGGCCTGGGTATCATCCAGGTGCCGCACTGCCTGGCGGCCGCGGCGCTGGCCAAGGGTGAGCTGGAAATCGTCATGACCGACACGATTTCCACCGGTTCACCGTTGTGGATCGTGTACCCGCAGAAGCGTCATTTATCCGCGCGCGTGCAAGCGTTCATCGAGTGGGTCGGCGAGCTGTTCCAGCGCACCTGCGAGCCGCAGTGTCTGCTCAATGCGCGGCTCGCCGCCGAGGCGACCACGAAAGAGATCGAGCGCATCACTGCGGCCGCCTGATTCGCCGACGCGGGCTCAACCGCCCGAGGGCACCAGCAACAGCAGCGCGATGCCCAGCACGATGCGATAGATCGCAAACGCGGTGAAGCGATGGCTGCGGATATAGCCCAGCAGCCACTTCACCGCGACAAAGCCGACGATCAGCGAAACGACAAAACCGACGATCAGCGCGATCCAGTCCTCGTTGGCGGCGCCGCCGTCCTTCAGCACTTTCAGCAGCTCGTAGCCGGTCGCTGCGTACATGGTCGGAATGCCGACCAGAAAGGCGAACTCGGTGGCCGCCGCGCGGTTGCTGGTACCGGCCAGCATGGCGGTAAAAATCGTGGCACCCGAACGCGAGGTGCCTGGAAACACGCCGGCGACCATCTGCGCAATGCCCACCAGAATCGCCACTCGCCAGGTCACCTGGGTGCGATCGGCCTGCCGCGCCGCGATTTGTTCGGCGGCGATCATCCAGATGCCGCCGATCAGCAGCGCCCATGCGATCGGCGTAATCGTTTCAGGCAGCTTGAAATGGAAATGCACCACGATGACTGCGCCGAGCACCGAGGTGATCAGAAAGCTCACGATCAGCTTCAGCAGATAATCGCGATTGACCGGCTCGCGCCATTGCGAAAAGAGCTGCCAGATGCGCTTCCAGTAAATAAAGGTGATCGCGAGAATCGCACCGGCCTGGATGCCGACGTTGAATAGATCCGAGCGCGCGCCCAGCCCGAATTTTTCCGCAATCAGCAGATGCCCGGTGCTGGAGATCGGCAGAAATTCGGTGATGCCTTCGATGATGCCGAGCAGGATGACGTGGATCAGATCAGTCACGGATACAAACCTTCAAGAGGACGGCGCCGTCGCCGCGGACACGGGAGCCTAGCTTAGGTACTGACGCTTCGCGAGATCTGTCGCGCAGCGGCCGAAGTAAGGTCGCCGAGATGGAGAAATACGGGACGGCGGCCGCCGCTGCGGCGCAAATTCCTGCGATTCATTCCCGCGATTGCGCGGTGGAGAGCGCCCGGTGAAATTGGTTACAAGGAAAACCAATGAGATGCATGGGCCGGCAGCAAAAATATTTCTTACGAAAATAATCGCGTCATCGTATTGCAATGCACAAATAACTAGGGCAGGATCGAGTCATCGGCATAGTTTGCGACGTCGTGTGGTGCAGCGCTAATAGCGCGCCGACACGCTCGAACAACTCAGGTCGTGGGGAATACGGGTCAGGTTGGCGCATGGTTGCGCTGCGGCAGAACCATGTCGGTCCGTTCGTGCCTGCGGGTACACGCCACGGCGAAGACCGAAAAGCTGGCGGCCGTCTCATCACCGGCGGCGCCCGATATTGAAGCGGCGCTTCTTGAAACGCAGCGGTTGCCCGACGTTCGGGCGTCGGCGCGCGATTTCGAGCCCGCTGCTCATTTCATCAGAAAACGTTGCTTATCTGTGTGGCCGCGCATGCGCCACGCAAGCCAGGCCGTTGCCGATGCGCCAGCCACTCGATGGCCCGCCTTGTCGACGTTGTCGAAGTTGCATGGGGTTATGGACGTCCAGACGTCCGAATCCGATGTGCTTCAAACATAGCGAAGGAGCCACACCGATGAAGCGAGCATCGCAATGGATACTGGCAAGCGCCGTGATGTTGGGCGATCCGATGGCTGCCCTGGCGGATGACACACCGGTCAGCAAGGTCGTCGGCAGCGTCTCGGTGACGAACGACTACATTTTCCGCGGTCTTTCGCAGACCAATCGCAAGCCGGCGTTTCAGCCGGGTATCGAATACGACGATGCCGGCGGCTGGTATGTCGGCGCGTGGGGCAGCAACGTCAGCTGGCTGTCGGACGTGTCCACTGCGGAAGCTCGCGTTTCCAGCAGTCTCGAAATCGACGGGTACGCCGGCTACCGCGGCAGCTTCAGCGCCGACTGGGCGTACGACGTCGGGCTGTATACCTATTACTACCCCGGCACGTACCCGGCCGGCTTCAGTCGCCCGTATACCACCGAGGCTTACGCATCGCTGACGTGGAAAGGGATCGCGCTGAAATATTCCTATGGCTTGACCAACCTGTTCGGCTTCGCCGACAGCAAGCACAGCGATTACGTCGATCTGTCCTACAACGTCGAGTTCACTCCGGGCTGGACTTTGAACAGCCATGTCGGTCATCAGGATGTGCCCAATAGTCCCGGATATTCCTACTACGACTGGCGGGTCGGCGTGACGCGTGCCTTCGCCAGCGGTTACTCGATCGCGCTGGGTTACTACGACACGAACGCGAAGCGCAGCGCTTATACCAATCCCGAGGGTCATTACGTCGGTCGCGCTACCGCCATCCTTACCTTGAGCAAATCGTTCTGACCAACGATCGCCCATTTGTGGTTTTATGAAAGAGAGGTCGCAGCAAACGTTGTATCGGGAAAATCTGTGAGCAGGCATTCAAACCAGCCGTCGTGGGCGACCACGGCGGTATCAACGTCTGGAGATGTGCATGAAATTGATCAGTTGCATCATCCGGCCCTACAAGCTGGACGAAGTGCGTGACGCGTTGACCAATGCCGGCGTCAGCGGCATCACGGTCAGCGAAGTGCGTGGCTTCGGACGACAGAAGGGCCATACCGAGCTCTACCGCGGCGCCGAGTACGTCGTGGATTTTCTGCCCAAGCTCAAGCTCGAGGTGGTGATCGCCGACGAGCTGCTCGATACGGTGCTGGAGGCCGTTCAGCAGTCGGCGAAAACCGGCAGCGTGGGGGACGGCAAGATTTTCATCAGCACCATCGAGCAGGTCATCCGCATCCGCACCGGCGAGCTCGACGCCGACGCCCTCTGAATTCTGCCCTGCGAGGTTTCCATGAAACAGCTTCCGTTGAACGACCACTCGCGCTGTCTACCCGGGTGGATGTCCCCCTTTGTTTTCCTGTGCCTGCTTCTGCTGGCACCTTCCGCTTTCGCCGCGGCGCCCATCGTGCAGGTGGTCGACAAGGGCGACGTGGCGTGGATGCTCACCTCGACCCTGCTGGTGCTGCTGATGACGGTGCCGGGCCTGGCGCTTTTCTACGGCGGTCTGGTCCGCTCGAAGAACGTGCTGTCGGTGCTGATGCAGGTGATGACGGTGTTCTCGATGATCCTGGTGCTGTGGGTCATCTACGGGTACAGCCTGGCGTTCACCGAGGGCAATGCCTTCATCGGCGGCTTCAGCAAGCTGTTCCTGAAAGGCGTCACCAAGGACACGCTGTCGGCCACCTTCAGCGCCAACGTGTCGCTGCCCGAGTACGTGTTCATCGTGTTCCAGTCGACCTTCGCCGGCATTACCGGCGCGCTGATCGTCGGCTCGTTCGCCGAACGCATGCGCTTCCGCGCCGTGCTGGCCTTCACCGCGCTGTGGTTCACCTTTGCCTACCTGCCGATCGCGCACATGGTCTGGTTCGGGCCGGACGGCTTCATGTTCGCCAGAGGCGCGCTGGATTTCGCCGGCGGTACCGTGGTGCACATCAACGCCGGTATTGCCGGTCTGGTCGGGGCCTACATGGTCGGACCGCGTCTGGGCCTGGGGCGTGAATCGATGAAGCCACACAACGTGACCTACACCATGATCGGCGCGGCCCTGCTGTGGGTCGGCTGGTTCGGCTTCAACGCAGGCTCCAATCTGGAAGCCAACAGTGGTGCGGCGCTGGCCTTCATCAACACCCTCGTTGCCACGGCGATGGCGGTGCTGGCCTGGCTGATCGTTGAAGTCGTCACCCGCGGCAAGCCGTCGATGGTCGGCGGCGCGTCCGGCGCGGTCGCCGGGCTGGTGGCCATTACGCCGGCCTGCGGCACGGTCGGGCCGATGGGCTCGCTGGTGATCGGTGCCCTGGCCAGCCTCTGCTGCGTCTGGGGCGTGACCGGGCTGAAGAAGATTCTGAAAGTGGACGATGCGCTGGACGTGTTCGGCGTGCACGGCATCGGCGGCATCGTCGGCGCGCTGCTCACCGGCGTGTTCAGCGCGGTGTCGCTGGGCGGCACCGGCTTCGGCGCCGGCAACACCACGATGGCGCAGCAGGTTGGTGTGCAGGCGCTAGGCGTCGGCATCACCCTGGTGTGGAGTGGCGTGGTGTCGGTGATCGTCTACCTGGTCGTGAAGCTGATCTTCGGACTGCGCGTCAGCCCGGAAGCCGAACGCGAAGGCCTGGACATCAGTTCGCACGGCGAAAGCGCCTACGAGGCCTGAGCAGCGGGTGCATGCGGGGCGACGGGGCGGCGGTGTAGTGCCCACCCGACGCCCCGTAAGCTTCATATTGGTGCAAATATCGCGCAAGATTGCCCGTGTATGATGCATAAGGTCGTGCTGCGATCGTCATCAGGTCGCGCAAAGGCCGGCAGAATCGAGTTTATGCCCCGTGGCATGACGCTTGCTAAAACCGCTTGTTAATCACTAGCCGAGGTTGTTCTATGTCCGCCGCCAAGAAAGTGCTCGATCTGATCCAGGAACACGAGGTCGAGTTTGTCGACTTCCGCTTCGCCGACATCCTCGGTGTCCATCACCACGTCAGTTTCCCCGCCCACTCGATCGACGATTCGACGTTCGAAGACGGCAAGATGTTCGACGGTTCGTCGATTTCCGGCTGGAAGGGCATCAACGAGTCGGACATGGTGCTGCTGCCCGATCCGGACACCGCCTACCTCGACCCGTTCAGCGCACACACCCAGCTGGTTCTGCATTGCGACGTGCTCGAGCCGTCGACCATGCAGGCCTACGGGCGCGACCCGCGCTCGATCGCCAAACGCGGCGAGGAATACCTGAAGTCCACCGGCATCGCCGACACCGCCTTCTTTGGCCCGGAGCCCGAATTCTTCATCTTCGATTCGGTGCGCTGGCAGAACGACATGGGCCACGCCTTCTACGAGATCACCTCGCAGGAAGCGGCCTGGAGCTCCAAGTACAAGTACGACGGCGACAACACCGGCCATCGTCCGGGCGTCAAGGGCGGCTACTTTCCGGTGCCGCCGGTCGATTCGCTGGCCGACCTGCGTGCCGACATGTGCAAGGTGCTGGAGTCGCTGGGACAGACCGTCGAAGTGCACCATCACGAAGTGGCCAACGCCGGCCAGTGCGAGATCGGCGTCAAGTTCAACACCCTGGTGAAGAAGGCCGACGAGCTGATCACCATGAAGTACGTGGTGAAGAACGTGGCGCACCAGAACGGCAAGACCGTCACCTTCATGCCCAAGCCCATCGTCGGCGACAACGGCAGCGGCATGCACGTGCATCAGTCGCTGAGCAAGGGCGGCGAAAACCTGTTTGCCGGCGATCTCTACGGTGGCCTGTCGCAGACCGCGCTGTGGTACATCGGCGGCATCTTCAAGCACGCGCGTGCGATCAATGCGTTCTCCAATTCCACCACCAACAGCTACAAGCGTCTGGTGCCGGGCTTCGAAGCGCCGGTGATGCTGGCCTATTCGGCGCGCAACCGTTCGGCCAGCTGCCGCATTCCGTACGTGGCCAGCCCGAAGGGTCGCCGCATCGAAGTGCGCTTCCCCGATCCGATGCAGTCGGGCTATCTGACCTTTACCGCGCTGATGATGGCCGGCCTCGACGGCATCATCAACAAGATCGACCCGGGCGCGCCGGCCGACAAGGATCTGTACGATCTGCCGCCGGAAGAAGAGAAGAACATCCCGCAGGTCTGCTCCAGCCTCGACGTGGCGCTCGAAGCGCTGGACAAGGATCGCGACTTCCTCAAGGCCGGCGGCGTGTTCACCGACGACTTCATCGATGCCTACATCGAGCTGAAAATGAAGGAAGTCACCCGCTACCGTGCCAGCACGCATCCGGTTGAATTCCAGATGTACTACACGTTCTGAGTTTCGATCATTGCCGCATAAAGAAACGGGCGCTCAGGCGCCCGTTTCCTTTTATGGCGCCAGCGGTCATGTCCGAGAGAATACTCAGCCGATATCGTCGGAGCCTTCATTGACGCCTTCGAACAGAAACGTCGACAGATAGCGCTCGCCGGTGTCCGGCAGCATCGCCAGCAGCACCGAACCTTCCGGCGCATCCTTGGCCACTTCCAGCGCGGCGGCGAGCGTGGCGCCGGCCGAGATGCCGACAAAGATGCCTTCCTTTTGCGCCAGCGCGCGCGAGGTATCGCGCGACAGCACGTCGTCGACCGGCACGATGCGCTCGGCGATCTGCCGGTTCAGCACGCCGGGCAAAAAGTCCGGCGTCTAGCCCTGGATCTTGTGCGGCTGCCATTCCTTGCCGGACAGCAGCGCCGCGCCGACCGGCTCGGTGGCGATGACCTTGACGTCCGGCCGCGCCAGCTTAAGCACTTCGCCCACGCCGGTGATGGTGCCGCCGGTGCCCCAGCCGCTGACGAAATAGTCCAGCCGACGACCGGCGAAATCGCGCAGGATTTCCGGCGCGGTGGTGTTGCGGTGATACGCGGGGTTGGCCGGATTGTCGAAATGATTGGCGAGAAACCAGCCGTGCTCCTTTGCCAGCTCGGCCGCCTTGCGCACCATGCCGGTGCCGCGCTCGGCGGCGGGCGTCAGCAGCACCTTGCCGCCGTAGGCGCGGATCAGCTTGCGCCGCTCCACCGAAAACGTTTCGGTCATCACCGCGACAAACGGATAGCCGCGCGCGGCGCAAACGGCGGCCAGGGCGACGCCGGTATTGCCGGAGGTCGCTTCCACCACGGTCTGGCCGGGTTTCAATGTGCCACGCTTTTCGGCATCGAGGATGATCGCCAGCGCGAGGCGATCTTTCACCGACCCGGCCGGATTGAACGCCTCGACCTTGACGTAGATGTCGACGTGCTTCGGTGCCAGACGGTGCAGCTTCACTACGGGCGTGTTGCCGATCGTGTCGAGAATGCTTTCGTAAATCATGCTTGCTCCGGAGGTCGGGGAAGATAGTCGGAATTACTGACGATGAATCGCTGCCAGCCGGCTTTGGCCGCTGCGCCGCGCCGGAACCGGCAGTGGCTTGCCCTGTGCATCGCCGCGCGACGCCACAGCCGACGTGCCCAGCGGCGATCGACCGAACCAGGCCAGCGAATGCGCCAGCGCGGCGACCTCGCCGAGAATCAGCAGGGCAGGCGATTTCACCGCATAAGCCACAGCACGCTCGGCTAGTTGCCCCAGCGTGCCGGTAATCACGCGCTGATTCTGGCGCGTGCCATTCTCGATCAGCGCGAATGGCGTGGATGCGGCGCGGCCGTGGGCAATCAGCTTCGACTGCAGCGTGGGCAACTCGCCGACGCCCATGTACACGCCCAGCGTCTGCCGCTCCTGCGCCAGCGCCGACCAGTCGAGCGTATCCATCGAGGCCTTGCAGTGTGCGGTAACAAAACGCACCGACTGCGCGTGATCGCGATGCGTCAGCGGAATGCCCGCATACGCGGCGCAGGCCGCCGCGGCGGTGATGCCGGGCACCACTTCAAAGGGAATGCCGTGGTCGCGCAGAAACTCCAGCTCCTCGCCGCCGCGACCGAACACGAACGGGTCACCGCCCTTCAAACGCACCACGCGCTTGCCGGCACGGGCGTGCTCCAGCAGCAGCGCGTGGATACCGTGCTGCGTGGTGTGATGATGGCCGGCCTGCTTGGCGACTTCGATGCGGTCGGCGTCGCGCCGAGCCAGATCGAGCACCTCGGCGCTCACCAGCCGATCGTGCAGGATCACGTCGGCCTCGTTCAGTGCACGCAGCGCGCGCAGCGTCAGCAGGCCGGGGTCGCCCGGTCCGGCGCCGACCAGCACCACCGATCCGGCCGCGCGAATCGGCGATGACGCGAGCAGCTGTTCCGCCGCAGCCAACGCGCGTTCCGGCTGTCCCTGCCGCAGCAGTCGCGCCACCGGGCCGGTAAAGAGATCTTCGTAAAAACTGCGTCGCTCCGACAGGTCCGGATGGCGCACGCGAATGCGCTTGCGCAGTCGCGCCGCCAGCGAGGCCAGCGCGCCGAGCGAATGATCGAGCAGGGATTCCAGCCGCTCGCGCAGCAGTCGCGCCAGCATCGGTGCATCGCCGCCGCTGGAAATCGCGATCGTCAGCGGCGCGCGATCGATCACCGCCGGCACATGGAAACTGCAGAGCGCGGATTCGTCGACCACGTTGGCGAAAATCCGCCGCGATTCGGCCAGCGCGGCAACGCGCCGGTTGAGCGCGTCGTCCGAGGTGGCCGCAATCACCAGCCATACCGCGTCGAGCAGACGTTCGTCGAACGGCTCGCTGCGCAGCGTGATCCGAGCCTCGTCGGCCCAGGCCTGCAGCTGCGGCGTGAGCGTCAGCGCGTGCACGGTGATGTGCGCCTGCGCGCCCAGCAGCGCGTCGATCTTGCGCTCGGCCACCGCACCGCCGCCCACCACCAGCACCGGGCGGTTCGTGAGATCGGCAAACAGTGGATACAGCTTCATGGTTCAGACCCGAAAGATAGAGTGGTATTTCTTGTGGACGTCCAAACCGTGTCACGCTGAGGCGCATGCACGGTGGACTCGTGCCGGGCGAATCAACCGATCTTGTGAATGCCGCACTCCCGCTTGAGCCCGAAGAAGCGCGTGTCCTCCGGCTCCATGCCGGGTTCGAGCCGCTGGCTGGTGTGGCGGTCGCCGATCGATACGTAGCCCTCGTCCCACAGCGGGTGGTAGGGCAGGTCGTGTTCTTTCAGATACACGCCGACATCGCGGTCGGTCCAGTCGGCGATCGGATGGAATTTCCAGCGCTCGCCGGGGCGCTCGACAAAGTCGATATCCGCGCGGCTGCGCGACTGGTCGCGGCGCAGGCCGGAAAACCAGCCGTGTGCATCGAGCTCGTCCAGCGCCCGTTCCATCGGTTCGACCTTGCGGATGTGGTTGTAGCGGTCGAGCCCATCGACGCCCTGTTCCCACAGGCGGCCATAGCGCGCCTCCATCCAGTTCACGCCGATACGCGGCCGATAGACTTTGAGATTCAGTTGCAGTCGCTCGGTCAGCTCATCGATGAACCGATAGGTCTCGGCGAACAGGTAGCCGGTATCGATCAGCACCACGGGAATATCCGGCCGCTGCCGCGTCAGCATGTGCAGCGACACCGCCGCCTGCGCGCCGAAGCTGGACGACAGCACGTGGGTGCCTGGCGTGTTTCTGAAGGCCCAGGCCACGCGTTCCTGCGCCGTCAGCGTGGCCAGCTCCGCGTTGATCCGCGGCAGAGTCTGCGGGTCATTTAAGTCGAAAGGCGGCGTCAGTTCGCTCATGTCACCACCTGCGAGGCGATACGACGCGAGGGCGGCGGCAGTACGCCGGCGCGCAGCAGAAAGTCGCCAAAGCCTTCGGCGTCATTCCGCTCGGCGGCGTAGCGCGCGAACAGCGGATCGAGCGCGCCGAGAATGGCGGTTTCGTCGATGTTCTCGCGATAGAGCCGGTTCAAGCGCTCGCCGCGGAAATCCGCACCCAGGCGCAGGTCGTAGCGACCCGGTCCGCGCCCGACCAGCGCGATCTCCCCGAGGTAGGGGCGCGAGCAGCCGTTCGGGCAGCCGGACAGGCGCAGCAGGATCGGCGCATCGGTGAGATCGTGTCGATCGAGCAGGGCTTCCAGCTTCGGCAGCAGCAGCGGTACATAGCGTTCGCTTTCGGCCATCGCCAATCCGCAGGTCGGCAGCGCCACGCAGGCGACCGTGTGGCGACGAATGCCGCTCTGCTGCAGATAGTCGTCCAGACCATGCTCGCGAACGATGGTATCGATGCGCGACCGGTCGGCCGGCGCGACGTTCGCCACGATCACGTTCTGGTTGCAGGTCATGCGGAAATCGCCCGTGTGAACCTTGGCCAGCTCGCGCAGTCCGGTCAGCCAGCGCCGCTCGCCCACGTCGGCCAGGCGGCCCGATTCGATGTGCAGCGTGAGATGCCATTGGCCGTCGTGGCCCTGCACCCAGCCGTAGCGGTCGCCGTTGTGGTCGAAACGATACGGCTGCACCGGTGCCAGCGTGAAACCCAGGCGCGATTCCATCTCGGCCTTGAACGCGTCCAGCCCGCGATGGTCGAGCGTGTACTTCAATCGTGCATGCTTGCGTTCGCTGCGGTTGCCCCAGTCCCGCTGCACCGTGACCACCGCTTCGGCCACGGCCAGCAGCTGGGTCGGGCTGATGAAGCCAATCAGGCTGCCCAGCCGCGGATAGGTGGAATCGTCGTTGTGCGTAGCGCCCATACCGCCGCCGATGGCGACATTGAACCCGTGCAGCACGCCGTTCTCGATGATCGCGATCAGGCCCAGATCCTGTGCAAACACGTCGACGTCGTTGAGCGGCGGAATCGCCAGGCCGATCTTGAATTTACGCGGCAGATAGGTCGGGCCGTACAGCGGTTCGCTGTCCTTGACTGCCGGCTTCTCCGCCTTCGGTTCGGCGACCAGCGCTTCGCCGTCGAGCCAGATCTCGTGGTACGCGCTGGTTTTCGGCGCCAGTTCGTTCGACAGCATCGTGGCCAGTGCATACGCCTCGGCGTGCGCCGCCGATTCGATCGGGTTGGCCGTGCTCACCACGTTGCGCACCACGTCGCCACAGGCGGCGATGGTACCGGCCAGCGACGCGTGGATCGCGGCGATGGTCGGCTTGAGGTTGCGCTTGATGATGCCGTGCCACTGAAACGTCTGCCGCGTGGTGATGCGCAGCGTGCCGTTGGCGTGCACGCGCGCGATCTGGTCGAACACCAGCCACTGCGCCGGCGTCACCACGCCGCTGGGCAGGCGCGCGCGCAGCATGAAGGAGAACGCAGGCTCCAGCTTCTGCTTGCGCCGCTCGTCGCGCAGGTCGCGGTCGTCCTGCAGATAACTGCCGTGGAATTTCAGCAGCTTGTTGTCGTCGTCGCTGATCGCGCCCGTGATCGGATCGGCCAGACCTTCCACGATGCCGCCGCGCAGAAAGTTGCTGGCCGCCTTGACCCGTTCGAAGTCGGACGGTGGCGCGGATGGTTTGGTTTTCGCTGGATCTGAATTCGTCATATCAATACACGTCGCGGGCGTAGCGCCCTTGCTGCATCAGGTCGGCGAGCCATGCCTTGGCGTCGTCGGGCGAGTGGCCGCCGTGGGTAACGGCCACGTCGATCAGAGCCGCGTGCACGTCTTTCGCCATGTGGGTGGAATCACCGCAGACATAGAGATGGGCGCCGTTTTCCAGCCACGCGTAAAGCTCGGCTCCGCGCTCGCGCAGACGCTGCTGCACGTAGATTTTTTCCGCGGTGTCACGTGAAAACGCCAGATCGAGCCGGTGCAGCGCGCCTTTCTTCAGCGCCGCCTGCCATTCGGTCTGATAGAGAAAATCCTGCGCAAAATGCCGGTTGCCGAAGAACAGCCAGTTGTGCCCGGCGGCGCCCGTCTCCTCGCGCTCCTGCACAAAGGCGCGGAACGGCGCCACGCCCGTGCCGGGGCCGATCATGATGATGTCGCGCGAGGCGTCTGCCGGCAGGCGGAAGCGGTCGTTCGACTCGATGAAGACCGGCACCGTGCCGTCTTCGTCCACCGCCGCAAGAAAGGTTGACGCGGCGCCCCAGTGACGGGAGCCGTGCGCTTCGTAATTCACCACCGCCACGGTGAGATGCACTTCCTCGCCCACCTGGGCCTGGCTGGAGGCAATGGAATACAGTCGCGGAGTCAGTGGCCGCAGCGCGGCGATCAGCGCATCTGCCGACCAGGTCGCTCGGTAGCGTCGAAGCAGATCGATCGGCTGATAGGTATTCAGCAGCTCGGCCAGCTCGGCGGAATGCGCCGGCTGCAGCAAGCGACCCAGCTCATCGTGACCGCTGACCGCTGCCAGTGACACGATAAACGCTCGGCTGAGCCGGGTGATCTCGCGTTCGCGCTTCAGCCACAGCGCCAGCGGCAGGGTGCGGCCGTCGTAGCTCACGTCGATGCCGCCGTCCAGCCCAAGCGTATCGAGCCACTGCGCCACCAGCGTCGGCGGGTTGTGCGCCCATACGCCGAGCGAATCGCCGGGTAGGTAGGCGAGGCCAGAGCCTTCCAGCGACAGCTCGATATGGCGTAGGTCGCGGTCCGCCTCGCGCGACACGATGCGCTGGTTCGCCAGAACAACCGCGTGGAAAGGCCTCTCGCGTGAATGCAGCGGCTGAGTGGCCGCCTCGTCCTGGGCACGCTCGCGCTGTACGGCGTGCAGTGTCGTAACGCTGCCGCCAGGTGCCTTCAGCAGCTCGCGCGCCTGCTCCAGCGCTTTCTCCAGCCACGGCGTTGCGACGGTGTCGATATCAACGTCCGCTGCACCGAGCGGCGCAAAGCGCGTCGCGCCGAGCTCGGCCAGCCGCGCGTCGAGCTGGTTACCGATGGCGCAGAACTCGGCATAGCTCGAATCGCCCAGCCCCAGTACCGAAAACTGCAGGGAAGGGATTTTGGGCGCGCGCTTGCCCAGAACGAACTCGACCAGGCCACGCGAATCGTCCGGCGGCTCGCCCTCGCCCTGAGTACTGATGATGATCGCCAGGTAGCGCTCCTTCGCCAACTCGCGCTGCGGGTATGCATCGGCCCGGAGCAGGCGCACCGGCAAGCCGCTGACTTCGCCGCGTCGGGCCAGTTGCTCGGCCAGCCGCTTGGCGTTGCCTGTCTGGCTGCCGTAGACCACGGTCAACATCGCCGCCGCTTGTTTTGCGGGGCTCGCCGCGGTTGTCGTACCGCCTTGCTGGGACTGCGCCGCCAGTGAGGCACTCCATGCCGCCACCCAGTACAGCTCGGCCGCGGTCAGTCCCTCCGCCAGCCGCTTGAGCTGGTCGAGCTTATCGGCATCAAGCGTGCTTTCCGGCAAGCCCGGCGCTATAGCGGCCTTTACGGTCATGTCCTTTAGACGTCCATACGACTAGACGTCCGAACATAAAGATTTCGTTGCCTAGGGTAAAAGGATCATTCGGCATGACCATATGCCGTTCGCTTATTTCAGCCCGGGTCTTGCCGGTGACGAATGTCGCATTGGGCTGCTACAGCTAATACTGCGATAGCGGCGTAAGTGTGCTTAAGCGTTCGTAACGAGCTGAAGGAGAGACCATGAACAGAATATTAGGATTCGATAACCGGCAATGACCCAGCGGGATCTCGGAATTCTACGTCACTCATAACTGGTGTAGGCATCGAAACACGCGGCGACGTTCTTGACGAGGAGGCGGCCGCGCGGGGTGAGGGCGATGCGGTCGGTGCTCAGGGTGACCAAGCCGTCCTGCGCATAGCGCGTCAGGCGGCGCAATTCGTCGGCGAAGTAGTTGTCGAAGTCGATGTCGTAGGTTCGGCCGATGTCCTCACGATCCAGCTCGCCGTGGCACATCAGGCGTCCGATCACGTCCCGGCGCAGCACATCGTCCGAGGTGAGAATAACGCCACGATTGACGGCCAGGTCGCCCGCTTCGATGGCGCGGTAATAGTCGATGAGCTGGCGATGGTTCTGGCTGTATGTTCCGTCGATGCGGCTGATGGCGCTGACGCCAACGCCGAGAATGTCGCAGTTGGCGCAGGTCGAGTAGCCCTGAAAGTTGCGTTGCAGCGTGCCGGCGAGCTGGGCGACGACCAGGTCGTCATCCCCGCGCGCGAAATGATCCATGCCGATATAGAAATAACCGGCGGCGGACAGTTTCTCCAGGGCCACGCCGAATAGTTGCAAACGCTGTGCGGCGTCGGGCAGATCTTCGGCGCGAATCTGTTTTTGTGCCTTAAACAGCGCCGGCAGATGGGCGTAGCCATAGACGGCGATCCGAGTGGGCTGAAGTCCCACGACTTTTTCCAGCGTCGCAGAAAAGCTTTCCGGCGTCTGATGCGGCAGCCCGTAGATAAGATCCACGTTGATCGAGCGGAATTGGGCCCGCTGCGCGGCCTGGATGACCTCGTGCGATTTTTCGATGGAGTGGACGCGGTTGATGGCGCTCTGCACGGCCGGATCGAAGTCCTGAATCCCGATCGAGATTCGATTGAATCCCAGGCGGGCCAGTCCCCGCACATAGTCGGCGTCGCAAAACCGCGGATCGATCTCTATCCCGAATTCTCTCGAATCCGGCGCGGCGAAAGTGAAGTTGTCCTCCAGCGCATGCATCAGCCGCTCGAGCCGGGCAAGATCGAGAAAATTGGGCGTGCCTCCGCCCAGGTGCAGCTGTATCAATGGGCGATCCCGGTCGAAGCAGGGCGCGAGCCGTTCGATTTCCCACAGCAGGGCGCGCAGATAGCGATCGGCCACGGCGGGATTTCGACCGATTACATGCATGCAGCCGCAGTAGAAGCAGGGGCTGAAACAGAACGGCACGTGCACGTACAGCGACAGCGGCCGCGGAATGGGATTTTCGTTGGAGGCGCGTATCGCCTCGATGAGCGCGGCGTTGCCGAAATCTTCGCAAAAATGGGGCGCCGTCGGGTAGCTCGTGTACCGCGGGGCGGCGGTGTCGTAAAAAGACAACAACGAGGCATCGAACGTCGGTTCTAGAGTGGGCGTGTTCATCGGTAAAGTCTCGTCGGCGCGCTTCGAATAGGTATTGATCTACATCAAGAGACGGCGCGCTTGATCCGCTGAACTCGTCGGTCGAATACGGGAACAGGAGCTTGGTGAACCGAGCGTCCGAGTTTCATTTTGTCGACACGCCACCGATGAATGGCCGGATCAATGTCGCATGAACAACGGAATGTCGGCATGCTCCATCGCGTGTCGCGTCACGCCGCCCAGAATGCGTTCGCGCAATGGTGAGTGGCTGTAGGCGCCGAGGACCAGCAAGTCGCTTCTTACATGACGTGCGGAGCTGAGCAATGATTCTCCCGATGCGTCTCCGGCCACTTCGACGGGAATCACGGTGACACCATCCTGAGCCAGGTACTGGTACGGATCGAAGTGCGGGAAATCGTCCCGTTCGTCGGTCGAGCTCAACGTGCCGTCCAGCAGGTAGACCTGGTGCGCCTGTGCCAGCAGCGGCCGCGCTGCGTGGATGGCACGTGTCGCCGACAGGCTGTTGTTCCACCCGATGGCGATACGTTCGAACCGGGCCGAGTCGTGGTAGTTCGGTGGCAGCAAGAGGCAGGGAAGGCGACAGGTGATCAGCAGGTTGCTCAGTATGCTGCGCACCTTTTCGACGTTGCTCATATCGCTTTCCAGCACGACGAGGTCGTGCCATGAGCCCAGCCAGTGCAGCCTTCGGGCAATCTGCGTGCGCAGAATCGTCCAATGTGTATCGATGGCGTTGTGTCTGCGGGCGAAGGCGGCGAATTCGCGGCCGTTGGGCGAGTCGATAGCATTGCCGATGCCACCGAGCGGCTGCGCAAAGGGCGACATGCTCGCATCGCCCATCACCGTCGTGACGATCTCCGGATCGAAGTAGGCGCCGGTCAGCGACGTGCCAAAGCGCGCGGCGAGACGAGCGGCCACCATGGCGGACGAACCCCATGCGGCGCCTGCCGTTATCAGGGCGAGAATATCGCCGACCGTGCGCGCAGGCATGTCGCGGGCGGGCAAAACAACGTTTGCAAGAGGGTTCTGCGCAGAAAGATTCATCGGTGTTCTCCTGGAGAGATCGTCAGCGCGCAAGTCCTTCTGGCTGTGGCCGACGCGTCGATAAGACAGCATCGGCGCCATGGACGTCGCGCTTATGTTTTACGCGCGCCGGTGCCGGCGACCTTTGATCGAAATCAATAACGAAGCACGCATCCTTCGCCGATCGGATATCGCCTAACGCACGGCAAATTGATCTCGCTCAACATGGGCGGTGCGCCCACTTCCTATATTGCGTTGCATGCCGGCGACATCGGCAACGGCTTTCAAAAAAAGGAACGCAAGCAATGAAGACGCAATGGAAACAGCTGGCGCTGGGCGTATTGGCCTGCGCGATAGCGGTCAACAGTTCGGCACAGGATGCCGATACCCCATGGGTACTGCGGTTCGGTGCGCACATCGTCGATCCGACCTCGAACAACGGCTATCTGGCCGGCGCCAAGACCAGCATCAGCAGCAGCACGCGGCCCACCTTCAGCATCGAATACATGCTTACGCCGCAGTGGGGTTTCGAAGCGCTCGCTGCGCTGCCGTTTCAGCACACGCTGCGCCTGAACGGACAGCGTGCGGCGACGGTCAAGCAGCTGCCGCCGGTGCTGGGCGTCAATTACCACTTTCTGGCGGGCTCGGCGGTATCGCCGTTCGTCGGGCTCGGCGTCAACTACACGCATTTCTACGACGCGAACGGCGTGGGCCCGCTGTTCGGCGCGCACGTGGTGGCGAAGGATAGCTGGGGTACCGCGGCGCACGGCGGTGTCGACTTTCGCCTGAGCGAACGCTGGATACTTACCGCCGACGTTCGCTGGATGGACATCCGGAGTAAGGTGCGAGTCAACGGTGCGCACGTAGGCACGGCGAAGATCGATCCACTCGTTTACGGACTCAGCGTCGGCTGGCGTTTCTAGGAGGCACGATGGCGTCGCCCTTCTTTCCGCGCAAACCGGCTTCCAGGCGATGGGCGTCGCGCCTGACGCTCGAGCTGATCGTCATCGTCATCGTCAAGATCGCGGCGCTGTCCCTGCTCTGGTGGGTCGCCTTTGCGCCTTACCCGAAACCCGCTCGCGGTCATGACGCCATCGAGCGACTGCTGGCACCCACGGCCACCCCTTCGATTCACGAGAGCACACCATGATTGTCGATACCGAGGTTGTCACCCTGTCGCGCATGCAATTTGCGATGACCGCGCTCTATCACTTCTTGTTCGTGCCGCTGACGCTGGGGCTGGTCTGGATGCTGGCCGTGATGGAGAGCATCCACGTCATGACCGGCCGGACGATATGGCGCCGCATGACCCAGTTCTGGGGCGTGCTGTTCGGCATCAACTTCGCCATGGGCGTGGCCACCGGCGTCACCATGGAATTCCAGTTCGGCACGAACTGGGCGTACTACGCACAGTATGTCGGCGACGTTTTCGGCACACCGCTGGCGATCGAGGGACTGATGGCGTTCTTCCTCGAGGGAACGCTGGTCGGGCTGTTCTATTTCGGCTGGGATCGCATCTCGCCACTGAAGCACATGTTCGTGACGTGGTTCCTGGCGCTGGCCACCAGCCTGTCGGCGCTATGGATCTTGATCGCCAACGGATGGATGCAGCATCCGGTAGGGGCCAAGTTCAACGCCCAGACCATGCGCATGGAAGTCACGTCTTTCAGCGACGTGTTTTTCAATCCTGTCGCCCAGGCCAAGTTCGTCCATACCGTGAGCGCGGGTTATGTGCTCGGCGCGATGTTCGTGCTGTCGATCAGCGCGTGGTATTTGCTGCGCGGTCGCAACGTGGATATCGCCAAGCGCTCGATGACGGTGGCGGCGAGCTTCGGTCTCGCGGCGGCGCTGTCGGTGGTGGTGCTGGGCGATACGTCAGGCTATACGGTGTCGCAGAACCAGAAGATGAAGCTCGCCGCGATCGAGGCGATGTGGCATACCGAGCCGGCGCCGGCGCCGTTCACGCTGTTCGGCATGCCCGACGTGCAGCAACGCACGACCCATATGGCCATCCAGATCCCGTGGGCGATGGGTCTGATCGGTACGCACTCCACCGACGAGACGATGCCCGGCATCGCCGAGCTGGTGGATACGGCCAAGGGGCGCATCGGCGAGGGCGTGAAGGCCTATGACGCGATGCTGGTGCTGCGTCGGGACAAGTCCAACGTGCAGGCTCAGGCCACGCTGGCCGCGCACGATCAGGATATGGGCTATGCGTTGCTGCTCAAGCGCTATGTCGACGATCCGCGCAAGGCCACGCCGGCGGATATCCAGAAGGCCGCCGACAGCACGATCCCGAATGTGCCGGTGCTGTTCTGGTCGTTTCGCCTGATGGTGGCCTGCGGCATGTATTTCATCGCGCTGTTCGCCTTCGCCTTCTGGAAAGCCAGCAAGCGCGAGCTGACCAGGCATCGCTGGTTTCTGAAGGTGGCGCTGTGGAGTCTGCCGCTGCCGTGGCTCGCCATCGAGCTGGGCTGGATCGTGGCCGAGTACGGCCGCCAGCCGTGGGCGATCGAGGGGGTGTTGCCGACGGCGCTGGGCGTGTCGTCGCTGAGTGCTCACCAGGTCTGGGGATCGCTGATCGGCTTCATCGTTTTCTACAGCGCGCTGGCCATCGTCGACGTCGTACTGATGCTGAAGTTCATCCGCAAAGGCCCCGACGGGCTCGAGCTTTGGCCGGCGAGCATCGAGCCGGCACCGATCAAGCCGAACCCGGCACCATTCACCCCTGTTCCGCTGAAGTCCTGAGGACGATCACATGTTCACTTACGAGGTTCTGCGGATTATCTGGTGGCTGCTGCTCGGCGTGCTGCTCGCCGGCTTCGCCATCATGGACGGCTTCGATTTCGGGCTGGCCGCGCTGCTGCCTGTGCTGGGCCGCAATGACGAGGAACGCCGCGTGCTGCTGGAAACCATCGAGCCGACGTGGGAGGGGAACCAGGTCTGGTTCATTCTCGGCGGCGGCGCGGTGTTTGCCGCGTGGCCGCTGCTGTATGAGGTGTCCTTTTCCGGCATGTACGAGGCGATTCTGCTCGTGCTGCTGGCGTTTATCGTGCGGCCGGTCGGCTTCAATTTCCGCAACAAGATGCCCGGCCGGGTGTGGCGGAATATCTGGGACGGTGGTCTGACGGTGTCCGGGCTGGTGGTGATGCTGATCTGCGGCGTGGCGTTCGGCAATCTCTTTCTCGGCCTGCCGTTCCGCTTCGACGACGACCTGCGCATGAGCTGGGAGGGTGGCTTCTTCAACCTGCTGCAGCCGTTTGCGATCCTGTGCGGGCTGGTCAGTATCGTACTGCTGCTGATGCACGGCGCGAGCTGGGCGTCGTTGAAGAGCGATCCGCAGATCGCACGGCGCGCTTCGCGAATCGCGCAAGCGTGTTCGGTCGCTTTTATCGCGCTGTATGGTTTGGCGGGGGTGTACCTGTTGCATGGCGTAACGGCTTACCGTCTGGTCGGCGCGATCTCGTCCGGCGGCGTATCCAATCCCCTGCTCAAGGATGTCGCCCGCGGCGGCAACTGGCTGGCGAGCTATGCCGAGCACCCGGCATTCTGGCTCGCTCCTGCGCTAGCTCTGCTCGGCGCTCTGGTGGTGGTGGCATTGAATCGTCACTCCCCGCGCATCACGTTTTTCTTCAGTGGCCTTACGGTGGGTGCCACGATCTTTTCGGCGGGCTTCGCGCTGTTTCCCTTCCTGATGCCGTCCAGTCTGGATCCACGATCGAGCCTGACCGTCTGGGATGCCTCGTCCAGCCGAGGCACGCTGGGGCTGATGCTGGGCGCGACCGCGGTCTTCATGCCGATCATCCTGCTCTACACCGGCTGGGTTTACCGCGTGCTGCGCGGGCGCGTCACGCTGGAACACATTCGCCGCACTCACACCGGTTATTAGGAGGTAAGTCTCATGTGGTATTTCGCCTGGATTCTCGGCCTCGGCCTGGCCTGCGCATTCGCGGTACTCAACGGCATCTGGTACGAAGTGCATGCAAGCGACGAAGCCGCTCGCTTGCCCACGGATACCGAGTTGCCGGATGAGCTGAGTTGAGTGGGGCGTGGTGGCCTCGCGGTCGCAAGCAAGCGGTCGAGAGGTCGCCACGGATTACGCGTTAAAGCGGCTACCTACGATCGGCAGATCGATGCGCCTCGACGCATCGATCCAGAGGGCCGCGGCGATTATCGATCGATCGGCCGGATGGTGATGTCTGGCATAGTCTCGAACAAGGACGTGGAAGGCTTCGCCGGTTTCCTGCACATAGCACGACAAGTTTGTTCAGCGTCTTCCGTCCTGCCTACCCGCGGGAACGAATGTGGGGTGGGTCAGTTAGCGACAGACCATCACGGGCAATGGCGTGTTGAGAATCACCTTCTGCGTTTCGCTGCCCAGCAGCAGCCGATCAAGCCCGCGCTTGCCATGCGAGCCCATCACGATGAGGTCGCAGTGTTCGGCCTCGGCGGTGGCCAAAATGGCGGTGTGGGTCCGTTTTTCGAGCCGGTAGCTGGATGCGCAGGGCACGCCGGCTTCTTCCGCGAGTTTGACAATATCCGACAGGCTGCGCGTCGCATAGGCGATGGTCTGACTGCTGTAAAAGTCCTGATCGACATAGATGTCCGTGACGAAAATGGCATCTTCGTACGGCGCGGCGACATGAAAGGCATACACGCCGATACCGAGTCGCTTGGCCAGATCGATTGCCACTTTTGCGGCGCGAAGAGAGACCTCTGAACCATCGGTGGCGATAAGGATTCGGGAAAACATCGGTGTACTCCTTTGGGGAAAATCGGTAGACGATCGGGGTGGTTCAATCTCGCGGCGCGTTATCTGCAGTCGTCCGTTCGAATCGAGACCAGCGCACGCATTCAGTGCTGCAAAAAGATCGGCAGCGTGGAGCGGGCCAAGACATGTCGCGTGGCCCCGCCGTCAATGCGCTCGCGCATGCGCGAGTGGCTGTAGGCACCCATCACCAGCAGGCTTGCGTTGTTGTCCTGTGCTTCCCGAATCAACGCCTGACCGGCGGCGAGATGGTCACCGACCGCCACCGCCCGGCTCCATGACTCAGCACGTCCATCCATGCCGTAACGCAGGCACGGCAGGGCGATTCCGCAGGGAGCCGATGCCGAGGCGATAGCGGAAAGCTCATGGCATCAGGCTCCGACGAGGTCGATCGAGTGAATCACCTGCGTGCCGTCGTCGGGGTCGGTGCACCGCGAAAAGCCGAGTCGATGGGTGAAGTGGTGCATGGTGTCGTTCGACGCGGCATCGAGGGAAATCATCCTGCGATATCCATGGCGCAGCGCCATGCCCATCGCCCGACGCATCAGAATCGTTCCCAGGCCGCGACGCTGCCAGTCGTCGGCAACGCTGATCGCGCATTCGCCGGTGTCCGGTTCGGACGTGGCACCGTAGCGGCTGATACCGATTTCGCGCAGCGTGCCGTCGTCATGCACCAACGCGACAAACGCGGCCGATCGATCGCCGTCGACGGTCATCATCTGATCGACAAGTGCCGGGCTAGGTTCGCGAAACTCGCTGAGAAAGCGCGCCCTGCGCGACTCGGGCGAGAGCCGACGGATGAATTCGATCTCGCGCGCGCGATCTTCCTGGCGCAATTGACGAATAAGCACATAGCTTCCGTCGTGCAGCCGTTCGACCCAGTGATCGTCGGGTACGACGGGAAACTCGTGCGGCGCGGCGGTCTGTTCGCGTATCGTGGAAGACGACATGGGCATACTCCGGTTCATCGAGTCGAAACCAGAGATGCGCTCTGGTCTTTCCCGGATTACCGTTCTACCCGCTCTACCGATCGCTTCATTGACCCAGATCAATCAAAAAGCGATATCGCCTATCGCCGTGTCGGTTCTTTTTTGCCGCTGTCCTGGGTGCCGCACATGGCCGCGAGCAAGTCGGGCTTGAGGATGGAAACGGTCTTGCGACTCACCGCCAGCGCGCCGGCGGCCTCCATCCGGGTAAACAGTCGGCTCACCGTTTCGACCACCAGGCCGAGATAATTGGCGATGTCGTAGCGCGACATCGTCAGCGTCAATGTCACGGTGTCGCGCGACACGCGGCCATAGCGTTCCGAGAGGCTGCGCAGAAAAATGGCCAGGCGTTCCTGCGCCTGCTGGCGCCCCATCATCACCAGATGGCGCTGTTCGGCGACCACCTCCCGGCTGACCACGCGCATCAGCTGGCGCTGCAGCGACGGCACCTCGGTCATCACCTGCTGCAGCTGTGTGTACGGCAGCTCGCAGACGCTGGTGCGCTCCAAGGCTTCGGCGGCACAAAGATGATGATCGTTCGCCAGGGCGTCGACCCCGATCAATTCGCCGGGCAAATGAAAGCCCAGTATCTGGGCGTCGCCCTCGTCGCTTTCCACCACGGTCTTGAGCGAGCCCGATCGCACGACGTAAAGCGAGTGAAACGCATCGCCCTGGCGATACAGATGGTCGCCACGTTCGAGCACCCGCTTATCGCGCACCGCCGTGTCCAGGCGTTCCAGATCGGCCTGATTGATTCCCGCCGGCAGGCACAGTTCACTGAGTGCGCAGTGGCCGCAGCTGCGCTTGAGCTGATGCAGATCGATCGGATCAAAAGGCAGGGCGCTGCGTTTCATGGCCCGTTCTGCGGCATGTGTGTGATCCAAGGATCGGAAAAGCAGATCCACCATAGCACCGACACCTTCCGCTGTAAGGTTGTGACGATCGGAGGGGTGGAATCGCGCGCCAGGGACAGACGTGAGTGTTCAACCGGCTCGAATCGGCAGGCCGAGGCTAACCGACTGCCGCGACTCCCGAGTTGATCAGGATCAAATAGCGCATGGGAAATGCGGCGTCTATCCAGAAAGAATGGCGCGCTGCCTGTCGCCTAGGATCGCGTCTGAGCAGCCATTCTTTTCCGCCTGGCCCGACAAGCTCTCAGAGCCTATCTCGAACCGCAACGCCTAGAAATAAAGAAAGTCCGAGCTGATTCGCCGGACACAGGGGGCGAAGACGACGCGATCGCACCCATCGGAGACTGTTTTGAGCGCTCATAAATCGTAAGCGCCGGACAACAAAAAGATCTGCCTGTCGTGCAGCGGCACAAACGTTTCGTCAAAATTATCGCTGAGCAAGTTCCGGCCGAACAGGTTCTTCACCCCCAGCGTCATGCTCCAGCTTTTAGCGCGGTATGACACATTGGCATCGACGCTGGCCTGACCATGTATGTCGAAATAAGTGCCGTCGTCCGTTGTTTGGCCAACGCTGCGACTGCGTGCCAGGATGCCTCCAGCGATCCCCCACCCTTGCAGCGCGCCGCTAGGGAACCAGTAGCTGGCCCATAGGTTGAAATGCTGCCGGGGAACGCCTGTCGGCGTTGTGCCGTCGTGATTGCTGATGCGCGAATTGGTGTAGCTCGTCGTGATGTTCAGACCGGGGGCGACTCGGCCAGTGAGTTCGATCTCCATACCGTTGTTCGTCTGACCTGGGCCCGGCGTATAAAAATACGGGGGCTGTGCAGACTGCAGGTCGTAGCTGCTATCTACCATGATGCGATACCACGAAACGGTCAGGCGCGCGCGATCCTGAAAAAGATCGAACTTGCTGCCCGCTTCGATCTGGCGTGATAGCGCGGGCGCAAGCGGGCGGCCATTCTTACCCAGCCAAGTATCAGGCTGGAATCCATTCGTGGTATTGCCATAGAGGGCCATATCGGGGGTGATCTTGTAGACCAATCCGGCGCTAGGTACCCATTGCGTCTTGTGCAGATTCCATGGATTGCCATTGACGTCGTCAGTCGAGAGTTCGTAAGCCGAGCGCCGCCATGCCAACAGGACGTCCCAAGACTCGCCTACCGCGATCTGGTCCTGCAGAAATACGCCATTGGTGGCCGACCACGGGCTCCCGGGTACGTAGATGTCATTGGCTGGCTGAATGACGGATCGAGCAGGTGGCAGCGGGGCGCCAGTGAAGATGTTGTAAGGCACGCCGAGGATATTGTTGAAAATATCCTCGCTATTACCGATCAGTGAACGCGAGTAGTCGAACCCGGCGACCACGGTATGAGTCAACGGCCCCTGCCTGAAAGTGGCGGTGATGTCGTTCTGCAGCGTGTAATACGCATTGGAGTATCGATACACTTCCGCTCTCGCGTCCACGTTACCGGTAGGTGTGGGATTGCTCACGGTCCAGTCTTGCTGGTCGGTTGACTGCCTTACGTATTGCCCGCGGCTGCGGAACGTCCATACGTCACCGAGCTTTTGTTCGAGCATGTAATAGAACCGGCTCGTCTGGTAAGTGGAATGGTCGCTCGGGTTGCCGAGAAGGATCCCGGCCGGCGAGGCGGAGGAAACAGAGCCGTTCAACAGAATGGTGTGATCGGGAATGGGCAGCCGATTGAGGATGCGTTCGACGCCGACGGTAAGTTTCGTCGTCGCGCCCTGCCAGCCGATCGAGGGAGCGAGGTAACTGCTGCGCTGGCCGTGATATCCCTGGGGCGTGCGATCGGCATATTCGTCGGACAACACCAGCCGGTAAGTCAGCGTATGGCCGCTGCCCAGCGGACCGGCCAGGTCGATGCCCGCCTGCATGTCGCCGTATTCTCCGATGCTGTAGCTGAACTCGTGTACCGGGTCGGCCTGTGGCTTTTTCATGAGCACATTGATCAGGCCGCCAAAGTCGTTGTTGCCGATGGAGTCGCCCAGGATGGCCTCGGGCCCCTTCAGCACTTCCACCCGTTCCACGCCGATCAACGGTGGAAAATCACCTAGTGCCGTGATGCTGTTGGGCATCCCGTCGGTCATGCCATTGCCGGGATTGAAGCCACGTATCTGGAAATTCGGCAAGCTGTCGGTGCCGTCGATGTATTGCACCCCCGCAACATTGCGAACCGCGTCAGCCACCGTACGGATCTGCTGCGAATCCATGAGGTCGCGCGTGACGACACTGACCGATTGCGGCACATCGATCAGATCGGAGTCGGTGCGCGTGGCACTTCTGGTGGTGTCGACCATGTAGCCAGGGCCTGGCTCGACGATGCCCTCGGCATCGACAGGAGCGAGCAGCTTGGCATGGGCGACACTCGGGCTAATGGAAGCTGCGCCGGCCCGGGTCGGGTCGGGTTCGGCGGGTTTCACGACCACGGTTCCCGAATCAATGAATGAGTAGCTCAATCCGGTGCCTTGCAGCAGCCTGGCGAGTGCAGCATCCGGAGTGAATGTTCCGCTCGCGCCGCCGGAGCGAAAGCTCGCGATCGTCCCGCCAGCAGTCAGCACCTGGACGTTGGCCTGCTTGCCAAACATGATCAGCGCGGTAGGAAGTGGTTGCGGCGGTATGGTGAAATCCATGCGGGGGGTTGCCACTGCCGCGGGTGCCGGCGTCGCCAGCGCAGCAAACGGCGCCGACAGCCAGCCGCAGACAAGCAGCAGCGCAACCCGGTTCATGGCAATCGCTTTCCCCCAAAGCGACAAGTCTGACATGCGTCAGGAAAATGGCCCAGGCGCCTTTGGCAAACGCCTTGGGCATCCGGGGCTCTTAGCTTTGGATCACTGCTTCGCTGGCGATGGCGGTTTCTGTCCGGGCTCGGCATCGGAGAGGGTTACCTGACTAGTATCCTCGCTGACGCGCAGGGGAAAGACCTGCGGCAGCGCACTCAGCCAGCTGTCGATGGCTCCTGTCTTGATGTTGCCGGTAAAGGTCAGTGCCTTCAGATCCGCATCTGCAATATGTATAGGGCGCGCGCTGTAGCGATTGACGTTGGCGATCACCACGCCGAGCGGCTCGTCGATGAATTCCAGCCGGTCGCTGCGCCAGGCGGTGGCCTGCTCGGGTGTGATTTTGCCGATGCTCATGGCCGACGTGGCCGGATCGTAAGACACCAGCTCGCCGGCGCCGGCTTCGAGACTGCCGGTGTCCGTCGAGCCCACGACACCGGCGTTGTTTGCAATCTGCACACGGCCCTGGGTTACCGCAATGCTCACGCGCTGTCCGGTGCGGCGTACGTCAAAGGCCGTGCCGACATCGCGGATGGACAGAGTGCCCGCGTTGACGATGAAAGGGCGCTGTGCATCGTGCTTCACCTGGAAAAATGCCTCGCCGCCACCCAGCTCGACACGGCGCTCACCGTGGCTGAAGCGGGTAGTCAGCGTGGAGGCGCCCCCCAGGGCGACGGTCGAGCCATCCGGCAATGTGACGCTGCGGTTCTGTGCTATCGCGCTGCTGTAGACCTGCGGCACTGCCTGTGCTCCAGACCGGCTCCATCCCACGTAGCTACCGACCAGCACCAGCACGGCGGCAGCGGCGGCGGCCAGCGGGAACCAGCGGCGCGGCGAGGCCGCAGGCGGCACAGCAACCGGGCGTGCAAACTCGCGCATAAACTGCTGCCGCGTGAGGTCATCGAGCGCACCCAGCCGATCGCCGAGTTCGGTCACTTGTTCGAAAGCCTCGAGATGGCGATCGTCGGCACCGATCCACTCCAGCCAATGCTCCACCGTTCTTGCGGCCTCGCTCGGATCGCGCAGGCGCGTCCACCAATCGGCGGCGGCGTGCAGGGTTTTTTCGTCCATGCGCTTGTCCATCACGGCATCTCCGGTTCGTTGACCCGCGCCCGGCAGTGCGCCAGTGCGTTGGTGACGTGATAACGCACCATGCGCTCACTCAGCTTCATGGCTTGCGCGACGACGCTGAAGTCGCGCCCCTCGATGACATGCATGACGAAAGCCTGACTGGTTTTCGCCGGCAGCTCGCGCAGCGCATTGCGCAAATGGCGCCACTGTTCGACGGTCGAAGCGAGTCGCTCGGGAACGGGAACGAGGTGCAGATCTTCTCGTGGCGGTTCGGTGACCATGTCGTTTCGCATCTTGTCGTTTCTTACCTTGCGCATGCGCAGCCGGTCGACCGCCAGATTTGCCGCGATCCGAAACAGGTAGGCGCGCAACGAGTCCAGCCGTTCGGGATGTTCCAGCGTGAGCATGCGCACG
This sequence comes from Rhodanobacter sp. K2T2, assembly GCF_013408815.1. Taxonomy (NCBI): domain Bacteria; kingdom Pseudomonadati; phylum Pseudomonadota; class Gammaproteobacteria; order Lysobacterales; family Rhodanobacteraceae; genus Rhodanobacter; species Rhodanobacter sp. K2T2. Next base: position 259,946 of record NZ_JACCCA010000005.1, on the reverse strand, counting down.
TAGGCTTCCTGTGCGAGTTCTTGCGCATCCGACAGCGAGTTGAGTCGACACTGCAGAAAGGCGATCAGGGCACGGTTGTGCTCGCGGAACAGCTCGGCGACCTGCGCCGCGTGTGCAGGCGACTTCGCCGCATTGATGTCGGCATCAACCGCTTTATCTAGCGTGTCCACGAAACTTCCAGGCCGTCATGTTGAAATGACCGGGCCGATTCTAACTCTTCAACCAAGGGCGCCATGTCCCTTCTCGGGGGGTAGGCTGCGAGCGCATCGATCAACAACTGCTCGGCTTCGAGGCGTATCGCCTCGCGCCGACGGAAGGCGGATCGATGTTTGCTAGGGACGTCTGTTTCGGATTTACGGCTCAAGGTCTCGGGCAGCATGAACCAACCATGCCCGACATTGCAGCCTTTCTGCTCCAACCAGAACTCGTCGTAGTCGGCCTGGAATCTGTCACGCGCCCGGCGCAACGGATGCGCCATGTTGCTTACCGCCAAAATGCGTTCGATGCCAAAGCGCTGCGCGAACGCATACGCGAGGGAAAGCATCAACTGCTTCGGCCGCATGCCGTACATATTCTTGGTCAGGTCACGAACTATGTCTTTGCCGTTCTGGCCTTCCGGACCCTGCAGGCAACCGATCGCGATCGTCGGTCGATCGTCAATCACAGTAAGGATAAGGCGATAGATCGGAAAATCATCGGCATCGCTGAGTTGCAGGCAAAGTTCACCTTCGCAGCCCCGGTGGATCGGCGGTCGCAGGCAAAGCTTGAGCTGCGTGCCGTCCTTCAACGTCACATTGCCGAGCGTCGCATTTCCATAAACGTAGATCGCTTCGAACAACGTTTTCGGTAATCGAGCGAGCGCGAAGCGGTAATGTTGCTGAATGCTTCGCAAGCGCGCGGATCGACTCCACTGCAGATGAATATAGCGATGAAAATGGCGTTCCAGCAGGCGAGGGTCGCGGCGCTGGTACGCGCACATCGGTGGATTGCCATACACAAACGATAAATACCGAACATGTCGCCACGGCATGCCGATGGCGCGAACGATGTATTTGACCGCCATTTTGCGGCGCAATCGCGGCTCCCCGGCCCAGTCAGCGCGTCCATTGAATGAGCGCAGGAAGTTCGTCACATGTTCGAGGCCAAAGCCAGGCCGACGCGCACGGAGCCGGGCAGCCACGCCTTTGAGCCTGTCAATGATCGCCCCGAGGCCATCACCCGATGTATATCCCACAGCACCCATATCGGCCGACCACAAGGAGGCGACTGCGTCGATGGGCTCGGATACAACGTGGTTGTTCTGTTTGCTCACGGCTTTCGATCTACTTATTTGCTGCGATCTCCTGAAGACGTTTGGGGGGCGGAAAATTGAAATGAGCGAAGAGAATTGATTTTCATGCCGCTCAGGCATTGCGTCGCGCTTCCCCGCCGCGGCGGCACCTGTTTTATTTCCCAGCTTTCACTTCGCTATACGACGCCCCCCAGCTTTGGGTAGCGCGCTGGCAAAACCTATGGCGCCAGTGTGCGCGGCTCCTGTGACGTGCTGTCCCTGACATACCGGGCCGTCGTCGATGACATACGTGAAATGCGCGTCCTGTAAGCATCGCTCGCGGATGACGGCGCTCGCCAGTTTGCTGAATCTTTGGATGTTGGGCAGGTCGACGGGTTGTGCGTTCCCCGTAATCGTCGCTAAACCCCAAGCCCTTGGATCCGCCTTTGATCGTTCAAGCGGCCGTTGTTAGGTATGCGGCGAAGCAGCGATGCCTCAGAGCACCTGATGAAACAGCACCATGCCGCCATCTTGCTGACCGTCGTCTCTGAAAATGGGGCATGCATAACAAATGATCAAAATGGTCGATCCATCGGGACGCCTGACGCGCAGTCGGTCGCCCACGACTGTTTCGCCGGAAAGAACCGCTCTGGCCAAGGGCAAATCCGTCGAAGGGTAGGGACGACCGTCCTCGGTAAATATTCCGTGGTGAAGGCTGTAGTCGTCTGGGTCTGCACCTAGAGCCACCCGGCCGAGCAGGGTATTCGCACTGGAGTTTCCAAAGACAATGCGACCGTGCCTATCTGCTAAAACGACGCCCTGCGTGAAGTCATATAGCCCGGCATAGTCACCTTTTCTCACCAAATGTAAGGCCTCGGGCAACGAGCTGTGTTGTCCAGGTGGCATCGCTAAACGGGGTCCTTCGGCGATAGAGATATCTATTTCGGCCGAAAGTAATGGATTTGAATTAAGGCCGATGGCGCTTTATCGGCAAAATCTCATCGCCAGTTTTGCCCAAGGAACAAAGCAAAAATCCCGCCCTCAACGCTGATATATGTCGCTTGCAACGCTTCAGTTAAGGTCTGCCGGTGAGCCCAGGAATGGACAGAACGCCATAGTCCGTGCGTTTTGGTACTCCATAGTCTGTGCAATCCTTTTGGGTCAATACGTTATCTATCCGGATAGGGATGATCGAACAAATGGTGTTGCTACAGCAGCGTTAGCGTACGGCCGAGCTGAAGGGCTGTATGCATCCGCCATTGGACGGTGGTCAGGACGTGCGCGCTCGCCTTCATGAATGAGGCGTTGTCGGAGGTCACGTCGAGGCAGCGGGTTTCCGCAGCGAACGTGATCATGACGGAGCTCGCGAGCATCGGCGAAAAGTCCGGCCGGAGGCGCGTCCCAAAGCAGATGTCGATGCCTGGGCGTCGGCGATCGGCGACATGCTGGGCGCGTATCTCGACCGGCTCGCGGCGATGCCATATAAACCGCGCTAGAACACCATCCCGCCCGCGACGTCGATCGTGCAGCCGGTGATCCAGCCGGCATCATCGGAGACGACGTAGGAAACCGCGGCGGCGATATCGCCCGGCTGACCGACTCGTCCCAACGGTGTTTTCGATACCAGGAACGCTGCCATGTCCTTCGACGACTCTGCGTTTCCTTCGGTCGCGACGAATCCCGGCGCGATCCCCACGACGCGAATGTTGCGCGGACCGAGTTCCATGCCGAGCGTGCGCGTCAGAGTATCCACGGCGCCTTTGGTCGCGCAGTAGACGTGCACCATCGGGTACGGACTCTTCGCGAGCCCCGAGCTGATATTGACGATGACCCCGCCCGCCGGCAGCACCCGCGCAGCCGCTTGCGTGGTCAGCAGCAAGCCGCGCACGTTGAGATGAAAGTGTTCGTCGAAGCTGTCGGCCGACAGCGTGTCGAGCGAATCGATCTTGTAGACGCCCGCGTTGTTGACGAGGATATCGAGGCGGCCGAACGCGTGGAGTGCGGCGTCTATCAGCGGCTGGATCTCGGCGGGCGTCGCGATATTCGCCTTCACTGCGACGGCTTTGCCGCCCGCGCCGACGATTTTATCGACGACGATCTGCGCGTCTTCAGCGCTGCGCGAATAGTTCACGACGACGGCTGCACCATCGGCGGCGAGGCGCAGTGCGATGCCTGCGCCAATGCCCTTCGACGATCCGGTGACGAGGGCGACTTTGCCTGACAGCTTGCTCATGGTGGGTGCTCCTGGGAAGTGGGCGGCACATGATAGGCTGCGGGATTGCAAAGATTAACGTAGGTTTTCGGGATGCAGAATGAAGCGAAGCTTCATAATGACCCCAGAATGTCCGACCTGCTTCCGGCGATTTCCGCCTTCGCGCGGGTCGCGCATCACGGGAGTTTTACGCGTGCGGCGACGGAACTGGGCGTATCGCCGTCGGCACTCTCGCAGACCTTGCGGACGCTTGAATCCCGGCTCGGCGCGCGTCTGCTCGACCGCTCGACGCGGCGGATGGGTCTAACCGAAATCGGCCGACGTTTCCTGCAGGAAGCGCTGCCGGGGCTGGGTGCGCTGGCGGGGGCTGTCGAAGGCGTGAATGAGTGGCGCGACAAACCGGCGGGCCTGTTGCGCCTGAACCTGTCGCGCACTGCCGCCGATATCCTCGTGATGCCGCATCTGGTCGCGTTCCTTGAGACGTTCCCGGATATCACCGTTGAGCTGCACTGCGATAATGCGCTGGTCGAACTGGTGGGTGGGGGGTTCGATGCCGGCATCCGGCTTGGCGAAAATCTGGCGCAGGACGTTGTGGCGGTGCCTCTTGGCGGCCATCACACCATCGTGACGGTCGCGGCGCCGCGCTATCTCGAGGGTCGCCCGCTGCCACGCAAGCCCGAGGATCTGCGCGCGCACCGGTGCATCAACGTCCGTCTGGCGGGCGGTATATATCGGTGGGAATTCATGCACAAAGGGCGCGCTTTCGATATCGAAGTACCGGGTCCGATCGTGACCAATGACGGCGATATTCTGCTTGCCGCAGTGCGCGCCGGCGCTGGCATTGCGTGTGCGTTCGAGATACAGGTTCGCGACGACATTGAGGACGGCCTCCTCGTTCCGCTGCTGAAACCCTGGTGGCCGACGTTTCCGGGGTTTTATCTCTACTATCCGAGCCGCGTGCATGTGCCGCGCAAGCTGCGCGTCTTCATCGAGTTCTTCCAGGGGCGGCTCAATGGCTGACTGGCCGGCGGGCCGAAGCGACTTACATTCCCTTTCAAACAACTTGTATGCCTATCGATCGCTATCAAAGTGCTGCGGTGGAAACGCTTCGGACATCATTGGCCAATGGACCGCTTTGCGGAACGCTGACGGTCCCTTGCGGGTCGGTTTGCGACGGTTACGGCCAGGCCCTGGAGCCGGCGGTGATCCAAATGGCGGCTGCGCGCTGCGGCTTGCAGCGGAATGCTGACTCCAGCACCACCCTAGAGTGGCAAGGTCGGTCCTGAAGTAACTCTATCGCGGCCCAAACTCCATAGTTTGTAAGCTGCCCGTTCTCCAATGTTTGTGGTCGGCCATACAAACTATGGAGTTATGTCCACAAGCGCCCCGCGAGGTTGCGCCGTTGTGCAGCTCAATTGCACCAATCCTACGCATTGCCCATCATGGTGCAATGAACAAGGCGGCGTGGCAGACATGGGCGGAGCAGATGAGGACCGGGCTGGTGTTGGTCGATGCGGACCTGCGCCTGCTGTGGATCAATCGCGCGCTGGCGGAGTGGATCGAGATGGGGCCGCGCAGCGCGGTCGGCCAGCCATTGGCACTGCTGCTGCGTGAGCCTGAATCGTTGGCGCTGGCGGCGCGGGTGCTGGAACAGCAGCGTCCGCTGCAGCTGCGTGGGCTGACACTGTTTACCGCGGTGGGGCGCGAAACGCTGGTCGATATGGCGATCCAGCCGTTCGAGGCGGGTTTGCTGCTCGAGGTGCACGCATTGGCCGAACCGGCCGCCAGCGGTTCGCCGCTGTCCGCGACGCTACGCGGTTTTGCACACGAGGTGAAGAATCCGCTGGCCGGTTTGCGCGGTGCGGCCCAGCTGCTGCAGCGTCGGGTCGGCACGGACGATCTGCAGTCGCTGGCCGGCCTGATCATCGACGAGGCCGATCGGCTGGCCGCGCTGGCCAATCGGCTGCTGCATCACGATGGTGCGCCACAACTCGGCGCGGTGAATATCCATCATCTGCTGGAGCGGCTTGCCGATCTGCTGCAGGCCCAGCCGCAGCCGCTGCAACTCAAGCACGACTACGACCCGAGCGTGCCCGACCTGCTCGGCGACGCCGATCGCCTGCAGCAGATTTTGCTCAACCTTGCGCGCAACGCGCAGGAGGCCGGCGCCAAAACGCTGACGCTGCGCACGCGCGTCGATCACGGCCTGCGCTGGGGCGACCGGGTGCTGCGCATGGCGCTGCGTATCGATGTGATTGACGATGGCCCGGGTGTTTCGGCGTCGCTGCGCGACACGCTTTTTCAACCGCTGGTCTCCGGCCGCGCCAATGGCAGCGGCCTGGGCCTGGCCCTGTCCCGAGAGATCGCGCGCGAACACGGCGGCGAACTGCGCTATGTCAGCCGGCCGGGCGAAACCGTGTTCTCTTTGTATCTGCCGCTGGAGCGCGTACATGACTGACGAAATCTGGATCGCCGACGACGATCGCGGCGTGCGCTTCGTGCTGGCCGAAGCGCTGCGCGACGCCGGCTTGGCGGTGCGCGAATTTGGCGACGTCAGCGCGGTGCGCGAAGCCTTGCGCGAGTCGCGTCCCGCGCTGCTGGTGACCGATGTGCGGATGCCGGGCGAAGATGGTCTGCAGTTGCTTGACGATTTGCAGAAGCAGGGCCTGGGTCCGGTGATCGTGATGAGCGCCTATACCGACGTGGCAACGACGGCGGCGGCGTATCGCGCCGGCGCGGTGGATTATCTGGCAAAGCCCTTTGACCTCGATCAGGCGGTGGCCGCCGTGCAACGCGCGCTGGAAAGCGTGCGGACGCCCGCCGCGCCGCCGGCCGTACCCAGCGTTGCAAATCACGCGCTGATTGGCGAGAGCGCGCCGATGCGCGAGGTGTTTCGCTTGATCGGTCGCATCGCGGCCAGTGATCTCAACGTGTTGGTCACCGGCGAAACCGGCACTGGCAAGGAGCTGGTCGCGCGCGCGCTGCACGAGGAAAGCGCGCGGCGCGGCAAGCCCTTTGTGGCCTTGAACACCGCGGCGATTCCCAGTGAGCTGCTGGAAAGCGAGCTGTTCGGGCACGAGGCCGGCGCGTTCACTGGCGCGGTGCGGCGGGTATCGGGTCGGTTCGAACAAGCCGAGGGCGGCACGTTGTTTCTCGACGAGATCGGCGACATGCCGCTGGTGCTGCAAACGCGGCTGCTGCGTGTGCTGGCCGGCGGCGAGTTCTATCGCGTTGGCGGGCGCGAGCTGATTCGCGGCAACGTGCGCATCGTCGCGGCCACGCATCAGGATCTGGCCACGCGCGTGGCCGCCGGACAGTTTCGCGCCGATCTGATGCATCGGCTCGACGTGGTGCGCATTGAGCTGCCGCCGCTGCGCACGCGCCGCGCGGACATTCCGATTCTGGCCCAGCATTTTTTGGCCAGCGCCGCACAGGAGCTGAAGCTGGCGCCCAAGCGGTTTTCGAAAGCGGCGCTGAAGGCGATTGCGCAACGCGACTATCCGGGCAACGTGCGTGAGCTGGAAAATCTCTGCCGCCGCATGGCGGTGATGGCGCGTGGCGCGGAAATTCTTCTGGCCGATCTGGGCGAGGTCAGCGGCCAACCGGCCAGCGGCGAATGGACCGATGCGCTGCGCGAGTGGGCATCGGCAGCGCTGGCCAACGACGAGAAAGACATCCATGCGCGCGCCCGCGATGCGCTGGACCAGACCTTGCTGCAGGCGGCGATGCAGAGCTGCGCGGGGCATCGGCAGAATGCGGCGCTGGCGCTCGGGATGGGGAGGAATACGTTGACGCGGAAGTTGGGGGCGTCAAGAACGAGGCGTAGCTGATTCACTCCTTTCGCGGGAGTTTAAGGCACGTAACGCCGCCAGGTTTGACGGCCGCTTTTCGCGTAGGCGCATGCAGTTCGCCCATAAACGCGTAAGCAACAGTGTCCGCAAGATTTATGGAAATACCTGGTGCACGAAGATCCAGCGGTTTGGTCATCCGTCAATTTCTAACTTGTAGCCAACCCCATAGATCGAACGGATCGGATCCATGTCGGGCGCCACCTGTTGCAGCTTTCGGCGCAGGTTCTTGATGTGGGTGTCGACAGTCCGATCGGTAACGATACGGTGATCGGCGTGCAGCCTGTCGAGTAATCCATCACGTGAAAAAACGCGCCCGGGAAAATCGGAAAGTGTTTTCAACAGGCGAAATTCAATAGAAGTCAGCGGCACAGGCGTGCTGTAGTAGATCGCCTGATAGGTAGTCTCGTCGACCTGCAAAATAGACGATGGCTTGGCCGGCGTGCGCGATCGCCGCAAAATGGCCTTGGCCCGAGCGACCAGCTCGCGAATGCTGAAAGGTTTGCAGATGTAGTCATCAGCGCCAATTTCCAGTCCGAGCAGCCGATCAATCTCCTCGATCCTCGCCGTCAACATAATGAGCGGAACATCGCTGAAGCTGCGTAGTTCGCGGCAGATGTCCAAGCCGTTGCGTCCCGGCAGCATCAGGTCGAGCAAAACCAGATCGAACACGCTGGCCTTGATCGCCGAAATGACGTCACGACCGTCGGCTACCCACTGCGTGGTAAAGCCCGTTGCATTGAGATAGTCGCGAATCGCCATGGCGAGCTTTGCCTCGTCCTCGACGATGAGTACGTGCGCGATAGTTCCCTGCATTGTTTCCATACTCATGCATCCCCGATAGGCAGGCGAATAACCAACCACAGTCCGCCGAGCTTGGAGTGTCTGGCTTCGATAGTGCCGCCGTGTGCTTCAACAATAGAGCGCGATATCGGCAAGCCGAGGCCGGCGCCGCCGCTGGCGCGGTTGCGCGAGGATTCGCCGCGATAAAAGCGATCGAACAGTCTCTCCAGCCCTATGTCATCAACGCCGGGTGCAGAATCCATGACGTCGATGGCAACCTGGTCTTCCAGCTGCATGCAATAGATGCTTAACCGGCCACCGGCATGGGTGTAACGAATAGTGTTTTCCAGCAGATTGGCAAAGAGCTGTCTCAGCCGTTTTTCGTCGGCATCAATGGTAAGAGGTGACTGTGGAAGCTTTAATTCCAGCGTGATGTCCGCCTGGATGAGCCGTTTCTGGAAGGCCTCGGTGGTTGTTCGAAGTAGCTCCGTGATGTCCACCTCGCTTTTGCGATAAATCAATGCGCCGATATCCGCCAGCGAAAGCTGATAAAGATCTTCCACGAGTTTGCTCAGGTGCGTCGCTTCAACCTTGAGCGATTGTATGGCGGCTATGTCGATGGGCCGTATGCCGTCTTCCAGCACTTCAAATTCGGCATGCATCACGGCAAGCGGTGTGCGCAGTTCATGCGAAACGTCGGCGACAAATTCCCGGCGCATTTTTTCATTGCTTTCCAGCACAAGCGCCATACGATTGAAGTTCTTGGCGAGCTGCCCTAGTTCGTCACGGGCGTTTTCGTGCACACGAATCGTGTAGTCGCCAATGGCTACAGCGTCCGTCGCGCGCTTCAGTTGACTTATCGGCCCAAGCAGCGATCGCGCCACGACAATCGTGAGTAATGCAGCCAGCAACAGCGCACAGACGCCAATAATGAAAAATCCCCGGTGCTGGCTCTGTTGAAAGGCCAGGTCACCGGCTTCGATCACTCGCTGGAACGGCAGCATCCTCAGCCAGCCGACCGTTCTGCCATCCACAACAATAGGTAATTTTGGTGCGCCCAGGCCTGTTTTTGGATTACCAAAAACGTACCGCTGCTGCGCGTCGAGCAAGGTGAAGCGCATCGGTGTGCCGGTCAGATCAGAGACTGAAAGGGCGGTACGTTCGACATCCTCCGCCGTCGGATGATCGGGCAAGTTGGCTGGACGCATCAGCACCATCCAGTTCTGCGGATCATCGCGGATGAATCGCCAGCTGCCATGCGCGCGATAGGCATCGGCCAGCAGGGGCACCGTTTCCTTCAGGCGAATTTCTTCCTGCTTGCTCAGATAGCCGAGAAAGCCTTGATTGAATGTCACGCGTGCAGCGAAGCCCATGGCAATCACGATGAACGCGGTCACCAAAAGAACGGAGAAAAAGAGTTTGGCGATGAGGCCCTGCGGCATGGTCGTTAGTCGATGAAGGACCGACCTTTATTAGGGTCGGTTGTGGAATAGGTTTCAAGCGTCGAGATCGCTTATTACGAAATCCCCCTTTTTCGCTCACATTTGTTCGATACCTTGCGACCTTGTCGAGCGCCCCGTGCGCGGAGGTTGAAGTGACGTATGCATTTTTTCTGCGGTCCAGATACGCGAGGTGTTGTGCCCTGGCGCTCATCCTTGGACTGACCGCATGTTCGCCGTCCGCCCCGCCGCCACAAATGGCGCCAGCCAAGGTCACGGTGCTGACGCTGAAGGCCAAGCCTTATGCGCAGTCAACGTCTTTGCCGGGCCGACTGACGGCGTATCTCTCCGCTAACGTGACGCCGCAAGTCACCGGAGTCATCCAGAAGCGCCTCTTCGACGAGGGCGCCGAAGTACACGCCGGACAATTGCTCTATCAACTCGATCCGGGTACTTACCAGGCCGCCTACGATCAGGCGAAGGCCAATCTGGCCAACGCCCAGGCAGCGCTTTATTCAGCGCGCCCGCAAGCGGAGCGAGCCAAGCAGCTGGTCAAGATAGATGCCGTCAGCAAGCAGGATTTCGACACGGCAATCGCCACACTCAAGCAGGACGAAGCCAATGTGCAAGCCGACCAAGCGGCGGTAGAAAGCGCGCGCGTCAACTTGGGCTATACGCGGATCACGGCTCCCATCAGCGGAACGATTGCCACCTCGACATATACGGTGGGTGCCCTGGTCACGGCCAACCAGACCACCGCACTGACGACGATTTATCGCTATGACCCGGTCTATGTCGACATCACGCAGTCCAGCGCGCAGTACCTGCAGCTGCGAAAGGATCTCGCCAGCGGCCGTCTCAAGGCGGACGCCAGCGGCGCGGCGAAATTCAAACTGCTGCTGGAAGACGGCAGCACGTATCAAAGCGAAGGCAGCCTGCACGTCGTCGGCGTCGCGGTGGATGAGAGCACGGGCACGATCACCTTGCGCGGCACGGTCGCCAACCCCGACAAAATGCTGCTGCCCAATATGTACGTGCATGCCGATCTGGAGCAGGGGGTCGACAACCATGCGTTGTGGGTGCCGCAGCAGGGCGTAAGCCATGACGCCAAGGGCGACGCCACGGCGCTCGTCGTTGGAGCCGACAACAAAGTGGTCCAGAAAACCCTGACCGTGGCCGGAGCCGTCGCCGGTGACTGGATTGTTGACAGCGGCCTCAAGGCTGGCGACCGGGTAATTGTCGCGGGCCTGCAAAACGTCAGGGAAGGCGACACTGTCGATCCGCAGGAATCTGGCGCTACCGCCACCGCTGCGCCGCCGTCCGTCGGCCAGTCAGCGACACCGAAGAGCTGAGGACGGTACGTCGTGTCCATCGCCCGTTTTTTCATCGATCGTCCCGTCCTGGCGTGGGTCATCGCCATCGCCATCTGCCTCGGGGGCACGTTCGCGACCACACAGATGCCGCTGGAGCAATATCCGGATATCGCGCCACCGTCGATCAGTGTCAGCGCCAGCTATCCCGGTGCCTCGGCGAAGACGGTCGAGGACGCCGTCGTCCAGGTGCTCGAGCAGCAGATGACCGGCCTGGACAATCTGCTGTACATGTCGTCGACCAGCAGTGCGACGGGCAGCGCCAGCATCACGCTGAGTTTCAAGTCGGGGACCAACGCCGATACGGCTCAGGTGCAGGTGCAGAACAAGGTGCAGGCCGCCAACTCGCGGCTGCCAAGTACGGTGCAGCAAAATGGCGTGACGATCACCAAGTCCACCGGCAGCATATCCATGGTGCTCGCACTGGTCTCGCAGGACGGCAGCCAGAGTTCGGCCGATATCGGTGATTACATCGCCAGCCATCTCAAGGACGGTCTGTCCCGCATGGAAGGCGTCGGCGCAGTGGTGCAGTTCGGTTCGCAATACGCGATGCGCATCTGGCTCGATCCGACCAAGCTGCAAAAGTATTCGCTGATGCCGTCGGACGTATCCAGCGCCATCAGCGCCCAGAACACCGATCTGGCGACCGGCGAACTCGGTGGCTTGCCGGCGGTGAAAGATCAGCAACTCAATGCGACCATCACGGCGCGCAGCCGTCTTCAGACACCGGCGCAGTTTCGCCAGATCGTGCTCAAGACGTCCAGCGGCGGCGCACAGGTGTTGCTCGGCGACGTGGCACGCGTGGAACTGGGCAGCGACGACTACAGCACCAGTTCGCAGTACAACGGCAAGCCGGCCTCGGGCATTGGTATCGAGCTGGCCAGCGGTGCCAACGCCATCGCCGTTGCGAGCGAAGTCAGGGCCTACCTGGCGCAGCAAGCGCCCAACTTTCCCAAAGGCGTCACGGCGGAATATCCGTACGAGACCACACCGTTCGTCAAGCTGTCGCTGAAAGAGGTGGTGGAGACCCTGATCGAGGCGATCGTGCTGGTCGTGCTGATCATGTACCTGTTTCTGCAGAACCTGCGTGCGACACTCATTCCGACCATTGCCGTGCCGGTGGTCTTGCTAGGTACGTTCGGCATCCTCGAACTGATGGGCTACTCGATCAATACGCTGACGATGTTCGGCTTGGTGCTGGCCATCGGTTTGCTGGTGGACGACGCCATCGTGGTGGTGGAAAACGTCGAGCGCGTGATGAGGGAAGAGCGTCTGTCACCGCTCGAAGCGACGCGTAAATCCATGGATGAAGTCAGCAGCGCGCTGATCGGCATCGCCACGGTACTCTCCGCGGTGCTGATTCCCATGGCGTTTTTTGGTGGCTCGACCGGCGTCATCTACCGTCAGTTCTCGGTAGCTATCGTCTCCGCGATGGCGCTCTCGGTACTGACGGCCCTGACGCTGACGCCCGCCCTGTGCGCCACAATTCTCAAGCCGGTGGCAGAGGGCAACGAACCCCGTCGCGGCTTTTTTGGGTGGTTCAACCGTACATTCGACAAAACGGCAGGAAGCTATCAGCGCGGGGTTGGCCATGTCATCCGCCACCGGCGCATCGGCACGGTGCTTTTCCTGGCGATCACGCTGGTCATGCTGCTGGTGTACAAGCAATTACCCACCTCCTTCCTGCCGGACGAGGATCAGGGAATTCTGATGGCGATTGTGCAGCTGCCTTCCGGTGCGACGGAGCAGCGTACCCAGAAAGTCGTGGACGAGGCCGTCGGCTATTTCATGAAACAGCCGGGCGTGGACGGTGTCTTTGCGGCCCTGGGATTCAGCAGTGCCGGTAGCGGCCAGAACTCCGCCATGCTTTTCGTCAGACTGAAGGACTGGAGTACGCGAACCGTCAGTGCCGCGGATATTGCCCGCCAGGCATCGGGTTACCTGATGGGCAGCGTTCGCGACGGTAGCGTCTTCGTGCTGCAGCCACCCTCGATCAACGGGCTCGGTACGAGTTCCGGCTTTGACATGCAGCTGAAGGACCTCGGCGGCGCCGGCCACGATGCCTTGATGAGTGCGAAAAACAAACTGTTGGCGCTGGCTGCCAAAGACAGCTCGCTATCGCAGGTCCGCTTCAACGGACTGGAAGACACGCCCCAGTTTTCGCTGGATATCGACGACAAGAAAGCGGGTGCGATGAATGTCGCGTCGTCAGATATTGGCGATACGCTCAGCGATGCGCTGGGCGGAAGCTATGTCAATGACTTTATCGATCGCGGCCGGGTAAAAAAGGTTTACATCCAGGGCGAACCCGCGGACCGGATGTTGCCGAACGATATCGACAACTGGTTCGTGCGCAATTCGGACGGCAACATGGTGCCCGTGTCTGCCTTCGCCCGCTCCCACTGGACATTCGGCGCGCCGCAACTGAGTCGATACAACGCGGTGTCTTCGGCAGAAATTACCGGTGACGCCGCCGCGGGAGTGAGTTCGGGTGCAGCGATGGACGCCATGCAGAAACTGGTGAGTCAGCTGCCGAGCGGTTTCGGCTACGAGTGGACCAGTCTGTCCTATCAGGAGCGGCAGTCCGGCAATCAGTCGGTGTATCTCTATCTCGCTTCGGTGGTGTTCGTTTTCCTGTGCCTGGCAGGGCTTTATGAAAGCTGGTCGATACCTTTTTCCGTCATGTTGGTCGTACCGCTTGGCGTGCTTGGCGTGGCGTTGGCGACCAGCCTGCGCGGGCTCGATAACGACGTCTATTTTCAGGTGGGTCTGCTGACCACGATTGGCCTGTCCGCCAAGAATGCCATTCTGATCGTCGAATTCGCGATGCAGCTGGAGCACGACGGCCAGAGCACGCTCGACGCGGTACTCCACGCAGTAAGTATGCGTCTGCGCCCGATCGTGATGACGTCATTGGCCTTTTTGCTCGGCGTGTTTCCCCTGGTGATAAGCACCGGAGCCGGTGCGGGTGCGCGCCATGCGATCGGCACCGCCGTATTCGGCGGCACGCTGGTGGCAACGGTATTGGGCATTTTCTTCATCCCACTGTTCTACGTCGTGGTGCGCGGCCTGGCCGGTGCATCGCTGGTCGAGTCGAAAACGCCCGTTGCTGGAGACAGCCCATGATGCGAATGCTCCGCACATGCTCGATGGTGGCTGTCGCGACGGCGCTGACGGGCTGCGTCAATCTGGCGCCGACATATACCCGCGCCGCTGCGCCGGTGCCCCAAACCTGGCCGACGGTCGACGGTAAGCCGGCGACGGCATCGAAGACTCAGACGGCGAGCATCGGCTGGCGCGATTTCTTCAAGGATGCCCGCTTGCAGCGCGTGATCGAGCAGGCGCTGGCAAACAATCGCGACCTTCGCGTCGCTGTACTCAACATCGAAAAGGCGCGCGCGCAGTATCGTATCCAGCGGGCCGAGTTGTTTCCCAGCATCAGCGCGGAAGGTTCGGAATCCGCTTCGCGGACACCACCGAAACTCACGGCGACGGGCCAATCTTCCGTATCGCGAACGGACAGCGTCCAGCTGGGTTTCAGCAGTTACCAGGTGGATCTGTTTGGCGAATTGCACAACCTCAAGGACGAGGAATGGGAAAACTATCTTTCCACGGCGGAAACTCGGCGCAGCACTCACATAAGCCTGGTCGAGACGGTCGCCAGCGATTGGCTCACCCTCGCCTCCGACATGGCGCTGCTCGATCTTTCCAGGCAGACGCTGAAGAGCCAGCAGGCCACTTACGATCTAACGAAGGCCCAGCACGACATAGGCACCGTATCCGGACTGGATCTCGTGCAGGCGCAAAGCAGCGTCGAGGCGGCACGCAAGGATATTGCCACCTATATCACTCAGGTGGCGCAAGATCTGAACGCGCTGAATCTGGAGGTGGGTGCCAGCGTCGCCGATGCGGACCTCCCCGATGCGAGCATCACCAGCCAGCTCGCCATGGCCGAGCTGCCCGCAGGCATCTCGTCGAATGTGCTGCTGCAACGTCCTGACGTACTGTCGGCAGAGCACACCCTGAAAGCCGCCAACGCCGACATCGGTGCGGCGCGCGCCGCTTTCTTCCCGTCGATCACTCTCACGGCAGACAAGGGCACCGAAAGTGACGGTCTGGCCGGGCTGTTCAAAAAGGGAAGTGGTGCGTGGTCGTTCGCACCCTCCATCAGCGTACCTATCTTCAATGCCGGCAGCCTGCGTGCCTCACTGGATGAAGCGAAGGCGACGCAAGGCATCGATTTAGCCGACTACGAAAAAACCATTCAGACCGCCTTCCGGGAAGTTGCCGATGCGCTGGCTGCCCGCGCGACTGTCCAGGACCAGCTCGACGCGCTGCGCAACGAGGTCCGGGCGGATCAGCGCAGCTACGACCTCACCAGGGCGCTGTATCAGCAAGGTAGCGACAGCATGCTGGACGTGCTGACGACACAACGTACGCTCTACAGCGCTCAGCAAAGTTTGATTGCCGTGCAGTTATCGGATCAAACCAGCAGCATCAATCTCTATGCTGCACTGGGCGGCGGCTTGCGCGAGCAGACCATTAACACCAGCACTGGCGAGGCGTCTCCGTAATAGGCGCCCGGTTACGGGCGCCGCGTCTTTTCCCGTTACCCCAAAACGATATGCAGAGCGTGGGTTTGACCATCGTCGGCCAGCACGACGGATTGATCGGCAGGCAGCATTTGGCCGTCTAAATGGATTTGCTTGACGCCGTGGCTGACCTTGTCGGGGTTCGTCACGGAAATCTTGTAGTGGGTGATGGCGCCGGATTTGCCGTGGTGCTGGTAGGCGATCTCGAAGCCGGGCCAGTGCTTGGGGATGCTCGGGTCGAGCTGCAGGCGGTCGCCGTGTTTGTGGAAGCCGAGCACGGCTTCGATGCCGCCGCGGTAAAGCCATGCGGCCGAGCCGGTGTACCAGGTCCAGCCGCCGCGGCCGACGTGTGGATCGACGGAGTAGACGTCGGCGCAGGCGGCGTAGGGTTCGACTTTGTAGCGGGCGATGGCGTCGGCGCTTTCGCTGTGGCGGATCGGGTTGAGCAGATCGAACTGCGCGGTGGCGCGATCGCCGTCGCCGAGGCCGGCCCATGCGAAGATCGACCAGGTGGCGCCGTGCGTGTACTGCCCGCCGTTCTCGCGCACGCCCGGCGGATAGCCCTTGATGTAGCCGGGGTTTTCCTTGCCGTGATCGAACGGCGGAGTGAACAGCTTGGCGATCTTGTTCGGGTGATCGACCAGCAGCTTGTCGACCGAGGCCATCGCCTGCTCGGCGTGCGCGCGGTTCGGCGCGCCGGCGATGACGCTCCACGACTGCGCGATGGTATCGATCTGGCACTCGTCGCTGTCGCGCGAGCCCAGCGGCGCGCCGTTGTCGTAGTAGCCGCGGCGGTACCACTCGCCGTCCCAGGCGTCTTCCAGCGCGCCGCGCATCTTGTCGGCGTAATCGCGCCAGCGCTTCGCACGCTCGGTTTCGCCGCGCAATTCGGCGCGCGGTGCGAACAGGCCGATGGCGGCGATCGCCAGCCACGCCAGCCAGCTGCTTTCGCCGCGGCCCGCTTCGCCCACCGCGTTCATGCCGTCGTTCCAGTCGCCGGTGCCCATCAGCGGCAGGCCGTGCGCGCCCTGGGTCAGGCTGGAGTCGATGCCGCGCGCGCAGTGTTCGTAGACCGACACTTTTTCATCCGACGGCGACGGCAGAAAAAACGCGTCGCTGGCGCCGTCGGGAATGGCATCGCCCTTGAGGAAGGGCAGCAGTTCGTCCAGCACGGCCTCGTCGCCCGTGACGTCGACGTAATGCGTGGCAACGTAGGACAGCCACAGGCGGTCATCGCGTATCTTGGTGCGAATGCCCTGGCCACCGGGCGGCAGCCACCAGTGCTGCACGTCGCCTTCGGCGAACTGGCGGCCGGCGGCGCGCAGCACATGCTCGCGCGCCAGGTCGGGGCGGCTCACGCACAGCGCCATGACGTCCTGCAGCTGGTCGCGGAAACCGTAGGCGCCGCTGGCCTGATAGTAGGCCGTGCGCGCCCACACGCGGCTGACCAGCACCTGATATGGCAGCCAGTGGTTGAGCATCACGTCCATCGCGCGATCGGGCGTCTTCACCTGCACCGTGTCGAGCAGGCCGTTCCACTGCGCGCCGACGTCGGCCAGCACGCTGTCGATGTCGACGCCGCGATAGCGCTTCACCAGCGCCTGTGCGTCCGCTTCGGAGGCGGCATCGCCCAGCGCGAAGACAATATCGATCTGCGTATCGGCCGGCAGTTCGACCGTGGTTTGCAATGCGCCGCAGGGATCGAGCCCGGCGCCAACGCGGCCCGACAGCGGCGCGCTGCTACTCAGGGCGGCAGGGTTGTCGACGGCACCGAGTTCGCCGAGAAACTCGCTGCGGTCGCCGCTGAAAGACTGCTGCTGGCCGCCGAGATCGATAAACGCCACGCGATCGCCGAAATCGCTGCGCCACGCGTTGCGCGCAAACAAGGCGCCGGTCGCGTCGTCGCGCGCGGTGACGATGAACGGCGCGGGCGTGGTGCCGTTCGAACCCAGCGCCCATTCGACATAGCCGGTGACGGAGAGCCGGCGCGTGCGACCGGAGTGGTTGCTCAGGCGCAGCCGCGACAGCTTGATCGAATCGACCGTTGGCACGCACTGGGTCAGCTCGGTGCCGATACCGTGCGCGTCGTTGACGAAGCGCGTCCAGCCCTTGCCGTGCGTCACGGAATAGTTCGCGTCGACCACGCGCACGGGTAGGGCAGTGGCGCTCCAGACGTCGCGGCTTTCTTCGTCGCGCACATACAGAACGTCGCGCGGGCTGTCGCTGACCGGATCGTTTGGCCATGGCGTCAGCGGATTCTGCTGGCTGTTGAGCGACCACGCGTAGCCGCCGCCCTCGGCCGAGACGATAAAGCCGAAGTTCGGGTTGGCGATCACGTTGACCCACGGTGCCGGCGTCGGGCGCTGCGCATCGAGCTCGATGCGATAGGCCCGGCCGTCATCGACGAAGCCACCGTGGCCGTTGGCGAACTCCAGCGTCGACGGTGTGGTGCTCGCGGCGATCGGCTGGCTGGCGCGAATAGCGGCAGCGGCGGCGCCCGACCCTGCAGGCGCTGCGGCGGCGTCGCTATCGCCGGCGATCTTGTCGCCCAGCACCACGCGCGCCACCGTCAGCAGGCCGTTGCGCAGGTTGTCGTCGATCGCGCTGTCCTTCAAACAGAACGCTTCGGCCTTGGGCGCGGCGCTGTCCTGCTTCAGCAGCGCCTGCTGTGCGCCGATCAGCGGATCGAGTTTGCCCTGCAAGGCGTCGGCGTCTTTTGCGGCGTTCAACACCACCACGTCGACGGCCAGGCGCTGGCTGCGCCACAGGGTTTGCGCGAGCAGAAGATCCTGCACCTGCGCCAGCGACGCGTCGTTCTCCAGCCGTAGCAGCACGATCGGACGATCGCCCGAAATGCCGGCACCCCACAGGGTCGGCGGGCCGCCGCGGCCGCGCGCCAAGACCGCCGGCGCAGCGCGCTGCGAGGCATCGCTGCTAAGCAGGGCGGACATCCAGTGGGCAAAGCGAGACACCTTCGCATCGTCGATGCCGAGGCGCTGCTGCTCGGCCTCGGCGCGTTTGCTCGCGCCGTTGAACAACGCGTCGGCGGCGTTGGCGTCACCCAGGCGCGAGATCAGCGCCTGCACCCCGTCGCGCGAATCGGCCAGCTGCGTCCACAGCAGCACGGTGACGCTGCTGCCGGCGGCGAGCGTCACCCGCTGGCGCAGGGCGAACACCGGATCGAGCACACAGCCGGTGGTGCCGGACAGGTGAGTGCCGCGCTGCATCGCCTGCGCGTTGCGCAGCGTGCGGCCGCGGCCGATAAAGCGCGCGCGGTCGGTGTCGAATTCGGCGGTCGCCGGCTGGCCTTCGACCTGCAGCGCCTGCGCGGCCCAAATCTTGGCCTCGCTGGTGGCGCGGCGCCGGCGCGTGGCCAGCAGCAAATGATTCGATGCGTCCCAGTCGGTCTGCACGAACATCTTGGAAAACGCGGGATGCGCGTTGTCCGCGCCGATCGGGCCGATCACCACCTCGGCGTAGGCGGTAACCGAGAGCGAACGCGGCCGGTCGCCGCTGTTGGTCAGGGTCAGCCGGCGCAGCTCCACGTCGGCATCGCTGGCCACGGCGACGTCGAGCTTGCTGTGGATGCTGTCGTAGTGGCGGTCGAAGGTGGCGCTACCCGGCGCGAAAGTCGCCGTATCGTCGGCGCTGCCGTCGCCGCACGGCTGCTGGGTCGGCGACCACAGTTCGCTGCTCTCCTCGTCGCGCAGCAGCAGGTAGCTGCCCCAGGGGTCGCGCGTGGCGTCCTCGCGCCAGCGCGTCACCGCCATGTCGTGCCACTGGCTGTAGCCGGAGCCGTGCACATTCAGCATCACGCTGTAATTGCCGTTGGAAAGCAGGTGCGCGCGTGGCGCGGTGCGTGGCTGGGAGGTTGAGCGGGGTGACATGGGCGATGGAACTCCTGCGCGATCGGCGGGGACGGGTGCCGCAACCGGCGTAGCGTACGTCCGCAGCGGGCTAACACCGCGTGAAGCCGGGCCTGGACGAACCAGTATCGGTCCAGCACTGGCGTCGAATCGGAAACGCTCAGTTCATCGGGTGACAACGCCATGTCCGCCGTCTTTACACGCGTTACATGCACCGAAGCGCACGATCATGCCGAGGTGTACCACCGACATCACGTTACCGGCGCACCGGCACGAGACGAGGCAAAATGGCATGCTGCGAAACGCATCCCACCAGCTCGTGCCCAGCTCCGCGCGGTCGCGTCATGGCCGATGGGTGCACCAGCGATGACAGACCATTGGCTTGCCGGAATCCCACGCAATGACCCAGTTACCCACGCTCACGGACGAGGCGATGTTGGACCAGCTGCAGAAGGCAGCCTTCGGTTACTTTCTTGAAACGGTGAATCCGGACAACGGCCTGGTGGCCGACACCTCGCGCGAGAACTCGCCGGTCAGCATCGCCGTGGTCGGCTTTGCGCTGTCGTGCTATCCGATCGCGGTGGAGCGGGGCTGGATGAAGCGCGCCGAGGCGATACAACTCAGCGTGGCCGCGCTGCGTTTTTTTCGCGACAGCGACCAGAGCGGCGCCCCCGATGCCACCGGCTACAAGGGCTTTTACTACCATTTTCTGGACATGAAAAAGGGCACGCGGGTGTGGCAGTCCGAGCTGTCGATGATCGACACCGCGCTGCTGATCGCCGGCGCGCTGACGGCGGGCCAGTACTTCACCGCCGACACGCCGGAAGAAACCGAACTGCGCGAGCTGGTCGATGTTCTCTACCGCCGCGTCGACTGGCTGTGGTCGCAGGACGGTGGCGGCACCATCCGGCAGGGCTGGAAACCGGAGAGCGGCTTTCTGCACTACGGCTGGGAGGGCTACAGCGAAGCGATCGTGCTGTACGCCATGGCGATGGGTTCGCCTACGCATCCGATCAAGGCCGATTGCTACACCGCGTGGACGGCGACCTACCAGTGGGAAAACCTCTACGGCCACGATTATCTGTACGCCGGCCCGCTGTTCGTGCATCAGTTTTCGCATGCGTGGGTGGATCTAAGCGGCATCCGCGACCCGTTCATGCGCGAAAAGAATTCCGACTACTTCGAGAACAGCCGCGCCGCCGTCTACATCCAGCGCCGCTACACCCAGCTCAACCCGCACGAGTTCGTCGGCTACGATGAAAACTGCTGGGGCCTGTCCGCCTGCGACGGTCCGACCGACGACCAAGCCGATACCGTGAGCCCCGACCACCGCCTGTTCGGTTACGCCGGTCGCGGCGTGCCGTATGGCCCCGACGACGGCACGCTGTCTGCGCCGGCCGTGCTGGCCTCGCTGCCGTTCGCGCCGGAGCTGGTGATGGAGGCGATGCGCAACATGCTGATGCGCTATCCGCAGATGATGGTCGACAACCGCCTGGCCAGCAGCTTCAACCCCTCGGTGCCGGTCGACGGCCAGCCGTGGATTTCCAACGGCTATTACGGGCTCGATCAGGGCGTCGTGGTGATGATGATCGAGAACCACCGCAGCGGCCTGATCTGGCAGTTGATGCGCAGCAACCCATATATAGGCGACGGATTGCGTCAAGCCGGCTTCGACGGCGGCTGGCTGCAACCCTCTGCGCCCGAAGGAGCACACTGATGTCGCCGCCGTTCGATGCCACTATCACCACGCCGCAGGACGCGTGGGAAGACAAGCGCGTCGCCGATCTGCATCCCGAAGCGTGGGCCAATCCCAAGCCGGCCGATCGCTATCAGCTGGTAATCATCGGTGCCGGCTCGGCCGGCGTCGCCGCGGCCGAGCTGGCTATCGCCATGGGCTTGAAGGTGGCGCTGATCGAGCGTCACTTCATCGGCGGCACCTGCCTCAACACCGGCTGCGTGCCGTCCAAGGCGTTGATCCGCACCGCACGGCTGTACGCCGACATGCGCAACGCGGCCCGTTACGGCGCCAAGGTCGACCATATCGAGGTCGACTTCACTGCCGTGATGGATCGCGTGCGGCGCATCCGCAGCCACCTCAGCGGCGGCTCGTCGGTGCGGCACATGGCCAAGCTCGGCGTCGACATGTTTTTCGGCAACGTGCGCTTTGCCGGCGACGACACGCTGATGGTCAACGAGCTCACGCTGCGTTTCGGCAAGGCGCTGATCGCCACCGGCACGCGTCCGCACATTCCGGATGTGCCGGGTCTGCGCGAGGCCGGCTTTCTCACCAATGCCACCGTATTCAATCTCACCGAGCTGCCCAAGCGGCTGCTGGTGATCGGCGGCGGCCCGGTGGGCTGCGAGCTGGCCCAGGCGTTTCGACAGCTCGGCTCCAAAGTCACCATCGTGCAGGACAAGCCGTTGTTTCTCGAACGCGAGGAGCGCGATGCCGCACAGATTCTTTCCGACGCGTTCGGCCGCGACGGCATCGAGGTGCGTCTCAACACCACCGCCACCGCGGTGCGCGCGGAGAACGGCGCCAAGCAGGTCGACCTGATCAGCGCCGATTACAAAAGCACGATCGAGGTCGACGCCATCCTGACCGGCGTGGGCCGCGTGCCCAACGTGCAAGGGCTGGATCTAGAAAAGGCCGGCATCAAGTACGACGCCATCAAAGGCATCACCGTCGACGATTTTCTGCTCACCAGCAACCCGCGCGTCTACGCCGCCGGCGACGTCTGCCTGCAGGACCAGTACACCGACACGGCGGCGGCTTCCGCGCGCATCGTGGTCAACAACGCTTTCATGCGTGGGCGCATGCGTCTGAGCGAACTGGTCATCCCCTGGTGCACGTACACCGATCCGGAAATCGCCCATGTCGGCCTGTATGTGCGCGAGGCCAACCTCATGGGCATTCCGATCAAGACCTTTACCGTGCCGATGCACCAGATCGATCGCGCGGTCACCGACAGCGAAGAAGGCGGCTTCGTCAAAATCCACGTGCGTGAGGGCACCGATACCATTCTCGGTGCCACCATCGTGGCGCGCCACGCGGGCGAGATGATCAACGAGATTACCCTCGCCATGGTCGCCAAGATCGGCCTGACCACGCTGGCGCGGGTGATCCACGCGTATCCCACGCAGGCCGAAGCGATTCGCGAGGCGGCCAAGGCCTACGGCCGCACGCGCATCACCGCGCGTCTGCGCGCGCGCCTGCAGAAATGGCTGGCGCGCACGACGTAGCAAGTTGTTGCGATCACGCCGGCTTATCGACGCCGTGAATAGACTGTGCACCTGAAGCAACCCGAATTCTTCCTCTCCCCAAACAGTACGTAAAAGGACATCCGATGGAACTTGGCATGGTGGGTCTCGGCAAAATGGGCGCCAATATGGCGGAACGCCTGATCAAGGGCGGGCACAAGGTGATCGGCTTCGATCCGAACGCCGACGCGCGCACGCTGCTCGTGTCCAAGGGCGCCGGCGAAGCCGATTCGCTCGAAGCGCTGGTCAAAGCGCTGCCCGCGCCGCGCGTGGTCTGGGTGATGGTGCCGTCCGGCAAGATCACCGACGACACGGTCGACACGCTGTACAAGCTGCTGTCCGAAGGCGACACCGTGATCGACGGCGGCAACTCCAACTACAAGGACACGCAGCGGCGCGCGGCCTCGTACGTCGACAAGAAAATCAACTACGTCGACTGCGGTACCAGCGGCGGCATCTGGGGTCTGGCCGAGGGTTACAGCATGATGGTCGGCGGCGACGAGAAGGTCGTCGACGCGATCAAGCCGATCTTCGAAACGCTGGCGCCGGCCAAGAATCAGGGCTGGGGCCGCGTCGGCCCGGTCAGCTCCGGCCACTACACCAAGATGGTTCACAACGGTATCGAGTACGGCATGATGCAGGCGTACGCCGAAGGCTTCTCCATCCTCAAGCACAAGACCGAATTCGGCCTCGACCTGAAGCAGGTCGGCGAAATCTGGCGCTACGGCAGCGTGGTGCGCTCCTGGCTGCTCGACCTCACTACCGACGCCCTGGGCAAGAACCCGGACATGAAGGGCATTGCCCCGTACGTGGTCGATTCCGGCGAAGGCCGCTGGACCGTCGACGCCGCCATGGAGCTGAGCGTGTCCGCTCCGGTGATCACCCTGTCGCTGATGGAACGCTACCGCTCGCGCGACAACGACTCGTTCGCCGACAAGCTGCTGGCGTCGATGCGCAACGAATTCGGCGGCCACGAGATCAAGAAAGAAGGTTGACCCCACCTCGCCAGGCGCCGAACGCGCGTCGGCGTTGAAAACGCAGGTTGGTGCTGAGCAAAGCGAAGCCCAACGGGTGCCAGGCGATGGTGTTGTCTATCGCCCGGTCCCCTGTTTGGCTTTTTGTTGGGCATCGGTGCGCTCAGCGCCAACCTACGCGCTATGCGCCGTCGCCATCTCGATAATCGTAGAGATTGAAGGGTGTCTACTGCGAGTCACGCCACCGCGCGATACGTGCTTGGACCGCAGGGCGCCGCGGCAAACGCCGCCAGCGCCTCGGCTTTGTCCGAGAACATGCGTAGCGGCGGATAGTCGGCCGCCTGCACGATATCCGGCAACATCTCCTGGGTGAACTTCCAGGCAACGGCGGTAGTGATACCGGCCTGATCGATAGTGCCGCTGGTAACGGCGAGAGATCGATCGCGAGAGGCCGCTTCGAGCGCATCGTAAGCGGCCAGCAGCTGCCCGGTGACGCGCTCCACCCACGGCGCGTACTGTTTCTCGGTCGGCCGCAGCTTGCGTTCGTAAACGATCTGCACGCTTTTCTCGCACGCGGCCAGTGCCAGTCCGATGAGGCGCAGCGAATGCCGCAACGACGCAGCATCCGTCGGCATCAGGCTCCTGCCCGTGCTCGCGATCGCTTCGGCGTACTGCAGGATCAGCGTCGAATCGATCAGTACGTCGCCGTCATCGCAGATCAGGGTCGGTGCCTTCACCAGCGGATTGATCCGCTGAAACTCATCGAAGCCGCCAAACACCGACAGCGACTGATGCTCGAACGGGATGCCGAGCATTTGCAGCGAGATCGCCACGCGGCGGACGTAGGGCGAGTCGAGCATGCCTATAAGCTTCATGGTGATTCCTTTTATCTTGAGATGAGAGCGACCAAAAAATCCATTGTTTCCCTACGCTTCCCGTGTAGATCACGAAGGTGTTCAGCGATGAATGTACGGATGCCTCACATGCTCGAAAATCTATGAAGTCAGCTGCTCGGACATTCTCCGTGCCGATGAAATGAAATCTTGAATATCGGCATCGGAATGGCCGAGGCGGCCAGCGTTCGCCCAAAGCCATGCCGTGATGAGCGCACCGTTGTAGGGAGGGCTTTCTTGCCGCTCATCGAGATACGACTTCAGCAGTTCCGCGGTTCGTGGAATCAGATGAAAATGTATGCGGTCGTCGGATTCGCCAAATTTCAGAACATAAATTCGCTCGGGTCGAATCAGAAGATCGAGCAGACGCTCCCCGAGTTTCAACACGGCAGCAAGCTCTTCGGATTCCCCTGGCCCGAAGTCGTTCATGCGACGGACGCCTGAGTGGCACTCGACAAACAGGTAACCAGGAAAGCGAAAATCGTAGGACTGCGAGAGTCTGAAATGCGCTGATTCCCAGATCGTATAAAAATCCATTGGCGACCAGCTCCGCTTTGAATTTCGATTCCCCCATATTAACGGTTACTTTTTCCCAAGCGTGCCGCGGTCAAGCAGGCAATCGAGCGATTCGCGCTCGCAAAGCCCTCATCCCAACCGCAGCAGCCTTCTTACGGCCGGCAGGTTGCGTCGGCTGATTTCCGGGCTCAGCTCGGTGCCGTCCAGACGCGCGAGCACGCGACCGTCGCCGAGGGTTTTCAGTCCCAGCAATCGCGCCGGCGGCACGAGGCAGTTGCGGTGCAGGCGAATAAGCTGGTTCGGATAGGTTTCTTCCAGCTGGCGCAGCGATTCCTCGATCAGCAGCTCGCCGCGGCGGTGCTGCACGACGACGTATTTTTCGTCGGCGAGCAGATAGATCACTTCGTCGAGGGCGATGCGCACTTCCTCGCCGTGCATGCGGCCGTGCAGGTATTTGGGCGGCTCGCGCGTCTGATCGGCGAGGCGGCGCTCGGCGCGTTGCAGGGCATCGCGCAAGCGTTCCAGCCGCACGGGTTTGAGCAGGTAATCGACGGCGCCCAGTTCGAAGGCCTGCAGCGCGTGCGCTTCGTAGGCAGTGCAGAAGATCACCTGCGGCCGCGCGCGACCGGCCAGGCGCTGGGCCAGCGCGGTGCCGTTGAGCCCGGGCATGTTGATATCGAGCAACAGAATGTCCGGCTGCTGTTCGCCGATCGCCGCGAGCGCGCTTTCGCCGTCGCCGACGCTGCCGACGATTTCCGTACCGGCGCATTCGCCCAGTAGCGCTGCCATGCGCGCGCGCGCCAGCGGTTCGTCATCGACGATCAGTACGCGCATCGCGGCTTTGCTCGGAGGGTTGAGGCATGGGGAGATACAGTTTCACGACGAAGCGTTCGCCATCGAGTCCACTCTGTATACCGGCTTCCACACGGGCCAGCGGCCCGTAGCGATAGGCCACGCGCTGGCGCACGTTGTCCAGGCCATGGCCATTGCCCGGTTCGGCGGCGGTATCCGGCAGCGGGTTGATGATTTCAATGACGAGCATCCGCTGCTCGACCGTGCCGCGCAGCATCATCTCGCCGCCGCCGACCCGCGGCTGGATGCCGTGGCGCACGGCGTTCTCCACCAACGGTTGCAGCAGCAGGCGCGGCAGCGGAAACGTTTCCGGCAGCGCGGCGATATCGCGCTGCACGCGCAGACGATCGCCGAGGCGCCATTGCTCGATCGCGAGGTAGCGCTCGATCAGCGCCAGCTCGTCGCCCAGGGTGCCGTCGTCGTTGTTGTGCTGGCCCAGCGCGGCGCGAAACAATTCGGAGAGATCTTCCACCGTGCGCTCGGCCGCATCGGGGTCGACGCGGATCAGCGCCGCTACGGTATTCATGCTGTTGAACAGAAAGTGCGGCCGGATGCGCGCCTGCAGCGCGTCGATCTGCGCGCGCGTTACTGCCGCCAGCCGCGCCTGCCACTGCGCCAGCACGTAGAAGTAGCGCAGCATTGCCGCGCCGAGCAAGGCGGCTATCGCCACATTGTCGCGCACGAAGACGCCGCTGCTGTCGGTGCCCAGTTGCATTTGCAGCGCCACATCGAGCCAGCGCGCCACGCTGCTGGCGGCCAGTACGAGCAGCACGATCAGCAGCCACACCGCGGCGTAGGGAAAGTGGCCGGGCAGCCTCTGTAGTAGACCGCGCAGCTTGCACAGCGCGACCGCGATCACCAGCGCCAGCCACGTCACGAACAGCATGCCGACGCTGTAACTGGCCCAGTCGCGTTGCCCGGTGCGCGACAGCCACATCACTGTCACCGTGAGCGCACCGACCACGATCAGCGCGAACAGCGCCGGCAGCTTGCAGAAGTCCGGCAGCGGACTCTGCTCGGCGCGTTCGCGCGGGCGGTTGGCGATGGTGGGTGGCGTCATGCGGGCAAGTATGCCGCATGAGGGTGGCCGGCTTGACGGGTTCGCTGGCCTCGAACGAAGCGCCTTTGCTGCGACCTACGTCAGCCGCTGACCCAGCCAGTCGCGCAGGTCGGCAATCTCCTGCGGATTGACCGCGTGCAGCATGGGATAGGTATGCCAGTCGACGTGATAACCCAGCGCCTGTAGCCGGTCGCGCGAATCGAGTCCGCGCTGCAGCACCACCACCGGATCGGCCAGGCCGTGGCCCCAGAAGATCGGCGTGGCTGCATTCGACGCGTGGCGTTCGGCGGCCAGGGTGGTGTGCAGCGGCAGATAGGTCGACAGCGCGACGATACCGGCCAGCTTCTGCGCGTGGCGCAGCCCGGCCGACAGCGCGATGGCGCCGCCCTGCGAAAAGCCGGCCAGCAGAATGCGTTCGCTCGGTACGCCGCGGCTGTGTTCGCGTGCGATCAGCGTTTCCACCGCGGCCACCGACGCGCGCATGCCGGCTTCATCCTGCTTGGCATTGAGATCGAACGCCGCGATGTCGTACCACGCGCGCATCGACATGCCGTTGTTGATCGTCACCGGCCGCACCGGCGCATGCGGAAACACGAAGCGCAGCGCCGGCCATCCCGGCGCCACCAGCTGCGGCACGATCGGCGCAAAGTCATGCCCGTCGGCGCCCAGCCCATGCAGCCAGATCACGCTATGGGCCGGATTGGCGGCGGTTTCCTGTTCGACGGTCGGCAACGGCATGGGCGGCGCACTTCTGAAAGTAAAACGCGATGGTAGCAGCCGTTGTGCTGTCGTCCGAAGCATGCGTCAGCGCATCGATTCCTGCCCGTTATTTCGCCTCGAGCCCCAGCTCCTGCGCGAAAAAGGTCAGCATGATCGCGGTGTTGCCGACGCGCTGGCTGAAGGGCGCGCCGATACCATGACCCGCGTTGACGCGCGTCAGCAGCAGGATCGGCCGGTCCGAGGTGGTGGCGTTCTGCAGCGCCGCGGTGAACTTGCGCGATTGCCACGGCGCCACGCGCGAATCGTTGGCGCCGGTGGTCATCAGTACGGCAGGGTAAGCGGTATGCGGCTGCACGCTTTGCAGCGGCGAATACGCCAGCGTGGCCTTGAACTGTGCCGGGTCGCTGACCGAGCCGTATTCGCTGACGTTGTAGGCGCCGTTGGCGAAGTCGGTTTCGTGGCGGATCACGTCATAGATGCCGACCATCGACACCACCGCGCGATAGTCGCCCGGATGCTGCACCAGCGACGCGCCCATCAGCAGGCCGCCGTTGCTGCCGCCGAGAATGCCCAGGTGCGCGCGGTCGGTCCACTGCCTGTCGAACAGCGCCAGCGCGGCCGCATGGAAATCGTCGAACACGTTCTGCTTGTGCAGCTGCTGGCCCTGCGCATGCCACGCTTCACCGAATTCGTTTCCGCCACGGATGTTGGCGTATGCCAGCACCCCGCCGCGTTCCAGCCACGCGAGCTTGGCGCCGACGAAACAGGGCGCCACCGGAATACCGAAACCGCCGTAGCCGTAAAGTATGGTCGGCCGCTTGCCGTTCGGCGTGATGCCGCGCATCGCGATCACCGTCACCGGAACATGGCTGCCGTCGGGCGAGAGGCCATCGATACGCTGTACCTCGACGTTCGAATAATCGGCCGTGGGCTTCACTTCAAATACGGTCTTCAGGCGGCCGCTGTGCGCGTCGTATTCGGCCCAGTGCGAGGGGGTAGTCCAGCCACCGTAGCTGATCAGCGCCTGATTCTGGCCGAGCTCTGAAGCGATGGCGCCTACGCCAATGCGCTGCGCCGGCAGCGGCACGCGACGCACGAACCGGGCCTTGCCGTCGTACTGCTCCACCCACCAGTCCGGTCCCCAGCTGCGCGTGACCAGAAACCCGCTGGCGACCGGTTCCACGCCTTGAATCGCACCATCGCGCTCGCCCAGCACCTCGCTCAGGGCGCCCTGTGCGTCGACCGCCAGCAGCTTGCCGCGCGGCGCGTTCGCAAAGCTCACCACGAACAGCCGCTGGCCGATCCACGCTGCGGTGCGCACGTTCGCCTCGCTGCCGACGATCTTTTTCCACTGCGCGCCATCACTTAAATACACCTCGGCCGGGCCGCCGTCGCCGACGTTGGCCAGCACCGCGAGCTGCTGCGCATCCGGCGAGCTGAGCAGGCGATATTCGGCCACGCGCGAATAGCCCTGGCCGAACACGACGGTATCGCTGGCCGCCGGCTCACCCAGCGCGTGATGCACCAGGGTGGCGTCGAACTGCCTGACCTCGGCGCTGCCCTGCGGCGGCACAAAGCGCACGTAGGTAAAGCCTTTTTCATCGGCGTCCCAGGCCAGTCCCTGCGGCGTGGTGCCGCCGCCGGCCCAGGGCAGCGCATCGGCCAGCACCTTGCCGGTGGCGACATCCAGCACGTGGATGGTGGTCAGCTCGCTGCCGCCTTCGGCCGTGCCGTAGGCCAGATAGCGCGCCCGCGGCGACGGCCAGTAATTGGTGATGGCGGTGTTGCCGCCGTTGGCATTGAGATCGACCAGTACGCGCGGCGTGCCGTTCGGCCACGGCTGCGCCATCAGCAGCGGCTGCGGTTGCGGCGGCGTTTCCTGCATGTAGAACAGCGTGCCGTGGGCCAGCAGTGGCCCGGAACGCGTGGTCGATGTGATGGCGAGCTGCTGCACGCGCGCCGTCATCGCCTTGCCGTCCGGCATGGCGGCCAGCACCGCTTCGGTATGTGCGTTCTGCGTGGCGATCCACTTCTGTACGGTTGGGTCGTTGGGGTTTTCCAGCCAACGGTAGGGGTCGCCGACGCGCGTGCCGTGCAACACGCTGGCGTCCTTGCCCTGCGGCGTGGCGGGAGGCATCGACACCGGTCGGTTGGGGTCGATCAGCGACACGTCTCGCGCTGGCAGCACCGCTGCGGGCTGCACCTGCGCCGCGCACCACGAACTCGCGCCGAGCAGCGCCGCGGAGACAACGATCAGGCGAACGAAGACGAGGCGCATGCGCTTTACTCAGTGACCGCAGAGGCCACAGCGTACTGCGGCGGCGCCTGGCGTGCAGTCGCGCCGGCCGACCCTGACTTCTGGCACGGGTGGGCATGCATGGCCGCCGCGCTCGGCTATGCTGATTTTTCCCATCGTTGCCCTCCGTGGAGACTGCCCCATGCGTCGACTGCTGCTTGCCGGCCTTATCGCTTTCGCTGTGCTGCCCGCCGCAGCCGTTACGCCACCGGCCGGTGGCGCGCTCGACCTGGAAACCATCATGGCCAACCCGGACTGGATCGGGCATCCGGTCGAGATGCCGTACTGGAGCGTGGACGGCCGCAGCCTCTACTACTCGCTCAAGCGCGACGGCAGCCCGGTGCGCGATCTATATCGCGTCGACGCGGCCAGCGGCCAGACCAGCAAACTCGATCCCGCCGCGATGGCGCAGGCCGGGGGGCCGGCCGTGTTCGATCGCAGCCATAAACATGCGGCGTATGTGATGCACGGCGACATCTTTGTGGTCGATATCGGCAGCGGTCGCCGCACCCAGGTCACGCGCACGCCACAGGAGGAGTCTTCACCGCAGTTCTCCGCCGACGGCCGCGCGCTGCAGTTTCGCGACGGCAACGACTGGTACAGCTACGACCTAACCAGCGGCACGACCGCGCCGGCGGCCGTGCTGAAATTCGCCAACGACCCGCAGGCCAAGAAGGCCGACGAGCTGGGCGACTTGCAGCTGCGCCTGTTCAAGACGCTGCGCGATATCAAGGCCGACAAGCAGGCGCTGAAGGACGAGGACAAGGCGCTCGACGCCGCCGATCCCGGCCGCGCCCCGGCGCCGTTCTTTCTCGGCGACAAGTCGGAGGCCGTCGACACCGAGCTGTCGCCCGACGGCCGCTGGCTGCTGGTGGTCACCGCACCGAAGGGGTATGACGAAGGGAAGCATCCGGTGGTCAATCACTACGTGACCGAGAGCGGCTACACCGAGCCGAAGGAAGCGCGCACCTACGTCGGCCACAACGATCCGGCGCCGCAGTCGCTGCTGCTGCTCGACCTGCGCCAGCACCAGAGCTATCCGCTGGCGACCGACGGTCTGCCCGGCATCAAGGACGATCCGCTGAAGGCGCTGCGCGCACAGACCGTTGCCGCGCTGGAGAAAGCCGGCAAGTCCGACGAGGCCAAGGCCCTGAAGGCGCCCGACGTGCGCGGCGTGCGTGTGGTCGGCAGCCCGGAAGACGGCGGTGGCGGCGGCATCGCCTGGAGCGACGACGGCAGCCAGCTTGCCGTGCAGGTGCGCGCCAACGACAACAAGGACCGCTGGATCGCGAGCGTCGACTTCGGCACGCACAAGCTGGTCAACCAGCAGCGCCTCACCGACGCTGCGTGGATCAACTGGAATTTCAACGATTTCGGCTGGCTCAAGGACAACCGCACGCTGTGGTATCTGAGCGAACACACCGGCTACTCGCAGCTCTACAGCAAGCCGCTCGACGGCAAGGCCACCGCGCTGACCACCGGCAAGTTCGAGGTCAGCCATCCGCTGCTCAGCGACGACGGCCAGTGGTTCTACGTGCGCACCAACCAGGTAGCGCCATACAGCTACGACGTCTACCGGCTGCCGGCGAAGGGCGGTGCGCTGACCCGCGTTACCCAGTACCAGGGCATGGACGATTTCAAACTCTCGCCCGACGGCAAGCACCTGGCGGTGCTGCATTCGTCGCCGTACGTCTTCGCCCAACTGGCCGTCCAGCCGTCCGCCGGTGGTGAAGGTCACGACCTCACCAACACCATCAAGCCGGCCTACGCAGCGCACGCCTGGATCGCGCCGAAGATCGTCGAGATTCCCTCCAGCCACGGCGCCGGCGTGATCTACGCCAAGTACTACGGCCCGGCCGATGAAAGCGAGGTGGCCAAGCGTCCGGCGGTGTTCTTCGTGCACGGCGCCGGCTATCTGCAGAATGTCACGCTGTCATCCAGCTATTACTTCCGCGAGCAGATGTTCAACAATCTGTTGGTGCAGCAGGGCTACGTGGTGCTGGACATGGACTACCGCGCCTCCGAAGGCTACGGCGAAAAGTGGCGCACCGCGATCTACCAGCACATGGGCCATCCGGAACTCGAAGATCTGCTCGACGGCAAGGTGTGGCTGGTGAAAAACCACGGCGTCGATCCGAAGCGCGTCGGCATCTACGGCGGCAGCTATGGTGGCTTCATGACCGAGATCGCGCTGCTGCGCGCACCCGGCGAGTTCGCCGCCGGCTCCGCGCTGCGCCCGGTCTCCGACTGGACCAGCTACAACGACGACTACACCGCCGACATCCTCAACGAACCGCAGCTCGACCCCGAGTCGTACAAGACCAGCTCACCGATCGAATACGCCGACCAGCTGCGCGACCCGCTGCTGATCGAACATGGCCTGATCGACGACAACGTGATGGCCAGCGATTCGATCCGCCTGTATCAGCGCTTCATCGAACTGCATAAGAAGAATTTCTGGATCTCGCTGTATCCGCTGGAGCGGCACAGCTTCGTCCATGCGGACGATTGGCACGATGAGTATCGGCGGATCGATGAGTTGTTTGAGACGTATTTGAAGTCGCCCACGGCGGCTCCGAGTCATTGATACAAAAATCGGCTTAGGCCGAAATGCTTGAAACTTCGATATCTACTTCAAGGAGAGATGAAAGATGCGTATCCGCACCATAGGTTTTCTTGCACTAATTCTCACGACCAGCCCCGTTTTTGCAGCAGATACGTAGCCGAGTGACGCATCGATACAAGAGCTGTTTAAGGTGATGCAGACGCACAAGCTGCTCGACGGAATGATGGGGCAGATGGATGGCTTGTTGCGCAAATCCGTACAACAGAGCTTGGCAGGGAGAGAAATCGATGCAGGAGAGCAAAAAATTATCGATGAGCAAATTGCAAAGATGAACGAACTGATGCAACGGGCATTGGCTTGGCAGAATATGGAGCCTGCGTACGAGGCCATCTATAAAAAATCGCTGTCGCAAAAAGAGGTAAATGACGTGGTGGCTTTTTACAAAACGCCATCCGGGCAGGCAGTGGTAGTGAAGATGCCAATTCTGATGCAGCAAGCCATGCAAATGACGCAGGAAAAATTGACTGTTCTGATGCCCGATATCCAGAAGATTGGACAAGAGACAACGACTCGTCTCAACGAGTATGAGGCGAGTAAGTCAAAGGCGCCGGCAAACTCCACAAGCGTCGCTAAATAACAAAGAGGGCGGAGGACGTTTCAGGCCGTATCGTATTCATGTCGTTCGAAGCGATACAAGCTTTCGTCCTCCTACGGACGTCGAGTCACACTCTCTTGCGTCGCCGTTGAAAAGCAAAAGAGACGTAGCTCGCCGTAGGCGGGCGAAACGCTGCTTTGACAGTGGATTTTGCTCCGCCGCGGTGATCGTCGACAGCTTATACATGAAAGGAATCACTAGTCGATGAATCTCGCACTCTTTGATTTCGACGGAACCATCACGACAAGAGGAACGTTCTCGGATTTCATGCGTTTCGCAGTTGTGCCCGCAAAATGCGCTGTGGGAAACATTCTTTTCGCCCCGCGAGTTCTCGGCTACAAGCTCGGTTTCATCTCAGGCAGCGATATTCGTACCCGAGTTACGCGGTTTGGATTTCGTGGCGTAGCTGCTGATGAGGTGCGTCGGGCCGGCCATGAGTTTGCCCGGGATGTACTACCGGATTTGCTGCGGCCCTTGGCGATGGAAAGAATCCAGTGGCACAAGAATCAGGGCGATGTCGTCGTCATTGTGTCCGGGGCATTCGATGTCTATCTATCGCCCTGGTGCGTGCAACATCAGCTGCACCTCATCTGTTCGCAGTTGGAAGTCGTCGACGGCACGCTGACGGGTCGATACCGCGGAGAGCAATGCGTCAACGCGGAGAAGTCCAGACGTGTTCGCGAGAAATACGATCTCGAAAAATTTCTCAAGGTGTACGCCTACGGAGATACAAAAGAGGATATGGACATGCTGAACTTAGCCACGGAGCGTTATTTCCGCTGGGAGAAAATGCCCTGAATGAGCTATGCGGCCATCGGTCATCTGCGATGTGCAAGCGAGCCTGCTCTTGCTCCACTAAACCCCTGTGCGGCGGTGAGGTGAGGTCGATAGGCCCGCAGGGGAATCGGCATGGATGCCGATTCCTTTTCGTCAGGGCAGGAGCCCTGTCGAAAAGCCCGGCCTCAGCTCACGGACTTGCTGGGCGCAGCCCGGCAAGCGCCAAGTGGGGTGGCCTTCTCCTTGGTTACTTTCTCTTGGCCATGCAAGAGAAAGTGACTCGGCCTCCAAAGGAGGACGAAAGCTCTGCTTTAAAAAATATAAACCGTGAGAAGCCAGGGCGCCCCTCACCCCAACCCTCTCCACAATAAGGCCTGGGTAGAAGGGGCAAAAACGGCCAGCGAGAATCAGAGCGAGCGCAAGCCCGCCGCCTCGCGCGCCAACAACTCAATCGCGGCCCAATCCCCCGCCGCCAACTTATCTGCCGGCGTCAACCATGACCCACCGACACAAAGCACATTCGGCAACGCGAGAAAATCCGGCGCACTCGCCAGACTGATGCCGCCCGTGGGGCAAAACCGAACCTGCGGTAGCGGGCTGGCCCAGGCGCCGAGCAGCTTGGTGCCGCCGGCCGGCACCGCGGGGAAAAATTTCAGAAAACGATAACCGCGCTCCAGCAAGGTCATCACCTCGCTGGCCGTCGCGGCACCGGGCAGCAGTGGCACGTCGCTGTCGTCGACGGCATCAAGCAGTTTCGGCGAGACGCCGGGCGATACCGCAAAGCGCGCGCCGGCCTGGCGAGCGGCTTCCAGATCGCGCGGGGTCAGCACGGTGCCGGCACCGATCACGGCGCCTTCCACTTCGGCGGCGATCGCGCGGATGGCATCGAGCGCGGCCGGCGTACGCAGCGTGACCTCGATAGTCGGGATACCGCCAGCGACCAGGGCGCGCGCCATCGGCACGGCGTCGCGGGCGTTGTCGATGATCACCACCGGAATGACCGGCGCGAGCCGCATAAGGGTTTCGACCTGCTGCTGCTTGTGTTCGATGCTGCTCATGAAATCGCTCGTGGAAAGTTTGAAAGGGAGTGGGTGCGCGCTGGTCGCGAAACGGTCAAAGCACGCCGGCACCGAGATCGGCCGTGGTCGCAGCCTGCCGGAACAGACCGAACAGTTCGCGGCCCATGCCGCTGTGCTGGGCGGACAGATCCGCATGCTGCGGCAGACGCGAGTCGAGTTCATGCGCTTCCATCAATACGTCCAGATGGCCGCTGACGGCGTCGAGTCGGATCATGTCGCCGTTGCGGATCTTGGCGATATTGCCGCTGGCCACGGCCTCGGGTGTGACGTGGATGGCCGCCGGCACGCGGCCGGAGGCGCCGGACATGCGGCCGTCGGTGAGCAGGGCGACGCGGTAGCCGCGATCCTGCAGCACGGCGAGCGTGGGGGTGAGCTTGTGCAGCTCCGGCATGCCGTTGGCCTGCGGACCCTGAAAGCGCACCACCGCGATGAAGTCGCGATTGAGCTCGCCGCGCTTGAACGCTTCGCCGACTTCGTTCTGATCGTGGAACACCACGGCGGGTGCCTCGATGATCAGTCGATCGTCGGGCACCGAGGACACCTTGATTACCGCGCGGCCGAGATTGCCCTGCAGCATGCGCAGGCCGCCGTCGTGGCGGAACGGCTCGTCCATGCCGCGCAGCACGCCGCGGTTGCCGCTTTGCTTGGATACCGGCGTCCAGTGCAGCGCGCCGCTGTCGTCGAGCTGCGGAATCTGCGCATAGCCGTCCATGCCGGTGCCGAAGACGGTCTGCACATCGGCGTGCAGCAGGCCGGCGCCAAGCAGCTGATCGATCAGGAAGGCCATGCCGCCGGCCTGGTGGAATTGGTTCACGTCGGCGTAGCCGTTCGGATATACGCGGGCCAGCAGCGGGATCACGCCGGACAGCGCGTCGAAATCGTCCCAGCGCAGCTGGATGCCGGCCGCGTGCGCAATGGCGACGAGGTGAAGCAGATGATTGGTCGAGCCGCCGGTGGCGTGCAGGCCGATCACGCCGTTGATGATGGCGCGCTCGTCGATGATGTGCCCGATCGGCAGATAGTTGTCGCCGAGTGCGCCGAGCGCGTTGACCCGGCGCACGATGTCGGCGGTGAGCGCGTCGCGCAGCGGTGTGTCCGGCGGCTCGAAGCTGGCGCCGGGCAGGTGCAGGCCCATGATCTCCATCAGCATCTGGTTGGAGTTGGCGGTGCCGTAGAAGGTGCAGGTGCCGGGGCTGTGATACGAGGCGGCCTCGGCCTCGAGCAGCTCGGCCTTGCCGGCCTTGCCTTCGGCATAGGCCTGGCGCACCTTGGATTTTTCTTCGTTGGGAATGCCGCTGGGCATCGGACCGGACGGCACGAACGCGCCGGGCAGGTGGCCGAAGCTCAGCGCGCCGATCAGCAGGCCGGGCACGATCTTGTCGCAGATACCCAGGTACAGCGCGCCGTCGAACATGTCGTGCGAAAGCGCGATGGCGGTGGCCATCGCGATCAGGTCGCGCGAGAACAGCGACAGCTGCATGCCGGGCTGACCCTGGGTGACGCCATCGCACATCGCCGGCACGCCGCCGGCGACCTGGGCGGTGAAGCCGGCGTCGCGCGCGATCTGGCGGATCCGTTCCGGGTAGCGCTCGTACGGCTGGTGCGCCGAGAGCATGTCGTTGTACGAGGTGATGATGGCGAGGTTGCCGCGCAGGCCGTTGCGCAGCGCATCCTTGTCGCCCGGTCCGCAGGCGGCGAAGCCGTGCGCGAGGTTGCCGCAGGAAAGGTGCGCGCGCTGGGGGCCGCCGCGATCCACCGCGTCGATGCGCTGCAGATACGCCGCGCGCGTTTCGCGGCTGCGTTCGCGCAGGCGTTCGGTGACTTCGGCAACCACGGGATGCAGCGTGTTCATTTCAAGACTCCGGAACGGGTGGTGCGGTGATGCGGTAGATAGGCTTTACGTGGGTGCTGCGACATATTTCGTTCTCCCTGAGCGTAGCCGCGCGGCGGCGAAGTCGAAGGGCCGTATAGATCAACCGGCCGGCTTCGACCAGGCGCCCTCGGCGCTACGCTTTGCCCGAACGGTACGGCGCCGGTGCGACAACCGTGAGGCAAAGACGACAGCTTATGGGCACCAGTACACAGCCACCGGCACGCGCAGCTGAGTCAATACGGAGCGCACCGGGTAGTCGCGCGCCGCGTCCAGGCCCAGCCGGGCATCGGCCAGCACGTCGCGCTTCTTGTTGCCGGTTACCAGCAGAAACAGCGATTCGGTTTCCAGCAGCGTCGGCAGGGTCAGCGTGATGCGCGGTTCGCCCGCGTCGGGCGCATGCATCGGCAGTACGCGGGATTTGCCGTCGAGGTCGAGCGCCTCCGCCAGATGGTCGCCGCCGGGAAAGAACGACGCCGTGTGGCCGTCGTCACCCATGCCCAGCACCACCGCGTCGAACGGCAGCGCGAGTTCCTCGATCCGCCGGCTGGTGGCGGCGAGGCCTTCTTCGGGTGTCGGCGCGTCGCTGTAGAGCGGCACGAACGTCGCGGCAGCGGCTTCGTTCTGCAGCAGAACGGTTTTCACCAGCTTGGCGTTGGAGCGTTCGTCGGTGTCCGGCACCCAGCGCTCGTCGACCAGGGTGATTTTGACGTTCGCCCAGTCCAGCGTTTCCTTCGACAGCTGTGCGAAGAAATCCTTTGGCGTGCTGCCGCCGGACACGGCGAGCAGCGCGTGGCCGCGCTGATTCAAGCTCATGCGCAGCCGTTTGGCGACGCGTTCGGCCAGTGCGACAGCCTGGGCGTGGCAATCGGTGAAACTGTGGGTGGTGACGTTGAGATGGGTGGTCATGGATGGTATCTGCGCGCCGGAGGCATCATGCGGAAGGCGCGCCCTGCTTGTCGTTGGGAGGGAAGGTGAAGTGTGACGCACGGTCGGTCCCGCGCAAGTGAATCACCGCTAACGCCTGCAAGTGGCCCGAGCGATCACTCGCTGTCCTCGCTCCAGGTGCGGCCGTCGCGTTCGATCAGCGCAATGGCCGCGCTCGGACCCCAGCTGCCGGCCGAATACGGGCGCGGCGCTTCGCCGCTGGCCGACCAGGCGGCCAGAATCGGGCCGGCCCAGCGCCACGCGGCCTCCACTTCGTCGCGACGCATGAACAGCGTGGGATTGCCACGCACCACATCGAGCAACAGGCGCTCGTAGGCGTCGGGCTGCGACACGCCGAAGGCCTCGGCAAAGCTCATGTCCAGCGGCACGTGGCGCAGGCGCAGGCCGCCCGGGCCCGGGTGCTTGATCGTCAGCCACAGTTTCACGCCTTCATCCGGCTGCAGCCGCAGCACCAGCCGGTTCTGCGCCAGCGTGCCGGCCTCGGCGTGGAAGATGGAGTGCGGCACCGGCTTGAACGCGACCACGATTTCGGACACGCGATCGGGCAGGCGCTTGCCGGTGCGCAGGTAGAACGGCACGCCGGCCCAGCGCCAGTTGGCGATCTCCGCCTTCACCGCGACAAAGGTTTCGGTGTGCGACTTGGTATTGCCCAATTCATCGAGATAACCGGGCACCTTGACGCCATCGGACACGCCGGCGCGGTACTGGCCGCGCACGGTGAGCTGTGCGACGTTGCTGCTGTCGATGTGCTTGAGCGAGTTGAGCACCTTCAGCTTTTCGTCGCGCACCGCATCCGGTGCCAGGGACGACGGCGGTTCCATCGCCACCATGCACAGCAGCTGCAGAATATGGTTCTGCACCATATCGCGCAGCGCGCCGGCGCGGTCGTAATACGCGCTGCGATTGCCGGTACCCAGCGTTTCCGAGACGGTGATCTGCACGTGGTCGATATGCGCGTTGTTCCACAGCGGCTCGAACAAGGCGTTGCCGAAGCGCAGCGCCAGCAGGTTCTGCACCGTCTCCTTGCCGAGGTAGTGATCGATGCGGAAGGTCTGCGATTCGTCGAACACGCGGCCGACCGCGTCGTTGATCTGGTTGGCGCTGTCGAGGTCGCGGCCGATCGGTTTTTCCAGCACCACGCGCGACTGGCCTTCGTTGAGCTTGTAGTGGCCCAGGCGGCCGCAGATATCGACGAAGAGTTCCGGCGAGGTGGAGAGATAAAACACGCGAATGTGCTCGGGTTGCTCGCCGATCAGGGCGGCAAACTCGTCCCAGCCCTCGTCTTTGCGCGCATCCAGCGAGCGATAGCCGACCTGCTTGAGGAAGGCTTCGATCTTCGCGTCGTCCGCGCCGCTGGTCTTGCTCAGGGTGTCGCGCACCTGTTCGCGGTAGCTGTCGTCGTCGAGCCCTTCGCGGGCGATGCCGATGATGCGGCTGCTGTCGGGAATCTGGCCGTCGAGAAAGCGGTGGTACAGGGCGGGCAGCAGCTTGCGCACGGCCAGATCGCCGGTGCCGCCGAAAATCACCAGATCGAAGGGTTCGGTCCGCTGGGAGGGGCCGCCGGCGGCAGCGTCGGAGCGGTTGGAGCTAGTCGAAGAAGCAGTCACGAAGTCACCTCGATAGATGCCATGAGGGCAGACAAGCGCGACCAAGAGGTGCTGCTGCCCGGTTGGCATCGATCATACCAGTGACATACCAGAGGATGCCACCCGTTTCTGCCCGCTCCTAGAAATCGTAAGCGGAACGGGCAAAAGGCTAACTAAAGCCCTTTCGGCACCCCAGTTTCTGGGGAGATGGTATTGGGGTGGTTGTCTAAGTGGTTATCCATTGGTATCTTGTGTGACTATGGAAAGCGCCTTGGCCAACGAATACCGCCGGATCTGCCTCGATCCGGCCACCAACCAGCCGCTGGCCTATCTGCGCCTGCGCCGGGCGATCCGCAACGTGGTCGAGCACCGCGATATCGAGCCCGGTCAGGCACTGCCCAGCGAGCGCGATCTATCGGTGGCGCTGAAGCTTTCGCGGGTCACCGTGCGCAAGGCGATTGCCGGGCTGGTGGAAGAAGGCCTGCTGACCCAGCGTCACGGCGCCGGCACCTTTATCGCCGAACGCATCGTTAAGCCGATGTCGCGGCTGACCAGTTTTACCGAAGATCTGCACGAGCGCGGATTGCATCCGCGCTCGGAGTTTTTCGAGCGCGGCATTGGCGAAGTGACGCCGGAAGAATCGATGGCATTGAATCTTTCGCCGGGCTCGCTGGTGGTGCGTCTGCATCGCGTGCGCTACGGCCAGGACGAGCCGCTGGCGATCGAGCGCAGCGTGGTGCCGGCCAGCGTGCTGCCCGATCCCATGCTGGTGCATGACTCACTGTACGAAGTGCTGGAGCAGTTCAACTGCCGGCCGCGGCGCGCGTTGCAGCGCCTTCGCGCGGTGTCGCTCAATGCGCAGCAGGCGCGGCTGCTGCACGTCAGCGCCGGCAGCGCGGGTCTGAACATCGAGCGCCGCAGCTTTCTCGACGACGGTCGCGTGGTCGAGTTCACCTGCTCTTGGTATCGCGGCGATATCTACGACTTTGTTGCCGAACTACAGACGGATTGATGGGCTCTCCTGTCAAGCCGATCGAATAGCCATTTGGACGTCCATAAACCTTTTACTTCAGAGAATCCCATGCAGGCACGCGATACCTTGATGTACAGCGAAGCGCACGAAGCCGCCGACGTTGTCGCGCGTCAGTTCGCCGTCAATGACGAAATCGTCACTGCGCTGGCGCAGACGTTGCGCGCGCATCCGCCGCGCTTCATCGTGACCTGCGCGCGCGGCAGTTCCGATCACGCCGCGGCGTATGCCAAGTACGTTTTCGAAACCCAGCTCGGGATCGTCACCGCCTCGGCATCGCCCTCGGTGACCTCGGTCTACGCGGCCGAGCAGCGCTGGCAGGACGCGCTGTTTATCGCGATCTCGCAGTCGGGAAAAAGCCCCGACCTGGTGCGCAACGCGCAGGCGGCCAAGATCGCCGGCGCCCGCGTGATCGCGCTGGTCAACGTGGAGGATTCGCCGCTGGCCGCCATCGCCGATACGGTGATCCCACTGCACGCGGGGCCGGAGCGCAGCGTTGCGGCTACCAAGAGCTATATCGCCGCGCTGGCCGCCGTGCTGCATCTATGCGCGCGCTGGCGTGGCGACAATGCACTGGGCGAAGCTCTGCATGCCCTGCCCGACGCGCTGCGCAGCGGCTGGGACGCCGACTGGTCGAGCCTGAGCGAAGGGCTGACCGACGCGCACAATCTGTTTGTCGTCGGCCGCGGCTTCGGTCTCGGCATCGCGCTGGAAGCGGCGCTGAAGTTCAAGGAAACCTGCGGCCTGCATGCCGAGGCGTTCAGCGCGGCGGAGGTCAAGCACGGCCCGATGGCGCTGGTCGGCCCGGATTTTCCGGTGCTGTGCTTCGCGCAGGACGACGACACGCTGGAAGGCACGCTGGCGTTGGCCGACATGTTTCGCCAGCGCGGCGCACACGTGTGGGTGGCCGCGCCGGGTCAGAAAGGAAAAGGCAGTCTGCCGGTGATGGCGGGCTTGCCGGCGCTGTGCACGCCGCTGCTGATCATCCAGAGTTTTTATCGCGCGACCGCCGAGCTGTCGCTGCGCCGCGGCTTCAACCCCGATGTGCCGCCGCATCTCAACAAGGTGACGGAGACGGTTTGATCTTCGTGAGAGTCGAGCGGGTAGGGACGAGGGGCGAGCAAAAGCGCCGTCGCTGATCATTCCTGCAGCTGCACTCCTCACTGTCCGCAAAAATATGACTGGTGCAGCGGGCGTAGTCGAAGTGCAACCTGCCGACACCTTTCAATCTTTGTCGTTGTTCCAAACCTCGAATCGGCAAGCCGACTTTTCGACACACACCTCATCAGGATTCGCCATGACACTCGCCCTCACGAATGCTCGCGTGCTCACTCCGCAAGGTTGGCGTGACGATGTGGCCGTGCTGTTGGACGACGGCAATGTTCTCGACGTGTTGCCATCGTCCGATGCACGCGTGCAACAGGCCGAACAGCAGGATTTGCACGGCGCCATGCTGCTGCCCGGCTTTATCGATACGCAGGTCAACGGCGGCGGCGGGGTGCTGTTCAACGAGGCGCCGACCGTGGAAACGATTCGCCAGATCGGCGCCGCGCATCGTCGCTTCGGCACGACCGGTTTTTTGCCGACGCTGATCAGCGACAATGTGGAAACCATGCGCGCGGCGATGGCCGCCGTGGAGCAGGCGCTGGCCGACAACGTGCCCGGCGTGCTGGGCATCCATCTCGAAGGCCCCTATCTCGCGCCCGCGCGGAAGGGCGTGCACGATCCGAAATTTTTTCACGCCCCCGGCAGCGAAGAACTCGCGATGCTGTGCGCTCCGCATGCTGGCGTGCGCCTCATGACGCTGGCACCTGATCAGGTGGCGAGTGAGAGCATCAAATCGCTGGCCGCGGCGGGGCTGGTGCTCTGCGCCGGCCACACCGCGGCCGATTACGACACAACCAAAGCGGCGCTGGCCGACGGCATTCGCGGCTTCACGCATCTGTTCAACGCGATGACGCCGCTGGGCAGCCGCGAGCCCGGCGTGGTCGGCGCCGCGCTCGACGATGCGCAAAGCTGGTGCGGA
Source organism: Rhodanobacter sp. K2T2 (assembly GCF_013408815.1). Taxonomy (NCBI): domain Bacteria; kingdom Pseudomonadati; phylum Pseudomonadota; class Gammaproteobacteria; order Lysobacterales; family Rhodanobacteraceae; genus Rhodanobacter; species Rhodanobacter sp. K2T2. The sequence continues at coordinate 217,457 of NZ_JACCCA010000005.1, read as the reverse complement.
CTGATTGTCGACGGCCATCACGTGCACCCGGCGACGCTGCGCTCAGCGATCGCCGCCAAGCCGCGCGGCAAGATGCTGCTGGTCACCGACGCGATGCCACCGGTCGGCGCGGATCACCCCGACTTCGTACTCAACGGCGAAACCATCACCGCGAAAGACGGCATCTGCCAGACCGCGCAAGGCACACTCGCCGGCTCCGCGCTCGACATGGCCGGCGCCGTGCGCAACACCGTCGAGATGTTGGGCCTGCCGATGGACGAAGCGGTGCGCATGGCCAGCACCTATCCCGCGGATTTTCTCGGTCTGAGCGACAGCCACGGCCGCATCGCCGCCGGCTATCGAGCCGACCTCGTTGTCATGGATGACGATTACAAAATCACGCAAAGCTGGATTGGTGGCGTGGCCAACTCAAGGGCCTGAAATCCCTGGCTGGATTGCCCTGCATAGCTGTCTGGCGTTACATTGATCAGGTCGAGGTGTCCCGAAGGCTTACGCTGAAGGGATGAAACGGGAAGCCGGTGCGTGGTGCGGAAGCACTGCAAGGCCGGCGCTGCCCCCGCAACGGTAAGCGAGTCAACGAACGGCGAATGCCACTGTGCTTGCACGGGAAGGCGCCGTTCGGAGCGGATGATGTTGTGTCTGCTGCTCGTCAGCCCGGAGACCGGCCTGGACGATTTCTGGTAGCTCGCGGTGGGCGAGGCTGAACCACGTGCCGTGGCGACCTCAGTTTGTGCGTGCCGCGCCTGCCCGTTGTTCTGTCTTTCTCTGTCGTCGGCTGCCAGCCCATCGAACGTGTGGGCCGTACGCGGGTGTGCGGCTGGGGAATGACATTGAAAAAGACTTTACTGGCAGCCTCGCTGTTGAGCTGCATGATGGCCGCCCACGCGGCTGACCAGGGTGCTGCCGATCTGAGCAACACCAGCTCGCTCGATCCGGTGATCGTGACTGCCACGCGCACGCCGATCCATATCGACGAATCGCTGTCGTCCGTGACCGTCATCACCCACGCCGACATTGAGCGGCTGCAACCGGTGTCGGTGATCGATCTATTGAATGGTCTGCCGGGCGTGACGTTTGCGCAGTCCGGTGGCATCGGCCAGCAGTCGTCGCTGTTTCTGCGCGGCACCAACTCCACGCATACGCTGGTCTTGATCGACGGCGTGCGGATCGGTTCGATCACTGCCGGGCTGCCCGCGTTCGAACAGATCCCGGTGGAGCAGATCGATCGCATCGAAATCGTGCGCGGCCCGCGCTCGAGCCTCTACGGCGCCGACGCGATTGGCGGCGTGATCCAGATTTTCACCAAGCACGGTAACCCTGGCGGTGGCATTGCGCCATCGCTGAGCATGACCACCGGCAGCAACGGTTTCGTCAATTCGCAGGTCGGCTTGTCCGGCGGCGATCCGCACGCCTGGTACAACGTCAGCCTGGGCGGTGAGTACACAAGCGGTATCCCCGCCTGTCGCCTGGGCGCTGCGGAAGCAGGGGCCGGCTGCTTTGTCGACGATCCGCGCGATGACGCCTACCGCAATTGGAACGGTTCGGCCAATACCGGCTACCGCTGGGACAACGGCACCGAGCTGGCGTTCGACTGGCTGCGCAGCAAGAGCGACGTCGAATATGCCGGCAGTCCGTACGGCGGCAACGATGCCGTCAACGAGCAGCATGTCGCCGGAGCGCGTCTGAGTTTTTCGCCGCTGGATATCTGGAAGGTGACGCTGAATGCGGGCCAGAGCCGCGACGATTCGCAGACCTACTACCAGGGCACGTACTTCGGCGATTACTACCCGCGCACGCCGACCGGTTACGCCGATTCGCGCCGCAACCAGTTTTCCTGGCAGAACGACATCGCGCTCGGCAGCGGCCAGCTGCTGACCGTCGGCGCGGACTATCAGCAGGAGCACATCACCAGCGACACCGGTTATCTCGACAGCACTCGCGGCGACGCGGGCACCTATGCGCAGTACCAGGGCACCTTCGGCCAGAACGAAGTGCAGCTGTCGGCGCGGCACGACCACAACGATCAGTTCGGCAATCACAACACCGGCGCCGCGGCGTGGGGCTACAACTTTGCCGATGGCCTAAAGCTCACCGCCAGCTACGGCAGCGCCTTCCATGCGCCGACCTTCAACGATCTCTACTATCCCTACGGCAGCGGCAACCCGAATCTGAAGCCGGAAAGCTCGCGCAGCGCCGAGCTGGGGCTGTCGCAGACCGTGGGCATCTGGAACTGGGCGTTGAATGCCTACCAGACGCGCATCAACCAGCTGATCACGCTGGACGCCAACTACGTGCCGCAGAACATCAGCCAGGCGCGCATCCGCGGGCTGGAAGGGCAGGTGGGCGTAAACCTCGATGGCTGGCGTCTGCAAACCTACCTCACCGCCATGCAGCCGATCGAGGACGACAGCGGCCCGAACAACGGCAACCTGCTGCCGCGGCGGCCGAAGCAGACCGCGCGCGTGGAGCTGGACAAGAGCTACGGCAACTTTGCCTTCGGTGCCACCTTCAACGCCGATGGCAAGCGCTACGACGACGCGGCCAACCTGCATCGCCTCGGCGGATACACCACCACCGATCTGCGCGCCAGCTATGCGTTTGCGCCGAGCTGGAAGGTCGAGGCGCGGCTGGCCAATATTTTCGATCGCAACTATGAAACCGCGTACTACTTCAACCAGCCGGGCCGCACCTGGTATTTGACGCTGCGCTATAGCCCGGCAAGTCTTTGAGTCATGCGTATGTGCCGTCAGCACGGACGCTGGCGGAGTGGCACTCCAGGGAGTGGAGCGGAAGCAACACGAACAGGGACGTTCACCCCTGCCTTTCGACAGGGTGAGGACTTAAGGCACATACGTTTGCGCACGCCGACAGGCATAAAGTCGGCATGATCGATACGCACGCCGCTGCCGCATGCCCTTTTACGTCCGCGAAGGTGTTCGCCGGCGTCGGCTCGCCGCTATGCTTGCAGGCCACGGAAGCGCCATGAATATTTTCGCCCCCATGATTCGCCGCCCTGCCGGCACTTCGCTACTCGCGATCGGCCTGGTGCTGGCCGGTATCTGCGCCTATTTTCTGCTCGGCGTGGCGGCGCTGCCGTCGTTCGAGCTGCCGGTCGTTTTCGTGCAGGCCGCACAGCCCGGTGCCAGCGCACAGACCATGGCCAGTACGGTGCTGGCGCCGCTGGAGCGGCATCTGGGTCAGATTCCCGGCATCGACGAAATGTATGGCAATGCCACGGAAGGTTCGGCAACCGTGCTGGTGCGCTTTCATTTTGGGCGCGATACCGATAAAGCCGCGCGCGATGTGCAGGCTGCGATCAACGCCGCACAGGCGGATCTGCCGGTTCTGCCGAGCCCGCCGCAGTACTTCAAGGCGGACACGGCATCGATTCCGATTTTGCTGGTGACGCTGAAATCCGACGGCCTGCCGATCGACAAACTCTACGATCTCACCGATACCTTGCTACAGCCGGCGATGGCGCAGATTCCGGGCGTGGCCCAGGTGCAGGTGTTCGGCGGCACGCCGCACGCGGTGCGCATCGATCTGGACATGCATGCGCTGGCCGCCAAGAACCTCACCGCCAACGACATCAGCAACGTGCTGATCGCCGCCAATGTGTCCTCGCCGCAGGGCGTGCTCTCGGACGGGCACACGCAGATGACGGTGACGGCGAACGACGCCCTGCAGACGCCCGAGGACTTCGCCAAGCTGCTGATCTCCGACATCAACGGCGTGCCGGTGCGCATGTCCGACGTGGCCAAGGTCTACAGTGGCGAACAGGATAAATACCAGGGCGCCTGGTTCAACGGCAGCAAGACCGTGGCCATGCAGATCAGCAAGCGTCCGGAGGCCAACGCGGTCGCCACGGTCGAAGCGATCCGCGCCAAGCTGCCACAGTTGCGCGCCGCGCTGCCGGCCAATATCACCATCACGCCGATCTTCGATCTCACGCAGACCACCAAGTCGGCGCTGCACGAGGTGGAGGTCGCGCTCGCGATCAGTATCGTGCTGGTGATGCTGGTGATGCTGGTCTTTCTGCGCCGCCTGCGGCCTACGCTGATCGCCACGCTCAGCGTGCCGCTCTCGCTGGCCGGCGCCTTCGTGGTGATGTGGGTACTGGGCTATACGCTCAACACGTTGTCGCTGGTGGCACTGGTGCTGTGCATCGGCTTCGTCGTCGACGACGCGATCGTGGTGATCGAGAACATCGTGCGGCATATGGAGCACGGTGAAGAGGCGTTGGAGGCATCGCTGGTCGGTGTCAGCGAAATCGGCTTTACGGTGATTTCGATCACGCTGTCGCTGATTGCGGTGTTTGCGCCGCTGCTGTTCGGCAACAGTATTCTGGTACTGCTGCTGCGCGAATTTTCTGTCACGCTGACCGCCGCGGTAGTGATCTCCGCGCTCGTATCGCTGACCTTGACGCCTGCGTTGTGCGGCCTGCTGCTGAAACAGGATGCGCATGGCATCGTGCGCCAGCCCTCGCGCATCGAGCAGGCGATGGAGCGCTTCGACCGCAGCCTGCACCATCGCTACGAGCGCGCGCTGGACTGGGCCATGCGCCATCGCCGGTTGATGCGCTGGCAGCCGCTGCTGCTGCTGGTGTTGACCATGGTGCTGGCCGTTGCCGTAGTGAAAACCGCTGGCGGCACCTTTATGCCCGACGAGGACACCGGCCAGCTTCAGGTCGATCTCACGGCGGATACCAATATCTCGCCGACCTTGTTGGCCGAGCGCGTCAAGCATGCGGCCAGCATCATCCAGGCCGAACCCGATGTGGTCGACGTTCTCAGCATCCTTGGCGCCAACGGCGGCGGCAACGGTGCCGTCGGCAATAGCGGCAGCATGTTCGTGGATCTCAAGCCGCGCGGCAGCGGTGCCGATGAGCGCCATGAAAATATCAAGGTGCTGATTGATCGACTCGGCAAGAAACTCGACGCCTTGCCCAACATGCGCGTTGAAGTCTCGCCGGTGCAGTTTCTCGGCGGTGGCGGCAGCGGAGACAACGCCGGCCAGTACGAATTCCAGCTGGTCAGTTCCGACGGTGGCGACCTGCAGCCGTGGACGCTGAAATTGGTACATCAGCTGCGCACCATGAAACAGCTGCGTGACGTCAGCAGCAACTTCGATCAGGTCGGCAAGCAGCAGATGATCGAGGTCGATCGCGATGCGGCCAGCCGGCTGCAGGTCAGCATGGGCGACATCGACTCGGTGCTGCAGAACTCGTTCGGCCAGCGTCAGGTGTCGGTGATCTATTCCGACCTCAACCAGTATCGCGTAGTGCTCAACTCCGCCGCGGCCGAATCGATCAGCGCGCAGGCCCTGCTCAACAGCTACGTGCGCAACACACAGGGCAGCATGATTCCGCTATCGGCGATGGCCAGCATTGCGCCCAGCCTCACGCCGACGCGCATCCGCCACCACAACCAGATGGAAGTGTCGACCATCAACTACAACCTGGCCAAGGACGTGACCCAGGACAAGGGCATCGCGCTGATCAATCAGGCGGCCACGATCGTGCAACTGCCCGAAGGTATGCGCGTGGATTTCACCGGCGCCAACCAGAACCTGCAACAGGCCGAAAGCAACGGCTATATCCTGATCGTGGGCGCTATCGTGGCGATGTACATCGTGCTCGGCATTCTCTACGAGAGCCTCGGCCATCCGCTGACGATTCTTTCCACGCTGCCGGCTGCCGGCGCGGGGGCGTTTCTCGCGCTGCTGGTCACGCAGACGCAGATCAGCCTGATGGCGATCATCGCGATCCTGATGCTGATCGGCATCGTAAAAAAGAATGCGATCCTGATGGTCGACTTTGCGCTAGTTGCCGAACGCGAACGCGGCCTGCCGGCACCCGAGGCGATCCGCGAGGCGGCGCTGGTGCGTTTCCGTCCGATCACCATGACGACCCTGGTGGCGATGGGGGCGGCGTTGCCCTTGGCGATCGGTTTCGGCGTGGGCTCGGAGATGCGCCAGCCGCTGGGTATCGCGATTGTCGGTGGCTTGCTGGTGTCGCAGCTGCTGACGTTGTTGAGTACGCCGGCGATCTATCTGTGGAATCACGATCGGAAGATTCGCAAGGCGGCGCGGATGGAACGACGCGCCGCGAAGAAGCGGCTCAAGGCCTTGGGTAAGCCGGCGCAGGCCGGGGTCTGAAGAAAATCCGATCGTCTCGCTGAGCGCGTAGCGGGATAGCTTGCTGTCGTTGATGTCGATCAAAAGCAGAGCTTCCTCTGTGGCACCAGGAGTAAGTGATGCAGCATCGAGGCGCGGCTAGCGAATAGCCTCGATCGCCATGCCGAGACCGCGCACCACTCCCGTCGTCGCAGCTTACGCGGTGCTCGATCGTGCGTTGCAGCGCCACAGATCTGATGGCGCCCCCGGAAGAGGGTTGACGGAGTGGCTGCGCAGAGAAGTTGTATGGGTGCGCGACCCCTGCCTTTCGACAGGGTAAGGACTTAAGGCACATACGCCATGGCTGTCCGACAGGCATAACGCCGGTATGATCGAGACGCGCGCCATGGCCACTGACACTCTGCCCGTGGCGAAGGGATTCACACGTGGCGGCTCGCCGCCAGGGTTGTCGGCCAAGAAAGCGCCATGAATATCTTTGCCCCCATGATTCGCCGCCCAGCCGGCACTTCGCTGCTTGCCCTGGGCTTGATACTCGCAGGCATCTGCGCCTACTTGCTGCTTGGCGTAGCCGCACTGCCATCGCTGGAGTTTCCGGGCGTTTACATAGTGGTGCAGCAGCCGGGGGCGAGCGCGCAGACGATGGCGTCTACCGTGGTGGCGCCGCTGGAACGCCACCTGGGCCAGATTCCCGGCATCGATGAAATGCATTCGGAGAGCAACGAAGGCGCGGCGTTCGTGCAGATCCGCTTCAATCTCGGCCGCAACGCGGACAAGGCCGCCCTCGACGTGCAGGCGGCGATCAATGCCGCAGCGCCCGATATGCCCAGCGACCTGCCGGCGCCGCCGCAATATTTCAAATTCGACACCTCGCAGATTCCGGTGCTGCTGGTTGCGCTGACCTCGACCAGCCTGCCGCCGGAAAAACTGTACGACCTCACGGATACCCTGCTTAGGCCGGCGATGGCGCAAATTCCTGGCGTAGCGCGTGTGCAGGTGGGTGGCGGCTCGCCGCACGCGGTGCGCATCGCCCTGGATACGGACGCGCTGGCCGCCAAGGGGCTTACCGCCAACGATGTCAGCAATGCGCTGATCGCCGCCAATGTCAGCTCGCCGCAAGGAACCTTGAGCGACGGCCATACCCAGACCACGCTGATCGCCAACGACGCTTTGCACGAGTCGGGCGAATTCGCCGATCTGTTGATCGCGATGACGAAGGGCGTGCCGGTGCGTATGTCGGATGTGGCGACCATCAGCAGCGGCCAGCAGGATCAATACCAGGGCGCCTGGTTCAACGGTCAGCGCACGGTGATCCTCAATATCAGCAAGCGGCCAGAAGCGAACTCGGTGGCCACCGCCGCCGCGATTCGCGCCAAGCTGCCGCAGCTGCGCCAATGGCTGCCGGCGGACGTGCAGCTTACGCCCATGTTCGATCTCACCCAGACCACCAAGTCGGCCCTGCAGGAGGTTAAGGTGGCCTTGTTGATCAGCATCGTGATGGTGGTGCTGGTGATGCTGGTCTTCCTGCGCCGACTGCGGCCGACGTTGATCGCCACGCTCAGCGTGCCGCTCTCGCTGGCCGGCGCGTTCGTAGTGATGTGGGCCTTCGGCTATACGTTGAACACGCTGTCGCTGGTGGCGCTGGTGCTGTGCATCGGTTTCGTGGTGGACGACGCGATCGTGGTGATCGAGAACATCGTGCGGCACATGGAGCACGGCCAGACTCCGCTGGAGGCCTCATTGAACGGCACCCGCGAGATCGGCTTCACGGTGATCTCGATCACGCTATCGCTGATCGCCGTGTTCGCGCCGCTGCTGTTCGGCAACAACCTGCTGGTGAAGCTGCTGCGCGAGTTCTCGGTCACCTTGACTGCGGCGGTCGTGATCTCGGCCCTGGTGTCGCTGACCCTGACGCCGGCGCTGTGCGCCAGTTATCTCAAGTTCGAACACGCCGGCGAGCACCAACCCGGACGTTTGGAACGCGCGCTGGAACGCTTCGATCGTGGTCTGCACCATCGTTACGAGCGCGCGCTGGACTGGGCCATGCGCCATCGCCGGCTGATGCGCTGGCAGCCGCTGCTGCTGCTGCTCCTGACCGCAGCGTTGGGCGTTGCGGTAGTGAAAACGGCTGGCGGTGCCTTCATGCCGGAGGAGGACACCGGCTTGCTGCAAGCGCAGATCCAGGCCGACGCCAATATTTCGCCGAAGTTGTTGAGCGAACGCGTGAAGCAGGTCGGTGCCATCGCCCAGGCCGACCCGGCGGTATTCGATGCCACCACCATCCTCGGCAACGACAACGGGCCTGGCGGCGCGGTCGGCAGTAACGGCACGATGTATATCGACCTCAAGCCCAAGGGCAGCGGCCCGGGGCAGCGCCGCGAAAGCGCCAAGGTGGTGCTGGCGCGATTGAGCGAGCGCTACCAGAAACTGGCGGACGTCGGGGTGTACCTGAATCCGGTGCAGTTTCTCGGCGGTGGTAGCGGCAACAATCGCGGCGGCCAGTATTCCTTTCAGCTGATCGACAGCAGTGGCGGCGATCTGCAGCCGGTGTCGCTCAAGGTAGAGCGGCTGATGCGCATGCACAAAGAGCTGCGCGATATCAGCAGCGACTTCGACAGCGTCGGCAAGCAGCAGTTGCTGAGGATCGATCGCGACGCCGCCGCGCGGCTGCAGGTGAGCGTAGGCACGATCGATTCGGCGCTATACAACTCGTTCGGGCAACGGCAGGCGTCGATCATTTACTCGGACATCAACCAATATTGGGTGGTACTTACATCAACCGCCGCCGAGCGGATCAGCCCGGAAACCCTGCTCGACCTCTACGTGCGCAATACGCAGGGCCAGATGGTTCCGTTGTCCGCGCTAGCCCATATCGAACCCAATCTCGCACCTACCCTGATCACCCATGAAGACCAGCAGCAGGCCTCGGAAATTCACTACAACCTCGCGCCGGGCATCACCCAGGACAAGGGCGTGGCGCTGGTGCAGCAGATCGCGGCGGCAGCCGATCTGCCGGGAGAAGTGCGGCTCGATTTCACTGGCGAGAACCAGCGCCTGCAGCAGGCGCAGTCCAACGGCATGATCCTGCTGCTGGCGGCGATCGTCGCGATGTACATCGTGCTGGGCATCTTGTACGAAAGCCTGGGTCATCCGCTGACGATTCTCTCGACGCTGCCCGCCGCCGGCGCGGGCGCGTTTTTGGCGATGCTGGTGACGCATACGCAGCTCAGCCTGATGGCGATCATTGCCATTCTCATGCTGATCGGTATCGTGAAAAAGAATGCGATCCTGATGGTCGACTTCGCCTTGGTCGGCGAACGCGAACGCGGCCTGCCGGCACCCGAGGCGATCCGCGAGGCGGCGCTGGTGCGTTTCCGTCCGATCACCATGACGACTCTGGTGGCGATGGGCGCGGCGTTGCCCTTGGCGATCGGTTTCGGCGTGGGCTCGGAGATGCGCCAGCCGCTGGGTATCGCGATTGTCGGTGGCTTGCTGGTGTCGCAGCTGCTGACGTTGTTGAGTACGCCGGCGATCTATCTGTGGAATCACGATCGAAAGATTCGCAAGGCGGCGCGGATGGAGCGCCGCGCGGCGAAGCGCCGCCTCAAGGCGATGGGTAAGTCCGCGCAAGCCGCGGGTTGAAGCCATCCCTGTTGCGTTGCTTTGCAAGCAGAGCTTTCACCCTTCGGCGAAGGACGAAAGCTCTGCTGCAAAAAAGACATCAACGGGGAAAAGTAAAGTGAATCTTTACCCAGGCTCTCCCCCAATAGAGCCTGGGAGGGGTGATTACATTCGATGATTCGAGAGAATCACCGCAAACAAAAGTCAGTCGCTCGGACTGGTGCAAGCCGCGTAGCGCTTTCCTTCCACGCGCACCACCTCCCCCTCCCCCTCCCCCTCCCCCTCCCCCTCCCCCTCCATCGCGACACTCGCCACATAATGCTCCGGCGAATCGAAATCCACGCGGCCCTTGCCGGTCGTCGACGTATTCCCAGGACAACTCAACGACCAGTCCAGCGCGGTGCTGCGGCGGCGCTGATCGTGGCGCAGGCACTTGGTCTGATTCGGTACGTCGATAGCGGCGAACTCGACCCAGGGGTCGGCCCCTTCGTCGACGCAGTGCCAGGTGGTTTTCGGCTGGCCGACGATCTGGCCGTGACTGACGATGCGGGTGACGATTTTCCACAGGCCGGGCATGGCCTGAAAGTCGCCTGGGTCGGCAAGGGTGGCAGTGCTGACGAGCGCGGCAGTAAGAAATAGAAGAACGATAAAGCGGCGACGGACATCGGAATTTTGCAGTCTGCGTCGGCTGTGTCGAATCGGTCGATGCATGATGAAATGTTCTCCGGTGACAAAAACAAAGCAGGCCCCGGGCATGCCCGGGGCCTTTGCGCGGTTCGCTTCAGCAGAACCCTCAGCAGAAACCGCGCGGTGTTACTTCATCAGTTTTGCGTGCCGTCCTGCACGGCAGCAGTAGTCCAGCCGCCGCGCGAGAAGTCGAACATGTCCATCAGGTTGCCGATGGCCGGCGCGTTGACGGGCACGTACGGGTTGCCGCGCAAAGCGATCGGGTTGGGCAAGTTGTCGCGGCTGCGCGGGGAGATGGTGGCGTCCAGTCCCCAGTTGGCTTCGACGAATTTGTCGAACGAAACGTGGTCGTAGTATGTGTGCACCACACGGCCGCCCTGCGAGTACTTCGAGATCACCAGCAGCGGAATGCGCGTGCCGTCGCCGAAGAAGTCGATCGGCTGCACGTAACCGGAGTCGTAGTAGCCGCCGCCTTCGTCCATGGTCACCATGATGACGGTGTCGTTCCATACCGCCGGATTGGCCTTGGCCATGTCGACGATCTTCTTGACGTAGCCCTCGAACAGTTCGAGCTTCGACGAGGCCGGATGGCCGTCCAGAATGCCGTCGGGTTTGGCGATGGAGACGGCGGGCAACGTGCCGTTCTGGATATCGGTGTAGAGGTCGTTGATATCCTGATTCTTGGCGCGCAAGGTCGGATTGGTCATGATCTGGGTGGAGTAGAGGAACGGATCGCAGATGTTGCAGAAAGTGCCTGCCTCACCGTTTTCCTTGCCGTCGCCCCAGCCTTCGCCGTAGTACTTCCAGCTGACGTTGTGCTTGCTCAGCAGCAGAGCGATGTTGTCCTGCTTGGTCGGCGGAATGGTGAACTGCGTGCTGCCCAGCGGTGCGGGCGTGCCATCGCCCATGTAGCCGGGGTTGTAGTTGTTGACCAGGTAATAGGCACCCGGTTTGCAGTCGGTGCCGCGGAAGGTGCGGTACGGCAGCGATTTGAGATAACCCTTTACCGCCGCCACGCCGGGCTGGGTGTCGTCCGCGCAGTTGACGTAGGAGCCGCCGCCGTAGCCGTCCTGTACCCACCAGTTGTTCGTGCCGGACTGCGAGTTGGGGTTTTCGATCTGGTTGCTCGGCGGTGCGGTGGGGCTGCCGTCGGCATCGGCGTAGAAAATCGGGTTGCCGTAGCCGAGCATGATGTGGTTCGCGCCCGTGCCGCCCATCACCGATTGATGGAAGTTGTCGCTCAGCGTGTAGGTTTTCGCCAGCTCGGCGAAGTAGGGCGCATCGCCCTTGGCCACGTTGAGAAACTGCATGGCGGTGGAGCCTTCGCCCGTGCTTTCGTTGGTGAAGTTGGCCGGCTGCGCGACGCCGTTGTTGCCGGCACCCATGGTCGTCTCTACCCACGGGAAGAGATCGGCACGGCAGCCGCTGGGGTTTTTCGCGGTGGCGCTCTGCATGCTGCAGTCGAGTTGCTGCCACATTTGAAAGAAGCGATGCACCGGGCTGTTGGCGTAGTCGTCGTAGCTGATCGACGCGTGCATGTCGACCGGCGCGTTGGCCAGCTGCGTGGGGAAACGTGTGTCGACCACATCGTTGGGCAGGCCGGTGCCGCCTTCGGCGAGCTCTTGATAGGCGTCGCTCGGCAGCGCGGGTTCGACCGACTGTGCCTGTGCGGCGGAAGAGAACGGCGCCTGCGTCGGCGCGCCGCCGGTGTTCATCGGCGGCAGCGTGGCGAACGGTGCGGTGTGCGTAGGCGTGTTGGAATATTTGCCCGTCTGTGATGCCTGCCACTGCTGAGCCTTGGCCACGTTGGGTCCCGGTGTGCCGTCGGCGTTGACGATGCCTTCGGACAGCAGGTTGTTGATGCTCTGGCCCTTGGGCGGCGTGTAGGTGGCGAAGACGTGGTCGAAGGTGCGGTTCTCACCGATCAGCAGAATCACGTGCTTGATCGGGGTGCGGGTATACCCGCTGCGATCACCGCCCTGGCCGGGATTGTGGAGGGTGACGATGCCGCCGGGCAGGCCGGCCTGGTGTCTGGAGGCGGCCGCGGGTACGCCCTGACGGAACGCGGCGTCCTTGTCCGGTGGGGTGGTGCTCTGGGCGCTGACGATACCGGCGATGGTGACGGTCAGCAGGCCGAGCAACAGTGGTTTGTAGTGCTTGCGATGAATCGGTAAGCGCATGGCTTTGTCTCCTGCAGTGGCAACAGTGCTGCAATCGAATCGTTTCCCCCTGATTCGTAACCGCGGGCCTTGCCGGCGCGACGGTCGGCGGGAGTCTGGGCCGGCAAGATGACGTTGCGTTGGCGCTTGTGCGACAGCCGGCGAGCCTTGGATGACGGCGCGGCGACAGCGCAAGAAACTTCGCGTCGATTCGCAGGAAAAGGCGATTTCAAGCGGGCAAAAGCTCGTAGGGCCGCATCATTTCGTTGTCCTCGTGCTCGAGGAAGTGGCAGTGCCATACGTAGCGGCCGGGCTCGCCGTCGAAGCGCATGGCGATGCGGGTGACCATGCCGGCGTCGGCGCGCACGGTATCCTTCCAGCCCGTTTCATGCGGTGGCGGTGGCTGCGCAGGGCCCGTGTATTTGACGATGCGATGTGCGTTCCAGGCGAACAGGTCGAACGGTCGGCGATCGATGATCTGAAAACGCACCAGATGCAGATGGATCGGATGCGCGTCGCCAGTGATGTTGACGAAGCTCCAGGTTTCGGTGGTGTGCTGCCGAGGTTTTTCGCTGATCGGATCGGACCACATCTTGCCGTCCAGCAGCATCGTCATGGCGTTGCCACCGGCGTCGTCCTGCTCGCCGAGGGCGAGCTGGCGATGCTGCACGGCGCTGGCCGGATCGATGCGCGGCACCGGCCGCAGCGCCGCCGGCAGCGCCGAGGTATCGTGCCTGCCGCGATCGCGCACGCGAAATTCCAGAATGCCTTCGGACTGCTGGCGAAGCTGCAACGATTGGCCGTCCAGTCCGGAGAAGTCGATAACCACGTCGGCACGCTCGGCCGGATACAGCTGGATATGTGAGCGTTCCAGCGGTGCGGTGAGCAGGCCCTGATCGCTGGCGATCTGCTGGAAGGGATGATCGTGCGAGAGCGACAGATCGAAGAAACTGGTGTTGGCCACGTTCACCAGGCGCAGCCGATAGCGTCGCGGTTCGACCTCGAAGTAGGGATACAGCTTGCCATTGCACAGCACGGCGTTGCCGTGGCATTCCGACACCCATGGCGCGGAGGGATCGTCGGACACCGGGTAGTACAGCTGGCCATCCTTCGCGATCAGCCGGTCGCACAGCATCAGCGGCAGGTCGTAATCGCCCGAGGGCAGGTTGAGCGCCAGCTCCTCGGCATCGCGCACAGTGAAGGCGCCAAACAATCCGGCGTAGATGTTGAGCCGGGTGATGCCCATCGCGTGATCGTGGTACCACAGCGTGGCCGCGTCCTGCACGCCGGGGTAGTGGTATTGCAGTGATTTACCCGGCACGTACCAGTCTTCCGGCCAGCCGTCGCTGCCGGCCGGTACGCGCGCGCCGTGCACGTGTGTGACCGCGCGTACGAGCGGCTTGTTCTTTTCCGCACCGTGGATGGTGTGATCGATCGGCAGAAAGTGCGTGGTCGGCAGGTCGTTGGCCCACTCGATCAGCAGCGGCTCGCCGCGCGTGGTCTGGATGGTTGGGCCGGGTGAGCTGCCGTTGTAGCCCCACTGCGGCGTAGGCGGCAGATCGCGGTGCAGTTTGGATCGAAACGCCTGCATCTGCATGCGATAGAGCGGCAGCGTGCGGCCGGGATACGCCGGATGCGTGCGCTGCCCGGCGGCGCGCGCGATCGGCGGCACCGGCAGCGCATCGACGAATTTGCTCAGTGAGGTCGGGTTGAGCAGCGGCACCTTCGGCGCCGCCAGCTGCGGCATTTTCCTATCCGCCGATTTCATCGGCATGGACATGCCGGGTGCTGCGCGTACCGGCCTTAGCGCATCGGTCAGCGCGCAGGCGCCTACCAAGGTGCCTGCGCCCACCAAAAAGCGGCGACGCGAAAGCGTCATCGGCTCCGGCCCCGCGCATGCGGCCGATCGTTCGCCGCGGCCGTTTCCGCACAGGGGAAAAGAATAGATGCCGAGCGGCCGAACAAAAGTGCAAAAATCATCCGGCCACTCTAGGCAGGCCGAATGACAGTCGCGTGGCAGCTTTATATTGCGGCCCTGCAAAGCGGCCGTTTCTCCACTGAACGGAAGAACTTTCGTCAGTCGGTAACCGGCATGATTGCCGTTGCCGGCACGCCCTGCCCGGTCGTGGGTGCCTGTTCGGCTGCCGTTGGCCGGAGCATGTGCGCTCGCCGCCAGCCGCCGTAGCGGTAATAGCCGATCGCCATCAGCATCGACACCAGCGAGCCCAGCGGAAAGCTCCACCAGATCGAATCCGCCCCGAGCCGCGACTGCAGCAGCAGTGCGAAGGGCGGCCGGATAAACCACATCGAAATCAGCAGCACGAACAGCGGCGGCCACACCGCCCCGGTGGAGCGCACCACACCGAACAGTACGAAGGTGGCGCCGAAGAACAGGAACGACCATACCGCGATGACGTTCAGATGCATCGCCAGCCGGATCGCTTCGCCGTCGTGCGGAAGAAACAGCCCGAGCGCCGCGCGGTTGAACAGATAAATGATGCCGATCAGTGTGCCGCCCAGCAGAAAATTGTAGATCAGCCCGGTGCGCGCGATGCGGCTGACCCGATCCCACAGCCGCGCGCCGACGTTCTGCGCGGCCATCGACGATACCGCCGCACCGATCGCCATCGCCGGCATCTGCACATACGTCCATAGCTGGCTGGCGGCGCCGTAGGCGGCCACGGTATGCGAACCGTATGCGTTGACGAGGCGCATCATCAGGATCGCCGAGCTGGAGATCACGATCATCTGCAGGCCCATCGGCAGGCCTTTGAACACCAGCGCGCGCAGCAGCGCCGGGTCCGGTTTCAGATAGCCCAGTTCGGCGCCGGTCAGCCGCAGAAAATGCTTGCGTCGGTACAGCGTGGCGATGAGTGCAGCCAGCGCGATGATCTGTGCGATCAGCGTGGCGGTAGCCGAGCCGGCGATGCCCATCTTCGGGAACGGCCCAATGCCGAAGATCAGCAGGGGATTGAGTCCGATATCCAGCAGCACGGCCACGCCCATGAAGATCAGCGGCGTCTTCGAGTCGCCGGCGCCGCGCAGCGTCATCATCAGAAAGTTGAGGAAGTACATCGCCGGCATCGCGATAAAGATCACGTGCAGATAGGCGATCGCGAACGGCAGCGCATCGGCCGGCGTGCCGAGCAAACGCAGAATCGATGCCGTGCCCAGATAGCCCGCCACCGACACCAGCACCGACAGCGCCACAAAGAACCCGGTGCCGGTGCCGACCACGCGCTTGGCCTCGTCGATATTGCGCGCGCCCAGGCTCTGGCCGACCAGAATCGTGCTGGCCATGCTCACGCCGAATACCATGCTGAGCAGCAGAAAGATGATCAGCGACGAATTGCTGCCCGCCGAGAGTGCGGCCTCGCCGAGGTAGTGGCCGATCCACATCGCATTGACCGACGCGTTCAGCGACTGCAGCACGGTGCTGCCGAGAATCGGCAGCGCGAAGAACAGCAATGTCGAAGCGATCGGCCCCGAGGTCAGCGATGCTTTGGCCTTCGAGGCTTGTTGGGGGCGCGGTGAGGACATGGCGATGGTTCCGTAAGGGGGCTGCGCAACCGACGCATCATCGCTCAGTTTGGAACCGAAGGCTCGGGCGCCGCGCCCCAAAAAAAAATCCCCGGCGCGAGGCCGGGGATTTCGATATCAGCGAAATAAAGCGGACGAGACGGTCAGAAGCTCACGCCGACCAGCGCCATCGTCTCTCCGCGGTTGGGCTCATGAATGCCTGCGTTGGAAATGTGCCGCAGCTGCAGGCTGAAATGCTTGCCCTGCCAGCCAAACGTGCTGGCAAATTCCAGTGGTCCGCTCAGCCCCGGCGTGCGGCCGGTGTTGTACGTCGGCTGGAAGCTGAAAAACAGATGGCGGTACCAGTCGCCGGGCTGGCCGTACTGGAAGCGGGCGCCGGCGCCGAGCAGAAAGGCGTTGTCGCGGGTGTTCTCGCCTTCGATGCGGTGATTATAAAGATTGCGGCCGTCGATCCAGCCCAGCGAAACGTCCGGCGCCCAGGTGAAGTTGCTGCTGCCGATCGGCTGCGCATCGAATATCCCTTCCACGAAAACAGCCGGCGTGCCGTGGCTGTTGGAGTAGCTGCGGCCGGCTTCGATCTCGAACGTGGCGGCCGCGGCCGGCAGGCTCAAGCCAACGAGGGCAACGGCGAGAGTGGTGCACAGAAGTTTCTGGAAGGGGTGCATTGGCAGGTCCGTGGTTGCGGAAAGAATTCGCGCCATGGTTTTCGATGGCGCGTCGCTTGAAAGTGAATGCTCGCTTACCGTAAGTGCTGTTCGAGTGACGCAACTTCAAGTGTCGATGGCAGGTCCATCAGTGACCGCCGGCGGCCGGGCCGGCCTTTGCCGCAAACGGCGGCCGGGCCAGCCAGATCACCACGATCAGCGAGAAGAAGATCCAACCCAGCAGGTGGAATACCTCGTTGAACGAGATCTGGTAGCCCTGCTGGGTGATCATGTTGTTGATCATCGAGCTGCCCGTGGTCGCGTCGCCGTGTCCGAGCTGGCTGATGGCGGTCTGCGCGGTGGGGCTGTACGGCGTGATGCCTTCGGCCAGCTGCTCGTGATGCACGATGGCGCGACGATCCCACAGAAAGGTGGTGAGCGAGGCGGCGAAGCTGCCGCCCAGCGTGCGCAAGAAGGTGGCCAGTCCCGAACCGGAAGCGATCTCGCTCTGTTTCAGATCCGATAGCAGAATGGTCAGCACCGGCATGAAGAACAACGCCACGCCCAAGCCTTGTACCAGCTGCACCATGGCGACGTGATAGAAGTCGACGTCGAGGTAGAAATCCGAGCGCATGAAGCAGGTGGAGCCCATCACCAGAAACGCGCCGGAGGCCAGCAAGCGCAGGTCGAAGCGTGTAGCGTATTTGCCGACGACGACGGTCAGCAGCACCGGGATGATGCCCAACGGAGCCGTGGCGTAACCCGCCCATGTCGCGGTATAGCCGAGGTTGCGCTGCAACCACTGCGGCACCAGCAGGCCGATCGCGAAGAACGCGGCGTAGGCCAATACCAGCGCCATCGTGCCGTAGCGAAAATTGCGGTGGCGAAACAGTCGCAGATCGACGATCGGGTCCTTGTCGGTCATCTCCCAGATCACGAACACGATCAGTGCAATGGCCGAAATGATGCTGGTGACGATGATGAAGTTGGAGTTGAACCAGTCTTCGTCGTTGCCCTTGTCCAGCACGATCTGCAACGCGCCCACGCCGATGATCAGGGTGACCAGGCCGACGTAGTCGATCTTCGGCCGCTGCAGCTGCTCGATGCGGGCCTTCATCTGGTTGGCCACCACCATGCTGGCGAAGATGCCGATCGGCACGTTGATGAAGAATATCCACGGCCACGAATAGTTGTCGGTGATCAGGCCACCGAGAATCGGGCCGGCGATCGGCGCAACAACCGTGACCATCGCCAGCAGCGCCAGCGCCATGCCGCGTTTTTCCGGCGGGTAGATGCCGATCAGCATGCTCTGCGTGATCGGATACATCGGGCCGGCGACCGCACCCTGGATGGCGCGGAACATGATCAACATGCCCATGCTTTGCGAAATGCCGCACAGGAACGAGGTCAGCGCGAACAGCAGGGTGCTCCAGACGAACAGCTTCACCTCGCCGAAGCGGCGCGTGAGAAAGCCCGTCAGCGGCAGCGAGATCGCCATGCTCACCGCGAACGAGGTGATCACCCACGTACTCTGGTCGCTGCTCACGCCGAGGTTGCCGGCGATGGTCGGCAGCGACACGTTGGCGATGGTGGTGTCCAGCACCTGCATGAACGTGGCCAGCGACAGGCCGATCGTGCTCAGCGCAAGGTTGGGTGGACGGAATGCTTCGGCCATGAGGATCTGCGTCAGTGAAGAGTGTCGGGCACGTCGCCATCAGCGGAGAGCGGCACGGCCGCGCTCACGCCGATGGCGAGCGATGCGATCAGTTGTTGCCAGCCATATTGGCGTGGATGACTTTGGCGATTTCCAGGTCGGCATTGGCCAGCTGCTGCTTGTAGACGTCGGTGCTGAACACCGGCTGGGTCGGCGAATGCTGCGACAGGGTCGGACCGTTCTGGTCGTGCAGGCCGACATCCACGGTGACCGACATGCCCAGGCGCAGCGGATGCTGGTCCAGCTGCCGCAGGTCGTCGAAGAACACGCGAACCGGGATGCGCTGCACGATCTTGATCCAGTTGCCGGTGGCGTTCTGCGCCGGCAGCAGCGAGAACGCGCTGCCGGTGCCCACCCCCAGGCTCTCGATGCGACCCTTGTACTTCACCGCACCGCCGTAGACGTCCGAGCTGATTTCCACCGGCTGGCCCAGGCGCATCTTGGTCAGCTGGGTTTCCTTGAAGTTCGCATCGATCCACACCGCGTGCAGCGGTACCACGGCCATCAGCGCCGTGCCCGACATCACGCGCTGGCCGACCTGCACCGAGCGTTTGGCCACATAGCCGTCTACCGGCGCAACCAGGGTCGAGCGTACGTCGTCGAGATAGGCCGAACGCAGCTTGGCGGCAGCCGCCTGCACATCCGGATGCGAGGCGACCACGGTGTCGTCCACCAGCACCTTGTTGCTCTGGTACTGCTGCTGCGACGAGGTCAGGCCGCTCTGCGCGGCGTCCAGCGCGTCGCGGGCATGCGACAGTTCCTCGGCCGAGATCGCGCCGGTTTTGGCCAGCTCGCGCCGGCGGTTGTAGTCGGCGCGCGCCTTCTCCAAAGCGACCATGCGCTGGGCCACGTCGGCCTTGGCGCCATCGACGCTGGCGTACAGGCCGCGCACCTTGCGCACCGTGTTGGCGAGGTTGGCTTTGGCTTCGGCCACCATCACCTCGGCGTCGCTGGGGTCGAGCTGCACCAACACCTGGCCGGCGTGCACGCGGTCACCGTCGTCGGCGCCGATGCTCACCACCGTGCCGGCCACCTGCGGCGTGACCATCACTACGTTGCCATTGACGTAGGCGTCGTCGGTGCTCTCGTGCCAGCGGCCGTCGAGGAAGTACCACAGCAGCCACGCGATGATACCGAGCACGACGACGACGGCGAGGATGCGCAGCATCAGGCCGCGCGAACTCTTCTTCGGCTTGCTGGTATCGGCGCCGGCCGGCTTGCCGGCGAGCGTGGACTGATCGGGCTTGCCCTGACCAGAGTGGTTTGGATCAGTTTTATTGTTCTGATCGGGTGGTTGGCTGGACATGGTGCTGCCTCAGGAACGTGAAGGGGTAGGGAAAGAAGGGGAGGCGGAGCTGGTCATCGGCTTGGCGTCGTCCTGGCCAGGCAGGCCTTGCGGATGGAAACCGCCGCCCAGCGCCTGGATCAGCTGGACCGAAAGATCGACCTGCTGCGACTGCAGGCCGGCCATCTCGCGCTGCGCGGCGAGCAACTGCTGGCGCACGCTGAGCGCTTCCAGATAGCTGCCGATGCCGGCCTGATAACGCTGCTGCGCCAGCTGCCACGCGCCGTTGGCGGCGTCGATGGCCTGCTGTTGCGCGGTGATCTGATCCTGCAGCGAGCGCAGGCCCGACAGGTCGTTCGCCACGTCGTTGACTGCGCCTACCAGGATCTTGTTGTACTGCGCCACCGCCTCGTCGTACTGCGCGTCCTTGCCGGCGAGGTTGGCGCGCAGGCGGCCGCCGTCGAAAATCGGCAGGCTGATCGACGGCGCCACGCTGAAGAAACGCGCTGGCGCCTGAAACAGGTTGTCACCGCCCAGCACGATCAGGCCGGCGTAGGCGCCGATGCTGACGTTGGGCAGAAACTGCGTCTGTGCGACCTTGATGTTTTTGCTCGCAGCCTCGACGCGCCAGCGCGCGGCCACGAGGTCGGCGCGATGGCCGATCAGATCCACCGGCAGGTTGTCCGGCACCGCGACCGCCGCGGGATTGAGCACTTGCGGCCGGGCGATGGTCAGGCCGCGATCCGGCCCCTTGCCAAGCAATACGGACAGCATCGACTGGGCCGTTTCGATCGAGTGCTTGGCGACAGCTAGCTGTTCGTTGGCGCTGGCGACTTCGGAGTCGCTCTGTTTGAGCTGGATCTGGTTGTCGATACCGGCAGCCACGCGCTGGCGGGTCAGCGTGCGCGCACTGTCGGCGCGGGCCAGTTCGGCCTTGGCCACGTCCTGACCGGCATACGCATAACCCAGCTGCACATAGGCGCGCGCGACGTTTGCCGACACCTCGATGCGCGCCGCGCGGCGTTCGATCTCGTAGGCGCGGGCCTGACCCAGCGCGGCTTCCCACGCGGCGCGCTTGCCGCCCCACAGATCGAGGCTCCAGCTGAAGCTGATGTCGGCGTATTTGAACGGCGCGGCGTGGCCGTTGCCGAGCGGCTGCGCGGTGACCGGCAGGCGTGCATCGCCCACGCTGCCGCCGGCGTTGATTTTCGGCAGGCGCGCCGCATTGGCGATCCCTGCCTGCGCCTGCGCTTCGCGCGCCCGCGCGTCGGCCATCGCCAGATCGGGGTTGGTCTGCAGCGCTTCCTCGATCAACGCGCTCAGCTGCGGATCACCCAGCCCGGTCCACCAGTCCTCGCTCGGCCACGCAGCCGGCGACACGTTGAGGCGGGCCAGGCTCTGCTCGGTCTTGAGCGAGTTCGGGTCGGTCAGCGTGCCGTCCGAATGCAGGCCGCCGCTGCTGGCGCAACCGGCCAGTGCCAGGGTTAAAGCAGTCGCTGCTGCGAGTCGATGCAGGCGCATGGGTCGAGGTCCAGAAAAGGTAGAGATCAAGGCTTGTCGCGGAGCGTGTTCAGCACGCGCTCCAGGTAATCGTGCAGCTGCGCGCGCTCGGTCGCGTTCAAGCTGCGCTGGGCCGCGGTCATCACGCGGTCGCTGCAGACATAGGCGGTATCGCGCCACATGGTGTGTCCAGCTTCGGTCAGCTCGATGCGAAGGGCGCGGCGATCCTGCGCATGCGGGGTGCGGCGCAGATAGCCCTTGCGCTCCAGATGGTCGAGCTGGCGCGTCATCGCGCCCCCATCCAGTTCCACGGCGCGGGCCAGTTCGGTCGCCGATACCGAACCCAGCTCATGAGACTTTTTGAGGATCAAATACTGGGTAAAGCTCAAATCGACGTTTTTGTCGGCGAATTCCGCCTCGATGGCGCGCACCAGTTCAGCGCGCACCGTCGCCAGCAGCCAGCCGAGAGTGGGTTGGGGCGATGGCTGAGAAGGCACGGTTTCAGGAGGATGGGCTGGTTTCATAAGCCGTGCATTCTATTGCCGGCAATATATTTGTCAAGGCAAATATATGTTTAATTATGTTTGTTTCAGCAAGATTTCATTTATTTGCTCCGTAGTGGGCCATTTCGTCGGCCAGCCAGGTGCGCAGGGCCGGATCGCGTACCTCGAAAAGCTCGAACACGCCCAGGGCACGAAGCGTCGGCAGCTGGGCCAGCAACCGCGGCTCCGTCGCTTGGCGCACCGCCTCGGGCGTGCTCGGATCGAGCATCTGGTGTGCACAGGCAATAAAAGCTTCGAGCGGCGACGCGGCAGGCGTGGCGTTGACAGAGATCAGCTTGATCGGCGGCATGGGCATCCTCGATTCTGGGCATGGCGACCCTGCCTCGCCCTGGCTGAGGGCGGGTGGATCCCGCCGGGCGCGGTAGCGCGCTCAGGGGCGGTATGGAAGGAAAGCCGCGAGCGGCGGCAGCGGCCGGCTTTCCCATCGGCACATGCTTGGTGGAACTCACAGCTTAGGCAGCTCGGCGGCAATCTGATAACGTCATTTGGTCAATATGTATCGAGAACCGGCCATGACGTCCAAACAGCAGCTCTATGAACTGATCGAACGGCTCGAAGGTCCGGCGTTGATCGGCTACTGGATCGAGCACGAAGCTGCCAGCGAATACCGCAAAGGCACGCAGACCTACGGCTGGCATCACCATCTGCGCGGGCAATTTTTCTGCATCGAGAGCGGGCTGGTGCATGTGCATACGAAGCATGGCTCGTGGCTGTTGCCGCCGCATCGCGCCGGTTGGATACCGCCGGGCGAGCCGCATACGGTCAGCGTCAGCGGCGCGATGAGCGGCTGGGGCGTGTTCATCACACCGGCCATCGAGCACGGCTTGCCCGATCATCCTTGCGTCATCGGCGTCAGCGAGTTGACGCGTGCGCTGGTACGCCGTGCCAGTTCGTGGACATGGCAAGCCAGCTTGAACGAGGAACAGGAGCGGGTGATGACGGTGCTGCTCGACGAGATGCGTCGCGCGCCGCGCGAGCCGTTGCACCTGCCGATGCCCCTGGACCGCCGATTGCTGCGCATCGCGCAGGCCGTGCTCGAACAGCCGCAGGACAACCGCAGCCTGGAGGACTGGGCCGCCTGGGCCGGCCTGTCCGCGCGCAGCCTGAGTCGGCTGTTTCGCGTGGAGACCGCACTGAGCTTTGCGCAGTGGCGCCAGCAGGCGCGGCTCAGCCGCGGTCTGGAACAGCTGGCGGAAGGTACGTCGGTGGCCACCGTTGCCGATGCGCTGGGTTACGACAGCGTCAGCGCCTTCGTGGCGATGTTCCGGCGCAACTTCGGTCAGCCGCCGGCGCGCTACTTCGCGCACAAGCCGCTATCGGCCTGATCTGTTTGCCCGCAGGCCGGCGTCATCACTCCGTCTTGGACGGACGCCCACTCCTCGCTCCTCAAAGCCGGCGCCATCCATGGCGCCTCCCCGCGTTCTTCCTTGGCCTGCGGGCAAACAGCTCCCGGCGCGGGCCACGCGGAGACGTTGAACAGGCTCTTAGGCACGACAGCGTCTTGCGGGTTCGCCTCCGATCGATCTGGGGTAAACCCCTCAAGTGCCTGAGACGGGCGGCGGGTCGTTCGTCACCTGGGGGTCGCAATTGACGTGACGCTCGTGCTTGGTGTCGTGGACCAGCAGCGACACCACGGTAAGCTGCTGACGGGTATTGCGATGCATCACGGCCAGTTCGGCGCCGTCCTTGCGTACTTCCATCCGCTCCAGTTGCTCCTTTGTATCGGTCGTATAGAGGTTGGCGATCCGGAAGCGGGGCCAGTCACCTTCCGCCAGCCGATAGACGATTTCGGTATCGCGCTCGGTGACGTGGATCAGATCGGGCTCGAAGGTGTAGCTGTAACGACCGCCTCCGGTATTGCCCTGTCCGAGCAGGCTGTCTTTGACGGTGAGCGTGACGTCGATGGGAGAGGATTTTGCATTCATCGGTTCAAGGCCTTGCTTGGCTGGTTTTTAAGAGAGGCATCGAACATGGGTGAACGATACCCGGCGTCTTTCAATCGTTGCAGGTACGGACTTGCCTCGGTGCGACGCCCGATGAGAACAGACGCGCGGATATAGGGGTCTAGCAGGCGTGGGTCGTGGCTGGCCGCAAGGCGCGGCTGGAGCAGCGTGATGACGTCGAGCCCATACGCCGTCATGGAGGCACGATCGTTCTGTGCGGCGGCGACTTCGCCGGAGGTGATTTCCAGCATGGATTTCAACACGTCGCCGGCAACGGTGATTTTTGCAGCGTCGTGCGCTGCCATGTCCTTCCATGCGGCGGTTATCAATGCCATAGCCTTTTCCTTCTGGCCTTGCCCCAGTGCGACCACACTTTGGTAATTGTGATCCAGCGCCATCAAGATATGCCAATCCGAAACGTTTGGGTCGGTCGCCAGCAGCATGTGCAAGGTATCTTCGGCCTCGGACAGGCTGTGGACGGCCTGAGCCGGATGGTGCATGCCATAAAAAAGCCAACCCTGCTGGAGTAGGGCATAGGCAAGGTCACGCCGCCACTTCTGATTGTCCGGGACTTCGTCGACCAGCTCGGCAAAGCGCGTTGTGGCGGTCGAATAATCCACCGCAGCCTGCGCGACGAGGCCCAGATCGGCCTCGGCTTTGGCGACATGAAGATCGGCCAGCGCATGGCGATATCGCCACAGGTTGGACGGAGCGCCGGATCCCCGGGCTTTCTGCACGGCCTGCCTTTCCGCCTCGAGCGTGTTCAGCGCCGGGCGAAGATGGCCGTTCTGCTGTTCGGACAGGGCCAGCCAGCTCAGCGTATCGGCAAGTTCCAGCCAGGTCTTTTGATCCTTCAGGCGAACCGCCAAGACGCGTTGCTTCAAGGCAACGGACTGCTTGAAAAACGCGGCCGCGTCTTCCAGTCGGTCGGCTTGCAGCGCATAGGTACCCAGGCAATTGTTCGCGTAAGACAGTTCCAGCCAGGCATCGGGTTGCCGCGGCTCCAGCGCCGCGCGCCGGCTGGCGTCGGTCAAATACGCCTGCCATGCCCGATACGCGTCGCCGATCCGGCCTTGTCGTGTCGCGACCTGGCCACGCCAGAAATCCAGCTTGCCGAGTTCGGCATCGATGGCAGGGAGTTCCCCATGATCGGCCGATAGTGGCTGCAGACGTTTATCCGCGGCGTTGAAAGCTTGCGTGGCCGAGTCGAGATCGCCGCGAGTGAAGCGAATTTCTCCGATTTCGCGCAGCGCCCGCACCTGCCTCAACACGTCGTCGGGCCTGCCCGTTTGCCAGCCATGATCGAGAACGCGCATGGCGCGTCCGGTCACGGCATCCAGCAGATCGAGCCTGCCTAAGGCATCGAGTCGCTCGTGCATGTCCCCCAGCATGAAATCGATCAGGCCCTCGGCGTCGGCACGGCGCTGCTCGGCGCGCGTTTCAGATCGACGGGCCATGAGCGTCGCCCATGACGAAAACAGTGCGAGCGCCACGATCAGCGTGCACGCCGCCGCCAACAGCGTGGCCCGGATGCGCACGCCGCGCAGGCTGCGTCGCACGAAAATCCGCTGCGGCGCGCTCATCGGAGGCGATGCCGTTTTGTAGAGCCTGCGCGCCTCGGCCAGCAGCAGGCCGCGCGGCAAAAGATGTTCCTGGCGCCGGCCTTCGTTGAGCCAGCGCCGCGCCATCTCGGCGATGCGCGCACGCGATCGTAAAACGCTGCGGTGCGATTCGACCCAGTCGACGATGCGCGGCCAGTGCCTCAACAAGGCTTCGTGCGCCACGGTGAAGCACGGTTCGTCACCCTCGAGCAGGCTGACGAGCAAGTGCGCATCCACCAGACGCCGCACGACCCGCTGCTGCGAAGCGCTGGCAAGATCGCGCCAGCGCACCCTGCACGCGGTTACCTCCTCACCGTCGCTGGTGACGACGATCAGGCTCTGCAAAACATCGGCAAATGCATTCGCGGCATCGCCATCGAATTCGGCAAAGACAGTTTCCGCCTGCTGTGCGAGAGCGCCCTCCAAGCCGCCCAGCTCGCGGTAGGCGGCAAATGTCAGCTGACCACGGGCGTCGCGCCGTTCATAGAGAGCCTGCAGCGTGTACTGCAGCAGTGGCAGCACACCGGGTCGGCGACAGGCGCCGTCGAGCAGTACGTCGTCCAGCTGCCGCTCGGTGATCGCGTCGCGCTCAAACGACAGGCCGGCGGAAAATGCCGGGAGTCGGATCATCTGCGCCACTTCCCCCTCGGTCGGCATCTCGACGTCGTACAGGCCGCCGCCGCGCTTGAGTGCGAGCAGCGCCGGGATGTCCATCAGTTTGGGATAGAAGTCGTTGCGGCATAAGGCCAGAACCATAACGTGCCCGCTCTGGGCCAGTTGCGCCAGCGTTTGTACGAAGGCCGAGCATTCGTCGGCCGACACGGTGGGTGTCGCCACCAATGCTTCGAGCGTCTCCACCACCAAAAGCGCGCTGTCGCCATCGCGCCGTTGTGCGTGGCCGCGCAGACTGTGGGCGATACGATCGAGAACGCCCGGCATATCCTCACGCAGTGCGGTGGTGAGAGCCTTTCGTTCGGTCTCCAGAAAAATGGGGCGGCCAAGCACTTCCCATTGCGTCATCGCCGCGGCAAGCGCCTCGTGCGGCGTCATGCCATGGATCTTGGCGGCAAAGCTGGCGACGGCGAGGGCGCGGATGCCGCCGCTGCCGGCTTCGCGGCGCAGCGACGCGGCGATGCCGGCGTGTACCAACGACGATTTGCCGCTCCCGCTCGGCCCGGTGACGAGAACGAAGGCGCAGCCGCTGCGTCGTTGAGCCCGCAAAGCCGAAAGGAGTTCCGAGGTGGCCTTTGCGCGGCCGAAGAACAGGGCGGCATGCTCGGTATCGAACGGCAGCAGACCTCGAAAGGGCGATCCGTCGGTCCAGGTATGCCGTGAGGGCGGGCCGCGCAGGCGCTCGTCGGAAAATGCCACGTCGGCCACCACCTGATAGCCGCGTTTGCGCACGGTAGAAATATAGCGGGGCGCTTTGGCGTCGTCCTTCAATGCCTTGCGCAGCAGCGCAATGGTCTTGTGAACCGGGTTGTCGCCGTAGAACGTGCCGCGCCAGCAATCGATCAGCAACTGCTCGGTACTCACGACGACACCGCCGGTACCGGCAAGATAGGTCAGTACATCCATCAATTTGGGCTCGAGTACGATGCGCTCCCGGGCACGTTCGAGCGAACGCTCGGCCGGCCGCACGATCCAGTCGCCAAAATTGAAAAAGGCGGCTTCTTCCCTCACGAACATGGCGATTCCCCTTCACCCGACGTGCAGTGGTATCGCGCTCGTGCACGACAGTCAAACCGATCGTCGCGAAAGCTTCGACGGCTTCGCGATAATCGGTACGTGCATATAAATTGTTGATTATTCGGCCGATAAATCACCGTAAGGTTTTCGGAAGGACATAACGGCAGGCCCCACGTCACGGTGTTTCCCCCGACATGGAGGCACCGATCATGCAGCGACCGTCAACGCGCTTCAGCCACACCGTGGCGGTCCAGGAGCCGGCCGGACAAAACCTGCAGAACGAGCAAGATGGGTTATGGGTCGGGTACGTTCCAGCGCCGATCGATGGTTCTGGGACAGCGGCCTCGTTATGGACTGGACCGATCCGCGGAAGGGGTCTCGCCTACCGGCAATACGGTTCGCCGGATATCCACAGGTACGTACAACGATGCGGATGGCCGGGCATCGGCTTGTCCGTGCGGACCGTCCGGCTAGCGCAAGCGGCGCCGCGGTGATGAGGCGCCGGAGCGTGCTACTGGCGGACGGCTGCGCGCTGCTGCGCGAGGGCGTGGCTGCTTTGCTGGCCGTGCACTCCGGTTTTGACGTGATCGGCAGCACGGGCGATGGCCGCGACTGCGTACGCATGGCTCTGCGCGACGCGCCCGATGTGATGCTCTTCGATTGCTCCTTGCGCGGTCTCAATGGCATCGAGGCCGCGCGTCGCATCGCCGAGCAGAATACCCATACGCGTCTGCTCTGCCTGTCGATGCATGAGGAGCCGCATTGGGTACGGGCGACCTTCGATGCGGGCGCCCATGGCTACGTGCTCAAACGGTGTGCGTTCACCGAGTTGCTCGAGGCGATAGAAACGGTGCTGAGTTCGCGTTACTACGTCGCCCGCGACGTGGCACACGCGTTGGTCGAGGGTTGCCGCACCCGCAGTCGTCCTGAGATCGTGGATGACGCGGGACTCAGCACGCGCGAGCGGGAGATCACGCAATTGTTTGCCGAAGGCTATTCCACTCAGGCCATCGCCGAACGACTGCATATCAGCGCCAAGACGGTCGCGACCCATCGTGAGCACATCATGGCGAAACTGGGTATCCACGGTATGGCGCAGCTGACGCGATACGCGCTGCGCGAGGGACTGACCACACTCGATTCGGGGTCTTAGGTCGCCATCGTCCGCGCCGCGCGCCGGCGCTTCTCGCTTGCAGGGCGATCGGTTTGGCGGTCACCCAACGGTGCAGGGTGAGCGTGGTCGCCTCGGCCAGAGCGGCGAGCACTTCGGCCGCTGGCGCATGGGCGAATACACCGCCGCTGCTTGCCGGCAGGTCAGCGCATTCCTTCAACAGGTCGGTGGCGATTCCGATAAAACGCGTGCAGCACGCCGATGTTCGTATGCCGAAGCGGCTTCTCGGCGGCGTTGTCCTGCTGCAGGAATACCGATATCGCACGCGCGAGAACGCTCTCGAGCTGACGTCCTCGCCGACTCGGTCGGCCAGTTGCGCGCCGGCGTATTTGACCGCCTCGATATCGGTCTTGCGCAGATCGACACGGCTGCGTTCGATCATCACGGCCGGCCGGCGCATGGCGACTTTTTCCTGCATCTCCTTGTCGCGCAGTCCGTTGAGGACGGTGTTCACCTCTTCGTCCATGAAACCTAGATGGACGTCTATCACTTTATCGCTCATGACCATACGTCGCTGACGCCGGCAAGCGATGGCGAGAGAGCGTGTCGGTTAGCCGGCGGTCGCCGACATCGGCAAAACCCGATTTTTCGCCGCCCTGTGCGCGCCAGAACGGATCGCTCGATCCATCAGACAAATGGCGGCGTGCAATCAGCATTCTGCCGATGCCCGGCGGCATGAACGATCGCGATAGTGGGGGTGCCGGATGCCAAGCGTACGGCTTTCGAATCCGCCCACGAGAATTTCGCCATGGCCGACTTCAAACTTTTTTTCCCCACGCTGCTTCGGCATGAAGGGGGTTTCGTCGACGACCCCGTCGATCCTGGTGGGGCGACCAACAAGGGCGTCACGCTGGGAACGTTCAAGCAGTGCGCGCAACGCCTGCTCGGCGTCGCCCCGACGCTCGATGCGTTGAAGGCGCTGACGGACGACCAGGCCGGCGTGATCTACAAGGCGCTTTACTGGGATCCGATCCAGGGCGACCGGATCGGCCTGCAACCGCTGGCCGACATCGTGTTCGACTTTCAGGTCAATGCCGGCAACCGCTCCGCGAAGCTGCTGCAGCAGGTGCTGAACGATCTCGGCGCGAAGCCGCCGCTGGCCGTGGACGGCGCCATCGGCAAAGGCACGCTCGCCGCGCTGCAGGCCTGCGACCAGAAGGCGGCGTACGCGCGCTTCAAGCAGGGTCGCATCGATTACTACCGCAACCTGGCCGAACAACGGCCGGCATTGCGGAAATTCTTGAAGGGCTGGCTCAACCGCGTCGCCTCTTTTCCTGACCTCGGCGCTTAAATCCGGCCACAACGCACTCTTCCTGGAGCACGCAGCACATGGCAACGCAGACCTCTCTGAATGAATTGATCGAAGCGATCGCTGGCGCGGTGACCGATGCGCAGGAGCGCATCGAGCAATACCAGGTCGCCCACCTGAGCGATTTCTTCGACGAGGACAATCGACCCAAGAGTGTCGTCATACGGATGCCCTCGATGCATCCACAAGCCGTCGATGGCGACGAAGATCTCTACCGCGCGCCGATCCTTCCGCTGGTGTCGACCAACGTGCTGCGCATCAAGGATGTCGAAATCACGTTCGACGCGGACCTCGGCAGCCTGGTCGATAGCGAACCGCCCCAGGTCGGTACCGCCACCGCGCAGACCGATACCGCCAGCGGCGATTGGCGTGTGAAAGCACAACCCGGCAAGCGCACCCTCCAGGTCGATACCGCGGTCGGTTCGCCGAGTCGAAAAGGCGGTTCGGTCCATGTCGTGCTGCGCGTCGAAGGAAGCGAGCCGACCGATGGCGCAGCGCGCCTGATGAATCACCTTGCGCAGACCCAAGGCGTTTTCAAGACGTTCAAGCCGGGCGGATAAACGCCGCACGGCTGATCCGTGACGCACCGACGCGTGCGCCGCGCCCTATCCACTTGTAAAGGAGCAATCATCATGGCTGACGAACTCGTCAACATGTCCAGTCAGTTCAAGGGTCTGCCGATGGGGGACCTCATCGGAGGTCCGCTCAGTGCGGCCTGCGAAGCACAGGTCAAACTGGCCCAGGCCACTGCGGACTTCATCAAGGTCATCGGCTTTTTGCCGCCCGCGGCGGGAAGCACCGATCCCAACGCGGTCGGCGATACGCGCACGGCCACGTTCAAGTTCAAGCGTCCGGTCGACAACCCGACGCCCGGGGCCGACGGCATCGCCGAGGAAGAGGTCGAGCTGGAGGTGCCGCTGCTGGCTATCGTCAAGGTACCCAATCTCAGCGTCACCACGGTCGACATCACCTTCGACATGGAAGTGAAGTCGTCGTACTCGCAAAGCGAGTCGGAGGACAAGAAGGGTGAGTTCTCCGCCGACATGTCGATCGGCTGGGGCATTTTTTCGGCGAAGGTGCATGTCGCCGGCTCGGTCGCTACGCACAAGGAAAATACCCGTACGTCGGACAACTCGGCCAAGTATCACGTGGCCGTGCATGCCGAGGACAGTGGCATGCCCGAAGGCTTGGCCCGCGTGATGGACATCCTGCAGACCGCCTGCGCACCCCGTCGCATCAGCGCCCCGGTGGCGGTACCCGCCAGCACCGCCCCGGCAGCGCTTCCCGCGGGTGGCGCCGCCGGCGGCACGCCGTAAAGGTTGGTAGATCGCAGCTTGTCGATACGCGGCGTCAGCCTGGCGTCGCGTATCGACCTTCACCGGGAAGACTCCATGTTCGATCTGAGCGACGTCAAGTACATCAAGCGCGTGGTGGTCGGCAGCGACAACCCGAACCAGATGCGTTCCGAAACGCAGGTGGAGGAGGCACGCGCGCTGCTCAACCGCTGCCTTACCGATACGCCCAGGGGCACCATTGTCGGTATCGAGAAGAGCTTCACGATTCTTCAGATCGGCGAACACCAGGTCGTGCTGCAGTGGCTTTGCTACCACGTCGGCTTTCCGCGCAAGCCGATCTGGATGCAGGAAAACTAGGAGCGTGCCATGACGACATGTGCGCTCGATGCGCTGATTTTTGCCCTGCAGGACGCCGTGATCGGAGCCAACGATTCGATTCGCCGGCGCCGGGAGGCGCAGCTGGCACGTGGCGGGATGGACGACAGCGATCACGTCGCGCTGCGGGTGCAGATACCGCAGAGTCCCGCGCAGGATGCACCATGCACGCCCGTCACGATAGCGTTGAGCGAGTTTCGCGATCGCCGTACGCCGCATATCGCGATGATGTCGGTCGAGTTCGATTGCCGCGTGCATTTTCTCCGCCAGCGCGGGCAGCCGACGCCGGTGTTGACGATGTCGCTGGGCAAGCCGCGCTTTGCGTGGCTATCGCGCAAGCTTTTGCATCATGTGCGTATTTCCTACGCGTCGACGAACGCCTGGCAGCCGCAAATCGACATCGACGGTCGACCGCTCATCTTGCCCGCCCTCGTACGCGACATGGAGCAGTGAGCCCATGCAGCGCATCAAGCACTTGAGCGTTTCGCCCGCGCTGGAGGCGGCGCTGGTCGACTCTCTGGGCGCCGCGTTTCAGCGGCCCCGGCACCTCTTTAACCGATCGACGGTCGCCTTGTTCGTCGGTCTGATCGTCGCATGCGCCGCGCTCGCGGCCGTGCTTTTGTACCTCACCTACCGTTAGGCCAACCCCAGGAGGTTCCTATGTTCCGTCGCCATTCGAAGTACCCGGTCATCCTCGTTTCGCTGCTGTTGGGCCTGTCGACGAGCGTGTTGTCGCAAACGACGCCGACCGGCCGGTGGAGCGGCGTCGTGCATTCGGTGAAAAACAGCGTTCGCGTCGATGTCGGGCTAAAGCCGACATCGGCAAGCCTGCATGTCGGGCAACCTTACGGCTGCCGCATCGAAGCCGGCTTTCTCGACACGGAAAAAGACGGCAATCACTACCGCTTCGATGCGTCATCGTCGACGGGCGGTTTTTGCGATCACCTGGGTCCGGGCGATTTGATCGTGGGCGAATCATCGGCTGATGAAGCGTTGATCTCGTTGAAGCAGGGTGACATCGACTGGACCGGTGTGCTGACGCCGCGTCCATCCA
Source organism: Rhodanobacter sp. K2T2 (assembly GCF_013408815.1). Taxonomy (NCBI): domain Bacteria; kingdom Pseudomonadati; phylum Pseudomonadota; class Gammaproteobacteria; order Lysobacterales; family Rhodanobacteraceae; genus Rhodanobacter; species Rhodanobacter sp. K2T2. Next base: position 185,175 of record NZ_JACCCA010000005.1, on the reverse strand, counting down.
CGCGTTGAACGGAGGCGAGCCATGGATTCCGATCTTCTTACGCAATTCTGGCTTCTTCTGGCCGGTGTCGGCGGAGCCTTTCTGCCCGTGGCCATCGGCCAGGGCACTTCGTCACGCGCACGCGCGCTGGCTCAGGTCACTTGCGGGGCGTTGATGGCCACGTTCTTCGCGCCCGCGCTGGAACGGCATTTTTTTTCGACCTCGCCGGCGCAGGTCAATGCCGGTATTTCGTTCTTCGTCGGCTGTTTCGGGCTGAAGCTCACCGAGCTGTCGCAGAAGCTTATCGATAGCCGGGGCGAGGCGCTGGCCAACCGCCTCATCGATCGTATTGCCGGTGCCGATGAGAGGAAGCTGCCATGATCCTGATGACGATCAATCTCGCCTGCAGCCTGATCATGGCCATCTGCGGTCTATGGGTATTGACCGGACGACAGATGCCTCGAACAGTCCGCGTGTGCTGCGCGCTCATCGCTTCGGGAGGCAGCGTCAATGCCATGGGCATGCTGGCGGCGTTATTCAGTGTGGGGAAATTCGTTTACGGTGATATCTGGCCCGGCGAAGTCATCGTCAACATCGGGGTGTCTGCCTTGATGACGCGCTGGATCTGGCAAACGCGCAGAAGCGGCGGCCAGCGGCTGTCGCCGAGCGATGGCACCGCGTCGGCGAAGCGATCGGAGCGCACCGCCGACGTATGACTTCTGGGTGATGAAAGCGGGGAGACGGCATGCCTATGCTGGCGCTTGCCCGGGCGTTTCTGCCCGGGCGCCCAGGACCCGGCCCTCATGCGCAAATTTACCCTCGCTGCGGCGCTTGCCGCCCTTTTGCTGAGCTCATCGGCTTTTGCCGGTTCGTCCGACAAGAAGGACGAGAAAAAGGACGACAAGCCCGAATCCGCGCTACTGAAATCGCAGACCTCGATCACCGACGGGTCGGTGTCGGTCGAAGGTCACAGCATCAGCTACAAAGCGGTGGCCGGCACGCTGGTCCTGCATGGCAGCGGCGACAAGGAGGACGAGCCGCAGGTCAGTATGTTCTACGTCGCCTATATGAAGAAAGGTGCCGAGCCGGGCAAGCGGCCGATCACCTTCATCTACAACGGCGGCCCGGGTTCGGCCACGGTGTGGCTGCACATGGGCGCATTCGGGCCCAAGCGCGTGGTCACCGCCGACGACAGCCACACGCCGGCCGCGCCGTACGGCCTGGTCAACAACGATTACAGCCTGCTCGATGCCACCGACGTGGTGTTTATCGACGCACCGGGCGCAGGCTTCAGCCGCCTGATTGCGGCGGACGAGGACAAGTCCAAGCGCGACGAGCAGATGAAGGATCGCAAGAAGGCGATCTACAGCGTCGACGGCGACGGACACGCCTTTGCGCAGTTCATCACCCAGTTCCTGTCGAAGTACGGCCGCTGGAATTCGCCCAAATACCTGTTCGGCGAAAGCTACGGCACGACGCGCTCGGCCGTGCTGGCCAATATCTTGGAGAACGAGAACAGCGTCGATCTCAACGGCGTGATCCTGCTCTCTCAAATCCTCAGCTTCGATACCAGCATCGACGGGCCGCAGTTCAACCCCGGTATCGATCTGCCGTACGAGCTGGCGCTGCCGACCTTCGCCGCCACCGCCTTCTACCACCACAAGCTGCCGCAGCAGCCGGCGGCGCTGGAGCCGTTCCTGGAGGAAGTGAAGCAGTACGCGCTGGGCGACTATGCGCAGGCGCTGATGGCCGGCTCGCGGCTGGGCGCGGTGCAGAAGCAGGCAGTGGCGCAGCGGCTGCACCAGTACACCGGGCTGCCGGTCGATTATCTGATCAAGGCGGATCTGCGCGTCACCGGCGGCATGTTCGAGCAGCAGCTGCAGGGGGGCGACGACATCACCACCGGCCGCCTGGACAGCCGCTTCTCCGGTCCCTCGCTCGATCCGCTGGCAAAAGACTCCGAATACGATCCGCAGTCCTCGGCGATCAGCTCGGCGTATATCGGCGCGTTCAACGACTACGTGCGCAACAAGCTCAAGTTCGGCGACGGCCTGCAGTACCGCGAGTTCGCCGATATCGATCACTGGGACATGTCGCACAAGGCGCCGGGCGTCAACGGCGAGGCGCTGCAGTCGTCGACCAACGTGATGCCGGATCTGGCGATGGCGATGAAGACCAATCCGAATCTGAAGGTCTATTTGAACGGCGGCTATTACGATCTGGCTACGCCATTCTTCGCGGCCGACTACGAGATGCACCACATGCCGATCCCGGCCAGCCTCGATGCCAACATCAGCTACTCGTGGTATCCGTCAGGGCATATGGTCTATGCGCACGAGGCGTCGCTGAAGCAGCTGCATGACAACGTGGCCCGCTTCATCGAGCAGACCGACAACGTCAAGCGCTGAGCGCGCGCTCAGCGTTTCGGCGGCGTATTTTGCCGCGGTGCGGTGGAGCCGCGCACAACGAGTTCCGGACGAAAACCTTCGTTGACCGTGCTCAGCGCCTCGCCGTTGGCCTCGCGCTGCAGGTCGTCGATCAGCCGCTTCGCCGCATGGCGGGCGATCTCTTCGGTAGCCTGGCGCGCGGTGGTCAGCGCGGGCCACGACTGTTTGGAAAACGGGCTGTCCTCGAAACCGGCGATCGACAGTTCGAACGGCACGTTGATGCCGTCCGAATGCGCTGCGGCCAGCACGCCGGCGGCAATTTCGTCGTTGGAGCCGAAGATCGCGGTGGGGCGATCCTTCAGCGCCAGCAGCTTGCGCGCACCGCGAAAGCCATCGTCGAAGGTGAAATCGCCGGGCAGGATCAGCTTGCGATCCAAGGTCATACCGTAATCCTTCAGCGCATCCTCGTAACCCTGGTAACGCTCGGGGCTGGAACGGTGCTCGCGACCTCCCCACAAAAAGCCGATGCGCTGATGGCCGAGCTGGATCAGATGCTCGGTGATCGCATACGCCGCGTCGCGGTCGTCGACGTAAACGCAGGGATAGCCGTCTTTGGGATCCTGTCGCGCCGAGATGATCCGCATAAAGGGAATTTTCGCCGCGGTCAGCGTGCGGATCAGCTCCGGCTGCTCCGACATCGGCGGCGCCAGCACAAGGCCGGCCAGACGCGAACGGCGTACCAGCTCGCACAGCTCGTCGGCCAGTGTGGACGAAGACGAATCGCAGGGATGGATCTGCAGGCCGAAGCCGCTGCTGCGACACGCCGACAGTACGCCGCGCTGCATATTGATGATGTAGTGCGCGTTCGGATTGTCGTACACCAGGCCGACGGCGTAAGCCCGCGTGCTCCGCAAACTGCGCGCCGAGGGATCGGGCTGGTAGCCCAGCGCGTCGATTTCGCGCTGGACCTTGGCACGCGTACGCGCATGCACCGACGGCTCGTTGTTGATCACACGCGACACCGTCTTCAGCGAGACGCCGGCCTTCTCTGCGACATCCTTGATAGTGGAACTGCGCAACCGCTAGACCTCGTTCGCCAACTGTGATGGCAGCGCCGCGGCGCCGACCGCACCGCGCGCGATGTGCGGTGCTGCCGTGCATCCTAGCCTATGGTCATGACCGGAGCGACAGCGCCGAGCGTAAACCGCTCAGCGGCGCTGGCCCACGCGATGACCGGCCAGCCCATAAAACAGGATGTACAGATAGCACGGCACCATCAGCAGCATGAAGGCGAGCTGGAAATCGACGTGCTCTTTCAGATGCACGAAAAGCTGCGGAATCACCGCTCCGCCCGCAATCGCCATGATCAGCAGCGCCGAGCCGCGCTCGGTCAGCGCACCCAGCCCCTTGATCGCCAGCGGAAAGATCGCCGGCCACATCATCGCGTTGGCGAAGCCCAGCGAAGCGACGAAACCCACCGACACATAGCCCTGGGTGAGAAACGCGCCGATCGAAAACAGCACGCCCAGCACCGCCGAGATCGCCAGGTAGCGCTGTTGCGACACGATTTTCGGAATCAGCAGCAGGCCGGCGACGTAGCCGAGCAGCATCGCGCCCAGGGTGAAGGCGGTGAAGAACTTGGTCTGATCCAGCGGCAGATGGAAGCCGGCGCCATAGGTGCCGATGGCGTCGCCGGCCATCACTTCGACGCCGACGTAGACAAACAGGCACAGCACGCCCAGCCACAGATGCGGAAAGTGCATGATGCTATGTGAGGCCATGGCATCGCCGGCGCGTGCCGGCGTGCTGTTGGCCGAGGATGCTTCGATATCGGGCAGCGAGGAGCGTGCGATCCAGATCGCCAGCAGCACCAGAACGCCAGCCATGAACAGGTACGGCGCGTGGATGCGCGAGGCGAATTCGTTGAGCAGCGCTTCGCGTGTGACCGGATCGGCGGCTTTCACCTTCTGATCCAGATCGCCGATGCCGTGCAGCACCAGCGTACCGATCAGCACTGGCGCGAGAATGCCCGCGACCTTGTTGCAGATGCCCATAAAGGCGATGCGCTGCGCCGCGCTGTCGATCGGTCCGAGAATGCTGATATACGGATTCGACGCCGTCTGCAAAAGAGACAGGCCGGCACCGATCACGAACAGGCCGGTGAGCGCGCCGGCAAACACGCGCATGCTGACGAACTGGCCGAACAGCAGCGCGCCGACGGCCATCACGAACAGGCCCAGCGCCATGCCTTTTTTCATGCCGGTACGGCGAAGCACTAAAGAGGCCGGCAGCGACAGAAAAAAGTACGACAGATAAAACGCCGATGGCACGAGGAACGCGTAGAAATCGTCGACCTGAAACGCCAGCTTGACGAAGGTGATCAGCGGTCCGTTGAGCCAGGTCACGAAGCCGAAGATGAAAAACAGCATGCCGATGATCATCATCGGTCCGAAATTCGAGCGTGCGGCCGGCGCCGCCGTGAGTGTCGCTGACATCGATGATGCTCCCCGGGTGCTTTGATCTGGATGATCTGGTGTTTCGTGGCGCCGTCGACCGAAAGACGACGGCATCGCGAATGTCTCTTTATTGGCCGTAAAGTGCATCGTTGTCAATTCGCGTCGCACAAAAGCCTTCGATAGCCAGCAAACCGGGGGTGCCTGCGGCTGCTCGCTGCTGCCTGTGTGGCAGTGCGTCAGCACGCGGCCCGTGCCGGATTTTTCCAAGTTTGGCTATGTATATAGACGTTCGAAGGCGCAGCTCATGTCTTCTCGCGAATGCCTGACGGCGCGATGCTGCGGCGCCGTACGGAGGAGAAAAATAAATTTCGACGCCGTGTTGACAACGTTGTCATTTTGACGACAGACTCCGCCAATCGAGCCCTCCAGCGCCTGCGGTGATCCACTGTGACGCGCTCGGGGCCAAACCGTTGTCGGGAGAGCGGAGTGGGGGAAGTCGCCAATCAGCGTCATGCATCGGAGCCGTCGGCCGTCACGCTGCCGGGTGCGTCGATGCGTGCGGCAGAGGATCAGATCGCGGACGCGGCACATCGTCCTTTCATCGCCGCCGATGTCGGCGGTACGCATGCGCGCATCGGTCTGGTGATCGGCGGTGCGGTCGGCAAGACGCCGGTCGACGTGCTGCATTACCACCGCTACAGCTGCAGCGAATGGCCGAACCTCGTCGTCATGCTGCAGGACTTCGTGGCGCAATTGGCAACGACGCCGTATGCCGCCGCGGCGCGGCACATCGATCGCTGCGCGCTGGCATGCGCCGGCTACGTGCTGGACGACACCATTGTCAACGAGAACCTGCCGTGGCCGGTCCCGATCGCGCCGATTCGCCAGGGCCTGGGCATCGAGCAGCTCGCCGTCATCAACGATTTCGAAGCCGTAGCCTATGCCGCGCAGTTCATCGACGCCGCGACCGGTCGGGCGATCATCGATGCCGCGCAGCCGCCGGTAGAAGGGCCCACGCTGGTGATGGGACCGGGCACGGGATTGGGCGCGGCGGTACTGCTTCCGGGTCAGCCGCGCGCGCACGTTTTACCCACGGAAGCGGGCCTGGTCGCCTTGGCGCCGGGCAACGAACGCGAGATCGCGATTCTGCGCGTGCTTCAACGCGATCGTTCGTACGTGGCGTACGAAGACGTGCTGTCGGGGCCTGGTCTGCTGCGGCTGTATCGCGCGCTGTGCGAATTGCGCGGTAGTGCGCCGGATCTGCAGACGCCGGCACAGATCACCGACGCGGCGCAAGCGGGCAGTGACGCGGCCGCGCTGGAATCGCTGCAGGTTTTCTGCGGCTTGCTCGGCAGCTTCGTCGGGGACCTCGTGCTGCTGTACCGCGCCAGCGCCGTGTACCTGGCCGGCGGCATCCTGCCGCAGATCCAGCTTTTTCTGCAGACCAGCACGTTCGCCGAACGCTATTTCAACAAGGGCGTGATGCGCCCCTATCTGCAACAGGTGTCCGTACGACTGATCGAGCATGGCCAGCTTGGCGTCATGGGTGCCGCGGGTTGGTTTCTGGATACGAGGCAGGTAGAGCAGGCGACATGAAGTGACATGCAATTGATCGGGCAACACGGCATCCGGTAACACGGCACCAAGCCGCAAACGCATACACCAGGACTTACGTAAACCAGGGACTTACGCAAACCAGCCCAATGCCGCGCATCACGCCGGTCTTGATTCGCATCACCTCTGAGGGGAGGACATCATGAATTATCGCAAGACATTGCTAGCCGCCAGCATCATTACCAGCCTGTGCATGTCTGCCGCGGCGTTCGCTACGGACAGCGCGCCGGCATCGACTGCGCCCGCGCAGGACACGTCCGGCCAATCCAGCTCGACCGCGCCGGCCACCACGCAGGAAGCGCGCGACGCCAATGCCAAGAAGGTCACCAACTTGGTCGGCGTGACCGTCACCGGCATCCGCGCCAGCCAGCAGGCGTCGATCAATACCAAGCGCAACGCCGACGCGATCGTCGATGCGATCACCGCCGAAGACATCGGCAAGTTTCCGGCCAGCAACGTGGCCGAGGCGCTGGCGCAGATGCCGGGCGTGACGCTCGATCGCAGCATTCCGGGGACGCAGCGCGTGTCGATCGATGGCATCGATCCCAGCCTCAATCTCACCCTGCTCGATGGTCATCCGGTCGCGCAGGCGATCTGGCTCTATGGCGACAGCCCGAACCGCGGCTTCAACTATTCGCTGCTGGCGCCCGACGTGATCGGCAAGCTCGAAGTCTACAAGAGCCCCGAAGCACGTCTGCCCGAAGGCTCGATCGGCGGCACCGTGATCATGCATACCGTCAAGCCACTGGATGTGCCGTCCAACACCTTGAGCGGTTCGTTCGGCGACAACTACAACGACATGGTCGGCCATGGCCGTCCGTCGGCCTCGGTGTTCTACAGCTGGAAGACCGACGACAACACCTTTGGCGTCGACGTCTCCGCACAGCACCATGAGCAGTTCGGCAATCGTCAGGGTCTGGAGAACTACGGCTATTCCAGCGTGGCGTCGGTCAACACGGCTGCTCTGGCCGCAGGCAACAACGCCATTCAGAACGAGCTGAACTCCGGCGCGATCAAGGGTACCGACCAGATTCCGAATCAGGTCAGCGCCACCAACTTCCAGCAGACCGAAAAGCTCGACAGCGTCACCGTCAACTTGCAGTGGAAGCCGACCGACAATTTCTCCTCGACGCTGGGTCTGATGTACGTCCGGGACAATCTCGACAACCTCAATCAGTCGATGTATCCGTGGGCGACCAACGCGCCTGGCGGCATTACCTCGCTGACCGAAGGCCCCAACGGGATCATCACCAGCGGCACCCAGGCGGGCACGGCCTGCCTCAACAACCTTAACTGTGTCAGCACCGCTCACACGTATACCGACAACAACGCGCGCATCTCGACCATCACCACCAAGGGCATCGACTGGCAGGGTGAGTTCAAGGGCGACGGCTGGCGCTTGAACGGACAGGTCGGCGTCAGCACCTCGCGCAATCCGATGGAGCAGGCGGTCAAGGAAATCTTCTATGGCGGCGGCTTCGACTGGAGCCTGTCCAAGGGGCCGCAGTACACCGATCCGACAACGGCCAACAACCCGGCCTACTGGGCCGACAACGGTTGGGGCGGCAATCTCGGCAAGGAGCTGTACAAGTCTAAGGACACCTACGGCCAGCTCGACTTCAGCAAGGACTTCGACGGCTTCTTCAACGAGCTGCTGGTCGGTGCGCGCTACACCTCGCACTGGGAAAGCCAGGTACTGAACGTCTACACCGGCGCGGCCACGCTGCCCCTCGATCAGATCGGCTACGGCGGCCTCAGCGATCTGGACGGTTCGTCCAGCCTCGGCCTGACCAACAGCTCGGTCCATCACGTGCAGACGCTGGGCTCCGGCGCGATTTTCAACGCCATTCTCGGCTCGCCCGGCTTCGGCACCGCGACGGATGCGAACTCCTACTGGGACAACACTTTCAACGTACAGCAGCAGAACAGCGCGGCCTATGCCCAGCTGAACTTCGGCAACGATGACGTGCACGGCAACCTCGGCGTGCGCTTCGTGCATACCAAGTTCACCGACAGCGGCTACAACATTCCCGGCAACTGCGCGGCAGCCGACTCGTACGACTGCACCTTCCCGGCCGGCTATGGCTACGTGACCCAGACCAGCACACGCAACGACTGGCTGCCGGCCTTCAACATCGCGTGGAACGTGGCGCCGGACTTCATCCTGCGCGGTGCGGCATCGGAGACCGTGGCGTATGCGCCGTACAACCAGATGGCGCCGTATTTCCAGGCCAACGACACCGTGCTGACGGCCGCGGCGGGCAACCCGAACCTGAAGCCGTATCGCTCGCTCAATGCCGACCTGTCGGCGGAGTGGTACTTCAACGATACGTCGGTGCTGGCCGTGTCGGGCTTCTACAAGAGCATCCTCAACTACATCGTCAATGCGGCGACGACGCAGGAGCGCATCAACGGTTCCTGGACCATCCCCGGCTATCAGACCAGCGCTGCGGCGCTGATCGCCACCGGTCAGTGTACCGCCGCCGGCGTCTGCAACTACGACGTCACCTCACCGGTCGACGGCGGCCGCGCCAAGGTCAAGGGCGCGACCATCAGCTACCAGCAGGCCTTCAGCGAAAGCGGCTTCGGCATCCGCGCCAACTACACGTACTCCGATGCCTCCACCAACAGCGGCGGCGCACTGCCGTACAACTCCAAGAACGCCTACAACCTCAGCCCGTATTTCGAGCAGGGGCCGTATAGCGCCAGCGTCTCCTACGGCTGGCGTTCGAGCTATCTGGCGGGTGGCTATGTGGCGGGTGCTCCGGCGACCTATGTCGACGGCTACAAGGAGCTCGATGCGACGGCGGGTTATCAGTTCAACAAGAACTTCTCGATCAACCTCAATGCGCTCAACCTTCTGAACTCCACCTACCGCGCCTATCTCGGCAGCAAGACCCAGTTGTCCGAGGAGTACGTCACCGGTCGCCAGTACATGCTGAGCGCGCACTTCAAGTTCTGATGTCTGGCCCTGTTCGACAAGCACTGCTCTATCTGTAACGTTTCATCATCAGGTTCTCTTTGAAGTTTTCTTCCCCCACGGACCTGGCACGTTTGCCAGGTCCATTTTTTTTGGGGTATGGATGATCCATCCGACCGCTCAGCGGAGCGGCCGTTACTGCCCATTGCCGCCGAGATACGCCATGAATCTTGTACGCCTTGTTGCCCATCTCGGTTTTTGTGCAGCCGTCGCTCCGGCCTTTGCGATGGCTGCACCGCCACCGCCGTTGATTCCGCTGCCGGCGCAGATCGGTTATGCCGACGGCGCGTTCCATGTCGATACGCATACGCCAGTCGTGGTGGCTGACCACAATGCATCGACGCGCCGAACGGCGGATTATCTGGTCGGGCTGACAGGCAACGAGCGTGGCCTGCATCTGCAGGTAAAAGAGCACGCAGCGTCGCCAAAAAGCATCGTGCTGTTGCGCGACCCGCAGGCGGCGGTAGCAGACCCCGAAGGCTATACGCTGGACGTGACGCCGCAGGGCATCCGCATCAGCGCGCGCGACGATGCCGGTCTGTTCTATGGTGCGATGACGCTGGCGCAGCTGCTCACGCCGGATGAAAACCACGGCGCGGTGAGTGTGCCGGCCATGCATATCGTCGATCGGCCGCGCTTCGTCTGGCGCGGGCTGATGCTCGACTCGGTGCGCCACATGCAGAGCGTCGCCGAGATCGAAACCGTGCTCGACCAGATGGCCCGGCACAAGCTCAATACCTTCCACTGGCACCTCGCCGACGATCAGGGCTGGCGCATCGAGATCAAGCGCTATCCCGAACTCATGCGCATCGGCGCCTGGCGCACGCCCATCAATGCCGGGCACGACGGCCAGCCGCTGCGCTATGGCGGTTTCTACACGCAGGATCAGATTCGCCAGATCGTGGCGTATGCGGCGGCGCGCTACATCACCGTAGTGCCGGAAATCGACATGCCCGGCCACGCCCAGGCTGCCGTCGCCTCCTATCCGTACCTCGGCGTGACCGGCCAGCGGCCGGCGGTATCCGAGGACTGGGGTGTGCATCCGTATCTCTACAACGTGGATGACGCCACGTTTGCCTTCATCGACCGCGTGTTCGACGAAGTGATGGCGCTGTTCCCCTCGCGCTACATCCACGTCGGCGGCGACGAGGCGGTCAAGGATCAGTGGAAGGCCTCGCCAACCGTGCAGGCCAAGATGCACGCGCTGGGCCTGAAGAACGAAGACGCGCTGCAGGGCTGGTTCATCAGCCGGCTCGGCAGCTATTTGTCCGCCCACGGCCGCCGCCTGATCGGCTGGGACGAGATTCTCGAAGGCGCCGTGCCGGCCAATGCCACGGTGATGTCGTGGCGCGGCGTGCAGGGTGCGATCGACGCGGTGAAGCAGGGCCACGACGTGGTGCTGTCACCCTCGCCCGATCTCTACCTCGATCAGCTGCAGAGCGCTCGCGCCGACGAGAACGCTGGGCGCATGCCGGTCAGCGACCTGGCCAACGTCTACGCCTTCGAGCCGGTGCCGAAGGTACTCGATGCAACGCAGGCCGCGCACGTGCTGGGCGCGCAGGCCAACCTGTGGACCGAACACATGCCGACCATCGCGCACGTCGAACACGCGATATTTCCGCGCCTCGATGCGCTGAGTGAGGTCGACTGGTCGCCGGCCGGTGCGCGTGACTGGCGCGGCTTTCTTGCTCGTCTGCCGGTGCAGTTCGCGCGCTACCGCAAACAGCAGATCGGTTATGCCGACAGCGCCTTCGCCGCGGATATCACGGTGGATCGCATGGCCGCACTGACCCGCATTGCGTCGTCGCTGACAATTACCAACCAGGCCGGCAGCGGCGACCTGCACTACACGCTGGACGGCAGCGTCCCTACCGTCACCTCGCCGCTCTATCGCACGCCGCTGACTGTAAAGCTGCCGCTGACCGTGCGCGTCGCCTCCTTCAGCCGTAGTGGAATGCCGCTGGCTTCGTCGCGGCAGCGCGTGCTCGATCGCGCCAGCCTGCTCAGCGTGAGCGGCAATGACATGCCCAACTGTCCGGGCAGCGATTTCCGCCTGCGCGTGCAGCCGATGCCGGACGCGACGTCGCTGTCGCCGAACTACAGCATCAACGTGTTCGACAGCTGCCAGCTCTATCCGGCCACGCCGATGGACGGCATCGCGCGTATCCATGTCGATGGCGTGCGGCTACCGCGCAACTATCAGCTGGCGCACGATGCCAAGCTGGTGGTTTCGCGTCCGCACAGCACGCCCTTTGGCGAGCTGGTGGTGCATCAGGATCGCTGCGACGGCGCGGTGCTGGCCACGCTGCCGCTTCCTGATCCGGCGCGCAGCACGCGACGCTTTGCGCTCGACGGTGCGCTACCGGCGGCGCACGGCTCGCATGCGCTGTGCCTGATCTACACGGCGCCGATCGACGGTGACCTGTATGCGCTCGACCGCGTGAGTCTGCTCAGCAACCAAAAAACGCCGACGTCGCATTGATGAGCGTGGCGATGAAGCGACTGGCCTCGCTCGACGCGCTGCGCGGCTGCACCGTGGCGGCGATGCTGCTGGTGAATGATCCCGGTGACTGGAGTCATGTGTATGCGCCGCTGGATCACGCCGTGTGGAACGGCTGTACGCCCACCGATCTGATCTTTCCGACCTTCCTCTTCGTCGTCGGCGTTTCGGTGGCGCTGGGCCTGCTGCAGCGACTGGAGCAGGGTGCTCTGCGTGGTCCGTTGATGCGCGCGGCACTGTGGCGTGCGCTGCGCATCGTTGCGCTGGGCGTGGCGATCAACGCGCTGGCGTGGCTGCTGATGCCCGGCGCACACCTGCGCTTCCCCGGCGTGTTGCAGCGGATCGGCGTGTGCTTCGCCGGCGTGGCGCTGTTTGCGATCTATACCAAGCCGCGCACGCAGTGGGCGGCGATTGCGCTGCTTCTGATCGGCTACGCCACGCTGCTGTGGTGGGGCGGTTCGCTGGCGCCGTGGGTGAACACCACCAGCCGCGTGGACAGCGCGGTGTTTGGCCGTTTCGTCTATCTGATCGACCCAGCGAGCGGCCGCGGCCACGATCCCGAAGGCCTGCTGGGTACGCTGCCCTCGCTGGCGACCGCGCTGCTCGGCCTACGCGCAGGTTGTTGTCTGCGCCAGGGGCGTACGAGAACGCTGCTGATAGCCGGCGTCGGCGCACTGCTGCTCGGTGCACTGTGGGCGCTGTGGCAGCCGCTCAACAAGAATCTGTGGACGCCGTCGTTTGTGCTGTGGTGCGCGGGCTGGTCGACGCTGGCGCTGCTGCTTTTCCACGTGCTGATCGATCGCTACGGCTGGCCGCCGCTGGGCCGGCGTTTCGGCATCAACGCGATCGCCGCCTACGCCGGCTCCGAGCTGATGCAGATCGTGCTACCGGCGCTGGGCTGGCAGGAGCCGCTGTATCGCCACTTGTTTGCCGAGCCGTTGACGCCGCTGGCCGGGGCCTATGTGGCGTCGCTGGCCTGGGCGCTCGCGTTCGTGGTGATGTGGTGGCTGATCGTTTACGCGATGGATCGACGGCGCTGGTATCTCAAGCTTTGAGTCGCGCGGTGGCTGGGCAGCGCGTTTACTGCTGCTGTTGCTGGGCGGCCATACTGTCGGTCAGAGGCAGCGCATGGCGTAGCAGCACGTGCTGCGCCTGCTGCAGTTCCGCACCGGACAGCTCGATCAGCGGCGTCACCTTGCCCGCGATCAGCGCGGCGATCGCCATGCCGTCGCGGTACAGCACGCGCGAGCCTGCCAGCGCCGGCACCTTGTCGCCGACCAGCACGGTGCCGACCAGATTCAGCGGGTCGCAGCCGCTGAGGCAGACCAGTTCGCTCGCATCCGCGCGCTTGCGCGCCGCGCGCAGCGGCGCAATCGCTTCGGGCAGAGCGAACTGCTCGCCGACCAGCCCCTCGACGAAACGGCCGCCGCGAATCTCGCCGCGCGCCTCCAGCCGCTGATACACCCGCCGCAATTCGCGCCACGGCGGCAACCACGGCGCCTCGCGCTCCAGCAGCTTCCAGAACACCACGCCGTAGCGGCGCAGCAGCGTGCGTGCGATGTGCTCGACGGCTTCCGGATCACGCTCGTCGGACGGAGATGCTACGGCTGTGCGCACCAGCGACCAGCGCCCTGCATCCTCGATGCCGTTGAGCGCGTGCCGACGCACGCGGCGGTGCCGGTGCGCGTCGCGCTTGGCCGCGGGCAACAGCAGGGCGCGCATGCCGGCGAAGCTGTCGGCGCTGACGCGGCCGGCGGCGACGAGTTCGCCCAGCGCGTCTTCCATCTCGGTGCGCAGAAGTCGCGTGGCGCTCATCAGCTCGTCGAAGAACAGCGCGCCCTGAGCCTGCAGCGCATCGGCCACGGCCTGGGCGCGAGACGAAAGTAACGCTTCCTGCGTATCGACACTGGTGGCAACAGACGTCCAGACGGCCATGCTGCGCCGTGGAAGAAGCACGATCGGCGTGCTGCGTACCGGACCACCGCTGCGACCGGCCGTGCCACTGCTCGCGCGCAGCCGGCTCCAGCCGATGCGTCCGGCGCGGCACAGATCGTCCAGCCAGCTGATCGAATAGTCGCCGATCCGCGCAGGCAGGATCTCCGACTCCCAGGCGCCGGCGGCGGCCTCGAAACCTTCCAGCTGACTCAGCGTGGCGTGCAGGGCATCGGGTCCGCTGAGTCGGGTGGCGGCGGATACGTGCTGCCAGTCGAATAGAAAGCGCATCAGCTCGCGTCGGCTGACCGGTTCGATCTCGCGCCGCAGACGGCCCAGCGTGTAGCGATGGATGCGTGCCAGCAGATGCCGCTCGCACCATTCGAGGCCGTTGGCATCGTCGGTGGCCGAGGCCGCCGTGAAGCGGCCCTGCATCACGTAGCCCTCGGTCTGCAGCCGCGTCAGGGCCAGGTCGATCTCGCCGATATCGACGGCGAGCGACTGCGCCAGCGCGCGCGCGGTGACCGGGCCCAATCCACCCAGGCGATGCCGCACCAGTTCGAGCAGCGCATCGTCGCGGCTCCACGCCTGCGTCGTATGGCCGGCGGGCGCGGCGATGGCCGGCTGCATCGCTGCGCGCGCATGCAGCGCCTGCCACAGCGGCAGGTTTTCGGCGCAGGTCCAGACATGCTTGTCCGGCGCCAGCATCAGCCGCGTGGCGCGATGGGCTTTGGCCAGCGTCTGCAGCCACGTATCCCAGCCGGTGTTGGCGATGACGTCCTCGGCCGTGACGAAGCCGAGCACATTCAGCGCCTCGTGCATTTCATCCGCATCGCGCACCTGCGGCCAGGCCTCGTCGCGCACCGCGGCGATCGCTTCCGGATCGAGCCGGCCCAGATCGTCGGCGCTGTCGGCGCCGTTCCACTGGCGCGACTGCACGGCCTGGGTGCGGCGCTCTTCCAGCGGCGCGTCGTCGAGGAAGGCGTAGGGCGCGGCGTTCAGCACCTCGGCGGCCAGCGGGCTGGGGCCGGTGAGGTCGCGCGCGACGATGCGGATTTCGCCGCTTTCCATCGCGCGCAATAAGTCGAGCCAGCCGTCGGTATCCATCGCCTCGCGCAGGCAGTCGTGCATGGTTTGCCGTACCAGTGGATGTACGGGCACCTCGCGCTCGCCGACGATGTTTTCCAGGCAGGCGACCTGATCGGGGAACACCGAGGCCAGCAGGTCTTCGCTCTTCATCCGCTGCAGCGGTGGCGGCACTTTCTTGCCGGACGCGAAGCGCGGCAGCGCCAGCGCAGTCACCGCGTTCCAGCGCCAGCGCGCGCCGAACAGCGGCGCATCGAGCAGGGCCTGGATCAACACCTGTTCGGCGGTGTTCGAGTGCAGGTAGTGCGCGACCTCTTCCAAGGGAAAGCTGTGGCTGGTCGACAGCGACAGCACGATCGCATCCTCGGTCGCCGCCGCCTGCAGCTCAAAATTGAACTGGCGACAAAAGCGCTTGCGCAGCGCCAGCCCCCACGCGCGATTGACGCGGCTGCCCCACGGCGTGTGGATCACCAGCTGGGTGCCGCCGGACTCGTCGAAAAAGCGCTCCAGGATCAACGTGGATTGCGTCGGCAGCGCGCCGAGCGCGGCCTTGGCGCGCGCCAGATAGTCGACCAGCTGCTGCGCGGCCTCGCCGTTCAACTGCAGCTGCTCGCTCAGCCAGCTCAGGGCAGCCGGCGCGCCACCCGCGTCGAGCTGTGCCTCGATGTCGCCGCGCAGGCGCGACACGCCAAACGATAATTCCCTGCTGCGCCCCGGCGCTTCACCCAGCCAGAACGGGATACTCGGCGGCGCGCCGCGCGCGTCTTCCACGCGCAGGCGATCGCGCTCCACGCGCTGGATGCGATAGCTGGTGTTGCCGAGCTGGAAAATGTCACCGGCCATGCTCTCGACCGCGAAATCCTCGTTCACCGTGCCGACGATGATGGCCTGCGGCTCCAGCACGACCTTGTAATCGGCTGTGTCGGGAATGGTGCCGCCGGACATCAGCGCGGTGAGCCGCGCGCTGCGCCGCGCGCGCAGCTGGCCATGCACCGCATCGCGATGGACGTAAGCGGCGCGCGCGCCCTGGCGGGTGGTGAACCCCTCGGCCAGCATTTTCACCACGGCGTCGAAATTGGCGCGTTCCAGCAGGCGGTAGGGCCAAGCGCGGCGGACCAGATCGTAGAGTGCGTCCTCGCTCCATTCCTGGCACGCCACCTCGGCAATGATCTGCTGCGCCAGTACGTCGAGCGGCTGCGGCGGCAGGATCAGCACATCGAGCTCGCCGCGCCGCACGCAGTCCAGCAGCGCGGTGCATTCGACCAGGTCGTCGCGGGTGGTCGGAAAAAGCCGCGCCTTCGGCGTGCCGTCGATGCTGTGACCGGAGCGCCCGGCGCGCTGCAGAAACGCTGCGATCGAGCGCGGGGAACCGAGCTGGCACACCAGATCGACATCGCCGATATCGATGCCCAGCTCCAGCGACGCGGTGGCCACCAGCACGGACAGCTCGCCGCGCTTTAGCCGCTGTTCCGCGTCCAGCCGCAGCTCCTTGGAAAGGCTGCCGTGATGAGCCGCCACGGTTTCCTTGCCCAACCGGTCGGACAGATGCCGTGCCGCACGCTCGGCCATCCGCCGCGTGTTGACGAACACCAGCGTAGTGCGATGCGCCTGCACCAGCGCCGCGACCTGGTTGTAGACCAGCTCCCAGCCGTCGTTCGACATCACGGCCTCAAGCGGAATCGGCGGTACGGTGACGGCGAGGTCGCGGCGGCGTGTGTGGCCTACGTCGATGATGGTGCAGGGGACATTCCCCCTCTCCCCATCGGGGAAAGGGCAGGGCGAGGGGCGGGTGCTCGCGGGAGTGTCGCTTTCGTTAGGCGCTTCGTCGTCACTTCTGCGCGACCCCAGCCCCTCACCCCAACACTCTCCCCGCGCGGGGGAGAGTGAACAGTGAGCGCCCACTAAAAAGTGGGCGACTTCTTCGATGGGCTTCTGGGTCGCCGACAAGCCGATGCGCAGCAGTTGTCGCTGGCACAGCGACTGCAGCCGTTCCAGCGATAGCGCCAGATGCGAGCCGCGCTTGCTGCCGGCCATGGCGTGAATCTCGTCGACGATGACCGACTGCACGCCGGCCAGCATCGCGCGGCCGGAGGCCGAGCCCAGCAGCACGTAGAGCGATTCGGGCGTGGTCACCAGAATATGCGGCGGCTGTTTGCGCAGCAGCGCCCGCTCCGCCTGCGGCGTGTCGCCGGTACGCACTGCGGTGCGGATAGCGACGTCGGGCAGGCCGAGTTTTTCCAGCTCCGCGCGAATGCCCTGCAGCGGCCGCTCCAGGTTGATCTGGATATCGTTCGACAGCGCCTTCAGCGGCGACACGTAGAGCACGCGAGTGGCGTCAGGCAGTACGCCACCGTGGGCCACGCCTTCGCAGACCAGCGCATCGATCGCGGCCAGGAACGCCGTCAGCGTCTTGCCCGATCCGGTCGGCGCCGCGACCAGCGTATGGCGGCCCGCGCGAATCGACGGCCATGCCTGCGCCTGCGCCGCCGTGGGCACCGCAAAGGCGCGACGAAACCAGCCCGCAACTGCCGGATGGAAGCTGTCCAGCGGGTCCATATCCAGGCGCATCGGCGAGGGTCCGTGCGGTGGCGAAGAGAGGGTCACATGATCCTATATGGGGGTGTGCCGTGCCGGCTCAATCCTGTCTGCGGTGCTGCCTGTGAATGGCCTTGTCGGTGCCAGTGCAAGCGCTGCATCGGCATGTCAATATCCGCGAGCGGCCGTCGCCAGTCAGGATTCCAGAGGGAGTTCAACGACGGCTCATCTCAAGGCGAATTCAATGAAAGGCGGACTCAATGAAAGGATATTCATGCACGTTCTGCAAGTGATTCGGCACCGCGCGGGTGCTTCGGCGTCGATGGTCCGGCGGTGCGCTCTGCTGGCGCTGATCGGCTTTTACGCGGCGACCAGCGCGCACGCCGCCAGCCTCGATCCAGCCGTACTGCCTAAGATTCAGGCGGCCACGTTCGAAGTGGTCGCGGCCAAGCCGCTGAACGATCCGCTGACCTACGAAAAACCGCTGCCGCTCGAGCTGCTGCCATTCCAGGAGCGCAACGACAAATACTTCTCGATCGGCACCGCCTTCGCGATCGGCAACAACCGCTACGTCACCGCCGGCCACGTGCTGCAGGTCGGCATCGGCAGCTTGTGGGGGCCGCCGGCGCTGCGCGATGCCAGCGGCAACGTCTACGCCATCGACAAGATCGAGAAATATTCGCTGCAGGAAGATTTCGTCGTGTTCTCGCTGGTCAAGCCGCCGGCCAACGCTGCCGCGCTGGAGGTCAATACCAGCCCGTCGTTGAACGCCGTGGTCTACGCCGTGGGCAACGCGCTGGGCACCGGCGTGGTGATTCGCGACGGCCTCTACACCTCCGACACGCCGGAAGATCAGGACGGCCGCTGGAAATGGATGCGCTTCTCCGCCGCCGCTTCGCCGGGTAACAGCGGCGGTCCGCTGCTGGACAAGGACGGCAAGCTGATCGGCATCGTGCTGATGAAGTCGGCCAACGAAAACCTCAATTACGCGCTGCCGATCGGCCTGATACTGAAGGCGCCCGATCATCTGGCCGTGATGGATCAGCGCGTGCCGTATCAGCTGGATATTTTCGATACCACGCAGAACAACATTCTGAAGGATCAATTCGCGCTGCCGCTGAGCTTCGCCGATTTCAGCGCCGCGTATACCAAGCGCTTCAATGCCTACACCGATACGCAGATCAAGCTGCTGCTCGGCAAGGATGCGGACAAGCTGTTTCCGCGCGGCGACGGCTCCAGCCGCATTTTGCACAGTGCGGCACGGCAGAGTGGGTTTCCTGGGCTGATCGTCCGCAGCACCACGGGCGACTGGGAGGTGATCGGCAAATCCAGCAAGAAGATTCCGCTGTCCGACAACGGCTACGTCACCGCCGGCGTGGCCAAGAGCAATATCCTGTTCCATCTGCGCAAGCCGGATAACCTCGCTGCCAGCGCGCTATACGGCAATCCAGTAATGCTGATGGATCAGCTGGCCAAGGTCGGCATTTTCCAGCGGCGCGTGGGCTCCGAAGAAATCAAGATCACCTCGTTGGGCAAGCCGGCCACGGACACCGTGCACGTCGATGCATGGCAACGCCGCTGGCAGGTGCGCATCTGGGACATGCCGTACATGAACGTGCGCGTGGTCACCTTTTCGCTGCCGGTGCCCGACGGCTACGTGACGATGATGCGCTTTGCGCCGGGCGGCCACGATTACGACAGCGTGGCCGACATGAACGTGCTCACCGACTTCATCGACGTGGCCTACGGCGGCACGCTGGCGCAGTGGAAGGATTACCAGAAAAACACCGCGCTGCTGCCGACGCCGCTGAGAGGCGTCGCGCTCGACGTCGACTACGGCAAGCGCTTCAGCTATCGCACCCATCGGCTGAATTTCTCGTTTGTGCCCTCGCTACAGAAGATCGAGCAGGACAGCCTGCTGATGCTGGGCTTCGGCTTTTTCGACGATCATGGCAAGGTCGTCTGGGATGTCGGCGATGTCCAGGTATTCGCCAATGCCAACGATCCGGATCAGATCAATATCCAGCGCCACGTCGCGCCCTCGGCGGATCTGGACGACGACTTCAAGAGCGAATGGAACAAGCTCACGCACCAGCACCATCCGTATGACAGCGTCGCGCAGAGCGACAACGGCGAAATGCAGATTGCGACTACGGCGGGCGCCACGGGTAACGCCACACCGTCGGTGCTGTACAGCGTCGGGGTGGCGGTGGACGGCACGCAGCCGCAGCCTGCCATGAAGGCCAAGCTCGATGGGCTGATGCAAAACCTGCACGTCGACGATCATTGACGATCGACAAGCTATGTAAAGAAACAAAGGCCACGATGATCGTGGCCTTTGTTTTTCCTCAACGCGATGTCAGTTGCACACGGTAACCGAAAGCGACGTCGGCATCAGTGTGCCGCGCCCGGTGCACCGATCGGCAGCACGGTGCGCTGATGCGCATCGTTGATCACTTCGGCGGCGGATAGATAAAAAGCGAACGCCGCGGTAATCAGGCCGCCGTAGCCTCCCGCCACCTTCAGGCCCGGCATGCCCGTCCATTCGCCCGCCGCGAGCAGGAAGAAGGTGATCCACAGCGCCAGAAACACCAGCTGCAGCGCTCGCGCGGCCTTCCATGTTGCCACCCACATGTACAGGGTGAAAAAGCCCCACATGAAGAGGTACCAGCCGACGAAGGCGGTCGGCACCTTGTCGTGCAGAAACAGCACGAACAGCGCGAACGACCACCAGAACGCGCCGTAGCTGACGAAAGCCGTGGCGCCGAAGGTATTGCCGCGCGGCAGCTCCATCACGCCGGCGATCATCTGCGCGGTGCCGCCATACGCCAGCGCCACCGCCACCGCCATGTTCATGCCGTCGCCGCTGAACCAGCCGGCGTTGATCATGCTGAGCAGCCAAGTGGTCAGTGCGAAGCCGGCCAGGCCCAGCGGCGCCGGGTTGGAAAATTTGGTGGGTATGTGTTCGTTGCTCATCGTGCGAAGCCCCCTGGATGGATCGAATCGGTGATGTCGCTGGTGGTTCAACTCTGGCGTTACTGCCTGCGTACGCCGGTGCGCATGGAGCGCATCGGCCTGTGATGGCTGGGTTCCCCTGGCGCGCCGATGTGGTCACCGACATAGCTTCGTGCCGATTCCCTGTCGACACCGCCGTACGACGTGAGCGTCGCGCTTCGCTCCGAGCATACGCATGCTTGCGTTCGGACTCATGCTGCGTTGCGGTGCGATAGGCGCGCCGTGCAAGGCGTTCGTCGCAGGGAACACGGCGTTGTGACCGCTTGGCGTCATGAGGCGCGCGGACGCTGGGCAAGTTCCATTTTTTTCGGATTTCTCTATCGCGCATTTCTCTGTACTGTCTCGATTCGGTCGGTGGGTCGGTCCGATCCTGGAGAGCAGCGATGGCGTACGTGGTCACCCGAACCTGTGTGGACAGCAAGTACACGAAGTGCGTGGACGTCTGTCCGGTCGATGCGTTTCGCATCGGGCCCGACATGCTCTACATCGACCCGGACGTCTGCATCGACTGCAACGCCTGTCTTTCTGAATGCCCTGTGCGGGCGATTCATCCGGACAACGCGGTGCCCGAAGCGATGCTGGAAGACATCGGGCTGAACGCGCGGCTCTCGAAGATCTATCCGGTGATCACGCAAAGCCGGGACGACAGTGCGCCGGCCGCGCGCACGCCATCGATGGGATCGGCACCGCGGCGATTTGCCGTCGTGGGCTCGGGGCCCTCCGGCTTTTATGCGACTGAGGAATTGCTCAAGCAGCTGCCGGGCAGTGCGGTCGATATCTTCGAACGCCTGCCCACGCCGTATGGGCTGGTGCGCTACGGCGTCGCGCCCGATCATCCGAAGATCAAATCCGTCACCGAGAGCTTCGACGCGATTGCTCGCCTGCCCAGCGTGCGGTTTTTCGGCAACGTGCAGGTCGGTAAGGATGTGCGGCGGGAGGAGTTGCTGGCGCACTACGATGCCGTGCTTTATGCCACCGGCGGTTCTGTCAGCCGGCCGTTGGACGTACCCGGTGCCGAGCTTGCCAACGTGCTGAGCGCCTCGGCTTTCGTCGGCTGGTACAACGGCCATCCGGATGTTCGCGACCTGCCGGTCGATTTTTCCGGCCGCACCGCCGTGGTACTGGGGCTGGGCAATGTGGCGCTGGATATTGCGCGCATTCTGGTCACGCCTGTGGGCGAGCTGGCGGTCACCGATATCGCCGACGAGGCGCTGGCCGCGCTGCGCGAAAGCCAAGTGCGCGAGGTTTGTCTGCTGGCGCGCCGTGGGCCGGCGCAGGCCGCATTTACGCCCGGCGAGCTGCGCAAGCTGATGGATATGCCGGGTGTGCGCGTCGTCGTCGATGAGCGTGATTTGATCCTGGACGAGGCCAGTGCGGCCGATCTCGATACACCGCTGAACAGCGAGGCCCGCCAGAACGTGGCGCTATTGCGTGAGGCGCAGGCGCGAACCGTCGACGGGGATCGCGTCATCCGATTGGTGTTCAAGACATCGCCGGAAGCATTCGATGGTGTCGATGGGCGCGTGGCGTCGATACGTGGCGTCATCAATACGCTGCAGCGACATCAGGATGGTTCGGTCGTGGCGCGCGCCACGAATGAGCGTCTGCAGCTGTCGGCCGATCTGGTGATCAACGCGACCGGCTATCAGGGCGTGGCGCTGGATGGCGTCGCGTTCGATGCGCGGCGTTCGGTGATTGCCAATCGCGAAGGTCGGGTGCTGTCGGAATTTGGCGACGTGCGAGCCCGGGAATACGCGGTAGGCTGGATCAAGCGCGGCGCCAGTGGGGTGATCGGCAGCAATCGCCAATGCGCGGCACAGACGGTGCGGCACATCACGGCGGATATGGCGGCGATACCGTCATCGGCCGCGGCCACTCAGGCGGATATGCTTGCACTGCTCACCGAGCGCGGCGTCGATGTCGTCAGCTTTGATGACTGGCGTTTGCTCGATCGGCATGAGCGCGAGCAGGGTGAGGCGCAGGGACGGCCGCGTCGGAAAGAGGTTGGCGTGGCAACGATGCTCGAGGTGATTCGTCGCGGGCGCACACCGACCGCCGCGGCGCCGAACGTCACTGGTGCATCGGCAAAAGCGCCGGATATCGCTGCGGGCACCGCTGCCGATGCACCGAAGGCCAGCCTCAAAGTGCACTACCGCACCTGCACGCTGTGCGAAGCGATGTGCGGGATCAAGATCGAACTGGACGGCCAGCGCATCGTGTCGATCGCCGGTGACCCCGACGATCCGCACAGCCGTGGGCATATCTGTCCCAAGGGCTACGCGCTGCAGGATCTGCACAACGATCCGGAGCGCATCCGCACGCCAATGAAGCGCGTGGGCGACACCTGGCTGCCGATCTCCTGGGACGACGCGCTGGACGAAGTGGCTACGCGACTGGTCGCCATCCAGAAGCAGCACGGCAACGATGCCGTCGCGGCCTACTGGGGCAATCCGACCGCACACAATCTCGGCCTGATGCTGACGCTGCCGACGTTTCGCGGGCAGCTGCGTACGCGCAATGTTTTCTCCGCGTCTAGCCTCGATCAGATGCCGCATCAGCTGGTCTCGTATCTGATGTACGGGCACAGCCAGCTGTTCACCATTCCGGATATCGACCGCACCGACTACATGCTGATGCTCGGCGCCAATCCGGCGGCGTCCAACGGCAGCCTGATGTCGGCCGGCGACGTGCTGGGTCGCCTGCAGGGCATTACAAAGCGCGGTGGGCGTATCGTGCTGATCGATCCGCGCCGCAGCGAGACCGCGCATTACGTCAGCGAACATCAGTTCATCCAGCCCGGCACCGACGCGCTGTTTCTGCTCGGCCTGCTGCAGATCATTATCGACAGGCGACTGACCAAGCCGGGGCGGCTGGCCGACCTGGTAATCGGTTGGAATGAGTTGCCCAAGCTGCTCAACGTGCTGCCGCTGGATCGCATCAGCGAACTGACCGGCATCGCCGCGGCCGATATCGAACGCATCGCGGTGGCATTTGCCGGCGCGAAAACCGCCGTCTGCTACGGGCGTATGGGCGTGTCGACGCAGAGCTTCGGCACGCTCAACCACTGGCTGATCCAGCTGCTCAATATTCTCACCGGCAATCTCGATCGCGCCGGCGGCATGATGTTCACCACGCCCGCGGTCGATCTGCTGAAGAGCTCTGGCCGCGGCGGCTTCAATCGCTATCAGAGCCGTGTGCGCAAGCTGCCGGAATTCAGCCGCGAGCTGCCGACCTCGATTCTGGCGGAAGAGATCCTCACGCCGGGCGAAGGCCAGGTGCGCGCCTTCGTCAGCGTCGCCGGGAATCCGGTGCTTTCCTCGCCTAACGGTCGCCAGGTGGACGAGGCGCTGGCGCAGCTGGATTTCATGGTGGCGGTGGATTTCTATCTCAACGAAACCACCCGGCATGCGCATATTCTGCTGCCGCCGACCGGGCCGCTGGAGCACGAGCAGTACGATCTGGTGTTCAACCTGCTGGCCGTGCGCAACGTGGCCAAATACACCAGCCCGCTGTTCGAACACGCCGAGGGCACGCGCTCTGACTGGGAGATTTTCAGCGAACTGACCACGCGCATGCAGCGCCTGAAGACGCGGCATGCGCCGTTGGCCAAACGGTTGAAGCTGCGTGCATCCGAGCGTGTCAGCCGCTGGCTCACGCCGGCTCGCATCCTCGACCTGGGTCTGCGCAGCGGCCCTTACGGCAAGGGCCTGAATCCACTGCAGCGCATCAACCCCTTCGGCAACACGGGATTGACCCTGGCCGCCTTGAAAAAGCATCCGCATGGTCTCGACCTCGGGCCGTTGCAGCCGTGCTTGCCGCAGCGCTTGTTTACCAAGGACAAGAAGATCCAGCTGATGCCCGCGGTGCTGATCGAGGATCTGCAGCGGCTCGCGCAGCATTACGCGGCCGATGCGGTGGCGCCGGGCCTGGTGCTGATCGGCCGCCGCGATCTGCGTACCAACAACTCGTGGATGCACAACAGCCAGCGGCTGGTGAAAGGGCGCGATCGCTGCGCGCTGTTCGTGCATCCGCAGGATGCCGCGGCGCTAGGTATTCATGACCGGCAGACGGCGCATCTCGCTTCGGCGAAGGGCGAAATCGTGGTGACGGTCAAGCTCACCGACGAGATCAAGCGCGGCGTGGTCAGCCTGCCGCACGGCTGGGGGCATCACCGTTCCGGCATGCGCATCAGCACGGCGCAGGCCAGTCCGGGTGTAAGCATCAACGACGTCACCGATGATCAGGTGGTCGACGCGCTGTCCGGCAATGCGGTGCTCAACGGTGTGCCGGTGACGCTGCACGCGATGGCCGAGGTGGACGTCGCCAGTTGAGTCGGGTGATTGTGTCGTCAGCGCGCGTCGATGCGCGCTGCACGATGTTGTTCGCGAAGCCGCCGTTCCTCGCGCCACACGTGGCGGGCCGCCAGCACCACCATCAGCGCCAGCAGGTACCAGGTGATCGCGTAAACCAGGTGGTTATTGGGGAACGAGATCACGGTGAGGCCGCCGACCGGTTCATCGTTGCCATGGCTGCCGGCGGCACTGGCGTCGGCATCGACGAAGTAGGGCGCAACGTGCGAGAGGCCGCGAGCTGCGGCGATGGCCTGCACGTCACGCGAAAACCAGCGGTTGGCCGCAGGCTCGTTCGCACGCAGAAAACGGCCGTGCGGTTCGCTCAGGCGCAGCAGGCCGGTGATCGTGACAGGATTTGTCTGGGCGGACGACGTGTCCGGCTTCCAGTCGGGCGGAATAAAGCCGCGGTTGATCAGCACCACGCTGCCATCGCTCATTTGTAGTGGAGTCAGCAGCCAGAAACCGACGCCGAGATCGGTACTTGCCTGCACGCGCGTGGATCGGTCGTTGAGCAAGCTACCCGTCAATTGCACGTGCCGGTATTCGTCGCCGGCGGCGGTCACGGTTGGCCATTGCGCCGGTGCCGGCGCGGCGACGGGTGGCGCATGTACGCGCTGGTCGACCCGGGCGATCAGGTCGAGCTTCCACGCGCGGCGATACACCTGCCACGTGCCCAACCCAAGCAGGCCGACGAAAAGAATGATCCCAAGCAGGGACAGAAAAAACAGCGCGGCCCCACTACGGGGGCCGCGCTCAACAACGTTGGATGTGGCGTTCATCGGCAGTCATGCGAGCGCAGGACGCGCGCTCAGGGCATGTTTTGCATCTGCTGTTCCATCATCGACGGCATCATGTTGTGATTCAGGTGATACATCACCCAGATCGAACCGCTCAGCGTGATGACGACCAGCACGATGGTGAAAATCAGCGCCAGCAAGGTCCAGCCACCCTCGGATTTCGAGTTCATGTGCAGGAAGTAGATCATGTGCACCACGATCTGCACGGCAGCGAACGCCAGTATCACCAGCGCGGTCATGCCTGAGGTGTGCAGGCCGCCGCTCATCACGATCCAGAACGGAATCGCGGTAAGGATGACCGACAGGATGAAGCCGGTCATGTAGCCCTTGAGCGTGCTGTGGCCGGCACCGGTGTCGTGATGGTTGTGCCCGTGATTGTCCGGGTGGCCTTCCTGCGGAATGAGGTCGGTATGCGTGCTCATTTCAGCACTCCCATCAGATAGACAAAGGTGAACACGCCGATCCAGACCACGTCGAGGAAGTGCCAGAACATCGACAGGCACATCAGCCGGCGCTTGTTTTCCGTCGTGAGGCCGAGCTTGCCGGTCTGCACCATCAGCGTGATCAGCCAGACGATGCCGAAGGTGACGTGCAGTCCGTGCGTGCCGACCAGGGTGAAGAACGACGACAGGAACGCGCTGCGCTGCGGGCCGTTGCCTTCGTGAATCAGATGCAGGAACTCGTACATCTCCAGGCTGAGGAACGCCAGGCCGAACAGTCCGGTGATGCCCAGCCATACGAGCATCGGACGCAGGCGGTTGCGCTGCATTTCCAGAATGCCGAAGCCGTACGTGATCGACGACAGCAGCAGCATCGAGGTATTGAGCGCGACCAGCGGCAGCTCGAACACGTCCGCACCGGACGGGCCGCCCGCGTAGCTGCGGCCCAACACGCCGTAGACGGCGAACAGGCAGGCGAAGATCAGACAGTCGCTCATCAGGTACATCCAGAACCCCAGCAGGGTGCCGTTCTCCGAATGATGTTCGTGCGTGAGATGAAACTGCAGCGGCCCCGAAGCATGGGCGTCGCTGGCGATGGCGGGGGCGTGGGTATCAGACATGGTTGGCTAACAGCGTGGTGCGGGCTGCCTCGGTACGGACGACTTCGTCGGCCGGAATATGGAAGTCGCGCTTGTAGTTGAAGGTATGGCCGATGGCAACGGCGAGCAGGGCAACGAAGGACACGATCATCAGTGCCCACATGTGCCAGATCATGGCGAAGCCGAACAGCGCGCTGAGGCCACCGAGAAAGATGCCTGCGGCCGTGTTCTTGGGCATATGGATGGCGATAAAGCCTTCGGTCGGACGCTTGTAGCCGGCGTGCTTCATCTGCCACCACGCGTCGACCTCGTGCACCAGCGGGGTGAAGGCAAAGTTGTACGACGGCGGCGGTGACGAGGTCGCCCATTCCAGCGTGCGCCCGTCCCACGGATCGCCGGTGACGTCGCGCAATTGCTCGCGGCGGCGAAAGCTCACGTAGAACTGGATCAGCATGGAGACGATGCCCAGCAGCACCAGGAACGCACCGAAGGCGGCAATCTCGAACCAGATCTGCAGCGATGGATCGTCGAAGTGGCTCAGGCGGCGGGTCACGCCCATCAAGCCCAGCACGTACAGCGGCATGAAGGCGAAGTAGAAACCGGTGATCCAGAACCAGAACGAGCACTTGCCCCAGAACTCGTCCAGCTTGAAGCCGAAGGCCTTCGGGAACCAGTAGTTGATGCCGGCAAACAGACCGAACAGCACGCCGCCGATGATCACGTTGTGGAAGTGCGCGATCAGGAACAGGCTGTTGTGCAGCACGAAGTCCGCCGGTGGCACCGCCAGCAGCACGCCGGTCATGCCGCCGATGGTGAACGTCACCATGAAGCCGATCGTCCACAGCATCGGCACCGAGAAGGTGATGCGTCCGCGGTACATGGTGAACAGCCAGTTGAAGATCTTCGCACCCGTGGGTATCGAGATGATCATCGTGGTGATGCCGAAGAACGAGTTGACGCTGGCGCCCGAACCCATCGTAAAGAAGTGATGCAGCCAGACCAGATAGGCCAGCACGGTGATCACGATCGTGGCGTAGACCATCGAGGTGTAGCCGAACAGGCGCTTGCGGCTGAAGGTGGAAGTGACCTCGGAGAAGATGCCGAACGCCGGCAGAATCAGGATGTATACCTCGGGGTGACCCCATATCCAGATCAGGTTGACGTACATCATCGCGTTGCCACCGAGCGTGGTGGTGAAGAAGTTGGTGCCGACGTAGCGGTCCAGCGAGAGCAGCGCCAGCACCGCGGTCAGCACCGGGAAGGCAGCGACGATCAGCACGTTGGTGCACAGTGCGGTCCACACGAACATCGGCATCTTCATCAGGCTCATGCCGGGCGCACGCATCTTGATGATGGTGACCAGCAGGTTGATACCCGACAGCAGGGTTCCGACACCGGCGATCTGCAAGGACCAGATGTAGTAGTCGACTCCCACGTCGGGACTCGCCGCTATCCCCGACAGCGGCGGATAGGCCAGCCAGCCGGTGCGGGCGAACTCGCCGACGAACAGCGACAGCATCACCAGCACGGTGCCGGCTGCGGTCATCCAGAAGCTGAAGTTGTTGAGGAACGGAAACGCCACGTCGCGCGCACCGATCTGCAGCGGAATCACGAAATTCATGATGCCGGTGATCAGCGGCATCGCCACGAAGAAGATCATGATCACGCCGTGCGCGGTAAACACCTGGTCATAGTGTTCCGGCGGCAGAAAGCCGTTGTTCGCCCCGAACGACATGGCCTGCTGCGCGCGCATCATGATGGCGTCGGAGAAGCCGCGCAGCAGCATCACCAGACCCAGCACGATGTACATGATGCCGATTTTCTTGTGGTCGATGCTGGTGAACCATTCGTGCCACAGATAACCCCACAGGCGGTTGTAGGTGATGACGGCCACCAGCGCCAGGCCGCCCAGCATGACGGCGATCATGGTGCCCAGCACGATCGGTACGTGCAGGGGCAACGCCTCCCAGGTCAGCCGGCCGAAAATCAGTTTTACGGGATCGAGGTGATCAAACATCTTCTGCACCAAAACTTGAAACATCAGGACAACGGGCGCTCGATGGATAAGCGCGCGATAAAAAAGCGCGGTCGCCGAAGCTCACCGCGGGCTGCCAACCGGCGCCGGAGCGGGCGAGCTTTTCGGTTGTTGGTTGGCGGTGTGCATGCTGGACATATCCATGCCGGCCATGGCGTCGTCGCTGCTGTCCGAACCGCTATGCGCAGCGGTGGCGTGTTCGCCCGCCGCTTCGAGCGTCTTGCCGTGGGACGGTTCGCCCATCATGTTGTCGGCGCACGACTGTCCGGGGGCGACGCAGTTCATCATGATGGCGTCGTACAAACGTGGATCGACGCTGGAATAGAAGTGAACCGGCTCGCGCTCGCTCGGTTCGGCCAGGCGCAGATAGGTGTCGCGATCCAGGCTGTCGGCACTTTTTTGAGCCTTGGCAACCCAGGCATCGAAGTCCTGTTCGCTCATGCCGTGAAACTTGAAGTGCATGCCGGAGAACCCATCGCCACTGAAATTGGCGGAAAACCCGTCGTACACGCCGGCTTTATTGATCACGGCGCTGAGCTTGGTTTCCATGCCCGGCATCGCGTAGATCTGTCCGGCCAGTGACGGAATGAAGAACGAGTTCATCACGGTGCTGGCGGTGATCTTGAACTGAATCGGCCGATCTACCGGCGCAGCCAGCTCGTTGACCGTGGCGATGCCCTGTTCGGGGTAAAAGAACAGCCATTTCCAGTCCAGCGCCACCACTTCGACCGTCAGCGGCTTGACGTCGGTGGTCACCGGCTTGCTCGCCGAAATGCGGTCCAGCGAACGGAAAGGGTCCAACTTGTGTGTGCTGACCCAGGTCAATGCGCCCAGCGCGATGATGATCAGCAGCGGCGCCGACCACACCACCAGCTCGAGCATGGTCGAGTGATGCCATTCGGGATCGTAGGACGCATCCTTGTTTTTGGCCCGGTAGCGCCAGGCGAACACAAGCGTCAGCGCGATGACCGGGACGACGATGAGCAGCATCAGTCCCAGCGAGATGATGATCAGATCGCGCTGCTGCAGCGCAATGTCGCCTTCGGGATGCAGCAGCACGGCATGGCAGCCCGCCAGCAGGGCGAGGGCGGGTAGCAACAACAGTCCGCGGAGGTATTTTTTGAGGGGCATTGCGTCGGACTAAACTGTCTGGGGATACGTAAAAAGGTACACTCGTTGCTGCAATGCAGGAATAGGACACTTTGTCCTATGGCGGCGCTACAGCTTGAATGCGATGCTCTGCAACGAGCGTAGTATATCGCTGTCGCAACATACGTCCCGAACCGAGCAAGCCGATGTCGAGCATTCTCCAACAACACCCTGACCCGTCCGCTCCTATCGCGGACTACGACGCCGGTGAGGTCCCTGCAGGCCACTCCAAGGTGGCCCCTGGCGAAATCGCCGTAGGCGTCGTGATCGGCCGCACCTCGGAGAACTTCGACTTCTTCGTTTTCGGCATCGCCTCGGTGATGGTTTTCCCGTCGGTATTTTTTCCGTTTGCCAGTCGCCTCGATGGCACGCTGATGTCGTTCGCGATTTTCGCGATGGCCTTTATCGCGCGGCCTATCGGCACCACGCTGTTCATGGATATTCAGCGTCGCATGGGCCGCGGCTTCAAGCTCACTCTGGCGCTGTTCCTGCTCGGCACATCGACCGTGGGCATGGCCTTTCTGCCCAGCTACAGCGTGCTCGGCGGCGGCGCTATCGTGCTGCTGGCGTTCTTTCGGCTGCTGCAGGGCTTCGCTCTCGGCGGCTCGTGGGATGGATTGCCCTCCCTGCTGGCGCTCAATGCGCCCGCCGCGAAACGCGGCTGGTACTCGATGCTGGGCCAGCTCGGCGCGCCGATCGGATTCATGATCGCCGGCGCGCTGTTCCTGTTCCTGCACGGCAATCTCTCCAACGACGATTTCATGGACTGGGGCTGGCGCTATCCGTTCTTCGTCGCCTTCGCCATCAACGTGGTGGCGCTGTTCGCCCGTCTGCGGCTGGTGCTGACCGAGGAATACACGCAGCTGCTGGAAGAAGGCAATCTGGAGCCGATCGGTATTACCGAAATGCTGCGGGCGCAGGGTTACAATCTTTTCATCGGTGCTTTTGCGGCGTTGGCCAGCTACGCGCTGTTCCATCTGGTCACGGTGTTTCCGCTGTCGTGGATCGCGCTCAATGCCGCGCAGACGCTCGACAGCGTGCTGATCGTGCAGATCATCGGCGGCGCCTTGGGCGTGCTGGGCACCATCGCCTCCGGCATGCTGGCCGACCGCTTCGGCCGACGCAATACGCTGGGCACATTGGCAGTGGTGATCGGCATCTTTGCCCTATTCGCGCCGTGGCTGCTCGGCGGTGGTCCGGCTGCGCAGGACGCGTTCATCCTGATCGGCTTTGCGCTGCTGGGCATCTCGTACGGTCAGGCATCCGGTACGGTGACGGCGAATTTCCTTGCCCGTTTCCGCTACACCGGCGCGGCGCTTACCTCCGACTTCGCCTGGTTGATCGGCGCCGCCTTTGCGCCACTGGTGGCCCTGAGCCTATCGGTCAAGTTCGGACTCGCCGCGGTCAGCGTCTATCTGATATCCGGCGCTGCCTGCACGCTGGTTGCTCTCAGGATCAACCGCGCATTGGAGTCGCGCGATTGAGTGACTAGGGTCCGTCGCGTCGTGGATCGAGGGCCGAGCGCGGTTTCCGCGATATGCACGCGACGATCCACTCGCCATCGGTTCACCGCCACCCGTCGGCTTTTGACTGAGGTGCGCTACCCAGAGAAGCTGCTAATGGAGAATGCCGGTGTCCCTGCGCGCACGCTTGGCGACGTACATGGCAGCATCGGCTTGGGCGAGTAAGGCTGCCGCATCCCGGGCATCCGGCGCAGCGATGATCAAGCCGGCGCTTAGGCCGGCGCAATCGACGACTTGATCGTCCCAATGGAATTGCCCGGTGCCCACGGCCTGAAGCTTGGCGCCAAGCCGCTTCGCCATGGCTTTCGCAGCGCTGCGGGCGACCGTGGCAAGCACCACGAATTCATCGCCGCCGAGGCGTGCCACGAAGTCACTCGATCGAACCGCGCCCTGGATGCGGGCTCCGATAGCGACAAGAAGACGGTCGCCCGTGTCGTGCCCGTATTGGTCGTTGACGGCCTTGAAGCGATCCAGGTCGATAAACGCTACGATCAACGCCTGGTCGCTCAACGCCGTCGAGGCGATGCGTTTCCCCATCTCACTCATCAAGGCGCGTCGATTCGGCAGCTGGGTGATGGCGTCCGTCAACGAGTTGATGGTCAGTATTTCGTTGGCTTTCAACAGTGCCAGCACCAGCTTCTCGCGCTCGATCTGTTGGGCGATAAGGATCGAGAACATTTGCAGCACCTGCTCGGCTCCTTCAGCGATGGGCTTGCTTCGATCGCTGGCTGCGCACAGCGTGCCGTAAAGGGCGCCATCGTGGGTACGCACCGCCGTGCTGGCATAGGTAGAAATGCCCAACTCCCTAGCTGCGTCATGGTCGCCCCAGCGTAGGGCGACATCATCGGTATAGGAGCACTCTTCCTCCAGCGCCCGTTTGCACAGGGTGGATTCCCAAGGAACCGATATGCCTTCGGGAATTCGCAGGCGCTGCGTATTGCGCGCAAACAGAACATGCTGAACGCCCGCAGCTTCATCGACGGTCGTGAGATAGGTGGACTCAAGGCCAGTGACGGCTTCCAGCATTTCCAGCAAGGGTCGCACCAGCTCTTCCAGCGTGTGCGCACGAGCCATCGACACTGCGAGCTTGCCGACAAAATCAAATGTTTGCGGCTTGGACCGTGCCGTTTTCATCATCGCAGTGCGCATCGCCAGCGTCGGATAGAGGGAAGCAAAAAAATCCCCGCCAGAATGCCATTTCATCTGCTAAATGCGAAAGTGGCGCCGCATTGCAATGTTTTTTGCATGGCCAACAACACGGTGCTGGCTATAGCAAGCAATGAGTGCTGATCGCTGACGCGGGCCGCATGGGGTTCCGCATGATTATGTATTTCTTGCAAAAGTTGGCTAAAGCCCTGGCGTTCACTCATAGCGGGGCTCATGCTGAATATGATGTCGGCCGAATGTCTGCAGCGGCCGATAGCTAGAGCGCGATGACGCTGCTGCCAGCGCCCTGCAAATACGACGTGGCAAAGACAGGGTGTTGGGAGTGGCGGTCGGCATGCTGTGCTCGCGCAAACGCCAGCAGTGCATCCGCAGAAACAGGTATCGCCCCATCCGCCGCCGCCGATATGTCGCCAGCGGTATAGGCATCCGTCGGCACGCCGAAGGACGCGCGCAAAGCCAGTGAGTCGCCCTGGTCGGCGGCGATACGCTTGCGGATAACGAGATAGCTTTCGGTCACTTCGCGGTCTCGCGGTAAGCCCGATGAATCCAGGCGATCCAGCAACATGCCTGCCAGCGCCGACTGGTTCGTGGCCATGGCCTCCTCTGCCGCATGCACCACGCATATCAGGCAGGGTGATTTGTGCGTCAGCAGCTCATCGACCATGCCGCTCGCCGCCGCGTAGGCCTGGTGATCGATATAGGCACTAAGCAGACTCTCCTGTGCCTGCGTGGAGTCGGGGTATTCGAGATAGGCCCACTGCCATCGCATCACGTCCGACGACCACAGCGGTACCGTGGCGCGCACGTTGGCGAGCGAAGCGAATATCCACAAAGCAAGCGTGCCGAAGGCCGCCATTCTCAGCAATGGCCGTCCCCGCACCAAAGGCGCTGCCTGCGCGAGCACAAGAGGAAGCAGGCCGCACGCGAGGGCGAGAGCGGTCATCGCGTAGCGTTCATGGTAAAGGCTCGCGTCGAACTTCA
This sequence comes from Rhodanobacter sp. K2T2, assembly GCF_013408815.1. Lineage (NCBI taxonomy): Bacteria > Pseudomonadati > Pseudomonadota > Gammaproteobacteria > Lysobacterales > Rhodanobacteraceae > Rhodanobacter > Rhodanobacter sp. K2T2. Next base: position 151,648 of record NZ_JACCCA010000005.1, on the reverse strand, counting down.
CCGGCACAATGTGCAGCACCGATAGCAGTGAAAACATCGCGACCAGCAGCAGTGTCCCAAACGCTTGACGCCGAAGCATCAGCACAATGGCCGCGCCCACCAGTCCTATGGCGGTGATGTCGGTGGCCATGCTCGCCACAGTCAGGGTGCGAAACTGATCAACCTCAACCGGATGAATCGGGTTCAGCCCTGTCATTGGCCACAGCAGCATCCGCAGGTAATGTACGAGCAGATAGCTCACCTCCTGGATTCGTCCAAGCGCACCCAGGGAACGCCCTTCCGTTGCCTGGACCAAGTGCCCGAGGTAATGGTGACGAAAGGCGAGATACGTAGCGCCAGCCAGCAATAAGCCGCCGTATACGGGCGCATTGGCCTCGATCAATGCACGCAGGCGCGCAACGGTGCTTTTCCCGACACCGTCTCCGATCAATAGCCAATCCAAGGCGAACAGAACCAGCGGAAATGAAACGGCCGACTCCTTGCAGCATGCCGCCAAAAAAAAGCACAGGGAAACGGCGGCGACTCGCAGCCACAGTTTCCGGAACGTGATGTGCGCCAGCAGGGCAAGCAGGGTGAACGTCGTCATCGCGAGGTCGTACTGACACCCGATCCACGACACGGGCTCGATCAGCAGCGGATGCACGGCATAGATCAGCATCGGCATAACCGCGACCTGCCAGGAAAGATGGCCCGAAATCAGCTCCGACAAACGCATCGCAAGCAGTCCGACCAGAACCACGTTCAACGCATGAATAGCCAGAGAGACGGCGTGCATAGGCCCCGGCTGGAAGGCGAATAGGTGCAGTTCCAGGCTGAAAAGCGCCATCACCAGCGGTCGAAAATAGGTCGCGAAGCCGTTTGTCTGTCCGATCAGCAGCGGCCGCCAGGGATCGGCGCTACGCGCCGAAATGCTGGTGAGCGAATCCAGCAGCTCGTCCCAAGCGAAGTCGGCATGCATGACGGGCCAATACAGCGCCAGCAGCGCGACAAGCAGCGGTAGCGCGACCACGCAGAAAATGTCTCGCTGGGACATCTGTTTGATCATCGGGACGGGCACGCGCGGAGGGATGGCATCGCCATGGGTCTAGCAAGAACCATGCGAGCTTGACCGAATTTACGTCGATAACGCGGGAAAGTGTTCGATCGGCGCCCGGAGAGCGGTTTTACGACGCGCCCAGTGCTGAGCGTCCATTCGGAGGTCCCGATAGTGTCCAACGGGTTTTCCGCTGTCCAGGCCAGCGATAAGTCGATCAGAACCTTGGATCGCTGCACCGCGGCCATCGAATAGGCGGCGGATGGTGGGCCCACGAGGACTCGAACCTCGAACCAAAGGATTATGAGTCCTCTGCTCTAACCATTGAGCTATAGGCCCCTGCGGGGTGGCAAGTGTAACCAATGCGGACGGAAACGACGATGGGCGGGTGCCGCCGCGGGTCATCTTGGGGACGTTGTCTGCACATCGCAAACAGCTACTATGGCGCATCGGTCGCGAGGCCGCACACGCATGGCGTGGCCCATGTTCAACGAACGGAGTTTGAAGAATCTATGAAGCGTTTACTGATTGCCGGTTTGATCGCTTTTGGCGTGCTGGTAGCGGCGCCTGCCATGGCACAGGTTGTGCACCATCCCGTGCATCATGTGGTGCATCATCGGCCGGTTCATCACCGCGTCGTGCACCATCGTCCGCCGCCGCGCCGCCATGTAGTGCACCACCCGGTTCGGCACTGACCGACAGAAAGAAAACGCCCGCAATGCGGGCGTTTTCTTTTCAGGCGATAGCGATGTGTTATTCCACGTCGAGGAACGAGCGCAGCTGTTCCGAACGGCTGGGGTGACGCAGCTTGCGCAGCGCCTTGGCTTCGATCTGACGGATGCGCTCGCGGGTGACGTCGAACTGCTTGCCGACTTCTTCCAGCGTGTGATCGGTGTTCATGTCGATGCCGAAGCGCATGCGCAGCACCTTGGCCTCGCGCGGGGTCAGGCCGGCGAGCACGTCGCGCACCGTTTCCATCAGGCCGGTTTCGGTGGCCGAATCGATCGGCGAGCTGGCGTTGCTGTCCTCGATGAAGTCGCCCAGATGGGAATCCTCGTCGTCGCCGATCGGGGTCTCCATCGAGATCGGCTCCTTGGCGATCTTCAGCACCTTGCGGATCTTGTCCTCGGGCATCTCCATTTCCTTGGCCAGTTCTTCCGGCGTGGCCTCGCGGCCGAACTGCTGGAGCATCTGGCGGGAAATGCGGTTGAGCTTGTTGATCGTCTCGATCATGTGCACCGGGATGCGGATGGTGCGGGCCTGATCGGCGATCGAGCGGGTGATGGCCTGACGAATCCACCACGTCGCATAGGTGGAGAACTTATAGCCGCGACGGTATTCGAACTTGTCCACCGCCTTCATCAGGCCGATGTTGCCTTCCTGGATCAGGTCGAGGAACTGCAGGCCGCGGTTGGTGTATTTCTTGGCGATGGAGATGACCAGGCGCAGGTTGGCTTCGACCATTTCCTTCTTGGCACGACGGGCCTTGGCCTCACCGCTGGCCATGGCGCGGTTGATGTCCTTGATGTCGATCAGCGGCAGGAACAGCTTGCGCTCGATGGTGGCGAGTTTTTCCTGCTCGGCGTCGATGGTCTCGCGGTGATTCTTGATGTTCGGCGACCACTTCTGACGCTTGCGGCCCAATTCGGCCGCCCACTCGAGGTTGCCCTCGTTGCTGGGGAAGGTCTTGATGAACTCGGCCTTGGGCATCTTCACCTGCTTGACGAAGATGTCCATCAGCACGCGCTCGTGGTGACGGATGTCGTTGACCACTTCGCGCAGCTTGCGCACGAAGCCGTCGATCAGCGCGGACGGCAGCTTGAGCTTGAGGAATTCCTCGGCCATCTGGTCGCGCAGCTTGACGATCTTCTTGTCGGTAATGCTGGCGGCTTTGGGCGCGGCTTTCTGGAACTTGCCGTAGTAGTCGCGCAGCAGTTCCATGCGGCGCTTCACTTCTTCCGGATCGGGACCGGTCGGGCCGGCCTCTTCCTCGTCCACGGCGGTGGTTTCGTCGTCGTCCACTTCGGCTTCGTCAGCCGGATCGGGCTCGGGCAGCAGCAGCGCGGCGGCTTCCTTTTCCTTGCGGGCGAGGTCGGCGGCTTCTTCCAGATCGAGGAAGCCGGCCAGAATTTCGCTGAGGCGGCGCTTGCCGTCTAGATGCTGGTCGTATTCTTCCAGCAGCAGCTCGATGGTCAGCGGAAAGCTGGCCAGCGCCGTCTGCACCTGGCCCAGGCCTTCCTCAATGCGCTTGGCGATGGCGATTTCGCCCTCGCGCGTCAGCAGCTCGACCGTACCCATCTCGCGCATGTACATGCGCACCGGGTCGGTGGTGCGGCCCACTTCGGCGTCGACGGCCGAGAGCAGCGCCACGGCCTCTTCGGCGGCGGCTTCGTCGTCGGTGCTGCTGCCGGCCTTGTCGGCCAGCGGGTCGGCATCCGGCGCGGCGTCATGCACTTCGATGCCGACGCCCTTGAGCACCGCCATGATGTCTTCGATCTGCTCCGGATCGACGATGTCGTCGGGGAGGTGATCGTTGATTTCCGCGTACGTCAAATAGCCCTGCTCCAGACCTTTGGAGATGAGCGCTTTGATTTCAGACTGTTGCTCGTGGGGAGCTTTGCTATTCATTAACCGACCGCCGCGGGGTTCAAGAACCGGACATTATAACGATGTGATGCTTTTTTGACCAGTTTTCAAGTGAAAAAATTTAATGCGAACAAGCATTTGGCCAGGCAAAAATCGCGCCATATGAGCGATGTGGGCCTATTTTGAAAGACTGCGCCGAGCCGGTGCGTCTAGTTCGTATCGAGCCAGAAAGTGACCGGTCCGTCGTTGACGAGCTGCACCATCATATGGGCGCCGAAGCGACCGGTTTCCACCCCTGGATGCGCAACTTTGGCCAGTTCCACCAAGCGGTCGAACCAGTGTCGCCCGTGTTCGGGTGGCGCCGCGCGCGTGAAGCTGGGGCGCATGCCGGAGCGGGTGTCGGCCGCCAGGGTGAACTGACTGACCAGTAGCAGACCGCCGCCGGTGTCCGTGAGCGAGCGATTCATCCGACCGCTGTCGTCGGCGAAGACGCGATAGCCCAGCAGCCGTTCCAGCATTCGCCGGGCCTGGGCTTCGCCATCGTCCGGCTGCACGGCCACCAGGGCAAGAAGCCCCGCATCGATGCGGCCGACAAGTTCATCGGCCACGTCGACGCGGGCGGATTGGACGCGCTGGATCAGGGCAATCATGCGGGCGGTTTGATCGAAGGTGTTTCGAGCTTAAAGCCGCACGGCGATCGGCGGAAGCGCGAGCGTCCAGCTGTCGTTTCTGGGGTCAGACGAAGCGCGCTCCCGTAAACTGTGCGGATGCGTGCCGACATGATCCTCGTTTATTTCCTCCTGCGCCTCATCGGCCAGCTGCCTCTTCGTGTGCTGCACCGCATCGGCAGCGGGCTGGGCCGACGGGTGTTGAGACGCAACAACCGCACGGTGCAGAACACCGCGGTGAATCTGCGCATCGTGCGGCCGGAGCTGGATGACGCCGCACAGGCGGCCCTGCTGCGCGAGGTGATGATCGAGAGCGGCAAGTCGGTGGTCGAACTGGCGAAAATCTGGGGCGGCGGCGCGGAGCGCGCGCTCGAGCTGATTCGCGAAGTACGCGGCGAGGCCCTGCTCGACGCGGCCTTGGCCACCGGCAAGGGCGTGATCATCGCCGCGCCGCATCTGGGCTGCTGGGAATTGCTCAATTACTGGCTGTGCCGCAAGACGCCGATGGCGATTCTTTATCGCCCGCCTCGCGTAGCGGCCGTGGAGGGCCTGCTGCGCAAGGTGCGTGGCGCGTTGGCACCCGAGCAGGTGCGAGCCGATGGCGCGGGCGTGCGCACGCTGTACAAGCGGCTTGCTGCGGGCCGCACGGTAGGCATTTTGCCGGACCAGAAGCCGCGTGCCGGCGAGGGCGAGTTCGCGCCCTTCTTCGGCCGGGATGCGCTGACTATGGTGCTGCTGCCGCGACTGGCGGCACGCACCGGGGCAACGGTACTGTTTGCCTTTGCCGAGCGGCTGGCGAACGGCGCGGGGTATCGCGTGCATCTGCTGCCGGCGCCGGGGACGATCACGGATGCCGATCTTACCGTCGCCTGCGCGGCACTGAATCAGGGCGTGCAGAACTGCGTCGAGCTTGCCTTTGCGCAGTACCAGTGGCAGTACAAGCGTTATTCGGCGGACGATCGTCCAAGTCCGTATGACAAGGAAAACGGTTGAGCGCGGCGCGCCGATAATCGACTCAAGGCCGCCGTTCGCCGGTTCGCGTTAACGTTCCGGCGGCTTGGTTTTTTCCAGCCGACGCAGGAACACGGCCATCTCTTTTTCGGCCTGCTTATCGCCGCGTTTTGCCGCGGCAACCATCCCGCTGCGCCACGCTTCGGCTGCCGCCTCCGGCTCGGCTGCATCCAAGCAAGCTTTGCCCAACAGCTTCCAAGCGGCCGAGTAGGTCGGGTCAAACGCGACGGCGCGTCTCAATTCATCCATCGCTGCACGGGTGTCGCCATCACCCAGCAGCGCGCTGCCCAGCGAAAAACGCAGCAGCGCGCCGTCGCGTGGGCCCCCGCACTGCAGGCGCAGGCTGGCAATGCGTTCTTCATTCATCAGCGCGAAGGCTCAAGGCTGCGACCGATAGCGACCTTCCGGAACCGGATAGATCCGGGGGGGTTGGGAGAGTTCGGGCGGCGAACGTCCCGAGTACACATCGGCCAGCGACGTGGCCGGCCAGATCACCATCCACGACGAGCGGAACGGCTGGACCAGCAGTGCATAGCGCAGCGCTTGTGCGTCGAGTTTTTCCGGGTGATCGACGATCAGGCCGTCCGGGTGCGCGCGGGCAAAATCCCTGACAGCCTGCTCACCGAAAAGCTCGGTAATCGGGTGCAGCAGGCGCCCTTCGAAATGGAACTGGCCGTCGTAATTGCCGACGTAGCCGATGGGATGTTGCGCGATATCGGCTTCGCCCAGCAGCCGCGACGACGGTGCCAGATCGTACTTCGGCCACAGAGCGAGCGTGAACAGCGTATTGAGCGCAAGCGTGGCGAGCAGGCCGGCCACCGCAAGCCGGCGCATTTCGCCACGGCCGCGCACCAGCAGCAGCCCGCCGAGCAGCAAAAACGCCACGCCGAACGAACGGCTGTACGCGGCAGCACCGTCGAACCACTCCCCATGCAGATGGTTGCCCGCCACCAGGTTGGGCAGTGCAAACAGGAAAGCCGCAAAAAGTATCCCGCCGATGCCGAGCGGCCAGGTGCCCAGCCACGGGTTGTCGGCCAGCACCGGGCGCCGCTCGCGCAATATGGCGACGGCCGCGGCGATCAGCATCACACCGCCGCCAAATTCGGGCAGCGGGTAATACGCCTGCTTGCCGCTGATCAACGAAAAAACCAGAAAGGTCGGCAGCAGCCAGCACAGCAGAAAATGCAGTCCGGGCTCCAGCGGCTGACGCAGCAGTGCCACCAGCAGTGGCACCAGCAAGAGCAGCATGAGCAGATGCTCCAGCTGCGGCGCGTGCCAGTGAAACGCCAGCAAAGAAAGCAGGCCGAGCCCCGCAACTGCCATCAGCGCCAGTGCGAGTGGCATGCCGCTGCGCCAGGGCTTTTGAAGCAGGGCGATTACCAGGGCGACGCTGGCCCGCGGCCACGCGCTGAAAGGAAACATCAGCACCGGCAGATAGATCAGATACCACCACGACGGATGCGCGTGGCTCTGCAGCGGCTGAGCATGCTGCAACCCTTTCACCACGCGGCCGGCGGTCTGGGTAAAGAACAGCCGCTGCCGATACGCCTCACCGCCGGAAAAACCAGCCGGCAGCGCCCAGGCCAGCAGTACCGCGCCGCCAAGCAGCACGGCGAGCAGGCCGCGGCCGTACCAGCGTGCGCGATGTTCGCGCGCCCAGGCGTTCCACAGCGGCCCGAGCAACCAGGGAAACAGCACGTGAAGCAACATCACCGGCCCCTTGGTCAGCAGACCGGCGCCGATGCACAAACCGAACAGCAGCCAGCGCGGCTCGGCGCGATCGATCTTCGGCGTGAGGCACAGCAGCGCAGCCAGCGCCCATACCGCCAGCAGCACGTCGTACATGATCTGCTGGCCGAACAGAAACGCGTAACTCAGCGCCAGCAGCATCCAGGGGGCGCCCCTGGCGATCCACGGACGGTTTGGAAACAGCCGACGCGCCAGCGCGGACACCAGCACCAGCTGCGTGCCGCCGACCAGCACTTCGAGCACGCGCGGCCACACGTCGCTGACGCCGAAGACAAACCAGCCGGCGTGGATCAGCCAGAACAGCAGCGGTGCTTTTTCGCTGTATGGCTCGCCGTTGATGGTCGGCACCAGCCAGTGGCTGTGACTCCACATCTCCCACGCCACGGCCAGCGTGCGGGTGGAGTACAGCGGCATGGGACCGTGCGAAAAAATCGCCAGCAGTGCTACCAGGGTCCACAGCGGCAGCCACGGCCAGAGCGCGCGCAGGGTTTCGGTACGGCTATTGGCGCTCGGGGACACAGGCGTGCTCGTGTGGGTTCAAGGGAGGATTCTAGCCTGCGTGACCTTGTTCACGTTTATTGCGGGGAAGGGCCGGTGTGATTCACGCCGGCCCCCAGTAACCGATGCGCCGGCGCAGCTTCAGTTTGCGCCACGGATTCCACGGTTTCGGCCGACGGTTGCGTCCGCCGGCAGCGATGAATGCGTCGATCGCATCGAGCACCCGTTCGCTGGAGCGACCGTCGCGATAGGGATGGATCGCGTCGGCGAATTCGCGAATCGCCTGCATCAGCTCCGGCGGCCTGGCCAGCGCGCGCTCGATCGCCGGTTCGAACTGCGCGGGGTCGTCGATGTCGATCAGCTGCGGCCCGGGCCGGCGATTCTTGAAGGTCACCACCGGCTTGCCGGTGAGCAGGAATTCGCTCAGCGCCGACGAGGTATCCGAACACATCATGTCGACCTGCGGAAACAGGTCGAGAATATTGTCGTTCTCGGCGAAACGCAGATACTCGTTCTGCAGCGCCTTGTAACGCGCACGGGTTTCCGGATTCATCTTTGGATGAAAGGTGACGATCCAGCGCCAGCGGCCGTCCCGCGAGAGCCGCTTCACTTCTTCATACAGCGTGTCGGCGGCGCTCCAGGAAGGCGAAAACGTCGAGTGATAGAGGATCACCGGCGGTTCGCGCACCGCGGGCAGCGCGCCTGCGATCTCGCGCATGAACGGGTCCAGTTTGGGCCAGCCGGTTTCGGTTACCGTAAAATGGCCGAGCTTGGCGGCAACTTCGCCAAAGGCCTTGGTATCGCGCGGGCCGGTGGTGCAGTACAGGTCGAAGAAGCCGCGCACGTAGACATGCCGGGGCTTGCCGGCATCGAACCCGTGGAAGGTTTCCACCTTCACGCCGGGAAAGAAATGCGGCAGGTGATTGCTGGAGGTGATCACCGCGATCGGATTCCACGCGCGCACTTCTTCTACCGTGAGCAGGCGTTCGCCGTCGACCAGATCCTCGGCGCCGGGGCCGTCGAAAAACCAGGCCGCCTCGTGGCCGCGCGCGCGGATGGCCTGCTGCACGGGACGAAGAATCGCCAGCGCATAGCGCTCGGAGCCATACAGCAGGTAGTGCTTTGGCGCTACCGCCGCGGACGAAATGGAAGAGGTCGTGTTGCTCATCAACGATCGATGCCGTGGCGAGTGAGAAGTTTGGCCGCCCGATCCACCGACTCCGGATTGCGGCGCATTTCGTAATAGCGCATGCGCTTGTAGATCGCGTAGCTAGCCGCGGTGTGGGCGATCATGAAACCGCGCCAGCCGTCGAGGAACGCCAGCCGAAAAAAGTAGTCCTTGATGAAGGCCAGCGCAAACACGAACGGCGCCTGCCACATCCGCACCGGCTTGCCCTTCTCCAGCCAGTCGCGGCATTTCAGCTCGGCATAGCGCAGCACCTTGAGCTGCTTGTGCGGAAGGGTCGGGTTGTTGATGTGATGAAACGGGGCACGGAAGGTTGGCGCCTCGCCGTCGAAGCGCAGCGACTCGTGCACGCGGGCATCGGTCCAGCGGGCGCGGTCGCGATGGTACAGGCGCGCGAGTTTTTCACCGACGGCCGGACGGTACCAGCGCATCGCGCGGCCCATGTAGATCGTGCTGCGGCGCAGGTAGGCAGCAGGGGTTTTGCCTGCCATCAACGCGGGCAGCCGCTGTTGCAGTTCGGCGGCCAGTTCTGGCGTCAGCGTTTCGTCGGCGTCCAGTGCGAGTATCCACGCGTGGCTGCACTGCGTGGTGGCAAAATTGCGCTGGGCGCCGAAACCGAGCCAGTCCTGATGGACCACGCGCGCGCCATGCGCCTGCGCGATCGCCACCGTGTCGTCATCGCTGCCGCTGTCGACCACCAGTTTCTCGGCCGCAAACGGTACGCTGTCCAGACAGCGCGCGATGGCATCGGCCTCGTTGTGGGTGATGACGACGAGGGTGAGCGGGAGGGCGGCCATGCGGCGGATTCTAGCCGATCGACCCAGGGGTGGTCCGCGGCGAAGCCGGTTGCCGGCTTCCCGGTTAGGTATGATGCAGGCCTGCCGTCATCACCGTTGACGAAACTTTACCCGTAGCGCCGCGCCCGCCGGCCGGACACCGGCGTTGACCATGGGAGAATGCCCGCCGATGAGCACCTTTGCCAGCCGGATTATCCTCTGCGTCCGCGTCGGTTCGCTGCGCCATCGATTTTTTTTCGCCGAGTTGTTGTTGGGAATGTTTGCATGAGCCAGCCAGCGACGAGCTTTGCGGTGGTCGTCACCAGCTATAACTATCGCGACTTCGTGATCGAGGCGGTGCAGAGCGCGTTGGCGCAGAGCCGCAAGCCGGTTCAGGTCATCGTGGTCGACGATGGCTCTACCGACGGCTCGGATGTTTTGCTGCGCGAGCACTTCGGTAGCGACGAACGGGTGCTGCTTATCTGCGGCAGCAATGGCGGCCAGCTGGAGGCGTTCCAGCGAGGCGTGGCGCGGGTCGATGCCGACGTCGTGTGCTTTCTGGATTCCGACGATCGCTGGGCTCCCGACTATCTCGCGCGCCTGGGCGAGCTCTACGACAACCGCCGCGATGTCGATTTCGTCTTTACCGACATGAAGCATTTCGGCGAAGAGAACAAGGTGGTGGGCTTTCATCGCTGCGCCGTCGACCTTGGCTACACCGCGGTGATCACCTATGCGCTCACCCGCTGGTACGGTGCGCCGACCTCGGCGTTGTCGATGCGCGCCAGCTGGGCCAGGAAAGTGGTCGATGTACCCGACAGTTTCCGCGAAACCTGGCGCCTTTCGGCCGACAACTGTCTGGTGTTCGGCGCCAGCGTGCTGGGCGCCAAAAAGTATTATCTACCGACCGGTTGCGTGGATTATCGCATTCACGGAAAGAACGGCTGGTGGTCCAATCGCAGTGCTTCGGTGGCTTACATCAACCGTTTGCGCTCACGCGGGTTGATCGGCTACTACGCGCGGGTCGCCGGGCTGGATGAATCGTGCATCGAGCTGTCCAAGCTGGAATACAAGACCAAACCCGACCCGTTTTGGGCTGAAACCAAGCGCTACGCGGCGTTGTCCATGCGCGGACATGCGCCATGGTGGAAACGCGTCGAGCACATGCTGGCGATTTTGTTCGGATCCAGAGCGTCGGGCCTGCTCAAGAGCGGCTGACCTGCTCAGGTAACGGCTCACGCCTACTTGCCGGTCGACTTTGCGCTCTGCCACGGAACGGTGGCGCGCTCGTCCTGCAGCTGAGGCAGCAGCGCTTCCTGCAGCAGCTTACCGAAGCGCTGCTGATTGCTCTCGAACCAGCGACGCGCGGCCGCGCCCAGCGCCTTGTATTGGGCCGAATCCATACCGCACGCGCGTTCGACGGCGGCTTCGAGGGCCGTCTCGTCAAAGTGATAGCGGGTCGCCGCATTTAACGGGCCGGCGGCGCTGGCCGCTACCAGCAGGCCTCGGTCCGGGCGCACGAGTTCATTCATCGGCGGCGCATCGCAGGTGATCGCCACTGCGCCGCAGCTCATCGCCTCGGCAATGTAATGACCCCAGCCTTCGGCCTCGGACAGACACAAGTGGAATAGATGGCTGTTCTGCAGACGACGGATTTCTTCGATGTTGCGCAAGGTGGCCACACGATGGCGCACGTTGTCTCGATCCGGCGTGGTGGGCATGCCCTGGGCTGTCTGCGGGGATTGCAGCACCAGCAATGGTGGCCATTCCGGATGACGACGCCACACCGCCAGCAGCCGCGCCGTGCCTTTCATGCGGCTGGCGCCCGCCAAATGCAGAAAGTGCGGCTGCCGTGGCATTTCCGGTATCAGGCAATCCGTGCTGCGAAAGCCGATATAGCGGGTCGGCAAGCCGCGTGCCTGAAACGTCGTAGCGGCTACCCTGGTTTTGGCAAGCATCGCCTCGAAGCGGTGCAGATGCCGTTCGTCCCGTTTGGACAGCCATTCCGGATTGGGGATGAAAAAGTTTCGATGTGCGGTGGAAAAGTAGGCCGGTTGAACATGCTCCAGCATGATGTTGACGTCGAACTTCCAGCGCATGCCATCACCACGCTGCAGCGACTGCCTCAGCAACTGCAGGCGAATCCACAGCGCACGCAGCGTCCAGCGGCGGCGTTTCGGGCCGACCGAGGTTATGTGCACATCGTGGCCCTGCAGCGTGAGCGTTTCGCGCAAAAGGCGCAGGTCGTGACTCAGACCACGGCCGTTGTCCCAGCCGATCAGGTTGATGCACGTCCGTGGCGTCTGGTCAGACAATCGGCGCAACCTCCGTTGATGATTTGCGTTTGCCGAGCCAAATCGCCAAGCCCAGTACGAGGAAGAAGTACAGGGAATGTGGCATGGCGCGATAGAAGACGTTGTCGGTCAATCCGCACAATGCGTACATGCTGACTGTGGCGACGCCCACGCATGCGGGAATCATCTCGCTGTGGGGCGCATGCAGCGCGTGACGGGTAAAATGAATGAAGGGCACGGCAAAAATCAGCAAAATAACCAGCAGACCCGGCACACCGCCCGTTGCCGCCGCCTCAAGATATTCGTTGTGCGGGTGTTCGTATTTCACGATGGCGGCGTTGGCATGGCCTTCAGCCACCTGCTGGCGTGCGTAAACCCCGAACTGGTCGATACCCACCCCAGCCAGCGGATGGTCCAGGAACGCGTGACCCGCCGTATGCCACATCTCAAGCCGTTCGCGGATGGCGCCACGGGCGGAGGTCTTGGAGTCGTAGCTGGTCATCTCCGAGCCCACGTCGGCAAATCGCTTCACAAAGACGGACACGTTGCTGGCGGCCACGGACGGTTTGACGGAGGGCGCCGAGGCCGCGGGCCTTTCGAGTACGGCATCGGTGCTTCCCGTGGCCGATGCTTTCGCCGCTGGCATCGGGCTGACGACGGCCGCTGAAGTTGGAGCCGGAACGCTGACGTTATGTACGCTGTTCGCCGCCAGGGCGCCGCCGACGACGATCGCCACAAGCAAGAGCGACGCACACATCCAGCGGCCGGTGCGGCGGCCATAAATCACCAGCATGAACAGCAGTACGGGTATGAATGCCAGCAGCGGCCCCCGGCTCTGGGTCAGCATCGCGCCATACATGCCTAGCATCGCACCCAGGCTGTGCACGGTTTTCTCGAAGAAGCGGCCATTCGCGTAGAAAAGCTGCAGCCATCCGCTCAGCGAAAGCACCAGCAGCACCATCGCGAATTCGATCGCTCCCCAATCGCCACCGTTGAGGCCGAAAGCCCGATCGATTCTGAGCACGAAGTGCTGCACGATGCACACGCCACCCAGAAAGATTGCGGTGGCGCTAAAGCCGAACCAGACCCAGCGCGTGCGCAGCGGCAGACTGAAAACGGCTGCGGTGCCCAGGTAGAGCAGGATGTGCGACGGTAGATCGAACGCATCCCATCCCAACCCGTGGCCGAGGATGTTCAAAGCCGTGTAGACGACGGCCAGGGCGCAAACGGCGACGATCGGCCAGGCCGCCCGGTAACTGTGCCGTGTGGCTCTTCGGCTGAAGAGCAGAATCAAGCCAGCGATAAGCAGTATCAGCGCGGGTAGCGCTTTCACCCGCAAGGGGACGGAGAACGAGAGCGGCATCAGGGCCACCAGCACGGATAACGAGCCAACCCACCATGCGTTCGATCTTGCGTCCACGCCCTCTCCTTTCCGGTTAAGCCATCTCCCTGTGCTGCACGAAGGGTTTGAGGTCTTCAGCACTAGCCTTGAGTTTGGGCATGGTACTTTAGGCAGACCGTGCGACGGGCAACACGTCTCGATGTGATAACAGTCGCGTTCATGTTGTTTGCCTAGTCCATTCTCCAGCGTAGGCGTTCGCCTCGCTTGCAAGGGTCGCTGCCTTGAAAATCCTGTTCACCAATTTCCACGAGGGTGACGGGGGCGGCCACACCACGTATGTAATGACGTTGGCCACGGCTCTTGCGACACGCCACGAAGTGCATGTGGCGGCGCCGCCGGCAAGCCGGCTTTACCGTGAGGCCAGCGGCGAGACCGGCCTTCGTGCGTGGGCACAACCGTTTCCAAATGGGCTGAACAGGCTGGCCGCCCGCCGACGCGCGTGCAGGCAGCTGGCCGGCTTGCTGCGCGGGAGCGATTTCGATCTGGTCCACGTCAATGGCTCGGCCGATCATCGCCTCGTCATGGCGGCCCTGCGTGGATGGCGGCGGCGTCCGCGAATCGTCCTGACCAAGCACAACTCCAAACCGATGACCGGCCTGGGGCACTGGTGGCGCGCCCGACGCGGCACCGACATGGTGATTGCCGTGTGCGACTTCACCTACCGCGCGCTGGCGGCCTCGGCATATCGACGCTGTCTGCTGGCTACCGTGCACAACGGCGTCGACATCGATCATTTCACGCCCTGGCCGAACGCCGAGGCGATCGCGCAGCGCCGACGCTGGCTCGGCGATCGGACGGCGCTGCTGCTCGGCAGCAACGCGGGTACGGCCAACTACAAGGGCTGGATGGATCTGGTCGAGGCGCTGGCACTGTTGCCGCCCGCGCGGCGCGCTCTGGTGCATCTGCTGGTCGCCGGACGCTTGCCGGACGCCGCCATCGAGCAGCGCATTGCCGAGCTGGACTTGAGTGATCAGGTGCATTTCCCCGGCCTGCTCGACGATGTGCGGCCGGCGCTGGCGGCTATCGATGCAGGCTTTGTGCTGTCGTGGGACGTCGAGACCATTTCCTTTGCCTGCCGCGAAATGATGGCGATGGGCAAGCCCGTGCTGGTCAGCGACTACGCCGGCCTGCCGGAAAACATCCGCCCCGAACTGGACGGCTGGCTGGTGCCGCCGCGCAACCATCAAGCCATGGCCGACTGTTTGCAGCGCCTGCTGGAGCAGCGAGCTGACCTGGCGCGGATGGGAGCGGCCGCGCGCGAGCGTGCGCAGAACGAATTTGGTCTGGATCGGTTCGTGGCACGTACCGAGGCAGCCTACGCCGACTTGCTGGCCAATCGTTGAGTCTTACTCGGCATCGTTGTCGTTGTTTTCGCCACTGTGCGGCACACAGCCGGGCAGCACCGCATCGGCCTTGAACAACCACCATTCGCGGCGATTGGCGTGGCCCACGTAAGTGGCTTTCTTGCGATCGACGCACTGGCCCATCGCGGTATCGAGGCTGAATATCCAGCGCTGTGACCGGGCGGCGCGTTGCCAGGCGGTGGCGTCGGCGTACTGCTCGGGCCACGGCTTGAGGAAGCCGAATTCCGCCACCGGCCCTTGCGTCATCAGCAGGTTCTGCTCCTTCCAGGCGAGCAGGCCTATGGTGGCCTGCGGCCCGGCGATGGCGCGGGCACGCTGCATCACGTCGCTGGCCGAGCGGTCGCCGTTGAGCATCGGATAACCCCATAGTCCGTAGACGCTCCACAGCACGGTGGCGAATGCCAGCCAGCCGATCGCGGCGCGACGCACGCGCGTCAGTGCGACGATGACGAGGCCGGCCAGTCCGATGCTCAGCAGCAGCCACCAGATATGCGGATCCAGGCTCTGCTCGAACGGCACGGCCCACGCCGGATGCCATGCCAGCGCCAGCGCCGCGGCGCTGCCGATGCCCGCGCTCAGCAGCAGGGTCAGCACGAAGATCAGGGCACGAACGCCGCGTATGCGCAGCAGGCCCGGCAGCAGCGGCGCCAGCGCCAGCGCCGTCATCGGCAGTGCGGGCAGGATGTAGACATCGCGCTTGCCCGGGCTGATCGAAAAAAACAGCAGGATCAGCACAACCCAGCCGAGCGGCAACAGTAAGCGCGCGTCGCGGCGCTTCAGCCTGCGCCACCAGGCAGGCAGCGCCCAGGGCAGCAGCAGCGACAGCGGCAGCCAGTCGATCACGATGATGCCGAGGAAATAAAACGGCGAATGGAAATGCCCACTCGGCGCTGCGTAGCGATGCACGGTCTGGCCGAAAAGGATGTTGCGCACGTACTCGGCATGCTGCACATCGCCGTCGGCATGCGCGACCAGCAGCATCGGCACGAGCCAACCGAGGATCGGCACGAAGAACATCACCAGTCCACCGGCCCAGCGCCAGCCGCCGGTGGGCCAGGCGATGTGCTGCCAGTGGCCACGCCGGGCGACGGCATAGGGAATCAGCATCAGCAGGGCGATCACCCCGACGCCCTTGGTGGCCACGCCGACGCCGGCGAAGAAACAACCCACGGCAAACCAGCGCCAAGAAGGCCCCAACAGCAGATGGCGCAGCAGGCCGTAGTTGGCCAGCGTGACCCAGCCCAGCAGGAGCGGATCGATCTGCGCATTGCGCATCTGGTAGGTGAAGTGAATCGTGACCAGCAGCGTGGCTGCCGCCAGCAGTGCGCAGCGGTGGTTCCAGAGGCGGCGCGCCAGATCGTAAGTCAGCGCGAGTGCGCCCAGCCCGGCGGCCAGCGACGGCAGCATGAAGGCGACGCGCCAGCTGCCGGTGAGCAAATAACCCAGCGCCTGCAGCCACATGAACAACGGCGGCTTGTCCGGATACAGCTCGGCGCCACGATGGGGAAACAGCCACTGCCCGTGCTCCACCATCAGCCGGGCCACCAGCGCGAAGCGCGGCTCGTCCGATGGCCAGGGGTCGCGCAGGCCGATGCCGACGCCGAGCAGCAGCAGGGCGAACACGCCGAACAGCAGCAGCTCGCGCGGCGCACTGCGCAGCCAGAGCGGACGAGCGTGGGACAGGGGCTTCACGGCGTGGAGGCTTCCGTTGGGCGATCGGGAAAGGACGCGAGCATAGCCGGAGGTTGGCGGTGCTGTGGCGATCGGTGAAATGACCGGGTCTTCGGCACTGATTTGACCGCGGCGCTGGCCAGCCGTGGCTCGGCACCGTCATCATGGGCGCAGCGGCCTTCGGTTTCGCTTAGCGGCGGCGCAAACGCAAGGTCAAACGTCTTCGACCGATCCATCCTGAGTAGCGGCCACCGTCTTTTCCACCACGGCGTAATACATCCCGTCCAAGTCGCCGTCGCCCGGAAGAATCTGCCAGCCGATGTTCGCGGCGTGCCCCACGGGCAGCGTGAATGCCAGCGCTTGCGCGTCCGATTGTTGGGCGATCAACTCACCCACGATGCTCTCGTTTTCCGCGCGCAGCAGCGAACAGGTGATGTAGACCAGCCGTCCGCCCGGCGCCAGCAGCGGCCACAGCGCCGAGAGTATCCGGCGCTGTTGTTCGTGCATGGCGGCGATATCGCTTTCGCGCCGATGCAGCCGAACATCGGGCCGACGGCGCAGCACGCCGGTGGCCGAGCAGGGTGCGTCGATCAGGATGCGATCGAACGGCTGCCGCTTCCACCAGCCGGTGGGAGCGCCCGCGTCGCCGATGACGATTTTCGCATCCAGCCGCAGGCGCATCAGATTCTGGCGAATGCGTTCGCCGCGCGTCGCATCCACCTCCAGGGCGGTCAGATCGATGTCCGCGCGTTCGAGCAGATGGCACGCTTTGCCGCCGGGCGCCGCGCAGGCATCGAGCACGCGCATGCCGTCCTTAAGGTCGGCCAGATCGGCAGCGACCTGGGCCGCGCCGTCCTGCACCGCGAACAGCCCATCCTCGAACCCTGGCATGCGCGTGACATCGCTGCTGTGCGGCAGCACCAGCGCATCCGCCAGCCAGGGGTGGCTGCTGGCGGCATAGCCCGCCGTCTCGAACTGCGTCAGCAGCGCGTCGCGTGCGATGCGGCGGCGATTGACGCGCAGCATCAGCGGCGGCTCGACATTGTCGGCGGCCATGACCGCCTCGGATTGTGCCGGCCAGTCGCGGGCGAGTGCTTTCGCCAGCCACTGGGGATGGGCATGCCGCGTCTGCGGTTTGGCATCGAGCCGGGCGATCAGGCTTTCGCGCTCGCGTTGCCAGCGTCGCAGCACGGCGTTGACCAGCCCGGCCAGCTGCGGGCGCTTCAGCGCGCGGGTGGCTTCGACGGTGGCCGCCACGGCGGCGTAATCCTGCAGCTGCAGGATTTCCAGCTGCACCAGGCCCAGCACCAGCAGCGCGTGGATGGCCGGATCCTTGTGCCGCAGGGATTTTTCCAGCAACTGATCGATGGCCGCATCGAAGCGCAGCCACCAGCGCGCGCCCTCGCTGAGCAGCGCCATCAGCAGCGCGCGGTCGCGCGGGTCGCGCAGCTTCGGCGCGTTGCGCTCCATCACTTCGCGCAGGGAAGCGCCGCGCATCGCCACTTCGGCCAGCGATCGAGCGGCCAGCGCGCGGGTGTCGACCGTCATCGGCTGCCGCGCAGTTCGGGGCGGGCGTTGAGGTAGTCGGCTGCGCTGATGCGCTTGCCGCCAGCGCGCTGCAATGCGGTGATGCGCAGTACACCCTCACCGCAGGCCAGGTCGATACCGTCGCGACTGGCGCCCAGCACGGCACCGGGCAACGCGCTGTGGTCGCGATCGATGGCATGGGCGGCCCATATCCGCAGCGGCTCGTCCGCCACCTCGGCTTCGGCGACGGGCCAGGGGTTGAAGGCGCGAACTTGGCGCTCCAGTTCGGCCGCCGGGCGCGCAACGTCGAGCCGGGCCTCGGCCTTGTCGAGCTTGTGCGCATAGGTCACGCCGTCTTCCGATTGCGGCGTGGCGACCATGGCCTCACCGGTCAGCGTACGGCGCAGGCCTTCGGCCAATACGTCGGCACCGAGCAGGGAGAGACGGTCGTGCAGGCTACCGCCGGTTTCATCGAAGGCGATCGGCGTGCGCCGCTGCAGCATCACCGGGCCGGTGTCTAGCCCGGCTTCCATCTGCATCAGGTCGACGCCGCTTTCGCTATCGCCGGCGAGGATCGCACGCTGGATCGGCGCGGCACCGCGCCAGCGCGGCAGCAGACTGGCATGCACGTTCCAGCAGCCCAGGCGCGGCGTTGCCAGCACCTTGCGCGAGAGGATCAGTCCGTAGGCGACGACGATCAGCAGGTCCGGACGGTAGCTCGCGAGCGTCTGGCGCACTTGTGTGGACTTGAGCGATTCGGGCTGCTCGACGGTAATGCCCGCCGCCAGCGCCGCCTGCTTGACCGGGCTGGGCGTGAGCTTGCGGCCGCGTCCAGCCGGCCGATCCGGCTGCGTATAGACGGCCACCACCTCGGCGCCGCTGGCGCGGCAGGCTTCGAAGCAGGGAACGGCAAAATCGGGCGTACCGGCAAAGATCAACCGCAGAGGACGCTCATTCAAGCGGTCGCCGCCTGCTTGCGCGCCTTTTCCAATCGCTTGAGCAGCAGGTTGCGCTTCAGCGAGGAGAGATAGTCGACGAACACCTTGCCCTCCAGGTGATCCATCTCATGCTGGATGCATACGGCCAACGGGCCTTCGGCTTCGACGATGATTTCTTCACCGGACGTGTTCTGCGCCTTGACCTTGACCTTGAGCGCGCGGGTCACGTCGGCATACAGGCCGGGAAACGACAGGCAGCCTTCCTGGTAGACCTGCGAACCGTCTTTTTCCAGGATCTGCGCGTTGATCAGCGCCAGCGGCTCATTGCGGTCGTCGCTCATGTCGGTGACCAGTACGCGCTTGTGGACATTGACCTGGGTTGCCGCCAGGCCGACGCCGTTGGAGTCGTACATGGTTTCGAACAGGTCGGCGACGAACTGCTTCAGCTCGGCGTCGAACACGGTGACCGGCTCGGCGCGGGTACGCAGGCGCGGGTCGGGGAATTCAATGATGGTAAGCAGGGACATGGATTTCACCTCGGCGCCGAGAGATGCGGGCGGCTTGGTCAAAAACCCACCCCGACGCGATCTAGAATGTTTCTCATTGTACGTCGGCAAACGCCCGGGCGCAGACGATTTTTGCCCATTCGCGCCTGTTGCGCGTGTTAACGGTTCGGTTACACTCGACCGAGCATCTGGGGAAGGGGGATTCCCGCCAATGATCAGAAAAATTACCGTGTTGCTGGCCGGCATGCTGGTCACTGTGGCCGCCTATGCGGCGGGCGCCCAGCTGCGAGCCAATCATCCGGACAGCTACACCGTGCGGCGGGGCGACACGCTCTGGGCCATTTCCGCCAAGTTCCTCGCCAAACCATGGCTGTGGCCGGAAATCTGGCAGGCCAACCCGCAGGTACGCAATCCACATCTGATCTATCCGGGCGATGTGCTCAACTTGTCCTTCATCAACGGTGGAGGCGGTCCGAGCCTGCGGCTCGAGCCCAGCGTGCACGCCGAAGGTCAGGCGATTCCTGCGATTCCACTGACGGAACTGCAGACCTTCCTCAAGGACATGGAGGTGGTCGATTCCAACACCGCCAAAACCGCGCCGTATGTTGTGGGTCTGGAAGAGGGCCGTCTGCGCAGCACGCCAGGCCAAAATATTTACGTACGCGGTCTGCAGGGAGCGCCTGGCCAGCGGTGGGCTATCGTACGGCCGTCGCATTTCTTCCGCAGCTTTGACGCGCAGGGATCGGGCAAGGGCGATCTGGTTGCCCACGAGTTGGACGATAACGTTGCACTGTTCAAAACGCCGTGGGACGAAAATACCCGCAATGACGGTCATTACGGTAAGGGCGACGATCGCGGCGTCGAAGTCAGCGTGATCGGCACGGCGGAGACGCTGCGCATGGGCGACCCATCAACGCTGCTGTTGTTGAACTCCACCGTCGATATTCGTGCCGGTGACCGCATCATGCCGCTCGACGATGCGCCTTACGATCCCTACTACTATCCGCATCCACCACAGTCGGTGGCCCCGGACGCGCGTGTGATCGGCTTTACCGATGCCATGGATGCGGTCGGTCCGCATCAGGTGGTGGCGCTGTCGATCGGCAAGCGCGACGGTGTCGACAACGGCCAGACCTATTCGGTCTACCAACCGGGTCAGACCATCAGCGACGATGTGGCAAGCAGCAGCTGGCATCGCGACATCGGCAAGAAGGTGATCCTGCCCGCGGAATTCGTCGGTCATGTCATGGTGTTCCGCACCTTCGACCGCGTCAGCTACGGCCTGGTGATGGATGGTCTGCGGCCGATCGAAAAGGGCAACGAGTTGCGCATGCCGGAGTGACCAGGCGGGTTTTTCCTACACAACGGCGCGGCTACCACCGTGCCGTTTTTGTTTGCGCAGTGTTCGTACACTGCAAGGCATGAATGACTCGGATGAATCGCGCGCATGGATGATTGCTCTGCGCACGCCCGGCTTGGGTCCGGGCGGCCTGCGCGAGCGGCTGGCCGCAGCCAGTGGGGACATCCGCCTGGTACTGACGAACCTGCGGCAGCATCCGTCGCTGGACGAGCCTGCGCGGGCCTGGCTGCAGCAGCCGGATGAAGCTCGGATCGCCGAGGACATGGCGTGGCTCTCGCAGCCGTCGCATCGGCTCCTGCGCTGCACCGACGTCGATTTTCCGCCCCAGCTTGAGAACATCCCGCAGCCGCCTGCAGCGCTCTTCGTGGTCGGGGACGCGAGCCTGCTGTTGTATCCGCAGGTGGCGATCGTCGGTGCGCGCCGGGCCAGCACCGGCGGACTGACGCACGCACGCGCCTTCACCGTGGCGCTGGCGCAGGCCGGATTCATCATCACCAGCGGTATGGCCGACGGCATCGACGGTGCGGCGCATCTGGCGGCGCTCGATCACGGCGTACCCACGCTGGCGGTGGTCGGTACCGGGCCGGATCGGGTCTATCCGCGCAAGCATCACGCACTGGCCAAACGCATCGCCGAGCAGGGCGCACTGGTGAGCGAATTTCCGCCGGGCACCACGGCGCGCGCCGATCACTTTCCCCGGCGCAACCGGCTGATTGCGGGACTGTCGCTGGGCACGCTGGTCATCGAGGCCGGGCTGCAGTCCGGCTCGCTGATCACGGCTCGACTGGCTGGCGAGCAGGGCCGAGAAGTGTTCGCGCTGCCGGGCTCTATTCACAATCCGCTGGCCCACGGCTGCCATCGTCTGATCCGTGACGGCGCACGCCTGGTCGAAACGGCCGCTGAAATTATCGAGACATTGGCGCCCGCAGCGCGCATGCTTGGCGCCGATCTGGCCGAGCGGCTGGCGCAGAGCGGCGGCGAACGCGTCAGCAAGGCGGCAGTCGAAGCGGACCATGAGGTACGTTTCGACAGGTCGATCAGCTCAGGCAACGATGCCGAATATTCCCGCCTGTGGGCCGAACTTGGCCACGAGCCGGCGACGTTGGACGAACTTGTGCAGCGAACCGGGCAGCCGGCAAGGGTCTTGTCGTCGATGCTGCTGATGCTCGAGCTGGAGGCGAAAGTGGAGACGCTGCCGGGCAATCGCTACCAGCGTCTTGGCGGTTCCGTCGTCAGCGGCTAAGCCTTGCCGTGGCGCCGTTCGTGGCGATTCGGGATGAGTCCGGGCTTGACAGCCCCGGCTCCGGCGTGTTTTCAACTATATATGTGCGTGGCGCCGCAAGCGCCGCTGATCCTTTCGTGGAAACTCAAGCTTCATGGCAAAAAATCTGCTCATCGTCGAATCGCCGGCCAAGGCCAAGACGATCAACAAGTACCTTGGCAAGGACTTCCACGTGCTGGCTTCGTACGGCCACGTGCGCGACTTGCGTCCGAAGGAGGGCGCGGTGGATCCCGAGCATGGCTTTGCCATGGCCTACGAAGTGATCGAGCGCAACGAGAAACATGTCGATGCGATCGCCAAGGCGGCCAAGCAGGCTGACGATATCTATCTCGCGACCGACTTGGATCGCGAAGGCGAGGCGATCTCCTGGCATATCAGCGAGATACTGAAGGAGCGTGGCCTGCTTGAAGGCAAGCGCATGCATCGTGTGGTGTTTTCCGAGATCACCCCCAAGGCGATCAAGGCCGCGGTGGCCAATCCGCGCCAGCTCTCTCACGATCTGGTCGATGCACAGCAGGCGCGTCGTGCGCTGGATTATCTGGTCGGCTTCAACCTCTCCCCGGTGTTATGGCGCAAGGTGCAGCGTGGCCTCTCGGCCGGCCGCGTGCAGTCGCCCGCGCTGCGCATGATCGTCGAGCGCGAAGAGGAAATCGAAGCCTTCAACGCCCGCGAATACTGGACCATCGAAGCGCAGCTCAAGCACGCCGATGGCGATTTCACCGCACGCCTGAGCAAGCTCAACGGCAAGAAATTCGAACAGTTCGACCTGACCAACGAAGCCGAGACGTTGGCGGCCCGCGATGCGCTTAAACAGGCCGCACGCGGCAGGCTCACCGTCAGCGACGTCAGCTCGAAAGAGCGCAAGCGCCGGCCGGCAGCGCCCTTCACCACGTCCACGCTGCAGCAGGAGGCCGCGCGCAAGCTGGGCTTCACCACCAGCCGCACGATGAAGATCGCGCAGGGCCTGTACGAGGGCGTGGCGCTGGGCGCGGAGGGCAATGTCGGCCTGATCACTTACATGCGTACCGACTCCACCATGCTGGGCGACGATGCGCTGGCCGAGCTGCGCCAGCTGATCACCCGCGATTTCGGCGCCAAGGCGCTGCCGGATGCGCCGCAGGTCTACAAGACCAAGTCGAAGAATGCGCAGGAAGCGCATGAAGCCATTCGACCCACGTCGGCGATGTACACGCCGCGCGACGTCGCCGCCTTCTTGAACGACGACCAGCGCAAGCTGTACGAGCTGATCTGGAAGCGTACCGTGGCCTGCCAGATGATCCACGCGACCCTCAACACCGTCTCGGTCGAATTCGCCTTGCGCGACGTGCCCGGTGGCGAGGCCTCGTTCCGCGCCAGTGGCACCACGGTGATCGATCCGGGTTTCCTCGCCGTGTACGAGGAGGGCCGCGATCAGAAGAACGTCGACGATGACGATGAGGGCCGCCGCCTGCCGCGCATGGAAACCGGCGAGCAAGTGCCGCTGCACGATATCGTCGCCGACCAGCATTTCACCGAGCCACCGCCGCGCTATTCCGAGGCGAGCCTGGTCAAGGCGTTGGAAGAGCACGGCATCGGTCGGCCGTCTACCTACGCCAGCATCATCCAGGTGCTGCAGAATCGCGAATACGTCTACCTCGACAGTCGCCGCTTCAAGCCCAGCGATGTCGGCCGCGCGGTCAGCAATTTCCTGACCTCGCATTTCACCCGCTACGTCGATTACGACTTCACCGCCAAGCTCGAGGACGAGCTCGACGCGGTCAGCCGCGGCGAGGAAGCCTGGGTGCCACTGATGGAGCGCTTCTGGCTGCCGTTCAAGCAGCAGGTGGACGAGAAAACCGAGTCGGTCGATCGCAACGAAGCCACCGGCGCGCGCGAACTCGGCACCGATCCGAAAAGCGGCAAGCCCGTGTCCGTTCGGCTGGGTCGCTACGGGCCGTTTGCGCAGATCGGCACCAAGGAAGACGAAGACAAGCCCACCTTCGCCAGCCTGCGCCCCGGCCAGAGCATGCACACCATCTCGCTGGCCGATGCGCTGGAGCTGTTCAAGCTGCCGCGCAAGCTCGGCCAAGCGGAAAACGGTGAAGAGGTCAGCGTGGCGATCGGCCGCTTCGGCCCGTTCGTGAAGCAGGGCGAAACCTATGCCTCGCTCAAGCCCGAAGACGATCCGTACACGATCGAATTGCCGCGCGCCCTGCAGATCGTGCAGGAGCGGCTGGAAATGCTCGCCAACCGGCTGATCCTCGATTTCGGCAATGGCGTGCAGGTACTCAACGGCCGCTACGGCGCTTACATTACGGACGGCGAAAAAAACGCGCGTATCCCGAAAGAGCAGGAGCCGAAAGAGCTGACCGAAGCGCAGTGCATCGGGCTGCTGGCCGCCGCGCCCGTGCGCAAGGGCCGCTTCGGCAAAAAGACTGCAACAAAGAAAACGGCGACCAAGAAAGCCGCGGCCGCCAAAACGCCCGCGGTCAAAAAAGCGGCCACCAAGAAGGCGCCGGCAAAAAAGGCCGCTGCTAAAAAATCGGCGACGAAAAAGGCCGCGACCAAGAAATCGGCGGCCAAGAAAGCCATTGCCAAAAAGCCGGCAGTGAAAAAGCCGATCGAAAAATCCCTCGAGGCCTGAGTGCTGCGCCGCTTTACCCTCGCCGAGATCGATGCCGCCGCCGGGCTTATGCACGGTGGCGGCGTGCTGGCGTATCCCACCGAAGCCGTTTTCGGCCTCGGTTGCGATCCGCACAACGCCGCTGCCTTCGAGCGGCTATTTGTCCTCAAGCAGCGGCCGGCGACGCAAGGCGTGCTGCTGATCGCGGCCGACTTCGACCAGGTCGAACGCTACATCGACCTGGAGTCGGTGCCCGCTGATATCCTGCAGCAGGTGCGCGCAAGCTGGCCGGGGCCGAACACTTGGATCTTCCCCCGTTCGTCGGCAGTGCCTAGCTGGGTTGCCGGCTCGCACAGCGGCATCGCGCTGCGCGTCACCGCCCATCCGCCGGCGGACGCACTGTGCCGCGCGTTTGGCGGTGCGGTGGTGTCGACCAGCGCCAATCCGCACGGTCAGGCACCGGCGCGCTCGGCCCAAGCCGTGGATGCCTTTTTCGGCGAGTCGCTGGACGGCCTTTTGGACGGGGCGCTGGGCGGGCAGGCGAGTCCCACGGTGATCCGCGACGCCCTTTCGGGCACTATCGTGCGCAGCTGACTGCGGTGGCGCCGCCGCAGGACAGATGCCGAAACGGCGCTCGAGCGGCAAAGACGCATCGAACGTTGGATCGGGTCACTTCACTGCGTCTTCGGGCTGCGGATGCCATCTTTCGCCCTGCAACGCCTGTTGAGACTTCAGCCTGTTGAACCATCAAAGAGACCGTCGCTTGTCCATTGTTCCCGACATCTGCCAGCGCGAAGCGCCCGAGCTGTTGCCTCTGCTGCATCCCACAGACCCGTCTCGCGTGGTGGCGTGGCGCGACGGCAAACCGATCCAGGCGAGGCTCTTTCTGGCGCATGTGCGCGCCGTAGCGGCGCTGCTGCCGGCCGCCGCCGCTGTCAATTTGTGCGAGGACCGCTACGCTTTTCTGGTGGCCTTTTGCGCGATCGCGATCCGTGGCCAGATCAATCTGCTGCCTTCCTCGCGTGCGCCGCAGGCGGTGGATGAGGTGATGCAGGCCTATCCGGGCTGCTACGCCGTCGGCGATATGGATCTCGCGCTCGCGCCGCCGCGCTATCAGCGGCTGCTGCCGCTGGATGCGCTTTCATTCGACGCCGCGGAAGCCGATGGTGCATGGCCGCTGCTCGCTGCGGATCATGTGGTGGCCATTGGCTATACCTCCGGCTCCACCGGCATACCCAGCGCCAACCGAAAAACCTGGGGTAGCTTCGTTGCGAGCAACGCCGGCAATTTGGCGATGTTGCGGGCCGTCGTCGGCGAGCGTTTCGACCTGGTAGCTACCGTGCCGCCGCAGCACATGTACGGCATGGAGCTGTCGGTAGTGATGCCGCTGCTCGGCGGCGTGGGCGTGCACGCGGGCCGGCCGTTTTTCCCCGCCGATGTGGCCGCGGCGCTGGCAAACGTACCGGCGCCGCGCGTGCTGGTGACCACGCCGGTGCACCTGCGTGCGCTGGTCGATTCGGGCATTGCGTTGCCGCAGATCGCGGCCATCGTTTCTGCCACCGCGCCGATGCCGCTGGAGCTGGCGCGTGCCGCCGAGCAGCGCTTCGGCGCGCCGCTGCAGGAGATGTTTGGCTCCACCGAGACCTGCGTGTTCGCCAGTCGTCGCCCCACGGTAGACGAAGACTGGCTGCTCTACGATGGCGTCACCCTGCATCCGCAGCCCGACGGCACGACGGTGGATGCGCCGCAGCTGAGCGCACCTATCGCGTTGGCCGATATCGTGAGCCTGTCCGACAACGGCCGGCGTTTTCGCCTGCGCGGGCGCCACGCCGACATGTTGGAGATTGCCGGCAAGCGCGCCTCGCTGGCCGACCTTACGCGCCGGCTGTTGGCGATTCCCGGTGTGCTGGACGGTGTGGTCATGCAGCTTGCCGATGGCGACACCTTGGGCGTGCATCGCATTGCCGCCCTGGCGGTGGCGCCGGGTCTGGACGAGCAGCGGATTCTCGATGCCCTGCGCCACGCCATCGACCCCGTGTTTCTGCCGCGTCCGCTGCGGTTGGTGGAGGCATTGCCGCGCAACGAGACCGGCAAGCTACCCCGGGCGGCCTTGCTCGAACTGCTGCAGCGCGACTGAAACCGTCGCGCTAACGCGCACGAACGTCCGGCCGACGCTCGCCGATGCACTGAGCCGGCGAGCGTGCGGGATCGGTAAATATCCATTTATCTCCCCATCACAGCGTGCCTTACAATGCGCGTTCGGCTGTCGCCGGCCATCCACTCGCGTATCGGAATCAGGCATGAAAGTTCTTGTTATCGGCAACGGCGGTCGCGAACATGCGCTGGCGTGGAAGCTCAAGCAGTCGCCCCGCGTTACCGAGGTGATCGTGGCGCCGGGCAATGCCGGTACCGCGCACGAGCACGGCGTACGCAACGTCGACGTGGCGGCCAGCGATATCGACGGCCTGCTGGCGCTGGCCAAGCGTGAAAAGGTCGGCCTGACGGTGGTCGGCCCGGAAGTGCCGCTGGTCGCTGGCGTGGTCGACCGTTTTCGCGACGCCGGCCTGCGCATCTTCGGCCCCCGCGCGATCGCTGCGCAGCTGGAAGGCTCCAAGGCCTTCGCCAAGGATTTCCTGCTCCGACACAATATTCCGACCTCGCGCTACGCCGTGTTCACCGAATTGAACCGCGCGCTCGCTTACGTGCGCGAACACGGCGCGCCGATCGTGATCAAGGCCGACGGTCTGGCCGCCGGCAAGGGCGTGGTGGTCGCGCTGACCCTGGCCGATGCCGAACTGGCCCTGCACGACATGCTCGGCGCGCACAGCTTCGGCGACGCGTCGGCGCGGGTGGTAATCGAGGAATTTCTCGAGGGCGAGGAGGCCAGCTATATCGTCATGAGCGACGGCAGCCACGCGCTGCCGATGGCCAGCAGCCAGGACCATAAGCGCCGCGACGAAAACGATCTTGGCCCCAACACCGGCGGCATGGGCGCGTATTCGCCGGCGCCGGTGGTCACGAGCGAGATCGAACAACGCATCCTGAGGGAGGTGATCGACCCGACCCTGCGCGGTATGGCCAGCGAAGGGGCGCCGTTCATCGGTTTTCTCTATGCCGGGCTGATGATCGACAAGAACGGCACGCCGAAAGTGATCGAGTTCAACGTGCGTTTCGGCGATCCGGAAACCCAGCCGATCCTGCTGCGGCTGAAGTCCGATCTGGTCGACCTGATCGACGCCGCGCTGGATGGACGGCTGGAACACACCAAGGCGCGCTGGGACGCTCGACCCGCGATCGGCGTGGTGATGGCCGCCGGCGGTTACCCAGGCCGGGTGCGCAGCGGAGACCTCATCGCGGGCCTGGATACGCCGGCCCAGGCCGACGTCAAGGTGTTCCACGCCGGTACGACGTTGAACGCCGATGGCCGCGTGGTGACGGCGGGCGGGCGGGTGCTGACCGTCTGCGCGCTCGGTGGCGATATCGCCGATGCGCGCGCGCGGGCCTATGCGGCGATCGACGCGATTCGTTATGAAGGCGCCTTCTGTCGTCGCGATATCGCCCACCGCGCGCTGCATCGCCTTTGATGGTTTCTTCGCAACGGGTGCGGCATCGTCTCTCGGCGACGGAACGCGTAAACGGCGATGGGAGTGGCCTGCGCGGGCGCCCGCATACGCCGGCGAATGGATGCAGCGTTCGCAAAACCGATTTTTAGTTGGCCGACTTTTTCGGCTATGCTCCGAGCTTCCCCCGCGAAAAACCGATGGCGCGCAGCGTCTGACGCTCTATTCGCGCCCGCTTTCATGTTGATGAGGTTTTCCGATGCGCAAGATGGCTTTGTCGCTTATTCCGTTTGTTGCGCTGGCGTTCGCCGGCTGCAATTCGTCTTCGTCTTCGTCCGACGGTGCTCCCGCCTCCGCGAGCACGGCCGGCGCCGCCAAGGTCGCCAACGAGGTGAGCGGTACGGTCACGCTGCGTGCACCGGTCCAGCCGCTGTCGCCGAAGGCTTCGCTGAGCATCAAGGTGGTCGACGTATCGTCCACTGCCGACGCCAGCGCGCCGCCGCTGGCGTTGAAGCTGATCACGCCGGCCACGCAGTTTCCGCTGCCGTTCACGTTGAATTTTGATCCGACGAAGGTCAAGCCGAACGATATCTATGTCGTGCAGGCCGAGCTCAACGACGGCGATCGCCATTACGTCATGAAGATTCAGGCGCTGGTGCTCACCAACGGTAACAAGAACGACGGCGTCAATATCGAGCTGTCCTCCGAGCCGACCGCCGGTGAGAAAGTGCTGGCCGCATTTACCGACGTGCAGAAGCAGCTCGGTGCGATGAAGGTGAAGAGCGGCACCAAGCTGGACAAGGACGTGTCGCGCAGCTGGCAGGTGTTTCGCCAAGACAACGATCTGAAGTTCATCCGCGAGCTGGTCGATTACGGCGCCAAGGGCTTCACCAGCACCGACTACGCCTACAAGAACGGCAAGCCCTGGGTCATCGTGCAGCAGACCAAGCCCAACCAGGGCGCCAAGCCCACTGCGATTGATCGCGCCGGTTGGGACGACAACGGCAACCTGGTGCTGAAGCAGCACGAGGTCAACGGCAACGTGCAGCCGCTGGACGATTCGGCCGCGTCGAGCCTGCGCAAACAGGCTACGGATGTGCAGGCGCTGGCCACGGGCAGCAAGTAAAGTTCTGCGAAGTCTTGGAAGGCCGATATCGTCCAGCCTTCCAGACGTCCATTTTTCGATAAAAAAGCCGCCCTGTTTGGGCGGCTTTTTTTATGGCCTGACATATGCGGCGAGATCAAAACCGGTAGCGCAGCCCCAGATTGAAGGCGTTGTATTTTTGCGCGCTGTCGCTGAAGTGCGCGTTGTACGAAAACGTGCCGCTGAGCTGGGCGTTGAATTGCGCGGTCAGGCCGACATCGGCACTGCCCCAGGTCTTGTCGGGGATATAGCCGGCGATGGAAAACTGGCCGTTCAACGAGTTGAGTCCGGTGGTGACGTCGCGCGCGTCAGCCTTGCTGTCGCGGTTGTAGGCCACCTCGGCATACGGAATGAAGGTGGTGTTGGCGGTCTGCCACTGCCCCTGCAGGCGCCAGCCCAGCGTGCTGATCAGCGCCTTGCGGTGCTGGCTGCCGAACCACATGGCGGTGCTGTCGTCGCCGGCCTCGTGGTAACCATCGACGCGAATGCTCTGATATTCCAGATTGGCAAACGGCCCGTTCTTCAGCGTGCCTTCGCCGAACCACCAGCCGCCGGTGATGCCCGCACCCACATGCGAACCGTTGGGGGCACCGCTTTCCGTGCGCAGCAGCGGCCCCAATTCGATAAGGCGATCGACGTCGGTGAAATTCGAGTGGCCCGCCTCGCCGTAGCCGCCGAGGTAGCCGCCGCCGACATGGTAGGTGACATAGGCCAACGCCGAGGTATCGTTGAGATCGTAATGGCCGCCGCCGTTGAAGTTGGCGGTGTTGCGGCTCAGGCCGAGCGCCACGCCCATCGACAGATTGTCGTTGCTGCGCATGTCGGCGCCGAGCGTTACGTTGGTGTTGTCGCTGGTCGTGCGTGGCGAGTTGTCGGTGCCGTCGAAACGCTGCTGGCCGAAGTTGACCGTGGCGAACACGCGGCTGTCGGCGCCGGTGTCATCGGATTGCATCTGCGTACGCACGGCCTTGGTCTGCGCCGTGCTGACGGCCAGTGGCGCTTCGCCGAGCAGTGAAATCTGGCCCGGCGCGCGCAGTTCGGACAGCACGTACTGACCGAAAATCTCGTGCGCGGCGGTGGTCGGGTGCACGCCGTCGGCGAACAGATAGTTCTGCGCCGCGGTCGGCGTTACCAGGGTGCTGCCGTTGCAGTCGTGCGAGCTCGTCGTGGTGCAGGCGGGCACCGTGGTGTTGACGAAACCGAAGGCCGCCGGATTGGCCAGTACTTCGTTGAACAAGGCGTAGGTGTTCACCGAGAGGATGTTTGCGCCGGTGGCGGCCAGCCCGGCGTTGAGCGTCTGGTTGTAAGACGCCGAGACATTGCTGAGAAAGGTCTGGATGCCAGGTACCAACGCAGCATCGGAGGCTGCTGACGGTGTCTTGCCGATATCCGGCAGATTGAAAACCACCACGTAGTTCGCGCCAGCCTGCTTCAGCTGGCTGATCAGCGCCAGCTCCTGCGTGGCGGCGGCATTGATATTGGCGGTTGCCTGAGCAGCCGTTTCACCGGCACCCGGGAAAATGCTGCCGATACCGTACTGCGTCGCGTGGTAGAAAATATCGTTGGCGCCGCCCCACACCATGTACAGGCTGCGCGGATCGGCCTTGGCGCCATTGGCCAGATACCCGTCGACCTGTTGGGTCAGCGTGGGAATGGCTGGATCGGGGCCGTCGTCGTCGGTCACCACCCCGGCACCGCCATAAGCGTAATCGCTGCCGCCCACGCGCGACGGCTGCAGATTGAAGCCGTAGCCAGCGGCGATGTACTGCACGGCTACGTCCCCGGGATTGGTGGTGAATTTCGAGTACGTGTTGAGCGAGGTCGAAAAGAACTGGCCGGCGTCGCTCAGGCTGTCGCCGAACACGACTACGTTGTCGACCGGCGGTTGGTTGGATGCCTGCACGTTGGCGGCGAACAGCATGGCGGCCGCGATGGCCGTGACCAGATAACGGGTGCGAAGCATGGTTGAGTCCCCTCAATACGCGGCCCGGAGCAGGGCCTTAACGAGGGCGCAACAATATCGGAAACATCCTCCATACGCATGCGCAGGTGCAGCATGGAAAACCCGCGTCCCGCTAGTTTTTGCGGGCCTTGGCGAACGCGTCGGCAAAGGCGCCGCTGGCCGGCGGCGCCGTCGGTTTTGCAGGCATAACGCCGCGCGACGTGGACCTGCTGTCGCCATTCTTCGAATCTCGGGGCGCGCGCGCGTCGTTGCCGGCACCGGCACGCACGCGGCTCTGGCCGGGCTCGTCGTCCAGCCGCATCGACAGGCCGATGCGCTGGCGCGGCAGGTCGACTTCCATCACCTTCACCTTGACGATATCGCCGGCCTTGACCGCATCGCGCGGATCCTTGACGAAGGTGTGCGACAGCGCGGAGACGTGGACCAGTCCATCCTGGTGCACGCCGATGTCGACGAAGGCGCCGAATGCGGCGACGTTGGTGACGCGCCCTTCGAGAATCATGCCGGGCCTCAAATCCTTGACGTCCTCGACGCCCTCGGCGAAGCTCGGCGCGACGAACTCGGGGCGCGGGTCGCGGCCGGGTTTTTCCAGTTCTTTCAGAATGTCGCGCACGGTCGGCACACCGAAGCGCTCGTCGGTGAACTGTTCGGGTTTGAGGCCGCGCAGAAACGCGCTGTCGCCGATCACGCTTTTCACTTCGCGGCCGCACTGGGCGATGATGCGCTCGACCACCGGATACGCTTCCGGATGCACGGCGCTGGCGTCGAGCGGATTGTCGCCGTGCGACACGCGCAGAAATCCAGCGCACTGCTCGAACGCCTTGTCGCCTAGCCGCGGCACTTTCAGTAGCGCCTTGCGGTTGGCGAACGGGCCGTTGGCGTCGCGATGCTTCACCACGTTCTCGGCCACCGCGGCGGACAGGCCGGCCACGCGCGACAGCAGCGCGGCGGACGCCGTGTTCACGTCGACACCGACCGCGTTGACGCAGTCCTCGACCCGGGTTTCCAGCGCGCGTGCCAGCTTGATCTGGTTGACGTCGTGCTGGTACTGGCCCACGCCGATCGCCTTTGGTTCGATCTTCACCAGCTCGGCCAGCGGATCCTGCAGGCGGCGCGCGATCGATACGGCGCCGCGCAGGGTCACGTCGAGTTCCGGGAATTCCTTGGCGGCTATTTCCGATGCCGAATACACCGACGCGCCGGCTTCGCTCACGACGATCTTGGCCATTTTGAGATCGGCGTGCTTCTTGATCAGCTCGCCGGCCAGCTTGTCGGTTTCGCGCGAGGCGGTGCCGTTGCCGATGGCGATCAGATCGACGCCGTGCTGCTTGCACAGCTTGGCCAGCTGCGCGATCGATTCGTTCCACTGCTTGCGCGGCTCGTGCGGATAGATCACGTCGGTGGCCAGCAGCTTGCCGGTCGCGTCGACCACGGCCACCTTGACGCCGGTGCGGATGCCGGGATCCAGCCCCATCACCGTGCGCGCACCGGCCGGCGCGGCCAGCATCAAGTCCTTGAGATTGTCGCCGAACACGCGGATCGCCTCGTCCTCGGCGCCTTCGCGCACGCGGCCGAACAGGTCCAGCGTGAGGTGCAGATGCAGCTTCACGCGCCAGGTCAGCCGCACGGTTTCGCGCAGCCAGGCGTCGGCGGCGCGGCCGCGGTTGTGGATATCGGCACGCGCGGCCACGCGGCCTTCGCCTTCGGCATGGCCTTGTTCGCTGTCCACATCGGGGCTCAGCTCCAGCTCGATTACGCCCTCGTTGCGGGCGCGCATCAGGGCCAGCAGGCGGTGTGAGGGAATCTTGCCGATCGGCTCGACGTGGTCGAAGTAGTCGCGGAATTTCGCGCCCTCGTTTTCCTTGCCGGCGACGACCTTGGCGCGGATCTGCCCTTTGGCCCACAGCCAGTCGCGCAGCTCGCCGACCAGATAGGCATCTTCGGCGATCGACTCCATCAGGATCGCGCGGGCGCCGTCGAGCGCGGCGCGCACGTCGGGCACCCCCTTCTCGGCGTCGACAAAGGCTTCGGCAAAGGTTTCCGGAGTCTGCGTCGGATCTTCGCGCAAGCCGGTGGCCAGCGGCTCCAGGCCGGCCTCGCGGGCGATCTGTGCCTTGGTGAGGCGCTTGGGCTTGTACGGCAGGTAGAGATCTTCCAGCCGCGCCTTGCTGTCGGCCGCGAGCAGATCGTTTTTCAGCGTATCGGTGAGCTTGCCCTGTTCCTCCACGCTGGCGAGGATCGCCGCGCGCCGCTCTTCCAGTTCGCGCAGATAGCGCAGGCGCTCTTCCAGCAAACGCAGCTGTGTGTCGTCGAGACCGCCGGTGACTTCTTTGCGGTAGCGCGAAATGAACGGCACGGTGGCGCCGCCGTCGAGCAGTTCCACCGCCGCGCGAACCTGGTCGGGCTTGGCGGCAATATCCTGGGCAATGCGTTGTTCGATGCTGAGCATGGGGCTGGGGCGTTCTCTGAAAAATCCGGCCTAGCCGGAGGGGACTGCGAATGATAGCAAGCTGACCAGTCGGCCCGATTCCATCGCTGCGCCAGGATTGCGCGAGGGGCACAAAAAAGCGCCGGAGTGTGGCTCCGGCGCTTGGTTGCTACTCGTGGATCAGGCGCTAAAGGAGTTGTCGTTTCGTCCCGGCGTGGGCTGCTTCGGTTTGAAATTACCGGAGCGTCCGTTGAGCACGAGCGTGCTGACGACCAGGTCGTGCAAAGCCTGCTTGCGCTGCGTCCATCCCGCCATCAGGAAGCCGACGCCAAGGATCAGGGCGCTCAGGTACTTCGCGGGGTAGCGGCCAAGGGCGCGCGCAAAGCTGATCCGCCTGCCCTGCATATCGGTCACGCGGATACTCAGCGCAAGCTTGCCGAGTGTGGCCTGCCAGGCCGAGCTTTCGCAGATCGCAAAATACAGCCAGGTGATCGCGGTGATGATCAAGAGCGCCGGCGTCATGGCGTGGTAGTACTGCATCAGCGCGGCAAACATCACCTGGGGATCACCCGGCGCTGCGAGCTGGGCCTGCTTCATCGCCGCTTCTGCCGCATCGCCGCCCATCATTTTCTGGATCAGCAGATTCGGGATATAAAGAATGATCGCATCGAGAATATAGGCGCCCACGCGCTTCCAGAAACCCGCATAGTCTTCCAGCGTGGCGGCCGTGGTTTGCGGCAAAACGCTTGAAGCATAGGCAGGGGGCGCGGCGAATGGCGGCGCGGTATTAGCCACTTCGTCGGGGAACAGCATCGACAACGGCTGCCAGTCGGCCAGCCCTTCGTACCAGCCAAGGTCGTCGCGGCTGACCTG
The DNA here is from genome assembly GCF_013408815.1 of Rhodanobacter sp. K2T2. Lineage (NCBI taxonomy): Bacteria > Pseudomonadati > Pseudomonadota > Gammaproteobacteria > Lysobacterales > Rhodanobacteraceae > Rhodanobacter > Rhodanobacter sp. K2T2. The sequence goes on along the minus strand of NZ_JACCCA010000005.1, from coordinate 117,227 downwards.
GCCACTGCGCAGCCACTGGCGGATATCGCCATCGCTGTATGGTCCGTGCCGTTCGCCGTCGCGTCCAATCCATACTTCCATTACTGCGCCTCCCCAAATAAGTCGTGATCAACGCTGCATGATGCCATGCATACGCGGCGACCGAGCAGCCTATCAGGCCGCCGCGCGACGCTTCAGGTGCACCAGCAGCAGCGAAATCGCGGCGGGTGTCACGCCGCTGACGCGCGCGGCCTGACCGACGGTGGCCGGCAGTGTGCGCTTGAGTTTCAGCAGCACCTCGGCGGACAGGCCGCGCACCTTGTCGTAGTCGAAGCTGGGCGGAATCACCGTGTGCTCGTTGCGCTGCTGACGTTCGATCTCTTCGCGCTGGCGCTGCAGATAGCCGGCGTACTTCACCTGCACCTCGACCTGGGCGGCCACGTCGTCGCGTTCGACCGCGGGGCCGAGTTCGCCGACCGAGGCAAGCTTGGCGTAATCGAGTTCGGGACGACGCAGCAGATCCAGTGCCGTGGTTTCGCGGCTCACCGCCACGCCAAGATCGCGTTCGATGGCTGCGCCCAGCGCGTTGGCCGGTGTCGCCCACAGCGTTTGCAACCGGCGAATCTCGGCATCGACCGCCTCGCGCTTGGCGCGCATGGCATCGAAGCGCGCCTGCGGCACCACGCCGAGTGCGTGGCCGGTTTCGGTGAGGCGCAGGTCGGCGTTGTCCTCGCGCAGGTGCAACCGATACTCGGCGCGTGAGGTGAACATGCGGTACGGCTCAATCGTGCCGTTGCTGGTGAGGTCGTCGATCAGCACGCCGATATACGCCTCGTCGCGGCGCGGATACCAGGGCGCTTTGTCTTGCATGGCCAGCGCGGCGTTCATGCCGGCGATCAGACCCTGCGCGGCGGCTTCTTCATAACCGGTAGTGCCGTTGATCTGGCCGGCGAAATACAGCCCGCCGATGGCCTTGGTCTCCAGCCACGGGTTGAGCCCGCGCGGGTCGAAATAGTCGTATTCGATCGCGTAGCCGGGCCGGGTGATATGCGCCTTCTCGAAGCCCTTGATCGACTGCACCAGCGCCAGCTGCACGTCGTACGGCAGCGAGGTGGAAATGCCGTTGGGATAGATCTCGAAGGTGTCCAGACCCTCCGGCTCGATGAAGATCTGGTGCGAGGGCTTGTCGGCGAAGCGCACTACCTTGTCCTCGATCGAGGGGCAGTAGCGCGGACCGACGCCTTCGATCTGACCAGTGTACAGCGGCGAACGGTCCAGCGCGCCGCGGATCAGCTCGTGCGTGCGCTCGGACGTATGCGTAATCCAGCAGCTGATCTGCCGCGGATGCTCTTCGCGCGAGCCCAGATACGAGAACACCGGCGCCGGATCGTCGCCGGGTTGTTCTTCCAGCGCGCTGAAATCGATGCTGCGCATATCGATGCGCGGTGGCGTGCCGGTTTTCAACCGATCGGCCGCGACCGGCAGCTCGCGCAGCCTCGAAGCCAGCGTGCTGGCCGGCGGGTCGCCCGCGCGGCCACCGGCATACTGCGCCGGTCCGATATGGATCTTGCCGGCGAGAAAGGTGCCGGCGGTCAGCACCACGCTGGCGGCGCCGAACGACAGACCCATCTGCGTGACCACGCCGGTGACGCGGCCGTTCTCGATGATCAGGTCGTCGACCGCCTGCTGGAACAGTTCGAGATTCGGCTGGGTTTCGACGATGCGGCGGATCGCCGCCTTGTATAGCGAGCGGTCGGCCTGGCAACGCGTGGCGCGCACGGCCGGTCCCTTCGAGGCGTTGAGCGTGCGCCATTGGATGCCGGCACGGTCGGCGGCGTGGGCCATCGCACCGCCCAGGGCGTCGATTTCCTTGACCAGATGCCCCTTGCCGATGCCGCCGATGGCGGGGTTGCAGCTCATCTGGCCGATGGTTTCGATGTTGTGGCTCAGCAGCAGCGTGCGCGCGCCCGTCCTCGCGGCGGCCAGCGCGGCTTCGGTGCCGGCGTGGCCGCCGCCGATCACGATAACGTCGTAGTGGATGGGATGACGCATCGGACTGCCCCGGGTGTGCAAAAGGTGACAAAACAGGCGCTATTTTAGCGGCATCCGGTGGAACTCGTTCTTGTTGCGCTGCGTGGCACGCTTTCTGCTAAACGCCAGTAGCACTTTCACGGGCAGACGCTGCGCGATTCGCGCGCTGAGATCGAGCGGACAGGGGTTCGATTGAGTACTGGGAAAGGTAGCAAGACGGCACCCCTCTGGGGTGCCGTCGTCTTTTGTGGAGTCGCATTTCCCATTCAGGCTTTCAGCCTCAGCCAAAAGCAAAGCCCCGCCGTTGCTGCGGCGGGGCTTTGCTTGGAATAAATCTGGCGCCGGGCGGTCTCAGGAACAGGGGGAATCCAGGAAGACCGTATTGCCAGGCGCCAGAAAAGGAAATTTGGCACGGGCTGAGTGGGGCTTTTTCAGACCGGAGCTCAATTCTTGTCTCGAACGCGTGAACCCGAAGTGACTGCCGGGCGGATTTGTGCCGGCTCGTGGCAGCAGCTGACGCGCAGCGTCAGCCATGTGATCAAGCTCGCTGTGCAACCGTGATGCCGGTCACACATTGGCATGGCTGTTGCATCGTCATTCCTACCAAAATGAGGGGGACTCAGCATGGATATGAACTTCGAAATGCTTTATCCGCGTCACGATCTGCTGGTCGCGTTGGGCCAGATTGAAATGGCGATGGAGGGCCTGGGCGAGCGCGATGAAAGCGAGCGCAGTTCGTTGCAGCCGCGCCTGGAGTCGCGCATGAGTGCGCTGCTCGAAGCGCTGCGCGATCTCTCGGTATAACGAAGGCAAGTTGCGCAAGCGAATCCACCACGCTTCCCCAAGCCATGATTGCGGTCGCGCCGGTTGCCGCGCGACCGCCCAGGCTGCTTCAGTGCCGAAAGACGTTATCGATGATTTCCGTCAGATTGCGTGACAAGGAATCCTGGCGGGCAAGCGCGGAAATCGCCGTATGAGCCGCCTCGCGCCGCTTCGGCTCCAGCCGTTGCCAGCCGTTGAACGCCGTGGCGATGCGGGCAGCCAGCTGTGGATTGAGTGCATCCAGCTGTATCAGCCGGTCAGCCAGTAGCCGATAGCCGGCACCGTCGGCGCGGTGAAAGCCGCTGGGATTGCCGCGCACGAAGCTGCCTAGCAGCGCATGCACCCGATTGGGGTTTTTCAGCGTGAATAGAGGATCGTTTTCCAGTGCCTGCACGCGCACCAAGGGATCTGCCACGGTGCACTGGGCCTGGATCGCAAACCACTTGTCCATCGCCAGCGCGTTGTCGGCATAACGCTGGCGATAGTGCTGCACGGCGTCGGCAGCCTGCGCCGATTCGCCGCGCAATAGAACGCTTAGCGCCGCCAGCCGGTCGGTCATGGCCGGTGCGCTGCCGTACTGGCTCAGCGCCAGCGGATAAGCCGTCGTGCCGTCGACCAGTTCCAAAAGTTCCAGCACGCGGCGCTTGAGCCGGCGCCGCGCTTGGCTGAGCGGATCGAGCTGTGCGCTGGTGTGTGCCGCCAAGTCGAGATAGCGCTGTTCCAGTGCCTTTGCGCCGATCCGTTCGGCGAGCCGCTTTTGCAGATCCTGGCGCAGCCGATGGATGCGTTGCGGATCGACCACGCTCTCTCGCTCGGCCAGCTCGACTTCGCCCAGCGGCGTCAGCAGATCGGCGAGCAGCGCATCGTCGATACTGTCGCTGGCGAATAGTGTCGCGAGCGTATCGCACCACGCCTGCACGGCATTGACGGTATTGCCATCGCGCAGGTTATCGAAGGCGCGCGCGGCGAGCTGCTGGCCGGCTTCCCAGCGATTGAAGCCATCGATGTCGTGGCCCAGCAGCAGCGCCAGCTGCGCCGGCGTGTAATCGCATTCCAGAATGACCGGCGCGGAAAATCCGCGCAGCAGCGATGGCACCGGCGCCGATTCGACCTTGCCAAAGACAAACGTCTGCTCGGACTGGTCGAGAATCACCACGCTTTCCGTCACCGACGTATCGCCGTTGGCCGTCTGGCCGTCCAGATGCAGAGGCAGCATCGTGCCGCTATCGGCGAACAGCGCCAGCTTCACTGGAATCGGCAGCGGCTCGCCGTCGTGCGCATCGGCGCCGTTGGCGGCATGCTGGGAGAGTGTGAGGGCGTAGGTTTGCCGTACGCCATCGTAATGGCCATGCGCCTTGAGTCGCGGCGTGCCCGCCCGGGCATACCAGGCGAGGTTCGCCATCAGGTCGATATCGTTCGCGTCGCCGAGCGCCGAGAGAAAATCTTCCAGCGTGGCCGCGGTGCCGTCGTTGCGCTCGAAGTAGAGGTCCATGCCGCGCCGGAAGCCGTCCTTGCCCAGTCGCGCCGACAGCATGCGCACCAGTTCGGAACCCTTCTCGTAAACGGTAGCGGTGTAGAAGTTATTGATCTCGCTGTACTGCGCCGGACGCACCGGATGCGCCAGCGGGCCGGCATCCTCGGGAAACTGGGCGCGGCGCAGCAGGGAAACGTCCTCGATCCGCTTCAGCGGTGCCGAGTTCATGTCGGCGGAAAAACTCTGCTCGCGAAATACCGTGAGGCCTTCTTTCAGCGACAGCTGGAACCAGTCGCGACAGGTGACGCGGTTGCCGCTCCAATTGTGGAAATACTCGTGCGCGACCACGGCTTCGACGTGCCGATACTCATCGTCGGTCGAGCTGTCCGGGTCGGCCAGCAGGTACTTCGCGTTGAAGATATTGAGGCCCTTGTTCTCCATCGCACCCATATTGAAATCGTGGGTGGCGACGATGTGGAACACGCCCAGATCGTAGTTGCGGCCATAGGTCTCTTCATCCCAGCGCATGGCGCGTTCGAGCGAATCCATCGCGTAATCGCACTGGTGGATCGCGTCGGACTCGGCCCAGATATTCAGCGTGACTGCGCGCTCATCGGCGGTCACGTAGTGGCGCGAAATCTTTTCCAGTTTGCCGGCGACCAGGGCGAACAGATAGCTCGGCTTGCGGTACGGATCGACGAAACGCGCCCAGTGCCGGCCGCCCTCCAGCTCGCCGCTGCCGTCGGCATTGCCGCCGGCCAGCAGTACGGGAAAGCGCTGTTTATCGGCACGCAGGGTGACGGTGTAAAGCGACTGCACGTCCGGCCGGTCGGGGAAAAAGGTGATGTGCCGAAACCCCTCGGCTTCGCACTGGGTCAGCAGAAAGCCGCTGTCGCGCTTGCCGGAAAAAAACAGGCCCTCCATGGTGGTGTTCGCTAACGGCTTCAGCCGTACGCGCGTCTCCAGCACGCTGCCGTCGCGGGCGCCATCGACTTCCAGTACACCGTCCGCATACCGATAGGCGGATTCCGGCAGCGGCTTTTTGTCCAGCACGATCGAGAGCAGCTCGAGGTTTTCGCCGTCCAGCCGCAGCGGTGAGGATTGTTCGGGATCGCGGCGCAGCAGCAGGCGTGAAGATACGTCGGTGCTATCGATGCCGAGATCGAACTCCAGTTCGACGTTTTCGACCTGCCAGGCGGGTGCGCGATAGTCGCTGAGGCGAATCAGCGCGGCGGTTTTTTCGATGGTGGCGTTCATGTAAACAACAGGGGGCATGGGGTCGCGCAGGTTACCATGCAGCCCATCAACGGCCGAGAACACCGGGAAACCTCATGACGCGATACACCGCCGAACAAGCCTTGCTGGACGATCAACCCATCGTGGTACTGACCGATCACGAGGATCAGCGAAAGCTCCGCGTCGCCTGTCACGGCGCTGCCTTGCTGAGCTTCGAAGTGCCCGTGAATGGCGTGATGCACGACATCGCCGATGGCTACCGCGATGCGCACGAAGTGGCGACGCGTCCGGGTTCACGCTTCGCCATCATGGTGCCGTTCGCGGGCCGCATTGGCGACGCGCGCTATACCTTCGATGGTCAGCCGCAGGATCTGCAGCCCGGCGTTACCGGTGCCGACCGCGCCGCGCGGCACGGTTTCGTGCGCAATACCGATTTCGCCATTGCCGAGCTGGCCGCGAATAACGCCGGCGCTCACGTCACGCTGGCGACGTCGGCGATCCGACCGCAGCCCGGGTATCCGCATGCGATCGATCTGGCCGTCACGTTTACCCTGGACGCTGGCGGTATTGCGCTCGATGTCAGCATGCGCAACATGGGTGACAGCGAGGCGCCGTGCTTCTTCGGCTGGCATCCGTATTTCCGGGTGGGCAACAACTCGCTGGCCGGCACGACGGCGAACGGCTGGCAGCTGCAAATTCCGGCGCAGACGCTGATTCGCACGGATGCGGATCTCATCGCGCTACCGGGCGCGGCGGCCTATGTGCCGCTGGACGACGCGCCCGCGTTCGACTTCCGCGAAGCGCAAACCATCGGCAGCACCATTCTCGATCACGAATACACCGATCTGCACGCCGAGGCGGACGGCTACATCCGCACGCGGCTGCGCGACCCCGCCACAGGCTTGTCGATTGCCGTGTGGCAGGAGCGCGGCGTGATGCACGCATTTACCGCCGACACGGCCGCGCGCGATGCGCGACGCGCGGTCGCGCTGGAGCCGATGGAATGCATGGCCGACGCGTTCAACCGGCCGGAGTGGCACGACGCGATCCGACTGGCACCGGGCGCCGAGCGCCGCTTTCGCTGCGGCGTGGAAGTGCTGCTGCCATGAGTGCGGTGCCGACGAGCGAGGCTTTGGCCAGCGATGCGCTGCCCAGCTATGCGCAGATTCTCGATGCCGCCGCGCGCATCGCGCCGCACGCGCAGGTAACGCCCGTATTGCGCAGCGCGGCGCTGGACGCGCTGAGCGGCGCCGAGCTGCATTTCAAATGCGAGAACCTGCAGCGCGGCGGCGCGTTCAAATTTCGCGGCGCGTGCAATGCGGTATGGGCGCTGAGCGACCAGCAGGCGGCCCGCGGCGTGGTCACGCATTCGTCCGGCAATCACGGCAATGCGCTGGCGCTGGCGGCGGGCACGCGTGGCATTGCGGCGCACGTGGTAGTGCCGGAAGGCGCCGTACAGGCCAAGGTCGATGCGATCGAACGCGCCGGCGCGACGCTGCACCGCTGCGCGCCCACGCAGGCCGCACGCGAAGCCAAGGCCGACGAGATTCGGCGCGCCACCGGCGCGGTGCTGGTGCATCCTTACGCCAACACCCAGGTCATGGCCGGGCAGGGCACGGTGGCGCTGGAGCTGTGTCGGCAGGCGCCGGGGCTGGACGCCTTGATCACGCCGGTGGGCGGTGGCGGCCTGGCGAGCGGCGTGGCCATCGCCGCCCATGGCATGGATGCTTCGCTCAGCCTGTTTGGCGCCGAGCCACGCGGGGCCGATGATGCAGCGCAGTCCATCGCGCGCGGCACGCGTGTGAGTGATTTCGTGCCGGATACGGTCTGCGACGGGCTGAGGGCACTGATTGGCGAAAGCAATCTTGCGGCACTGCGCGCGCACGACGTTCAGATCATTACCGTCAGCGATGCGGAGACGATCGCCGCCATGCAGCTATTGTGGTCTGAGCTGCGCATCATCGTGGAGGTTTCCTGCGCCACTGTGCTGGCTGCCGTTTTGCAGCAGCCGGCGCGTTTCGCCGGGCGCCGCATTGGCGCGGTGCTGACCGGCGGTAACGTCGACCTGCAGGCGTTGCCCTGGAGTATGGGCAAGTAGTGCGAGTCCGCGACTAGGCTGCCTCAGCCTCAGCCTCAGCAGTCGGACGGCCCTGGTCAGTCTCGGCTGCTGCCTTGGACTCTGCTGTCGGCTTCACGTGCTCCGCATGCAGGGCATGCAGTTCCATGGGGCTGAGCGTTTTGAGCGGGATCGGCGTGTAATCCTCGGCAAAAGATACCTCGCCAGGCTTCCAGCCTGACTTGCGCCGCACAGCGCCCAGGAAGCGCTTGGTCGATACCCAGTGCAGGCCGAGCAGGCTGTAGTTGTTGTCGGCATCCACGATCGGATCGCCCACCCCGGTCGGTCGCGTCGGCTCGCCGTAGAGTGCGGTGCGAAAGACCACGTCCCAGATCGAAAACACCTGCCCGTAATTGCAGTTGTGCAGGTTGGGTCGTTCTGGATCGACCAGCATATGGTGCAGTCGATGAAACTTCGGATCGACGAACACCTTTTCAAATAGACGTCCAAAGCCGAACCGCACGTTGGTGTGCGAGAAATTCTGCGCCAGCTCGCCGAGCAGCATCAGCCACGCGAATTCGTCCGGCTGCACGCCGATCAGCAGGCCGACCACGGCCAGCACCATCGATTGGATGAAGCCATCGATCAGATTGCCGCGATCGTTGGTCCAGCAGCTCATCTGACGCTGGCTGTGATGCATGCTGTGCAGCGCCCACCACCAGGGCAGGGCGTGCTGGGTGCGATGCATCCAGTAGTAGACGAAATCGTAGATCGCGTAATAGAAAAGAAACAGCAGCAGCGGGTGATGGTCGAACCACGGAATGAGGTGCGAGATCGCCAGCGGCGAGCCGGTGCTGTCGCTGGTATCGGTGTCGCTACCGCCGAACAGATGGCTAAACGGCGTGAGCACCAGATAGGTAAACAGCGGAAAGATGCCCAGCAGCATCAGCACCGTATAGTTGCGATCGACCAGGGTCAGCTTGCGATCGGTCCATTTTTCCGCCGGAAACCAGGTTTCCAGCGGACGAAAAATCAACCCGATGATCGCCACCTGCAATGCGGCGATCATCAGCGCGCCGGCAATCTCGTCGGGATTGCCGGCCAAGCCGTTGATATGCAGCAGGGTCAGAAACGGCGTGACCGCGTGGTGGCTAAGCCACGTGATCCCGTTTGACCAGAATTGGGAGAGATCGGGCATGGGGCATTCTTCACAGACGTTTGTGCTGATGATATCGCCGCAGCCGCTTTTGCACGCTGAATATCGGCGCAGGTTTATGTGGATCGGTCGGGCTGAGGCGATCAGCCGCGGCTGCGGGTGCCAACGCCGCTGACCGCCGCCAATCCGGCCACGACGAAGGCGATACCGACCCACTCTATCAGCGACGGCCTCTCGTGCAGGATGCCCCAGGCCAGCAACACGCTGACGATCGGCACCCCCAGGCTCGACAAACTGGCGACTGTCGTCGGCAGACGCTGCAGCACGATCGACCATAGCCACCACGCAATACTCGAGGCGATGACGACGCTATAGGCCACGCCGGCGATCAGCGCGCCAGTCCACGCGATCGGTCGCTGCGGCACCAGCAGGGCGACGATGCCTAAGGCGATGCCACCGGCCAGCATCTGCCACGCGGTGAGGTTGAGCACCGACGGCTTGTGTCGAAGGAACATGCGCTTGGTCAGCACCGTGCCCACCGCCCAGCAGATGCCGGCGGCAATCGCCAGCGCCGTGCTAGCCACGCTGCCCATCGCCCGCCACGGTTCGATGATGCAGAGCAGCCCCACGGCCGCCAGCGCCAGCCCGATCACATGCCGGCGCGTGGGTCTGTCGCCGAGCATTAGCCACGCCAGCAATACCGCCCAGAACGGCATGGTGTACGCCAGCAGCGCCACGTGTCCGGCGCCACCGGTGCGCAGCGCCCACTGCCCCAGTCCCTGAAACGCGGCGGTCTGAAACACGCCGATGCCGATGGTCAACAGCAGCGGCGGCGGGCGCAGCGGCTGGCGCGCGATGACCAGTACGATGAAAAGTACCGCGGCGCCGAGCAGGTAGCGCAGCGCCGCAAAATCGAACGGGCCGGCGTAAGCGAGCACCTGCTTCATCACGATCCAGCTGTAGGCCCAGATCAGGATGGTGGCGAGCATCGCGAACACGGCGCCGCGTTGGGAGGATGACGAAGTCGGCATGGGAATCGCTGGCGCGGAGAACGGGCAGTCTAGCGGTTCGCCGCCACGTTCTGCGCCATCCAGCGGGCGGCTCAGCCCAACGCCAGTGGAACGGCGGTGACGGCCAAGCTTCCGCCGCCTTCACAAATCCGTAAGATGGCGCCGCGGTGACAATCGGGTCCCGGGGATTTTCCAGCCATGCGACGACTGTCGTTACGTTTCACCCGGGCCGGCTTCGTCTCGCTCGCGGCCGTGCTGCTGTTTGCGTTCTGCGTGTTCACCACCGCCATGCAGGAGCCGAAGGCGCTGCAGCAGGTCTTTATCATCGCGCTGATGCTGTGCACCTTCGGTGCGCTGCTGTTCGCGTTCGCGCGCTTCGCAACCGCCCTGGTGGTGTGCAGCGCGCTGTTTGGGGCGATCAAGTTTCTGTCGGTGCTGAAGATCAAGTACCTCGAAGAGTCGCTGATGCCGTCGGACTTCATCTATTACGCCGGCACGAGCCTGCTCGATACGCTGAGGCATTACCCGCATCTCTACCTTCTCAGCATCGGTATCTGCGTGGTGGTGCCGCCGGTGCTTTGGCTGGTGTGGCGCTGGGACTGGCGGTTGTTCGTCGGTCGCCGGTCGCTCGCCAAATTCGGCCTGCGCACGGGCGGCATCGTGGTTTGCGTGCTGGCCTTTCTTGTCTGCATGCTGCCGAGCGGGCCGTTTGCCCAGGTACACAACCGCGGCGTATGGGAAAAGCTTTCCGACGACGCGCAGCTGACCAATTTCTTCATCAACTTCGACGACGCCCGCGTGCATCTGCCGGCGATGTCGAGCGAGGCGGTGGCCGAGCAACAGTGGGGATCGACCGCGCAGGGCGAATCCGGCAGCGCGCATCCGCCGTATCCCGACATCGTGCAGGTGCTGGAAGAGAGCACCTTCGATCCATCGATCTTTACCGCCTGCGGCGCGCCGGAATGCCATCTGTCGATGTTCCAGAGCGATGCGCGCACGCGCGGCACCGGCGTGCTGCGCACGCATACCTTCGGCGGCGGCACCTGGGTCAGCGAGTTCGCCACGCTGACCGGCATGCCGCAGGATATTTTCGGCCCAGGCGGCATGTACGCGCCCTACGTGCTGGCCCCACACGTGCGCGACGCGCTAGCCATGCAGCTGCGTCGCCTGGGTTACCTCACCATCGCGATCTATCCGACCGAAGGCAGTTTCATCAACGGGCGCAACGCCTATCGGTCGTACGGCTTCGATCACCTTTACGACGTCAACGAACTGAAGCTGGACGAGTGGGAAGAGACCGACAAGCAGATGTTCGACGCGGCCAAGCGCGTCTACGATCGGGTGAAGAAGCCGGGCCAGCCGGTCTTTATCATGATCCTCACCATCAACCAGCATGGCCCGCACGACGATCTGCCGCTGGCCCAGCTGCCGCCGCCGTTCAACCGCGGCCTGCTGACCGGTCTGTCGCCGGCGGCGACGATCAACTTCAGTGCGTACCTGTCGCGCCTGCACGATTCCGATGTGGCCATGCGAGGCCTCGAGCACGACTTTCTGGATCGCGCGCAGCCGACCCTGCTGGTGCACTTCGGCGATCACCAGCCGTCGTTCGAAGGCATGATCCGCCCGATGGCGCGCACGTTGCCCCCGGCGCTGCAGCCGTATCGGGACTTTCTTACCTATTACATGCTGAAGAGCAACTATGCCGGCGATGCCCTGCCGAGCTATCCGATGATGGATATCGCGTTTCTGCCGAGCATGGTGCTGCAGGCGGCGCGGTTGCCGAAAGATCCGTACTTTTCCGCGCTGCACGCGCTGCGCACGCGCTGCAACGGGCTATACGACGACTGCAAGATACCGGGGCTGATCGACGCGTATCACGCCTGGACATTTGGACGGCTGCACGTCTATCAATAAAGCGAGTGCCCGGCTGCCCGTAAAGCCGGCCGACCTGGTCTAGCCGGCTAGCGACGCGGTTATGTCTCGGTCCTCAAACCACACCAGGGAGCCCGACCGCCGCAGCCGATAAGGCAGAGCGTTGCCGCGCTGCTCGATATACTGCACGGCCTTGGCGGCGAATGACAAGCTCTCCGGGCCGACCGATTCCTCGCGTGGCTGCTGCGTGTCGAAGACGTGCCGGCCATCGGCTTCCAAGATCTGCATCGAATAGAGCTCGATCTCGGAGCGGGCCGCGTGATCGGCAATATCCAGTGCCAGCGAGTGGAGTGTCATGAAGTCGCCGATCTCGGTATTGGGTTTGTCATCGAAGCGATGTGGCATAGCGTCTATCCGGAAAGGCCAAGAAAATACGTGCTGGACTTAAACTTGGATTCGAGAAATTCGAAAAATTTCAATTGTCCCGTACCAAAAATCCCTGCCGATGCCGTCTGAGTCGGAAAGGTAAAAATACTTGCGCGAGCGCTTACGCTGCAAGGTGCACCCCAATGCAGCCAGTTTGAGAATGTCTTTGAGCGCAGAGATACCCAGCGCCGCGTGTCGAACGATTCCACGATACGTGTCGGGATGCCATCCCAATGCACGTTTGCGGCCTTTGTTACGGTCCGCCCCGCCGCCGATCCGGTGCGGCTGGGCCCTGCGCGGTGCGCTGCATGGAAGACTGCTCGGCAAGCACGTCCGGAGGCAGCCATGCCTGTCAGGACGCCGCCCGCACTATCGGCTGCTCGGCGGAACTGGCGCCTGCCTCGGCCAGCGCCGCGTCATAGAGGCGGTTGACCGAGCACGAGGCCTTGCGAAGGTTGGAACACGCGCAGGGCAGTTCCTTGGCGGAAGGCTTTTTCACCGCAAAAGTGTATTTACTTCTCCATAATCGGGCAAACGCAGGGGCCACGGTGTTCAGGCCGCGACTCTTGTAGCCTTGTTCTTTCAAGCCGTCGACGGTACCGACCGTCAACAAACCTGCATAAACGCCTGCCATTCTACGCGGCGTTGTCGAATGCACGGCGACGGCTATCGGAGCAGCGCCATGACTCGCTTATGCTTGATCCCTCTTGTTCTTGCCGGAATGCTGGTCATGTCTGTCTCCGTGTGCGCTGCTGAAAAGCCCATTACTGCCCGGGTGCTGGTCATCGGCCACCGCGGCGCCAGCGCGCTGCGGCCGGAACATACGCTGGCGTCGTACGGCAAGGCGATCGCCGACGGCGCGGATTTCGTCGAGCCCGATCTGGTGATGACCAAGGACGGTGTGCCGGTGGCGCGACACGAGAACGAAATCGGCGGCACCACCGACGTGGCCTCGCATCCTGAATTCGCCGCACGCAAGACCACCAAGCTCATCGACGGTGTGGACGTCACCGGCTGGTTCACCGAGGACTTTACCCTCGCCGAGCTGAAAACCCTGCGCGCGCGCGAGCGTCTGCCGCAGCTGCGCAGCACAAAATACGATGGCGAATTCCAGATTCCCACGCTGGACGAAATCATCGATTTCGTCGCGGCCGAGTCGGCAGTGGCCGGTCATCCGGTCGGCATCATTCCCGAGATCAAGCACGGCACTTATTTCCAGAAGCTCGATCTGCCGATGGAAGACAAGGTGCTGGCGATACTTGCAGCGCACACCTATACGCACACCGCGCCGGTGGAAATTCAGTCGTTCGAAATCGCCAACCTGCGCTATCTGCGCGGCAAGCTTGGCGGCAAGGGTGCGCAAAACAGTCGCCCGAACATCCGTCTGTTGCAACTGCTGGGCGATGCGAAGGAGCAGACCTACGACGTGGTGGTCGCCGGCGGCAAACTCACCTTCGCCGACATGATGAGACCCGCCGGCCTGCGGGATATCGCCACGTATGCCGATGCGATCGGTCCGAACATCCGCTCGATCATTCCGCTGGCGGCCGATGGCACGTTGGGTCAGCCCAGTGCGCTGGTGCACGATGCCCACGCGGCCGGGCTGGAGCTGCACCCCTATACGTTCCGGCCGGAGAACTTTTTCCAGGCGAAGAACTTCTGGCAGGGCACTGATCCGAAAACGTTCAACGCGAACGGTTCTGTCGCGGAGATGCGTGCCTACCTCGACGCGGGCATCGACGCGTTTTTTACCGACGATCCCGCGCTCGGTCGACAGGCTCTGGATCAACGCTGAGCTGTCATCGGAGAATGCATAGACGCAGGTTGGCTGTCACAAGAATGCAGTAGTGGCAGCCCAGCATGTGCAGCCTCTTTGCCATCTTGCGAATCGTCCGATGCGTTTTCTACTTTCTTCCCTGCTGCTGGGTAGCTTGTCGCTCGCCGCGGCCCAGCCGTCTATTGCGCAGCCCAGCGCATCGCAGCCGGTGCTGCTGATTTCGATCGACGGCCTGCGCCCGGCCGACGTGCTCGAGGCGCAAAAGCGCGGCCTGCATTTGCCGAACCTGCAGGCCTTTCTGAAACAGGGCAGCTACGCCCATGACGTGCGCGGCGTGCTGCCGACGCTGACCTATCCCAGCCACACCACGCTGATCACCGGCGTGTCGCCCTACGTCCACGGCATCGGCAGCAACCTCACCTTCGATCCGACCAATCAGAACCAGCAGGGCTGGGACTGGTACGCCGCCGATATTCGCGTGCCGACCCTGTGGGATGCCGCGCATGCGGCCGGCTTGACCACGGCCAACGTGCACTGGCCCGTCAGTGTGGGCGCGCAGGTGGATTGGAATCTGCCGCAGATCTGGCGCACCGGCCTGCCGGATGACCGCAAGCTGGTGGCGGCGCTGTCCACGCCCGGCCTGCTGCCGTCGCTGGAAAAAGATCTCGGCCCGTACGCCGACGGCATCGACGAAAGTCTGGCCGGCGACCAGAACCGCACGAAGTTCGCGATCCACCTGCTGGAGACGCGCAAGCCGCAGTTCATGACCGCCTATGTGACCGCGCTGGATACCGAGCAGCACGCCACCGGCCCGGATACGCCAACCTCGCGCAAGACGCTGGAAGGCATCGACTTGCTGATCGGCGATCTGGCCGCTGCCGCACAGCGCGTGCACCCGGACGGCGTGATTGCCATCGTGTCCGACCACGGCTTTGCGCCGGTGAAGCAGGACATCAATTTCTATGCGCCTTTCATCAAGGCCGGTCTGGTCACGATCAAGGACGGCAAGATCACCGACTGGCAGGCAGCCGTGTGGAACGACGGCGGCAGCGCGGCGATCGTGCTGAAAGACCCGAACAATGCCGAGGTGAAAGCCAAGGTCGCCGCGCTCTTGAAGCAGCTGCAGGATGATCCGCAATACCACATCGATCGCGTACTCGATCGCGACCAGCTCGTGGCACAGGGCGGCACCGACAAGGCCAGCTGGTTCGTGCTGTTGAAGATCGGCTACGAGCTGGGCGTGACGCCCGACGCGCCGCTGCCTGCGCCGCCGCACTTCCTGGGCATGCACGGCTACGATCCGGCCGATCCGGAAATGCGTTCCACCTTTCTCATCGAAGGTCCGGGCATCGCGGCCGGCAAGAACCTCGGCTCGATCGACATGCGCGACATCGCGCCGACGCTGGCCCAATTGATGGGTGCCAGCTTGCCGCAGGCGCAAGGGCATGCGCTGCAGGTTTCGTCGCCGGCCCCTTGATCGCCGACATGCTGGATCGCGAGCGCCATTCGCGGCGCTCGCGACGGTTTTTGCCGTGGCGAGCCATTCGTCATGGACGTGCGTCGATAGCGGCTGTCTGCCGAGCCGCGAGGGCTGATGTCTTCGGCGTTCGAGCGGCTATCGCCTCGTGCGCATCTGCAATGCGCATGTAAAGCCGCGTACACAAAGCGCCACCAGAATGATGGGAATGGCCCTTGGGTGGCCTTCCGACGTTCCATTTTTCCATCATGTCGCCGTCGCCACCCTCGCGGGCGGCTGCGCAAAGGATACCTAAGCATGTCCGCTTACTCGCGCACCACTCGTCATACGAGCCTGATGCTTGCCCTGCTTGCCGCACTCTACGGTTCGGCCGCCATCGCCGCCGACGCGGATGGCCCGGCTTCGGCCACGCCCGCCGCGGCTCCCGCACCGGCCGCCGATGCCAATAACGCGAAGACCATGGACGCGGTGTCGGTGGTCGCCCCCGGCCAGACTCGGCAGGTGCAGAGCGTCACCATGGAAGACATCAAGGCGACGCCGCCGGGCACCAGCGCGCTGAAGGTGCTGGGCGAGCTGCCGGGCGTCAACTTCCAGTCGTCCGATCCCTGGGGTGCCTACGAGTGGTCGACCCAGATCACCTTGCACGGTTTCGATCAGAGCCGCCTGGGCTTCACACTCGACGGCATTCCGCTGGGCAACATGAGCTATGGCGTCACCAACGGTCTGCAGGTGACCCGTGCGATCACCTCGGAAAATATTGCTCGGGTGGAGCTGGCGCAGGGCGCGGGCGCGCTCGGCACGGCGGCCAACACCAATCTCGGCGGCACCGTGCAGTTTTTTTCCGCCGATCCCGATGCCAAGGCCGGCGTGCGGCTCAATCAGGCGATCGGCTCGGACGATACGCACCGGACCTATTTGCGCATGGATACCGGCGACTACCATGGCTTCTCGATGTACGTGTCGTACGACCACGCCAACACCGACAAGTGGAAAGGCTACGGTTCGCAGGTGTCCAACCAGCTCAATCTCAAGGCGGTTTATCAATGGGGCGACGGCAATCGCATCAGCCTGTTTTCCGACAGCTCGAAGCGTAAGGAATACGATTATCAGGATCTGTCGCTGACCAGTCAGCGCGTGCTGGGTTGGGATTACGACTACTGGCAGCCCAACTGGTCGCAGGCACTGCAGACGGCCAACGCGATCCGCGGCAACGGCGCGTATCCCGCCTCGTTGAACGGTCTGCCGGCCGACTACGACAAGGGCGATGCGAACTATTACGCCGGCGGCGGCATTCGACGCGACAACCTCACCGGTTTGAACGGTTCGTTCACCCTGGCCGATGGGCTGGTCCTGAATCTGGGCGGCTACTACCACGACGATCGCGGTGAGGGTCAATGGGCGACGCCTTACGTGACGTCGCCGGCCTCCGGCCTGCCGCTTGCTATGCGCACCACGGACTATGGTCTGGACCGCTATGGCATTACCGGCTCTTTGCAATACACGGTCGGCAACAACGATATCGAAGTCGGCGTGTGGGGCGAAGACTCGCACAACAACATCGAGCGCAACTACTTCAATCTGTACGGCCCCTACAATGGCCTGTGGAATTTCTACAGCAGCGGGGAGCCGTTTCTGCGCGGCTTCCTGCAGCACTACACGTATGACACCCGGATGGCCTACGCCGAAGATACCGTGCACTTGATGGACGACCGGCTGACGGTCAACTTCGGCGCCAAATCGTTGCGTTCCACCACCGATGCGCAATCGCTGGTGGCCACGACGGCATTCGCACAGGGCAGCATCAAGGCCAGCGATGGCTTTTTGCCGCAGGTCGGCGTCGACTACAAGCTCGACGATCATCAGGATGTTTACGCGTCTTACAGCAAAAACATCAACTCCTACGGAATACTGCCCTTCGCCACGTCGCAGGCTGCCTTCGATGCCAGCAAGAGCAGCCTGAAGCCGGAAGGTTCGCAAACCATCGAAACGGGTTATCGCGTCCGCGGCAGCAGCTTCGAAGCTTCGGCCGATCTCTACTACACCCGCTTCAGCAACCGCCTGCTGCAGACCACGCCGTGTTCGGCCGTGCAAACCTGCGCCAGCATTCTCAACAACGTCGGCAGCGTCAAGAGCACCGGTGCCGATTTGGCGTTGATCTGGAAGCCGGTGGACCACCTGCGCTGGCTGAACTCGGTGTCCTACGACAATTCGAAATACCAGGACGACTATCTCAACGGTGGCGTGGTCGATACCAAGGGCAAATACGTGGTCGGCATCCCCAGCTGGATGTTTACCTCCAGCGCCAGCTACACCTTTGGATCATGGAGCTTCAATCTGGACGGCAAATACACCGGCCGACGCTACATCACCTATACCAATGATTCCCAGGTGCCGGCCTACTGGTTGTTCAATGGTGGCATCAACTACGACGTGGGCGCCTACGGCGGTTTCGAGGACATCAGCTTTGGCCTCAATATCACCAACCTGACCGACAAGCGCTACTTTGCGAGTACGGGCACCAACGGCTACGTAGCCTCCGATCCCCAGGGCTACAACCAGACCCTGCAGGCCGGCGCACCGCGGCAGTTTTTCTTCAACGTCAATGTGAAGCTGTGAAATCGAGTTCGCCGCGTGCAGCCATGCCGATGGCAGCCACGAGGTTCTGATCGAATGGGTGGTATGGATAAAAGCTGGCCCGGTGAGAACCGGGCCAGCTTTTTATGGGTGGATGCGCGGTGTTGAAACGGCCAGGGACCGCATGGACAGCCCTGCGAAAAGCAGCGTTGGACGCTGCCGGAGCGCGCCGTTTGCCACCGCCACCGGTTTCAACGGATGCGTTTCGCCCGGACTTTCGCGCAAATTGATTCCAATCGATCGATCGTGCCGGGCCGGTCGGTCCGGTGTTGCGATCATCGTTTCGGCTTCGCTCACAGCCATCGGCTCTCGCCGAGGTGGGATGCGTGTCTCTTCATTCGTTCCATGGCAAAGCCAGCGGCCATGCCATGGAACGATGCCGGCACATCGTCGCGCACGCCGATGCCGGACGCCACCGCGGCGTCCGGCCATTGGACCGGTTCCTTTCGGACCAAGGCTCGATGGCCGGTCGAAAGGATCTCGCAGAACTTCCGAACAGGCTCTTACTGCCGCTCGGGGCTGGCCTGGTCGAAATACGTCCAGGTCTTGCCATCCGTCTGCAGCTGCTTCATTTGCAGAACGAAGTCGAATTGACTGGCGGCCAGCGGCGAGCCATCGACGCGTCGGGCGCTCAGGCCGGTTGCCGGTTGCGCCGGTCGCAGCGATGTCGGCGTTACCTTGTAGGCGTCGACGGGTCGGGCGAGCGTGCCGGTAAGCGATTCGTGCAGCACGCGCCCCTGTGCCGTGGGCAGCTTCAGCTGCATGAGCGAGGCGACGGTCGGGGCGAGATCGACGTTGCCGCTGGGCAGCGTGTCCTGGAAGCCCTGGCGAAAGTCGGGGCCGGCGGCGAGCAGGGTATTGTGGACGTCTATACGGCTGAAGCTGCCATGTTCGCCGCGCTCATTGGACTGGCTGGCGTATTCGGTACCCGGGAAGCCCTGGATTTTTGCGTTCGCGTCCCAGGCGTAGCTGATGATGATGTCCGGCCCGCGCGCGGCATTCTCCAGGTGCACGTTCTCGGCCGGCAGCGTGCCGGGAATATCGCCATAGCGCTTGGCCACAAAGACCGCGGCGACGTATTCGCGCGACTGCAGAAACCGCACCGTGCGCTTGACCAGCGCGGCGTCGTGCTCGGGCTGGTAGAGATACTCGGTGCCGCCGTTCGAGGCGATCACCAAAGCATCCTTGGGCAGTTCATCCGGCAGTTTGTAGCTCGGCGTGCTGTACGGGCCGGGCTTGCCGCAGAGGCGGCCGTCGTCGTCGAAGCGGGTCGGGTGCAACTGCGAGCCATCGGCCTTCAGGCCGCTCATCACGGGCGCGTATACGCAGCCGCTGCCGTCGAAGGCGGTGAAGCCGCCCTTGGTCAGCTCATCGGCCAGGCGCACACCGCCCGAGACGGAGTAACCCCAGTCGTTGTCGATGGTGGTGACGCGGCCGTCGTTGATCTGGCGCAGGGGAAACAGGTCGCGCGGGCCGGCGATATTGCTGTGCGCATGGTCGGACACCACGACGATGTCGGTGGTTTGATCCATGCCCAGCGCTTTGAGTTTGTCCTCGAGCTGGCCGAGCAGGGCATCCTGCGCCTTCAGCGCCAGATGAAACTCCGGCGAGCCCACGCCGTACTGGTGTTCGGTGGTATCCGGATTGCGCAGCCACACGATGCTGAGATCGGGGCGGTGCTGCGCCAGCACCTGGTCCAGGTACACTTTCATCATCCAGGCGTTGGCGGCGGCCGGCGTGGTGTCGGCGCCGGCGGTGGCATCGGAGCTGGCGCCGTCCTTCAGGGTCAGCATCTTGCCCTGTTCGGTGGGCGAGTCGTTTTCCTCACTGAGGTTCAGCTGATTGGCCGGGTAGGTGTTGGCGGTGTTTTTCGGCAGCGCGACGCCGGCTTTCTGCAATTCCCTGGCGAAGGCCAGCGGTAGCGCGGTGTTTTCGTCCAGCAGCAGGCCGCTGTTCGGCGTATCGCCGTTGGCGAGTTTGTAGTCCTGCAGAAATGCCGGGCCGGACTTGCCGATCAGCGCGGTCTTCAGGCCGGCCTTGCGCGCCGTGGCGAACAGCGTGGGCAGCTCCAGCAGCTCGTGGCCGTAGTGCGCGTCGAGATCGCGCAGGATGGCGTAGTCCTCGGTGAAGATCGGCGACTGAAAATCCACGGCCTGTCCTTTCGCATCCGTGCCTTTGGCGCCCGGCGCCCAGAAGTGGTTGCCATAGAAGCCGATCGTGCCGGGAAACGCGCCGGTGGCGAAGCTCGACGCGTTGGCCATGGTGAAGGTGGGATAGGTCGAGTGGTTGTCCTCGAACACGCTGCCGCGCGCACCCAGTGCCAGCAGATTTGGCGTGTCCTCGGCGCTGATCGCGTCCGGGCGCATGCCGTCCCAGACGAACACGATGACGCTACGGGGTGGCCTTGGGCCATGGTTCGGCGCAGCGGCAAAGGCCGGTGCCAGCGCAGTGACGGCGAGTAACAGGCAGCCGGCCAGCAGGCTCAGCGGACGCAGGGCGGAACGGGACATGCAGTACCTCGTGGATTCGGCAAGACAACCCAACATGCTGCGCAATACGTGTTGCAGTTTGGTGGCAATCGAATGCCGTTGAGACCTGTGGCGCTGCAGCACGTACTGCGGGATGTGCGGGACTATCATCGGCGCCGACGGTAGGGATATGACAGATCGCCGTCGCCAGCGCCCATCCGGGCTCGATTTGCCGCTATTTCAGAGAGGCTCGATCAAACGATGACTCCCGAACGCATCATGGCCTGGGCCATTCCGGCCTTCTTTGTGTCGATCGCGATCGAGTTTGTAGTGGCGCGTCTGCGCGGGCACAAGGCGTACCGCAGCAACGATGCGATCAACAGCCTCGGGCTGGGCGTGATTTCGCAGATCGTCGGCGTATTCACCAAGTTGCTGAGCGTGGGCATGTACGCGTGGTGCGCGCAGCATCTGGCGCCGTTTCGCCTGCCGGCGAACAGCGTGGCGGTCTGGATCAGCGCGCTGCTGCTTTACGACTTTCTGTATTACTGGTTGCACCGCATGGGGCACGAGGTGAACGTGCTGTGGGCGGCGCACGTAGTGCACCACCAGAGCGAGGATTACAACCTCACCACCGCGCTGCGCCAGACCGGCAGCGGCGTACTGCTGGGCTGGCTGTTCTATCTGCCGATGGCGCTGCTGGGTTATCCGGTGGAAGTGTTCGTGATCGTGGCGCTGATCGACCTGTTGTACCAGTTTTGGGTGCATACCGGCGAGATCGGCAAGCTCGGCTGGTTCGATCGGGTGTTCTGTTCGCCGTCGAATCATCGCGCGCATCACGCGGTCAACGATCGTTACCTCGACAAGAATTACGGCGGCATCCTGATTCTGTGGGACCGGCTCTTCGGTACGTTTACCGAAGAGGACGACCGCGATCCACCGGTGTTCGGCACGCGTTCGCCGCTGCAGAGCTGGAATCCGCTGTGGGCCAATGCCGAGATCTACTGGGCGATGGCGCAGGATGCGTGGCACGCCGAGCGCTGGCGCGACAAACTGCAGCTGTGGTTTCGTCCGCCGGGCTGGCGACCGGCCGATGTGGCGGCGCGGTTTCCCAAGCCGGCCTTCGATATCGATCACCCGCGCTACGATCCGCCGATGTCGCGTGGCCTTACCGTTTATCTGATGGTGCAGTTCGCGTTGTTGCTCGGCATGTCGATGCATTTCCTCGCGTTGGTGCCCATCGGCTCGCTTCCACTGCTGCTCGGCTATGCCGCGTATCTGGTCGCCAGCCTGTGCGTGCTGGGCGTGTTGATGGAAGGGCGGGTGTCGGCGCTGTGGCTCGAGGGCGTGCGGGTCGTGGCAACGGCGCTGGTGTCGGTGCTGAGCGGCCGGTGGTTCGGTATCGCCCATCTGGACGGCTATATGGCGTTGGCGATCGCGTCGATATTCGGGCTCAGTGCACTGGCATTGCCGTGGCTGCGAGGCGATCAGCGAGCCCAATTGGTGCATCCGGGCGCCGCGCCGGTTTGACCGGCGCATTTGTGCCCGTGCCGGAAGCCATGCGGGCAACGGCGGCGCGATTCGCTATGATCGCCGTTCGTTTCCGGGGACTACCACATGCGTTTTCTTAGCAGACTGCTGCGCCACAAGTCGGTCGAACAGCTGCAGGCCGAGGTCGGCCAGCGCGGCGATTTTCGGCGCGTGCTGGGGCTTTGGCAGCTCACCGCGATCGGTATCGGCGGCATCATCGGCGTCGGCATCTTCGTGCTGGCCGGCCAGCAGGCGGCGGTCAACGCCGGCCCGGCCGTGGCGCTGAGCTTTATCATTGCCGGCCTGGGCAGCGCCTGCGCGGCCTTGTGCTACGCGGAATTTGCCGGGCTTATCCCGGTGACCGGCAGCGCTTACACCTACGGCTATGCGGTGCTCGGCGAGTTCGTCGCCTGGATCATAGGCTGGGATCTCCTGCTGGAATACGCGCTGGTGGTCGCCGTGGTGGCGATCGGCTGGTCCGGCTACGTGCAGGTGCTGCTGGCCTCGGCCGGCCTGCACCTGCCCGAATGGGCGCAGCAGAGCATGAGCGCACAGACCATGCAGTATTACCTGCAGCAGATGTTCGGCACGCACGGCGCGCAGGCGATCGCGGCGCCCAGCGACGGCCACCGCTTCAACGTGATCGCTGCAGGCGTGTCGATTGCCGTGGCGATGTTGCTGACCCTGCGTACCGAGTGGGGTGCGCGCTTCAACACCTTTGTGGTGGCGATCAAGGTGATCGGCGTGTTGCTGGTCGTCGGCGTGGGCGTTTTCTATATCCACACCGCGAACTGGCATCCGTTCATTCCGGCACGGGTGGTGGATGCAACGACGGGCCTCGGTCACTTTGGCTGGCAGGGCGTGCTGACCGGGGCCAGCGTGGTGTTCTTCGCCGTGTTCGGCTACGACACGCTGACCACCGCGGCGGAAGAAGCCAAGCACCCGCAGCGTGATCTGCCGCGCGCGGTGCTGCTGTCGCTGGCGATAGCGATGGTGCTGTATATCGCCGTGTCGCTGGTGCTTACCGGCATCGTGCCCTACAGCCATCTTGGCGGCGACGCCTCGGTGTCCGACGCGTTCGAGTCGATCGGCCTGCACTGGCTCAGCATCATCATCGCCATTGCCGCGGTCATCGGCGTGACCAGCGTGCTGTTCGCCTTCATGCTGGGCGCGGCGCGCATCTGGTTCGCGCTGGCGCGCGACGGCCTATTGCCTGCATGGTTCGCCAAAGTCAGCCCGCGCTTCGGCACGCCGGCACGGCCGACCATCATCCTTGGGCTGTTCACGGCCATCGTCGCCGGCCTGCTGCCGATCGGCGAAGTGGCCGAGCTGGTGAATATCGGCACGCTCAGCGCCTTTATCATCATCTGCGCCTCGATCATGGTGCTGCGTGTGCGCCGGCCGGAACTGCAGCGCAACTTCCGCACGCCGGCTGTCTGGTTCACCGCGCCGCTGGGCATCGTTTTCTCCGCGGTGCTGATCTACGGCCTGCCGTGGATCACCTACGAACGCTTCGTGATCTGGATGGCGCTGGGCTGCGTCATTTATTTCGCCTACGGCATGCGCCACAGCAAGCTTGAGCAGGTCGGCAACTGATCGGCCTTGGTTAGGCGAGAACCCAGCTTCATTCATGACCTTCAGCATGGGTGAAGCGCCGCGGCCGGGCGCTAGCATCAAGGGCTTGAGTCCTTGTCGCGGCAGCCTTGCCCGTCCTGGGATGTTGCCCTGCCTCCGGAGAACGCATTGAAAGTCACCCGTCTCGCTTCCGCCATCGCTGCCGCCGCTCTCGGTCTGCCGTCGTTTGCCGTCTTCGCCGATATGGCGAACCCGCTGCCGATTCCGCCGCCGCAGAACGTGCCGTACGCCCCCGGCACGATCAAGATCGATGTCGATGGTACGGATGTGGCGCATCGGATCTTTCGCGTGCATGAAACCATTCCGGTCGCCACGGGCCCGCTCACCCTGCTGTATCCACAGTGGATTCCCGGCAACCACTCGCCGACCGGTCCGATCGACAAAATCGCCGGACTGGTGGTGAAAGCCAACGGTCAGACGTTGACCTGGACGCGCGACCAGTACAACGTGTACGCCTTCCACATCGACGTGCCGCAGGGCGTCAGTGCGGTCGAGGTGAACTTCGAATACCTCACGCCACAGAGCTCGCGCGAAGGCCGTGTGGTGGTGACGCCGGAAATGCTCGACGCGCAGTGGAGCGCCAGCACGCTGTATCCGGCCGGCTATTTTGCGCGTCAGATCAACACCGAGCCCAGCCTCAAGCTGCCGGCCGGCTGGCAGGCGGGCACCGCGCTCGAGGTTGCCTCGAAAGACGGCGACACCATCCACTTTAAACCGATCAACTACGACGATCTGGTCGATTCGCCGGTGTTCGCCGGCAAGTATTTCAAGCGCGTGGATCTCGACCCGGGCGCGGCCACGCCGGTGCATGTCGACATCGTGGCCGACGAAGCGAAGTATCTGGAGATCAAGCCCGAGCAGCTGAAAGCGCATCTGGATCTGGTGCAGCAGATGTACAAACTCTATGGCGCGCACCACTACGACCACTACGATTTCCTGCTGTCGCTGAGCGACAAGATGGGCGGCGAGGGCCTGGAGCATCACCGCTCCAGCGAGGACGGTGTGGGCACCGGCTACTTCACCGAATGGGACAAGAACTGGGGCGAGCGCGATCTGTTGTCGCACGAGTTCAACCACTCGTGGGACGGCAAGTACCGCCGCGGCGCCGATCTGGCCACGCCGAATTTCAACGTACCGATGGGCGACAGCCTGCTGTGGGTCTATGAAGGCCAGACCGAATTCTGGGGTCAGATCATGGCCACGCGCTCGGGCTTGTGGACGATGGACCAGGGCCACGACATGCTTGCCTACATGGCCGCCACCTACGACAAGGGCCGGCCCGGCCTGGCCAGCTGGCGCAATGTACAGGACACCACCAACGATCCGACCATGTCGCAGCGCGCGCCGCTGCCCTACCGCAATTACCAGGGCAGCGAGGACTACTACGTTGCCGGCGAAATGATCTGGCTCGACGTCGACGGCAAGCTGCGCGAGCTGACCGGCAACAAGCGCAGCATCGACGATTTCGCCAAGGCCTTCTTCGGCGTCAATCCTGGCGCCTGGGATGTCGACACCTATACCTTCGACGATGTGGTCAGGACGCTCGACGGCGCCGCTCCCTACGATTGGGCGAAATACCTGCGCGAACGCCTGGACGGCCACGGCTCGCTGACCGGAGGCCTGGCCTCGCACGGCTGGAAGCTGGTCTACACCGATAAACCGTCGGCCGCGGTCAAGGCAATGGAGGAGCGTCGTCATTCCGCCGATCTCACCTATTCGATCGGCCTGTCGATCGGCAAGGGCGGCGACATCAGCGACGTACTGTGGGACGGTCCGGCCTTCAATGCCGGCATCTCGCCCGGCATGACGGTGATTGCCGTCAACGGTCACGACTACGCCCCCGACGCGCTCAAGGATGCCGTCACCGCTTCGGCCAAGGACACCAGCCAGCCGGTGGAACTGCTGGTGAAAAACTTCGACGAGTACAAGACCGTGCGTATCGACTACCACGGCGGCCTAATGTACCCGCACATCGAACGCGACAGCAGCAGGCCGGATCATCTGACCGAGCTGATGAAGGCAAAAAAGTAAGGGGCCCCACCGAAGCTGCCGGCTGAAATGTTCTGTCGTCTGCCCGCTGATTTCAGCGTGCAGACAATAGATCGGCGGTGGGTATCAAAGCCGTCGTCCAATCGTTTCAATGGCTAAGCCGGCATCATGGCTCGGTCAGGTAGGGGCAGCGTGCTGCGCAGTCCGGGCCGCGTGGTCAGCCAACCCCAGCGGCAACTCGGCTATACTGCGCTCCCCGCGGCAACGGCCTTTACGGTTGATCAGCCCGGTCGCTTCACCAATGCGCTCGTAGCTCAGCTGGATAGAGTACCGCCCTCCGAAGGCGGTGGTCGTGGGTTCGAATCCCGCCGAGCGCACCAACTTAAAGTCCAGCGTCATCCCAAACAGTCCAAGAACCCCAGTGAAACTGGGATTTTTTTAGTCTTTTGTCAGAGAGGGTCCGGGGCCGTCTATTGAAATCCAGCCCGTTTGGGGGGCATACAAGGGGGCGTTAGACCAGTCTGATAGAGGAGGCGCCCCCATATCGCTGAGCGATGCGGCAATACGTAAAGCTAAGCCGGCAGAAAAGCCTCAGCGTCTGTTCGACGGGCGCGGTTTGTATCTAGAAGCCGCACCTTGCCGCCGGAAGCCTTAAGAGAACGACGGTAGTTATGACGGGAGCGCATGCTTTCGCTCTTAGCCGATTAACGCAGGCCATGATTTTGCGACGTTTGTTCGAGAGAGTCATAGCCACGCTAAGCGGTTGCCAATCTAAAATCGTTTTTCACCAAGAAGGTGAATCAATTGCTTAGATAGCGCTGCTATGCAGCTTCAGCGACTACGGCGGGCTTGATCCTCACAGCTAGAACCACACCTATCGCTAGGCAAAGCACACCGATGACGGTGCCCCACGGCGGCGCCTTTCCCCGCAGAACAAAGGCATACGCTAACGCAGCCATGGTCTCGAAAACGATCAGTTGGCCGGCAACGCGCGTGGGCAATCGCTGGCTGGCTTCGTTCCAGCACAAGGTTCCCGCCCACGAAGCGAGCAGGCCTAGGGCGAACATGAGAGACAGAAATAACGCTGGCGTTTGACCAAACGGCATGGGCGTATCCGCCACTGTTACATGCATGAATAGCCACGTGCAGCCATACCCGATTAGCGCAAGCGGTAATGTAGCGAGCCCCTGTGCAGTCGACCATGTCATCGGGCGGCGATCTGGGTGATGGCGAAGCCAGTCGGCATTACGTAGCGGATACCACGTCCACAAAGCGGTTGCTGCCATGGCGAGTAGAACGCCCGCTGCGTAGCGGCCCAGATCGGCCGGTGTGGCGCCGTGTATCCTGGCGAACTCGTCTCGATTGACGAATCCTATGCCGGCGACGATCAACCCTAATGAGGGTGCAAGCTTCAACCACGGGAGTTGCCCGTCACGCACTGCATTGCGCTGGTTCGCGGCGATGGCGATCACCACGGGCAATGTGCCGATGATCATGGTCGGCAGAGGCGCACCGGCATACTGGATCGCAGCAGCCAGGCAGACGTAGTAAGCAATATTTCCCAGCGCCGAGAGTTTCAGCGCTTCGATCCAATCGGCCCGCTGCAGCTGGCCGAGACTACGGCGGTCCAGCCAACCGATCGGCAACGCCAACAGGCCGAACGCCAGGTACCGTCCGAAGGCTAACAGCGGCGCTGGATAGTCAGGAAGCAGGACGGGTACGATGAAGGCAAGTCCCCACATCAAACCTGCGGCTAGTGCGTAAAGCGTGCCGGTCAGCATGTGCTGGCTCGATATCGGATACAGACGATAAACCGTCCATCATGAGCTGGTGAGTAATGTGCTCGGCTACCTGTCGTCCGAAAAGACCGATCATGCGAAGCAGTGGATATGCCAAGGTTTGTCATGTCGCTTTCTGATTGATCGGCTGACTGTCTCGAGGAGGAGGCCGAAGCCTTAACGTCGTCGTCGACTTCAGCGATAACTCGCGGCGACCAGTGCTCGGTAAGCAACGATGCTTGGCGTTTGGGTGAGACGACGTGCATGCGTAATCACCGGAGTGGTATTTCGGTCATGAAGGATCTATGTGCCGATCCGCGGATATTGTGTCGCCTCCTTATCGCGTTATGGATCGGAGGTTTCAAGATCATCGTCGGACGGGCTGGCCAATGAGCTATCGATCGATGCCGAAGGATCCGACGGCGAACGCTTTGTCTCATAAGGGACGGCGGATTTTTGAACCGGCGTAACGATGTATCCGTGTAGCGAAAGCAGGTCGGTCCATAGGGAGGTCATAAGTATTCACTTCAGAGCAGGAATGGCTTAACGACGTTCGACGACATTGCTGTGCGTCGCCGAGCCGTCGTTATCGGACTCGAAGCGGATAACCGTTTTCCCAAACGGACTGCCGGCCAGGTGATCCAGTGCTGCATCCAGCTGGTCGGGAGCAAAGATGCGATCGACGATGGGATGGATGTCTTGAGCACTCATGAACGCGTTCATCCGTTCAAACATAGCTCGTGAGCCCGTCTCGACGCCCCGTACCCGAAGGTTTTTATTCATCACCGGAAAGATGTCGAGCGCGTTCGTGCGTTCCTGTACGACGCCAACCACCGCAACCGTTCCTTCGAAGGCTGTCGCGCGCACCGATTGTCTCAAGCTGTCCGTCAGGCCCATGTCGATCACCAACTCCGCACCTTTTCCGTCGGTGAGTTCCCGCACGGCAACGTCCCAATCGGGGACGTGCGAGGTATCGATGGTTTTCCCGACGCCGAGGTCGCTGACGCACATCAGCTTATCCTCCGATCGGGAGACGGCGATCACGCGTGCGCCGATGGCTAACGCGAACTGCATGGCAAAAAGCGCCACCGCGCCGGTGGTCTGTACAACTATCGTCTGGCCCGGTTGCACGGCGCACAGTTCGATGACCGCATGCCACGCCGTCACGGCGGCGACCGATAGCGTGGCCGCCTCGATGTCTGATAGGTAGGCCGGTGCATGGACCCATGCCGATTCGTCGATCTGTACGTGCCCTCTCAATACGCCATCGCGTGCTTCACTGCCCAACGAGTCCGATAAAGCGGCCATGGTCAGCGGGCCATCGATCCAGCCCGGCAACACAACCGAACACACGCGATCGCCCACGCGAAACCTTTCCACGTCGGCGCCCACATGCGTCACGATACCGACAGCGTCCGTGCATGGCACGCGGCCCATGGTCGGCGCACGAAACCGATTGCCCCTGATGAAATAATGGTCGCGAAAATTTAGTCCGACGGCTTTGACTCGCACGCGGATCTCACGGGGCGACGGCGCTTCGAGCGGTTCGCTTTGCGCCAGTGCTGCGCCTTTCCCGTCCGTCCTGAAAGCAATATCCATAACACTCCCTCCCAAGATGGCTGCCGCGTTTCGGCCGAATGCCGATGGAGAATGAGTATGTTCCGTTGATTTAATAGGCACTAGGTACGATAAAGCCAATAGACTATTGCTCCCAGGGCAACAATGGAGCGATTCCGTGGACTTACTCCGGGAGATGGCGGTGTTCGCCCAAGTGGTGGACGAAGAAAGCTTCTCGTCGGCCGGTCGAAAGCTGGGTCTGACAACCTCGGCGGTGAGCCGACATGTCTCTCGGCTAGAGGCTCACCTCGGCGCGCGATTGCTGCAGCGGACGACACGATCGTTGACTCTGACAGAGCTGGGACAACAGGTTTACGTCGTCAGTTGCCGCGTGCTCGAAAGCTCCCGCGAAATGTCTGCCCTGGCGGGTAGCTATAGCGAGAAGCCCACGGGCATCATCCATCTCACGGCATCGGTCGTATTCGGAGAAACCTGGCTAGCGCCGCGGCTTCCAGGCTTTCTGGCCAAATATCCCGGCGTCGGTTTGCGCGTCACCTTCGTCGACCGAACGGTTGATTTGATCGAGGAGGGTGTGGATATCGCGGTGCGCATATCGTCCGAATTGTCACCGGGGCTCGCTGCGCGACCGTTGTGCAAATTCAGCTATGTCCTAGTGGCCTCACCGCAATACACCCAACGGCATGGCGCCCCGCTCGAGCCGCAGAATCTGGTCGACCACCCGTGCATTTATTTGGGTTACGGCCGGTTCGGTAACACGTGGAGTTTTCGCCGCAAGGATGAATCGGTCGATGTTCTTGTTCCATCGCGCATGACGATCAACAACAGCAGCGCGATCGTGGCTGCCGCTCGCGCTGACGGAGGTATCGGACTGGTGCCGAGCTTCGCTGCTCGAGAATTTCTCGTAAACGGTAGCCTAGTGCGCGTGCTGCCCGACTGGGAAATCGGTAAGCCGTATGTTGGCGATATCCATGCGGTCTACACGCCCGGCCGCCACGTGGCACCAAAGATTCGAGCGCTTATAGATTATCTGGCGGGAGCAACCGAGTAAGTGTGGTGGTTACACGAGCACTACTTTTTTGACGGCCAGTTGAATGATCATGCCGCCTCTACCTCCGGTACCGCACCGGCCGAAATAAGGTAAAACCTCAAGTTAAGCGGTGAGTCGAGCGCTAGCGATATCCAACATGACCCTGAGGCGATCCATCTGTCTCAAATCGCGGTGATAACCCACCCAGATATCGCGAGAGGGCGGAGCATCGTCAGGGTCGATCAACGTCAATCCAGGTACGGCATCACCCAGGGCGCGGGGCAAAACCGCCAAGCCAGCACCTTGCGCGCACATCTGTGCCTGCACCGATCGGCTCGTACTGGTAAAGGCCCGTCTCGCACGTGGATATTTATCGCGAAGCCATGCGACATCGGGGAAATAGGACTGGGCCGTATCCATGACAATCAGGCCCACCGAAGCGCTGTCTTTTTGAACTCGACGCGCGGTGGCGCGGGTTCCATACAGGCCATACCGCATAGTCATCAGGCGTCGCTGGACAATATCCGGCTCAGCAAAAGGCACGATCCGAAACGCGACGTCC
The DNA here is from genome assembly GCF_013408815.1 of Rhodanobacter sp. K2T2. Taxonomy (NCBI): domain Bacteria; kingdom Pseudomonadati; phylum Pseudomonadota; class Gammaproteobacteria; order Lysobacterales; family Rhodanobacteraceae; genus Rhodanobacter; species Rhodanobacter sp. K2T2. The sequence continues at coordinate 86,713 of NZ_JACCCA010000005.1, read as the reverse complement.
GCATCGCGACGCGAAAGATCGAGTAGCCGGTAGCCTGCAATGACCTCAGGCGTGATCCCGGGATGGATACGTACCAGTTCAGCCAGGATCGGTGCGAGGACGTGGGCGGCGAACCAATCCGCGGCTGATATGCGCAGAATACCTTCAAGGCTTTCGCTAGCCCCGGTCAGTCGCCTTTCCACAGCGAAGGCTGCGCTCTCCATTGCTTCGGCAATCGCCAAGATCGAATCGCCCGCGTCGGTGAGCACCAGTCCGTTCGCCGTTCGACGAAACAGCGGCTGCCCCGTGTCGCCCGTCAGGACCGCGATTCGTCGTCCCACGGTAGGGTGGCTTACTTTCAGTGCGCGCGCTGCGCTGCCAAACGATCCGCCCCGCGCCACCGCCAGGAAGATCCGCACATCGCTCCATTCCATAATCAGGCCGTACAAAAATGTACACGTAATATGCGGCGATGTGAGTCTGCAAGCAAGTTGATTTCAATCACTATGCGCAGCCAGACGACTAAACCGGAACGGCGATGAACTTTCTTTTGAACATAATTGTTCGAATGCAAGATGTGGATGCCAGTACAAAAGGCACGCTTACGGAGCAGGAACATATTGCGGCACGAGAGCACATCGCGAACGGTCAGCTGCGACACATTTGGCGGACGCCAGCGCAGTCTGGAAATTGGAGTATCTGGGACGTCGATAGCACGACGGAATTGCACGAGATCGTGTCAGGACTACCACTGTATCCGTGGATGACCGTCACCGTGCATCCGCTGGCTGCGCACCCCCTGATGCCCCACGTCAAAGAAGCAGCGTTGAGCAGGAGCAATACATGAAGATTGCTTTCGTAGGACTAGGCAATATGGGACGCGCCATCGTGCCTCAGCTGCTTGCGGCAGGGCACGAGGTGTTCGCGTGGAACCGCACGGCGGCGGCTCTCGACGATATCGAAGGAGTGAAACCACTCCGGGAGCCTCGTGACGCCTTCGCGCATGACGTCGTTATCAGCATGCTTGCCGACGATCGCGCCGTGCGCGATGCGTTGATTTCTATCGATGCGATGTCACAGGGCCGCGCGGGCAGGATCCATATTGTCATGTCCACCATTTCATTGGCGATGGTGGACGAGCTCAAGGCGCTGCACGCGCAGTCAGGCGTGGCTTATATTGCTGCGCCCGTCTTCGGTGTGCCGGCAGTGGCGGCAACCGGGGGATTAAATATCCTCGCTGCGGGGCCTGTCGCGGCGATCGATCGGGTGCAGCCACTGTTCGACGTCATGGGCAAGAAAACGTGGCGTCTTGGAGACGATCAGGCCAGCGCCAACGTGGCTAAGATCGCTGGCAATCTGATGATCACACAGGCTATCGAGTCGATGGCCGAAGCCACGGCACTCACCGAAGCCTATGGTTTATCAGCCAAGGCTTTCCTCGACATCGTCACTCAGACCATGTTCGCTAGCCCCAGCTACCAGCGTTATGCCCAGAACATCGCTACCGACACATACGAGCCAGGGTTCAAGCTAACGTTGGGATTGAAAGACGTCGGTCTAGCTATCGAGGCGGCGCAAGCGGCAGGCCTGGACTTGCCGATGTCGGAGGTCGTTCGAAGCAGTTTGTCCGAAGCCTCGTCGGCGGGCCTGGACGATAAGGATTGGTCGGCGTTGGCGAGAGCGGCGCGCGGTGAGCTCGTACGCGATTGTCATCACGCTGCAGAGCCGGTGTCCGTTCTGGTGACGTATACCGGCCAACCCGAGAGTCGCTTCGATCGTGCTTACTACGAAGCGCACCACATCCCGATGGTGGAACAGGCATGGCAGCCGTTGGGGCTGAAGCATGCCCATGTGTTGTACCCGTCCGATAGAAATGGCATGACCGTCGCAGCGTGCCTGTGCCAATTCCGCGATGCGGATTCCATGCGTGCCGCATTCGACTCCCCGGATACCGCTGAGATCATGGCGGACGTCGCCGTCTTCACCGATATCGTTCCTATGCAGCACATCCTTAGACCTCGCTGAGGCTCGGTCATGCCCAATAGAGGGCTATCCATGAACCCATTTGATACATCAAATAAAACGATGTTCTCGCCGTTATGGGAATCTGTAGCGCCGCGATTCGTGCGCCGTGGGCACTTCTGGGTTACAGGCGAGCGTATTAAACGAGACGGCCTCAGCTATCAGGCCGGCCCCATGTATGTTGCTTGGGAGGCGCCGGCCGAAGTTACCCGACCCTATCCGAAAGGTGGATCCCCTACTTCTACCGGTGTACGGCATTCGCGGGAACGATCATGGCATGATTTACGAAAACAATTCTGACGATGTATTGAAAGTTGTTCTCGACTGGTTGATCCGCCTGGAAGGGTTGCAGTACCGCCGCCATTGATATCCGCTGGCCCGAGGCGCGCCGGCATGGCTTATGCACCAAGTATCCTGAGCGCCTGCGTGATCGCGGCGTCCAGCACGGCGAGGGTGGCGCCGTCACGCGCGAGTGTCGACATGCCCAGGAGAAAGCTATCAAGCGCGGTAGCCGTGGCACGTGCGTCGACAACAGCACTGAAATCGCCAGTGGCGATGCCGCGTTTGACACACGCCAGTATGCCGGCCCGGTTTCTCGCACGCGCCGCTCTGATAGGTGTGCGCGTGTTGTCATTTCCTGGAGGGCAGTCAGCCATTACGCCCAGGGCGACCATGCAGCCACGTGGATGGCCGCGCTCGACTTGCATCCTGGCCGAGCGGCGCAGTGCTGTTTCGATGGCCTCGCGTGGTGAAAGCGTTTGATCCCATAGGCACTCCATTACCTGCCCGTGGGTAGCAAGGTAAAGCGCAACGGATTCGTCATACAGCCCTCGCTTGGAACCGAAGGCCGCATAGAGGCTGGGCGCAGAGATACCACCGGCGATGCTGGCCTTCAATTCGGTAAGTGAAGTGGCTTCGTAGCCACGCTCCCAAAACAAATGCATTGCCTGCTCCACGGCGGTATCACGATCGAACTCGCGTGGACGCCCCATCTTGGCCATAGCTTAAGCTCCGTAGTGAAGACGACATAAATACTAGTCGATACAGAAGTTGTTGACAACGAACAAAGGGCCGTTAATATCTATACCAATCGGTACATATGTTGCCGCTATTTGGAAAAAAAATGTCTAGCGTCGCGAGGTTCGAAATCAAACAACAGACCACTCGCGATGAGGGTGCTTTTCCCGTATCCGCGTTGCTGGCCCTCGCCTTGACGGGCTTCACCTGCATCGTCACGGAGACTCTGCCGGCGGGGCTCTTGCCGCAGATAAGCCAAGGGCTGGGGATTCCCCTTTCGCTGGCAGGTCAATCAGTGACCGCTTATGCGATCGGATCGCTCCTATCGGCCATACCGCTTACCTTGGCAACTCGCGCTTGGCGCCGTCGGAGGGTGCTGCTGCTCTCGATCACGGGTTTCCTCGTGTTCAATACGGTGACGGCCTTGTCGTCCAGCTTTCCCTTGACGCTTGCGGCTCGGTTCTTTGCCGGTGCGGCGGCCGGCCTCGCCTGGAGCTTGCTCGCCGGATATGCGCGACGTATGGTCTCTGTAACGCAGCAGGGGAAGGCCATGGCACTTGCGATGGTCGGAACCCCCATGGCGCTTTCGCTGGGTGTGCCGCTTGGCACATGGCTGGGTGGTGCTATCGGGTGGCGCTTTGCGTTTGCAGCCATGTCGCTGCTGACGATCGCGCTCGTTATCTGGGTTGTATATAAAGTGCCGGACTACCCCGGTGAGCAAGGCCGTGCAGGCCATGATGTCAGAAGCACGTTGAAGGTACGCGGTGTGCGCCCGGTGCTCATCGTCGTCCTGGCCTGGATGCTTGCCCACAACGCGCTTTATACGTACGTCGCACCGCTAATAGCGCCTTCCGGGTTGGCGAGTGAGATTGGCCTCGTCCTGTTGGCCTTTGGCGCGGCTGCGCTCGCGGGCATCTACCTGACAAGTCGCTTCGTCGATACGAGCCTGCGGCGCACGGTGCTGATGAGTCTTGCCGCCTTTGCCACTATATCGTTGGCCATGGCGCTATGGATCCGGGTGCCTGTGGTCATGTGGCTGGCGGTGATCGTATGGGGCATGAGCTTCGGCGGTGCCGCGACGCTGATACAGACCGCGTTGGCGGATGCCGCCGGGTCCGCCGTGGATGTTGCTCTCTCACTGAACGTCGTCACGTGGAATGCCGCGATTGCCGGAGGCGGCATCGTTGGAGGCCTGCTACTTGAACATGCCGGTCCGTTATCGCTGCCCTGGACAGCGCTCATCCTCTCATTGGTCGCCTTGGTCTGTGTTTATCTCAGCCGCTCTCACGGCTTTCCGCCTGGGGCGCGACGGCCTTCTAGCCGTTAGTAATTGTTTGGGAGAACACCTTGGATGTGAACATGCGGTTCGCTTCGGAGCGGGATGTAGCCGTGTTCTTTAGTTTCACCTCCAACGGTCTCGCGGTGAAAGGCAACGAGCACCTGCATTTGGATGAGAACTGTCTCATCGATCAGATCGAGGTGGCTTGGCAGCCATTGCCTCCTGCTGCGCTCGTGCAAGAAGTGTTCGCCAGAGCAAGCTCGGCTTTGAGGAGATCCGCCTCGTACCCGCATCGGCCGCGCAATTCCGCCCGACCACGCGCGAAATCCGCTTACATGCGGCGCTTGATTCGGCGAAATTTAGCCTTTAGGTGTTTTTCGCTGCGCAAGCATGATGACGGTCTTGTCGATGCGTGCGGCGCGGGTTTCTGGTCTCTTGGCGCTTTCTATCCAATCAACAAACTCTTTTCTGTGAGAGTAGGACAGGGCTGCAAAAGCTTTGGCTTGGGCGTCTGATTTCTTGAGGATTGACTGTAGGTCATTGGGGACCACGACGTCGCGAGACGCTTCGTCAAATTCAAGAGTAACCGTAACGGTGTCGCCAGGTACTGCCTTTGCACCTCGCTGCAAATCCTTGTTTAAGCCGAGGATGTGGCTACCGTCGCCGCGTGGCATAAGCGTATTGCGGTAGTCGAAACCATTGATAGCGCCGCGGACAGGAATTTGACCTTTACGCCCGAAAACTTCCAGTGCATTGAAAGGTAAACGGATATATGCCCATGCGCTATTGGGTCCGCGGCCCAAAATTTCTGCTTCAAAAGTGATCGGCTTTGCTTTAGCAAGTGGCACGATAGAAACTCATAACGGGCATCGACATATAGGAATGCAGCTAATGCGCTAGTAGGCGTATCCGCGATTAGTTAAGCATCTTTTATACGAAAGCGAAGAGTATCGCAAAGCGCTCCCAACCGTCTCTAGCTTATATTCGCTCGTTCTCCATGCCTGCCGACTTTCGAGCGGCGGTGCTGATTGTTCTGCACACTTAACCCACCGGTCCCGGACTGGCCGCTGGTCTGCTCGACAACAAGGTTGCGATGCCAGTTTCTTACGCTCATTCGGGCGAATCGCTGAAAGGTGGGCACATCTATTTGGCGCCACCGACACGCTCTTCGCCAAATCCACGCCGATGGTTATAGTGTTCGTGGAGACTTCCTGTTCGAGTGACGGTTGATCAGCATCACCATCATGGCCCTTGAGGCCGAAAGGGGAGGGAGTCTCTTTTTATCCGTTCAAGGCGGACGGCTACGCCGCCGCTTAACTCAGCGTTGGGCCGCACGGGAGACCGCATCATGAGTATCACAGTCCGTCAAGATGACCTGTCCTCCACAGAAGTTCAGTCGCTCATCGCTGAACATCTCTCTGGCATGCAGAGCAACTCGGCGCCCGGCCATGTGCATGCGCTAGCTATTGAAGGTTTGCAATCGCCGAACGTCACCTTCTGGGTGGCATTTATTGACGGCATGTTATGCGGCTGTGGAGCACTGAAGGAACTAGATCCACTGACCGGTGAGGTCAAGTCAATGCGTACGCGCGCCGCCTTTCTGCGTCACGGTGTCGGGCAAGCCGTCCTCGATGAGATCGTTCGTACGGCTCGTCAGCGTGGATATTCGCGACTTGTTCTTGAGACCGGGGCGAGCCCTGGTTTCGTTCCGGCGCATACGCTATATCAGCGTAATGGCTTCGAGTGGAGCGACGCATTCGGCGACTACACTGCCACACACTTCAACGTGTTTATGGCTAAAGTTCTCTCATAGACATGGTGCGATACCAGTGGGCGTTTAAGCCGATGGTTTTGAAGTCTCGCTTGGCTCGGACGTTCCGCACAAGGCCGCGGCTTAACTTAGGCGTTACCGGCAGGTCAGCCATGATCTTCCGAGAGAACTGCAAGCCTATTGAATCCCCCAGCGAGGCCCAGATAGCGCGCGCGATTTAGCGCACAAAGTTTTCCTTTTCTGTGCTTAACCGTCCGAGCCGCTTAATTCAAGCGTTGAACGTCCGCTTCTGGCCTATTTCGTTAAAAAACTCGGTTAAATCTGCCAGTTGAACCTGGTCAACTGATATCCCGTTAGTCGAGCGGAATTTTCACGATGATGGGTCGTCAGCAAGCTGGGCAAGCACCGTTGTTTTACGCGTTCAATCTCGAAGACCATGTACCCGCCAATCACCTGTTACGCGGGATTGATCAGTTCCTCGATCTAAGCGAGCTGCACCAGCACCTCACTGTCCACTACAGCCACAAGGGGCGATCGTCGATCGATCCGGCGCCGATGATCCGGATGTTGATCATCGGTTACTGCTTCGGCATCCGTTCGGAGCGCCGCTTGTGCGAAGAGGTACATCTGAATCGGGCCTACCGCCGGTTCTGCCGCCTAGGTTTGGAAGATTCACCACCTGACCACTCGACGTTCTCGAAGAACCGTCATGGCCGGTTCCGCGACAACGGCACGTTGCGGTTCGTGTTCGAAAGGGTCCTGCAGCGCTGTATCGCGGAGAAGTTGGTGAGTGGCGAGGGATTCGCAACTGATGCCAGCGTCATCAAGGCCGATGCGAATCGCCAGCGTGGCGTGCCGGGTGCCGACGTGCAATGGTCTGAAGAGAACATGCTGACGCGCCCCGTGCGTGAGTATCTGGCCGCGTTGGACGCCGCAGAACAGGAGTGTGAGCCACCGAAGAACATCTAGTTGACGGATTCGGCTTCGCAGTGGGCGGCGGCTCCTGGAGGGCCCGCGTTCTATGCTTATTCAACAAACTGCCTGATCGATGTCGCTGCCCGAATCATCGTTGATGTCGAAGCGTCTCCGGCACGCCGCACCGACGAAGTGAATGCCATTCGGACCATGGTCAAGCGGGTCGAAGATCGCTTCGATCTCAAGCCCGCGCGTCTGATGGGCGATACGGCCTACGGTAGCGCCGAAATGCTTGGCTAGATGATCGATGACAAGTCGATCGAACCTCACGTGCCGGTATGAGATAAGTCGGAACGATCGGATGACACCTTCTCTCGAAGTGACTTCATATGGAACGAGGAGGACGATGGATATCGATGCCCGGCCGGCGACCCACTACGCTGTGATTGGAGGAAGTTCTCGGTACCGCGTTCAGGTATCACCAAGGACGACACCATCATTTACCGATCCAGCGTCCACGACTGCAAGCCCTGCCCGATGAAGGCTCAGTGCTGCCCGAACACGCCGACTCGTAAGATCGCTCGCCAGGTTAATGAAGCCGCGCGCGATGTCGCCCGAGAGATCGCGACGACAGCGCGATACCAACAGTCCCGTAAAGACTGCAAAAAGGTCGAGATGTTGTTCGCGCGCCTGAAGCGGATCTGCGACTGGATCGGCTGCGACTTCGCGGGCTGCTTGGTGCGCAAGATGAGATCTTGCTGGCGGCAACAGCGCAAACCTACGCCGAATGGCACAGTGGTTAGTACCGAAAGTACCGACATTGGCTCAATCACTGCCCATAGGTCATCGCCCGAACACAATCTGTTTGCGCCAGTCGAGCTGCTTCAAGAAACCGAGTTTTTCAACGGAGTAGGCCGGAAGCGGACATTGGGCGTAATGCATCTACCGTTAATTTGACTTATCCGACGCATCGGTTTGCAACTGCTTGACCCTGCTTGCAGGTGGCTTGCCACTCAAGCACAGTCGCTCCTCCAAATAGGAGTCTTGACGTGGAATGGAATGACGTTCGCATCTTTCTCGCGGTCGCGCGTCAGGGGTCGATAGGGGCCGCCGCGCGATCCACTGGTCTGAGCCATCCCACGGTTGGCCGGCGCATGCGCGCCCTGGAAAAAAATGTGGGTCATCCTCTCTTCCAGCGGCACAGCACCGGAGTGCTTCTCACCGAGGTCGGCTCCAAGGTGCTACGGCTCGCGGAGGAGATGGAAGTGTCCGCACTGGCCTTTGAGCGCCGACTGATCGGTGAAGACAGCAGCCCCTGTGGTTCACTGCGTATCTCCTCGGCAGACTGGTTCGCGACTTATGTTCTGCCACCCGTCATCGAGGCGCTGGTGCATGATCACCCAGGCATACTGCCGGAACTGATCGTCAGTTCGCGGCGCTACGACCTTTCCCGTCGAGAGGCCGACGTGGTGTTCCGGGTCGTGCCGTTCGAGGAAGCAGGCATAGTGCAATGCCGACTCCTGCGCGTCGCCTATGGCCTGTACGCCCGGACCGATACAGTGTTCCCGGTACGCGGCGATGGTCGGGGTTCGAACCTGCTGATCATGGATACAGCGGTAAACAGCTACCCGGAGGTGGACTGGCTCCGAAAGATCCTGCCGCATGCGCAAACGGCTGTTATCGCCAATCATCGGGCGTTGCAGGCGCGATTATGTCAACGGGGCATGGGGCTGGCAGTGCTGCCGCGAGCAGTCGGTGACGCGACGTCCGGATTGACGCGAGTCGATCTTGGCGAATCGCCTCCCTCTCGACATATCTGGATGGGTTATCACGAAGACATGCGTGGGATGGACAGGGTCCGGGCACTGGCCGACGTCGCAAGGCGTCTAATCGGCGGCGACGTAGATGGAGAGAACGAACAATAGTGAAGGTGTGACGCACGTTCCTGTCAGTGTGCACGGAACGCTGCCATGGGCAGGCTAGAGCCTCCCTTGCTCTGGATCCTTCTTAATGTGCGATGACAGTCTTTCCTTCTCTCCGCAGTTGATGTCTGACAGTTTTCCACCGACTCGTAAATCGGGCTTCCATCGCTTCCGTATCGGAAGGATGACGATCACGGCGTTGTGTGACGGATACTTCCCACTTTCTGCTCATGACGTCTTGCGAAGCGGCGAAGCATCGCTCGACCTACTCCTGCAGGAAGCCTGTCTTGGCAATATCGTGCCCAGCCACGTCAACGCGTTTCTAATCGATGATGGTCTGCACCGTATTCTTATCGACGCCGGCGCCGGTGACCTGCAGGACGTAACCTTGGGCCAGATGGCGGCGCAGATGACGTCGGCAGGCCATCACCCCTCCGACATCGATATCGTGCTGGTAACACACCTCCATCCAGACCATATCGGCGGCCTTACACGGAACGGCGAAGCGCTGTTTCCGCGCGCCATGGTTTATGTGCCACGTGAGGAGGCCGCGTTTTGGCTGGAAGCATCCCACTACGACAGCGTCGATCCCAGCGTGCGGGCGACGTTCGAGCATGCCCACCTGATCCTCGCGCCCTATGTCGCCGACGAGCGCTGTTGCTTGTTCGATCCCGAGATGTCTTGGTACGGATGTCTCACGGCAGAAGCCCTTCCGGGCCACACCTGCGGCCATACCGGATACCGCTTGCGCACAGGCGAACGGGATCTCGTGTTCTGCGGGGACCTATTTCACGTTGTGTCAGTGCAACTGGCCGAACCGAGCGTGACCGTCTGCTACGACGACCGGCCTACGCAAGCGAAAACAACGCGAGAGACTTTTCTGGCAGCGGCGTCAAGGAGTGGCGATATTGTAGCTGCCGCCCACTCACCGTTTCCTGGGCTTGGACATATCCAGAAGGCGGCGCACGGGTACGTATGGTTTCCCGTCGCATGACCCCGCCGAGGGCCAATCAGTGAACGCTTTTTCTGGGAACGACTCTTTCTGATTAAGGCGGCGCTCGCTTTGGTTTAAGCTAGAAAATCTATATCTGTGCTAGCAACAGCTATAGCGCGTGGCCCGAAACTTGAGATATTTGTGAGAGTGGCATTGTGATGAGCAATCACTTGCAAGGCGGAGATAGCGGTGTTGCCAGCCGAAGTGTGCGCATCTGACACAAGTACAACGGGAAAGCCTAGGGAAAGAGCGCGACGGGTAGTTGTGTCTACGCAAAATTCGGTGTGCATACCGCACACTACTAATTGTTCTATGCCGCGAGCTTTCAAGATTGCCTCAAGTTCGGTGCGAAGAAACGCATCAGGAGTGGTTTTGCGCACCTTGATATCTGTGCTCTCGAACTCTAAGCCCTTGGTAAGTTGCCATGAGCTTGAACCATGCTCAAGGAAGCCAGTTTTCGACTCGTGTTGTATAAAAATAACAGGTGCGCCAGCCGCTCTAGCTTTTTGGGTAACGACGTTGATGCGAGATATGGTGCCCTCGCAATCAAACGCCGCGCTTTCACCTTCACAAAGACCTTGTTGAACGTCAATTACTAAGACAGCTTTACTCATTTGCAAACTCCACTGAAGGCCTGATCAAGCGTTCTCGTTTTTCCGAGTCACCTGGAAGTAAAGGTGGTTGATGATGCCATGGCGTAAGCGACGGGTGAGAGACCGCCGAGCGAGCGATGGAATCGTTGGTGGTTGTAGCGGTGACGCCAATCCTCGGTCATGCGGCGTACCTCACGCGGAATAGTGAATACGCAACGGTCCAGAATTTCGGCACGGAAGCTGCGATTGAATCGTTACACATTGGCGTTTCGAGTCGGCTTATCGAGGACGCTTCACGCACTCGAGCATGAAATTCATGCGCGACTCTTCATCAGCCGATTCGGCCAAGTCTCTTGCACAATCCTTCAAGACCGATGCCTATCGTTCATCCTATAACCTACATAGGCTGCTGAGCAGATTAGACTATTTTAGGCGTCATTAGATTCAAGTATGGCTTCACGTCCAAACAAAAGCGTTTTTGTTGCCGGTGCAAGTGGCGCTATTGGCAGCGTGCTTTGCAAGCTTCTGCTTGCGGATGGCTGGCGAGTAGTCGGTACAACTCGATCGACTGCCAATGCATCTCTTCTTAGTGTCATGGGCGTCGAGCCGGTAATCGTTGATGTTTATGATCGTCATGCGCTGATCCGAGCCACCCGCGCGGCGCAGCCGGACGTCGTCGTACATCAGCTTACCGATCTGCCCAAGACGTTTAACTCAGAGAGTATGGCGGCTGCTCGTCAACGCAACGCTCGCATGCGCGAGATCGGCACTGACAACCTTGTTGCCGCGAGTGTCGCAGCGAAAGCGAAGCGCTTGGTAGCCCAGAGCATTGCCTTTGCGTATGCCCCGGGTTTGCGGCCTTATTCCGAGACAGCTCCACTTGATCTTTCCACTGCATCTGCCGTCGCGAAACTCGAAGCGCTGGTTCTGGACTGCGGGCTGGAGGGAGTCATTCTTCGCTATGGCAGGCTTTACGGCCCACGCACGTGGACGGAGGGGCCTTCTGGAGAAGCACCGGTTCACGTTGAGGCGGCAGCCGACGCTGCCCGAAGGGCTATGACGTTAGGAACGCCGGGCACTTACAACATCGCTGAAGAAGACGGAACAGTTACCAGCGCTAAAGCGCGCGCGGAACTCGGCTGGAATGCTGACTTTCGAGCAGCACCCTAATGTAACCCACTGCCTGATTCCAGCTGACTGCTATTCGCACCAGCCGAGCTCAAACGGCAGGGATGGCTAGTCAACGCTAATCAGAACGGCAGTGTCGAATAAGACTCACTCATCTCGCTTCCACATTTACCACCAAGGCCAAGCTTCAATGACTTCTGAACCTTTCGAGCCACTGCTGACGACCAGGCTCCGATTGCGGTGCGTTGCGCCGGAGGATGCCGCAGCAACATCATCGTTGATGACGCCGGGCGTGAGTCGATGGCTCGCATCGTGGCCTTTACCATTCACTCGTGAGATGGCCTTAGCCAGAATTGAAAAAATTCGCCGACTTGCATTTCGTGGTCACGCTTTACCATTTGCTGTAACCGACAAAACCGATGGCAGATTACTTGGCTGGGTCATCCTAGAGCGTAACGATAAGAGCCGGAGTTCGGCATCGTTAGGGTTTTGGTTAGGTGAAGAACATCACGGAAAGGGCTATATGCGCGAAATTGCTCCTGTGGTGATTGCGGCCGGGTTCGAGCTTCTTGCGCTGGATGTAATCGAGGCCGGGGCACAGGTGGACAATCTCGGATCGTTTGCGGTTATGAAAGCATGCGGTATGAAGCCGATAGGCGGACGCAGCATCTATGCACCTGCGAGGGATCGCGATGAGCTCTGTCACTTCTACGAAGTAAGGCGCTCTGGCAATCAATCCCTGAAGGGCGAGCACCGCAATGGCTGACGATCAGACCATCGATAGAGAAGTTTGCTTTGACTTCGAAGCCAATTTCTCGAACGGCGGGGCGAGATAGTGACAGGTACGGGTCAATCGTCCGATGCTGACCCGTCTGTCGACATACTTTTTCTTTCCGGCTTCTACCACGCCACAGTTTGGCTACCCATAGCCCGAGAGAATGGGGCGGAAAAAGATTAAGAGATGTCTGCATTTGCTAGTGCCGTTCGCAAGGGCGGCGCCCTTTAACTTTCTATTTGGAGTAGCGCGGTGCCCGAATTTCACCACTGGCTTGCGTTCGCGTTCGTCGCACTCGGCCTCGTGCTGACACCTGGCCCGAACATGCTTTACCTAGTCTCACGCTCGATCTCCCAAGGTCGCAAGGCTGGCCTGATTTCGCTCGTCGGCGTCGGTCTTGGCTTTATTGTTTACATGTTGTTCGCCGCGTTCGGAATCACCGCGCTGCTCATGACTGTGCCGCTGGCGTATGACGCGTTGCGCGTAGGTGGTGCGCTATACCTGTTGTATCTCGCTTGGCAGGCGCTGAAGCCTGGCGGGAGGTCACCGTTTCAGATACGCGATCTACCGGTCGATAGCCCGAAGCAACTTGTAATCATGGGATTCCTGACCAATCTGCTGAATCCAAAGGCGGCGGTGCTATACCTGTCGTTGCTTCCCCAGTTTATTGATGCTGATCGCGGCAACGTGCTTAGCCAATCGTTGGTACTCGGTTTTACCCAGATCACAATTAGCCTCTCGATCAACGCGACGATTGCGATAATGGCCGGCACCATCGCGGGCTTTCTCGCCGGTCGCCCGCTTTGGCTCACGGTGCAGCGCTGGTTGATGGGTACAGTACTGGCGGGATTGGCTCTTCGGATGGCGACCGAAGCGCGGCGTTGAAGGACCTTCCGCTGCAGACGTCCGTTTAGTCACGCCTGGAGCCGAACTGAGTTGGCGACGAATTGGGACAGTCTCGTGCACCACTTGACGCAAGGAAACCATGAATACGCCCGTCATTTTCATCCATGGACTTATCGGCACATTAGACGTAATCGATTTTGACTACACGCATGCTTCGCCCGATCTACTAGGCTACGGCGCGGATTCAACCGCTCCCTCCCATTCAATCTCGTTGAATGCGCAAGTTGAGAACGTCCGAGTGTTCATTGATCGTCACTTTGACGGGCGATCTGTCCATGTCGTAGGCCATTCGGTGGGCGGAGCGATCGCGATGCTACTCGCGCACGCTCACCCCGAATATGTTCGAAAGATCGTGAACGTGGAGGGCAACTTCACGTTGGACGACGCCTTCTGGTCTGCGTCAGTGGGACGTATGACTTCCGCTGAAGCAGACGCCATGCTGGAGGGTTTTCGGGAAGATCCCGTGGCATGGTTAAGCGGCGCTGTAGCCAAACCCACAGAAAAAATGTACGAAACTGCCGTTCGTTGGTTGGGATATCAGCCAGCTTCAACGCTTCGTGCAATGGGACAATCGATTGTGGCGACCACTGGGAATATCGATTATCTCGCAGCCATCAAGAGCGTCTTCGAGCGGCATGCCGTGTATTTGATCGCCGGCGAACGCTCTCGTGGGGATTGGAACGTCCCGGAGTGGGCATTAGAAAAATGTGCCGACTATCAGACAATTCGACAATGTGGGCATCTCATGATGCTTGAGGATCCCGAGGCGTTCTCAGCAACGGTCAAGCAATGCCTCTTTATGTCCAATTCCTAATATTGAATAGCTTCGGCCTTATTTGAACGCTCGGAAAATATCGGCTTTCCGGTAACTCCGATGTACGACAATTGGTCCACACCAAAAGCCAGTTCATTGCCGTGTTCTACATCGACCGAGTTCAGATGTATTTGTCATTCTTGGCCGCGGTCGCCGATCAGGTATACCTGAAAAATCCTTGGCAATGGGCTGGCAGGGGAGGTGGCAAAGAGGTCTTCTGCCACCTTCCCTCATGTGTCACACAGTGCTAGAACAAATCGCTGTTTTGGCTTGGCACTAGCGCCGTGTCGGGCGTAGAAGCGCATCGCATCAAGGTTCCAATCCGGTGTCTGCCACTGCAGTTCGCGCAATCCTAAAACCCGCGCCTTTTCTTTCACCACATGCAATAACTTCGCACCGACAGCCTGCCCCCGCGCTTGCTCTTCGACGAATAAACAGTCCATATGTAGATAGTTGCAGGCGGCCCAGGTCGAGAACTCGACTGTCGCTGTGGCGTAGCCGACGGGAACACCATCTTTCCAAGCCATCCAGGCAAAAAGCCGAGCCGGATGAGTGAATATCGCGTCCTTGAGTAAACCAAGTTTGGTTGATGGATCGTAACTAGCGCGTTCGTATCGTGCATGCTCCGCACAAAGCACGATCAAACTTGGCAGATCGGCGGGTCGAACCGTGCAGACGCTACAGTCCGCTCCACCGATTCCGCTGCTATCGGTATCGACGGACATCAAGCGACCTGCAGTGTTTTCGTTTCGGCAGTTGTAAGCTCAAAGCCCTCGTCTAGCCAGCCAGTGACGCCGCCTGCCATCAGCTTGACTGGACGGCCCAGTTGGGCAAAGCGCAATGCCGCGCGCGCCGCGCCGTTGCAGTGCGGGCCAGCGCAATAGGTAACGAACAATGTGTCGTCGGGGTACGCGCTCATGCGCGATGCAATGATTTTCCCATGGGGGATATTTACTGCGCCAGGCAGATGCCCAGCTGCGTAGAGCGCTGGACTGCGGGCATCGACAAGAATGAAGCCAGGATCAGCGGATTGCATCGCTTCATGTACATCCCAGCAGTCGGTCTCGTGAGTAAATTCGGCTTCGAAATGGGCTAAGGCCTCGGCTGAAGGCGCGGCGGGAATCTTGGTAACTGCATTGCTCATGGCGAACTCCTTGAGGATGTAATTGACGAGTTCATTGTCCAATGTGGCGCAGTTTGCAACAATTGGCGTATATGACATTAACCGATCAAATATCGCCAACTACCGGCAGGACGTTGAAGCCCGCCGGTCGCTTGGTTGTCGCTTTGGTCTATGACGGCTTGTGCAGCTTTGAGTTTGGATGTGCGGCCGAAGTATTCGGTCTGCCGCGTCCAGAATTTGGGCCCGACTGGTATCGATTTGCGGCTTGCGCGGTCGATCCGGGTCCCATGCGCGCACTCGGTGGACTGCGCGTGACGGTAGATGGTGGCCTCGGCTTGCTGGCGCGCGCGGACACGATTGTGATCCCAGGATGGAAGGGCATCGATGTGGAGCCTCCGCCTAAGCTTATTCGCGCGCTGCGGGCTGCGCATGCCCGTGGCGCGCGTCTAGTCTCGATTTGCTCGGGCGTATTCGTACTTGCGGCGACAGGGTTATTAGACGGCCGTTGTGCGACTACGCATTGGCGTTATACGGAGAAACTCGCTGCGCGCTATCCCCAAATCGTGATCAATCCTAATGTGCTCTACGTCGATCAGGAAAAGATTTTGACCTCCGCTGGCAGTGCCGCCGGTCTCGACCTTTGTTTGCATATCGTGCGGCGTGATTTTGGTGCAAAGATCGCCAACCAAGTCGCTCGCCGCTTAGTTATCTCGCCACACCGCGATGGTGGCCAAATCCAGTTTATCGAGCGACCTGTATCACGCTACGAGGCTGGTAACCGGCTGCCATCCTTGCTTGATCGGCTAGTTAAACAGCTAGATCAGCAAATCACAGTGAGCGAAATGGCCGTATTAGTATCGATGAGCGAACGCAGCTTTCTGCGTCGATTCAATGAAACAACCGGAACGTCTCCAGCAGACTGGCTCACGCTCGCGCGAGTGGACCGCGCCAAGGAATTGCTCGAAACCACCTCACTTCCGGTGGAGGCTGTGGCTGTGCAATGCGGTTTCGGGAGCGCGATAACGTTGCGTCATCATTTCCGAAACAAAATTGGATTAAGTCCTCTTGCCTATAGACGGCGTTTCGCGTTGAGCCAGCGGCCAGCGGTTTAATGCAAAATCGTGCTGACCCACCATTCTCCCGGGTGCCTGGCGTTGGCCTGGCGACTACGCAGTTCTGGACAGATTTTTGAATGCCATCCCTGGCGTGTGAAGTGCATTGCGATCGGCTGTCATGGAGCGCCGAATAAAGCACCACCTCGTGTGTGGGCAAGGGAGGCAATGAAAGAGCGTGGCCAATATCGATGGTGCCAGACGGTGCAGCACGCTTCGGCAGCACGGCGACTGCTAATCCAATCGTCGCTGCAGCGCCCGCCACCGCAGCGCCCTTGCCGATAAATACCTCCGTCCAGGCGATGCCGGCGCTATCGAGCGCACGGACCGCCGCCGTGCGGATGCTGCATGTTTCCCCCTGGGTCGATAGCGGCAGCGGTTGACCTGCAAGCGGCTGCCAGCGTGCGGCAGCGATCCAAGCAAACGATTCGGCGAATAGGACTTCACCGCTACGCCGACTATCTTCTGACTGCAATACCAAGGCAGCATCCAGCACACCATCGTTGTAGGCCTTCAGCATTTCGTTCGAGCCAGCGACTCGTAGCTCGATCACCAGATTCGGATCGTGCTCGGTCATCCAAAGCAACAAACCGGGTAACTCACTGCCCACCAGTTGGTGGCTGATGCCGATAACCAAACGGCGCTGCTTTACTTCAAATGAGGCGATAGCGCGCTCAGAAGCCCCGACCAGCTCGCGAGCCGACTCCATAAAAGCGACCCCGTCGACCGATAGCCGTACTTGGCGCGGCGTTCGCTCTAGCAGTCGTCGACCCGACTGGTCTCTAGTCGACGCAACTTCAGGCTAACTGCCGATTGCGTGCTGCCCAGCGCGTCTGCGGCGCAGGTAAAGCTCTGCAGCTCTGCGGTCAGAACAAAAGCTTTGATCGCATCCAGGTCGAAGGATTCCATGGCTGATCCATGTCATTTAGAAATGACTGAAATACTTATTCATATGTTTTCTAAATGAATAGTGGCGCTTTACACTGCGCCCCACATCGTCCGTCGAAGCCGCAAATCTTTCATCGGACGCCCACCAGCCAACATCTGGATAGGTACTTGCTCATGCCCTCGCTCTGGCGCGGTCTGCTATCGCTGCGCGGCCATGTCATCGATTCGCGTTGCACGTTCCGATGGGCCGATCCGCCAGCATGGAAAACGCAGCGGAAGGAAAGGACGAATACATCAGGTAACAACACAGTCGATTCAACAGAGCCTTGCGGGGGATACCCAAACATGAAATCAGCAAAGACCTTTCTATTCGCCCTACTGACGACCCTTCTCCCGACGTACGCAGCCGCCGCCTCGGGTCCCGATAAAATGATTACAGTCGCGGCCATCGAAGGCACTTGGACGCTCGATTTTGCCGACGTTAAACATCCGGATGGAACACGCACACATGACTTCGGCGATGCTCCCACGGGCATGCTTCAAATTGATCATGCCGGGCACTATTCGCTGTTTATCTTCAATAGCTCTCGTCCCAGGTTCGCCGCAAACGATAGGAACGCAGGGACACCGAGCGAATTACGGGCTGCCTTTTTAGGAACAAGCTCTCATTTCGGCACCGTCGCCATTGACCCGCTGAAGGGCACGCTTACCTTCCATATTGAGGGTGCAACGTATCCGAATTGGGAGGGGACAACGCAGGTGCGCAGTTATGAACTAAGCGGCGACATGCTGAGCTATAAGGTGCCGCCGCGGCCGAATGGAGATATCCCATTGACGGGATGGAAAAGACTACGCATTAATTGAGGCAGCCGCATAAGCCCTTGCCTTTTTGAGGTGGGCCTTCCTTCGTCACTCGAGCCCGAATGTCCCCTGAAAGTACGGAACGCCTGAGAGAGACAACACCGCCCTGCAGTATTCGTGGTCGCTTCAATGAAGTGCTGGAGTCGGATGAAGCTAGGGCACTTCCGTTCGAAGGCTCATGCTTCGGTCTCGTAAAGCAGACCGTAGCTTCCACTCATTCGCCTTATTCGCGCGAAGCCGAGTTCTCCCAAATGCATGCCGGCGATCAAAAGTCCTTCCGAACTGACCATGTCCAAGAGCCCTGATCGAGTGGTGGCCGCAAGGGAAGGATCTTGATCGAATGCAATGGATACGTCTGGCCGCTTAATCTGGATGTGAGGAAAATGAACAATATCTCCCCAAACAAGCAGGCCCTGATCATAGGATTCAAGGAGATATCCGGAGTGTCCATCTGTGTGTCCCGGTAGTGGCATCGCTCTGATGCCCGGAAGCACTACACCCTTATCGAAGGTGCGAAGCTTATCGCGGTAGGCGTCGAACACCTGACGCGCTATTTGGAAGTTGCCGCGGGCACGCTCGGTGGCGCGGCTTAGGTTTCCGTCATCCTGCCAAAAATTGACCTCTCGCTGATGAGCGACGAGCTCTGCGTTTGGAAACGTGATTTGTCCGGCGGTGTCGACAAGCCCTCCAACATGATCGGGATGGGCGTGTGTGAGCAGGATCGTGTCGATCTCCGATGGTTCGACGCCAGCAAGCGACAAATTGGCTCTCAGGCGCCCGCCCCATTGCTTGATACCCCCGGCCCCGCCGTCGATGAGAATTGTGCGGCCTTCTGCGCGTACTAGGTAGCAGTTGATATGCACGGCGGAAGGCACCTTTTGCCCTGCGTCACTTTGCATTCTGGAGGCCTCGGACGGCTCGATATTCGAGAGGAAATCCAGGCTTGCGTCGAGATAGCCATCGCTGACTGCGGTGATGGTGAAATTCCCGCCTCGCTGACTGGGAAAGGTAAGGGTGGACATAATTTTTCTCCAGAAGGCTTCCTAATTTCGGGCGTGAATGTCCGACGCGGCATAGCCAAAGCAACGGATGCGCGCCCGAAGAGCAGTGCAGTGTGCGATGGTGTCCTCCAGGGCTGCCATAAACCGGTTCATGACCGGGGGCGTGCGAAGCGTCTCCAGACGATATTGAACTTCCGCGAAGACGGGATGCCCGTGCCCGTGTCGAACGGCTACATAGATGACATGAATATTTTCGCGCGCCGCTTGAAGGACATCCGTACAGAGTTTGACGCAGTCGCGGGAAAGCTCGGCAAGCGTTTCATCTGACGGCATCTGCCCTGTAGGAATATAAATAGTGACATTGGGCATGGCGGACCTATCTCTTCCGTTCGGTTGAGACGGTGCGGAAGCTAGTCAATTGTCCAGTCATGGGCACGTAGAGGTGGACGCCTACAGACATACTCTCGATAAGCTGAGCGTTTCGTCGAGGCATCTTTGCAAGCCAGCGGTTTGCCGGAAACATCTCAAGCGCAACTGCTTGCATGGCCAGCGGCTTGAGTCCCAACTGAATCAGAGGTTCGGGGCCGCTTGCACAGAGCACGAGGAGTTCGTCTGCATTGACCGCCGGCGCAAGGCCAATATCGCTATAAAGATTTCGATGCCAGTCGGTGATGTGTTGCTGCCACTTTGCGAAATTGCCGCCGCCCTTCTGGTGATATTCCTCTCCCGTCAAAACGCCGAGACCATCAATCGTGTGGATGGCTAGGTAGACCGGGCAATCATCGCTTATAGACTTGAAACGCTGCGACGTATGGAAGCCTGTAACAGAGATGAGGGCGGGCAGTTTTTCGAGGCTGTAGAAGCCGTTCCATTCGGCTTCGCTCTTTGGATCGTCGAAGCTGCATTCCACGGTGTAGATCATCAGATTGTCCTTCGAGGCGCATGAACGTGTCGCGCATAGACATTCGTATTCATTGCGGTAACGTAATGCTAATCTGACATTTCCTCGGTAGATAACGATATAACGTCAGCCTTCAGTGATATTTGCTCAAGCTGGTGTAGAAATACGTACGGATGCGACGACAGTCCAATGCGACGTAAGATTCCAAGTAATTCCGCGCTCCTGGCTTTTGAAGCCGCGGCTCGACACGGCAGCTTCGCCCGCGCGGCCGACGAATTGGCGCTGACCGAAGGCGCAGTTAGTCGTCAAATCGGTCGATTAGAAGCGTTTTTGGGCGTCGCCCTGTTCGAGCGTGTTGGAAACCGGGTACGACTTGTGCCCAACGGCACAAGATACTCGGCGCAGGTCCGCGAGATTCTGAATCGGCTGGAACGGGACAGCCTGTATCTGATGGGACAGCCCGTCGAAGGTGCGAGTATTGAGATCGCCGCGCTTCCGACCTTTGCCACCCGCTGGCTTATCCCTCGACTAAAGCGATTTCAAATCAAGCATCCAAACGTTACCGTCCATATCGCCGAACGTATGGATCCCTTCATTCTTCCCGGTAGCGGTTTCGACGCAGCAATCCATTTTGAGCATCCAGCATGGGCGGGCATGCATCAACATCGCCTGTTGGAGGAGGTACTTGTGCCGGTCTGTAGTCCTGCGCTCTTCGCGGACGCTGGTGCAAACATATCGCTGGATGAGTTGCCACGCTTGCATAGGCTACAAAATCCGAACGCGTGGCAGCTTTATGCCCAAGAGGCCGGTATCGTGCTGAGCAACTCGGCGGTTGGCGCGCGTTACGATCTCCATTCCATGCTGATCGAAGCGGCGCTAGCCGGCTTGGGTGTTGCATTGGTGCCGCGTCTTTACATCGGGGCGGAGCTCGAACAAGGTCGTTTGATAGCGCCTTGGCCGGATGGGAAGGCGATCACCAAGAAATTTTGCCTCGTTCTCTCTGATCCGATCGAATTGAGTGAAGCGCCGCTACAAGCATTTGCGAAATGGATTCTTGACGAAGCTCGGGGCTTAGCGCCGTGAAGCAGCGCCTGACGCAGTTGCATGTGTGCCAAGCACCCGAGACTGCTTCTTTCATCTGCGAAGAATATAGAAGCAAATGCCGGAAATCCACGGCATGATCTGCCGCGACGAACAAAGGATACCTCGCATTGCAAGCGGCATTGTTTTTCGTACTCCCCACGGTGCGTAAGTTGCCGCGTTGCCATTGAGGCCGCGCGGGCAGCAATTCGGTGGGCTACAAGGGGTTTCCCGATATCCTTCGATTCTGAGGGCCAAATCTATACGGTGGTGAACCGTGGCCGTCGTCGCGCAAGCTTCGCCAGTGGTGCTGGCATGTTCATGACCAGCTTGCCAAATTCGCGGGCGGCGAGACTCTTGGCGCCATGGCTCCAGATGAGCGTAAATTCGGCCTTCGCGAGCGTCGGCAAACCAAATTGACCGTCTACCACTTTCATTCCCGGCTCTAGCTCATCGTGCAGCAGCACTGTGACGGCGAGTCCTGCCTGTACGGCCGCTCGGAGACCTTCATGATTCGGTGAGGTGAAGACGATATGCGTCGCAATGGAGGTTTTTTCCAACGCATCGACTCCGATTTTTCGGGAGACGCACGGTGCGGGGGATAGGGCTAGTGGTATCGATGAGCCATCGCGAATGCCAAATGTTTCAGACGCCGCCCAGACGAATCGGGTGCGTCGCAGGACGGTGTCATCGCCTACGCTATGCGGAGTCGATAACACTACTGCAAGATCGAGCTCACCGGCGTCAAGCATTGAGCGCAAGTCGGGATAGGTGCTGACCTTTACATCAAGCCGTACTTCGGGAAATGCCCGAGCAAATTGACATAGCAGCAAAGGTAGCCGCTCACCCATGAAGTTCTCTGGCAACCCGAACCTAACCACACCCGAAACCGGCGAAGGCTGGAAGCGTCGCACCATCCTGTCGAGAAGACTTAGAACTTCCCTTGAGTGACGTAAGAAATCCTCACCGTCCTCAGTCAAAGTGATTCGGCGTGTCGTACGGTGCATTAGCGGCCGGCCCACCTGTTCCTCGAGTCTTCTGATCTGGTGGCTGACGGCAGACTGTGTCACGTGTAGTTGCTCCGCCGCCCGCGTGAAACCCTCGGCCTCTGAGACAACTACGAACGTGCGTAAGAGTGTGAAATCGAAATCCATCAAAATCATGTCCAAATTTAATGAATATAAGAAATTAAATCATTTATATCATGACTGAGCGGCCTTTACACTCGTTGCTAAATCCTCTCTTGAGAGCGGCACGCATTAGCAATTTACCTTCGGCGTCAGTCGTGCTTTGGCTGATCGAAGGAGCGGCCCAGTCGAGCGACCTCTCATAGAGCTATGACGTACGGGCGGCCTCTATTTGCCAGGCGCACGCAACGATTTCATTCGTCGCGAGCGACTGTCGAGCCATGTTTAAACCAAAGACTAAAATCAATGACCTCTTTCCAAGCTGATAGAAACGTACTCGCACTGGCTGCTGTTTGTTTTGCTTCATTAATGGTGGGTCTGGAGATTTCTAGCGTGCCGGTAATATTGCCGACGCTACAACGTGTAATGCATGCAGATTTCAAGCAACTCCAGTGGATCATGAACGCCTACACGATCGGCTGCACCACGGTCCTGATGGGAATCGGGGCACTAGCGGATCGCTATGGTCGCAAGCGAATATCGATGATCAGCATCATGGCGTTCGGCATTACATCGCTCATCTGTGGGCTGACACGGGATGCTTCCGTCCTAATTCTTGCCCGCTTTCTCCAAGGCATGAGTGGGGGTGCAATGCTGATCTGCCACGTTGCTGTTCTCTCGCATCAGTTCCAGGACGAGCGGGAACGTGGTAAAGCTTTCGGCTGGTGGGGAATCGCTTTTGGCGCAGGGCTTGGTTTTGGGCCCATCATCGGCGGTGCCATCGTCGCGCTCTTCAATTGGAAGTGGGTCTTTTTCATCCATGTTTTGATTGCGGTCGCAACGTTGTTTCTCGCCATTCGTGGGGTGCGTGAATCGAAAGATCCGGTTGCAGAAAGATTAGACATTGCCGGCATTGCGACGTTGTCCGTTTCGGTGTTTTGCGTCGCCTATTTCATCACTCAGGGACCGGATCTCGGCTTCGCTAGTCCTACGGCTCTTGGGATCATCGGCGTTGCCGTAATGGGTTTCTTCGCATTTCTATTTGCAGAAAAAATCAACCCACGTCCGATGCTGGATTTCTCAGTCTTTAAGGTGCGCAGGTTTTCTGGAGCTCTTTGTGGCTCTGTCGGCATGAATCTTAGTTTTTGGCCATTCATGATTTATCTGCCGATCTATTTTCAAAGTTGTCTTGGCTATGATGTCGTTTCGGCGGGACTCTCTCTCTTAGCCTATACCTTGCCGACACTGGTAATTCCGCCTTTGGCGGAGCGGCTTTCGCTTCGCTATCAGCCGCGAATCATCATTCCATCGGGAATGTTTACCATCGGATTGGGCTTCCTACTGATGAAATTCGGGGCGGCGAGTGAAAACGCGAGCTGGCTGTCCATGCTGCCAGGCGCCCTACTGGCAGGTATCGGGCTGGGTTTAACTAATACACCAGTTACTAATACGACCACAGGTTCAGTGGATAGTGCGCGGGCGGGAATGGCTTCAAGCATTGATATAAGTGCCCGCTTGATAAGTCTTGCAATCAATATCGCAGTGATGGGGTTTCTCCTGCAAAAGGGCATTCAGTCTTATTTGAAGGGCGTTCTACCTGCCGCTTTTGACGCTGCACAACTGCGATCTTTTTCCGAACTCATCGCTGCAGGTAACAGCACATCCACGCACGTTTTGTTCAAGCAATTGTCCTCAATGGGGGCAACGGAAGCCATTGTCCACGGAGCTCTCGGGCAAGGATTTAGTGTAGTTATGCTCTACGGAGCCCTGAGTGTCTGGGGCCTTGCCTTAATAAGTTTCGTCACATTCGGCTCCAACGGGGCTCGATCTGACGGGTTGAAGAACGCCGACCACCAATCAGCTGAAACCTAACAGCCTCAAGGAACTAACATAACTGGACTGAGAAAAATTGCCGAATTGATGGGGTGTTGGTAAGACTCGCGTTGAGCGTGGTCGATTCGTCTTCAATGACGCACGGAAATTCAATTACACGTCATCTGAAATATTGTTGCTGATGCGGAAATGACCTCCTGAAAATGAACCATTGCATGTCCATATTTTCACTTCCGGCGTCAGCCATTTAGCGTTCTTGGTTTCCTTACCTCTGTATCTTTGAGCGAAAGCTCACGGCCGTCATCGCCCTGCGGAGACATGAAAGGTAATGGTTTGCCAGTTGCTTTATCGATCAACCGCGACGGCCGCTCGCCGCGTGCAAACAAGTGGCGCTCTCCCCATTGTTGCAGGCCCACCATAACGGGAAAAAAGCTTTCCCCTTTCGCCGTAAGTACGTATTCCTGGTAGGTCGTGCCATCCGATGCTGCTTGCGTAGCCAGGATGTCGTGTTCGACCAGGTCGCTTAGCCGACGGGACAGAATGCTGCGGGCCACACCCAAATTGCGCTGGATATCACTGAATCGATGTATGCCATCGAAAACGTCGCGCAAGATTAGCAATGACCACCGATCGCCAATCACATCCAAGGAGCGAGCGATGGGGCATGTTTCCTCATTTATTGACGTGTGGCGTGGCATCAAATTTTCCTGTCGTCATTTTTTATGGCATCAAGTAGTTGCATTTTAGGACTGGTTTTCCTACGATTCAATCGGTCTTTTTTTGAAACTGGATTGATCGTTATGGAGATTTTTTCTGTTCCAGCTAAATCGCCTAGCGACGGCCACGTGGAGACGCCGCAAGACGATATGCCTCGCGGAATGGTGTTGTTGTTTGCTACTGGTGGTGGCTTGAGCGTTGCCAATGTTTATTACGCACAGCCGCTACTAGATGAGTTCGCACGGGACTTTTCTATCGGCTATTCGGCTGTGGGCGGGGTGGTGACGGCGACGCAGATTGGTTGTGCTATGGCACTTTTACTACTGGTACCGCTAGGAGACCGGGTGGAACGTCGCCGCCTCATGGCTATTCAGCTAGCCTCACTAGTAGCTGCGTTGGCCATCGTAAGTTTGGCGCGATCCACCTCGGTGTTATTGACTGGCATGTTGGCGGTCGGCTTATTGGGAACGTCTATGACCCAAGGACTTATCGCATACGCGGCGCGCGCAGCCGCACCTCATGAGCGAGGTCGGGTAGTCGGTGCGGCACAGAGCGGCGTGTTCATAGGTCTTCTGCTCGCACGCGTATTCGCAGGCGCAGTGAGTGATCTAGCCGGTTGGCGCGGTGTCTATGCTTGTTCGGCTGTGATGATGCTGGCGCTGGCGGTGCCACTTTGGCGAAGACTGCCGAGGTTGGCTGTCGCACCAAACGTAATGAGCTATCCGCGCCTCATTGCTTCGATGCTTGAGATATTGCGACAGAATCACGTGCTGCAAATTCGCGGTGTGCTCGCTTTGCTGATGTTCGCTACAGTGAACATCTTCTGGAGCGCTCTAGTTCTACCGTTAAGCAAGCCGCCATTCGCTTTTTCACATACCGTCATCGGCGCATTCGGACTGGCCGGCGTCGCGGGTGCTCTAGCTGCTGCGCGAGCAGGGAAGTGGGCTGACCGGGGATTCGGCGAGCGCACCACGTTTGCCGCTTTGATGGTGTTACTCCTGGCGTGGTGGCCGCTGTCGCAGCTTGGTCTGTCGCTGTGGCCACTAGTGGTTGGTATCGTGCTGCTTGACCTCGGTGGCCAAGCGCTGCACGTGACGAATCAAAGCCTCATCTTTCTCGCTCACCCTGAAACGCACAGCCGTCTGCTTAGCCTCTACATGCTGTTTTACGCAGTGGGAAGCGGTTTGGGAGCGATGAGCACGACCGCCGTTTATGCTCATGCCGGTTGGCGTGGCGTGTGCATATTAGGAGCATCCGTTAGCCTGCTGTCGCTGGTGTTTTGGGCTATTACCCGGCGAGATATGCCGGATGTGGTCCTCAAGACCGGCAACTTGAATTCGGAGGCATGAATGGACGAATTGGATTTGATGGCCAATGCTGATTCGCGTGGCTTACGTTACCTAGAGGGAAACACTACACGGCGAGTTTTCCCCTCCGATGAAGCAATCGCAGCATTGAGCGCGTTCGATGGATCGTTACCCACACAGGGCCTGCCGCCGGAAGACACGCTGGCGATGTTGGATGACATCGGATCACCCGCGACAACTGCTTCCAACGGCCCGCGATATTTCGGGTTTGTGATCGGTGCAGCATTGCCAGTAGCAGCGGCGGCGGAACGGATCATGCTGGCGTGGGATCAGTGCGCGTCCACCTTCGACAATTCGCCCGTATCGGCGACAATTGAGCGGATCGCTAGCCGCTGGGTACTTGACGCACTCGACCTTCCACGTGAAAGCGCCGTGGGATTCGGGACCAGCGCAACGGCCTGCACACTCGCGGCCCTAACTGCGGCTCGGCGCTCGTTGCTGGCGCGGCAAGGCTGGGACTTCGACCGCCTAGGGTTGATTGGTAGTCCGGACATAAAAGTCGTTGTGTCAGAGTTAGTGCATATCACCGTAAAAAAAGCCTTGCGGATATTAGGTTTTGGCCTTGATCGGATCATCTACGCTCCTGTCGATGCTTACGGGCGAATAGATGCTGAGCGACTGCCCGTGCTCGATGACAGCACGATACTTTGCTTGCAGGCTGGCGAGGTGAATACGGGGGAGTTCGACCCGTTCGCTCAAATTATGCCTCGTGCCAAGGATGCTGGTGCGTGGGTGCACGTAGATGGTGCTTTCGGCCTGTGGGCGCGCGCCTCGTCGCTAGCGCCGTTGACCGAAGGAGTCGAGTTGGCCGATAGCTGGACTACCGACGCACACAAATGGCTGAATACGCCCTACGACTGCGCAATGGCGATCTGCCGCGAGGCCCAAGCGCTGGCTGGTGCGATGAACAGCGACGCGGTTTATTCGAGCGCCAGCGCAGATGCACAGAAGAACCTTACCCTCGAGTTCTCGCGGCGTCCACGTGGCATTCCGGTATGGGCGGCACTACGCACTTTGGGTCGCCGCGGCGTTGCGGAACTGGTCGAGCGCCACAGCGATCAAGCGACGCGGATCGGCGCTGGCCTCGTCCACGCCGGGTATGAAGTGCTCAACCGGATTGTTTTGAACCAAATAGTTTTTCGTTGTGCTACGGATGCACAGACGCAAGCGATACGCAGCGCGGTGCAGGCGTCCGGCGAGGTATGGTTCGGCGGCACGATCTGGCAGGGAAGGCCCGCGCTTCGAATAAGTGTGTCCTCCTGGCGAACTACCGACCACGACGTACAGTTGCTCGTGCACCTGCTTACGAAGTTGTACGCAGCGAATCATGAAACTGATGTATGAAACTTCAGTCTGTTGAAGACTTAACTTGATGGTCAAGGTCGGCCAACTGATGATGCCGGTTCTCCTCGCCCCGATGTGCATGAGCGTACTAACCAACCGGGGCGGCGGACGAAGCGGCCGGCTTATGCGATTGAAATCCGAGTCTGTTGAATGAATGGAACAACAAGCTTGGCAATGTCGTTAGGTGCATCTTCAAGGCAGTAGTGTCCGACGCCGGTCAGCCGGTGAGTCGGCGCATCCGGAAAGAGGCCGCTGAATAATGGTAGAAAGTGATCAGCATGCAGCGTGCGATCCGCCGCACCCCATATGGCTAACGCGGGCCTGCCGCGAATGATGCGCTCGGCCTCTGTTCCAGGTATCTCAAAGCGGTGATCGCCAGTGACGAAACCCTTGGCCCAGCCGATCGCGCCGAGGCAGTCGGCAACTTTCACGAAATGCGCGCTGTAAGCGGCGAGCCAGGTGTCGGAAATTACGTGATGACGTTCGAAGCCATTTAGCTTGAGTGTGCTCAGCATGTTGAACCCGAGTTGACCCAATACGGATTCGAGACTTCCATCGGCACCTGCTTTTGCGATCCATTGGAACCAGGGTGAAACGCTCGCGTTGGCGCCCAGGCGGTCGAAAAGATCAACCTGACCGAAAGGAGTGGGGCCATTGGTCGAGATCAATCGGGCAACGCGATCAGGGTGCCGTGCGGCCAGGCCCATGCCGACCGGCCCGCCGAAATCATGCATCACCAGAGTAATCCGGTGTAGGTCGAGGGTCAGGATGAAACGTTCCAGGTTATCTATGTGATCCTGCAACCAATAGGTGCGATCCTGAGGAGTCGCACTCTTACCGAAGCCCATATGGTCGGGAACGACAACGCGATGCGTAGCGCGAAGTGTCTGAATCAAGTGGCGGAAAAGATAGCCCCAGCTGGGCTCGCCATGTAGGCAGAGAACCACTTCGCCGTCGCGCGGCCCCTCATCGACATAGTGCATCTTGAAGCCGGCGGTCTCGGTGAACGCCGGCGTATACGGGAAAGTTCCATTGAAGTGGTCGTTGGGTAGGATCATGGGAGATGAATTCTGATGATTGATAAAGAATGCGACGCGCAAACCGGATAGTGATCACGCCATGGCGCGATGAGGCCTGAGAGGCCGATTCGAAGCACTAAAGGCTTTGCGCAAATCGCTTAATATGCGCCGCTATCACTTCGCAATGATCTTCCAGCGCGAAGTGGCCGGTATCGAGAAGGTTGAAATCGACCTTCTCCAAATCACGCTGGTACGGGTAAGCGCCCGATGCGGGGAAGATGACATCGTTCTTGCCCCAGACAATCAGGACCGATGGCTGATGCTTGCGAAAATAAGCTTGCCATGCTCGATAGAGTCCGGGGTTACTGCCGTAGTCATAGAGCAGGGCCAACATTGCATCTTTATTGCCGGGACGTTCGAGCAGCGCCCGCTGCAATAGCCAGTTGTCCAGGTTGATCTGCTCCGGATTTTTTACACCGTGTGTGTAGTTCCATTCGAGCGCTTGTTCAGCCATGCCTGCGGCGCGGATTTTTTCATAATTTGCTGAAGAGGGGTCTTGCCACAGATCCCGTACTGGCGCCCAGAAACTATCGGGTAGCCCTTCTTCATACGCGTTGGCGTTCTGGATGACCAGAAACATCACCTTTTCAGGGCGTCGAAGCGAAAGACGAAATCCGACGGGACCGCCAAAATCTTGCATATACAGACCGTATTGATCGATACCAAGCAGGTCAGTGAATTTCTCCACGATGTCGGCGAGATGGTCGAACGTATAAGAGAACGCTTCTAGCGATGGTGCATGGCTGTGTCCGAAACCGGGGTAGTCCGGAGCGATGACATGAAACTGGTCAGCGAGTCGTTCAATTAGTTCGCGATACATGAATGATGATGCCGGAAACCCGTGCAGTAAGAGCAGGGTCGGCAGGTCCTTCTTACCAGCCTCTCGATAGAAAATTTTGAGGCCTTCGACTTCGATGTTGCGGTAGCAGGTCACGACAGATCCCTTCGAAAATTGTGGTTTCATTTTGAAACCAATATGACGTTAACACTCTTAGTTTCATTATGCAACCATAGTTCCGGTTCATCCCTTTGCCTCTTAAAACTAGGAGTTGGGAAGCTGGTTCAAGACCCAATCAGGCGCTAAAGCACTGGGAGATTTGCATTGCAAAATCTTTGGTTTTATATTGAAACCAAATAGGAGCGGGGTGCATTAGCGCTCAAGACGATGGTCAAGAGAACCTCTCACCAAGACTCGTTATGTGGCGTAGCACGGCCACTCGACGCCATCGGCGATGGTTGGTCGTTGCTCATCGTTCGTGATGCGTTTGACGGACTTCGCCGATTCGGCGAGTTTCATAAGAGCCTTGGCGTAGCCAAAAACATTCTGTCAGCCAGGCTCCGTGCCTTGGTTGCGCACGGTATCCTCGATTTGGTACCTGCGTCTGATGGTAGTTCTCACCAGGAATACGTACTTACTGATAAAGGAAGAGGTTTGTTTCCCTTATTGGTAGCCATTCGGCAATGGGGCGAGGCGTTCTTCTTTGAGCCTGGCGAACCCCACGTTTCTCTAGTTGATAGGAAGACAGGTCTTCCTGTCCAGAAACTGGAGCTTCGATCGCAGAGTGGACGATATCTGCAGTCAGATGACGTGGTCGTGCGCATGCCTGCACTTCCAAAAAAGCGAGGGAAAAACAGGCAATAGCGTCTAGGTAGTGGGTCCTACCGGCCCTTGATACGTAGGGCATAGCTCATGTCGATATCTTGGGTTCTTCCATGGCACACGAAGGTATTGTGACGCCAAATATAGGAGGGGCAGGGCACCGAAATCCGGTCTCAGACGCAATCAAGTGCACAGGAAATTACCGGGTAGTCGTTCATTGGATAGTTTGCTTCGATTGGTCGACGTCGTGGCCGCGCATCCAGAAGATATTTCATACCAGCGTTGGGATGGTAGACGTAGTAAGGAGAGGCGTTAGCCCGTGTTCGATCGATGCTTGGCGACTACAATCAGGAACTCACTTTCCAAGTAGGAAGACTGAGCTTTCGATTAGCTTTACTCTCGAATGTGAGGAGAGCGTATGTCAGGTAGCCTGTTGCCATTAAACGCTTTGATGGAGCCGTTGCGCGGCTTCGTCGCCGTGGGGCGGCATATGAGCATTACTCTGGCCGCAACGGAGTTGTGTCTTACCCAGTCGGCGGTTAGTCGCCAGGTGCAAGCATTGGAGCAGCGGTTGGGCGTACGGCTGCTGCGTCGAGGTCATCGGTCGCTAGCATTCACCACGGAGGGTGAGCGCCTGTTCCGCAGTGCCGACTTGGCTTTGCGTCAGCTACAGGAAGCAGTGGCGTCTGTGGCACCGGCGCCGAGCGCGCGGCCAGTGACGGTGAGCGCAAGCATAGGTGTCACTTCGTTGTGGTTGCTGCCCCAACTAGGGCGTTTTCAGCAAAGTCACCCCGCGATTGACCTGCGTGTCGCGGCAAGCAACCGATTGCTTGATCTTCGCGAGGAAAACGTGGATCTGGCGATTCGATATTGTGCCAGCGCCACCGCGCCAACCGGCGCACGTCGTCTATTCGAAGAGCAGATCGCCCCGGTGGCGCGGCCTATGCGCGGGCAGCATCGTCTCCGTAACGCTACCGACCTGGATGGCCAAGTATTGCTGGAATACGAGGATTCCCACCGCCCTTGGTTGCAGTGGCGCCACTGGCTAAAGGCACGCGGCTGGCAGGTGCGGCCGAAGGCCATATTGCGATTCAATCAGTATGACCAAATTGTCCATTCCGCTATGGCCGGCCAGGGTATCGCCTTGGGTCGCTTGCCGCTGCTAAAACATTGGTTGAAGGAGCGGCACCTTCGTATGCTGGATACGCCGCGTCCGCCGCAGGGAACTGACCATGCGTATTGGTTGCTGCAAAGCCATGAGGCACCACGTGACAGCGTGAATTCCGTCATGACTTGGCTAATGGGCGAGGCAGAGTCTGGCTAATCCAGCGCGTTCTCGCATGCGCTCAACGCATGCGAGAACGCGAAAATTGCGGTTGAAGCCGGGAGGGGATGGGGGCTCAATGTATCCACACGCCGCGTTGTCGGCGCTCGCTGGAGCCGCTATGTCCATCGTCCCTGATCCGTCCACGCAAGCCTCGGACTCGCTTCCGTCCACGCTGACCGCACAGCAGTGGTTAGCACCACCGCCGCCGACAGTGCGGGCAACATTGAGTTACCTCGTGCCCGGTGACGAAAAGCCGGTGCACTATTCCTACGAACCGCCACCCGGCGAGCCCTGGGAGAGCGGTCGCTACGAAGAAACGCAGATCAGCATCGGCGATGCTCGAATGCTGGATGGGCAGCCCTCGATTCATCGCGAAGGTTTCGAGCTATGGGACGCCCCAACGGAGCTTCGAAATTACAACGACCCCGACGAGATCCGGCGTGCCTATTACCCAGAGCTAGAGGCACTTGCAACGCGAGTGACGGGAGGGCGGCGTGCCTACGTATTCGACCACCTCGTGCGCCAACGAGAATCGGATAGAGGGCCGCTTACTTTCGGCCGTTCGCAGCGCGGACAACATGCGGCGCCAAACGCTCGTATCCACAATGATTACACGGAGCAGTCGGGCCGGCGGCGACTGTCATTGGTACTGGGCGCCGATATTTCGGGGGGGCCGATGCCACGTTATTGCATCATCAATGTTTGGCGTTCCCTGCGTGGTCCCGTGCTGGATACACCATTGGCCATATGCGATGCACGCAGCGTGGATGCTAGTGATCTGGTCGAGGCAGAGGTGCGCTATCCGCGGCGCAATGGAGAGATCTACCTTGCGGTGCGCGCGCAGCGCCACTCCTGGTGGCACTACTCAGGCCTGGATCGCCACGAGGCACTGGTATTTAAACAGTACGACTCCCGCCTGAGTGGCGTCTCGCGATTCGTGCCGCATGCCGCCTTCCTTCATCCCGAGGCGCCAGCGGACGCGTTGCCGCGCATCAGCATAGAGGCCCGTTGCCTCGTGTTGATGGACTGATCAACAGTAACGGAGCGAGTCATGATTGAGTGCTGGTTCGATTTCGGTAGCAACTATAGCTACCTTAGTGTGATGCGCCTTGAGCAGGAAGCGGCGACGTTCGGAGTATCGGTCGCTTGGCGGCCGTTCCTGCTTGGGCCAATCTTCAAATCCCTCGGATGGGACAGTTCACCGTTCGCGCTGCAGGAGGCCAAGGGCAAGTATGTGTGGCAGGACATGCCGCGCCAATGCAGCAAATACGGCTTGCCATGGCGTCATCCCACTCAGTTTCCTCGTCGCGCACTTTTACCCATGCGCGTGGCGCTGCTTGGCGAAGATCAGCCTTGGATAGGTTCCTACTGCCGTCGCATCATCAGTATGAACTTTGCTGAAGACCGCGATATCGATACGGCGGATGCGGTGGGCGAGGCGCTCGCTGAACTCGACCAACCGGTGGAGCAGCTTTTGCATGAGGCACGCTCCGATGCAATCAAGCAGCGTCTGCGCGAGCGAACTGAGGAAGCTAGGGAGCGCGGCATTTTTGGTGCGCCAACTTTCTTGGCGGGCGGAGCTATGTATTGGGGAAACGACCGTTTGGAGGAAGCATTAGCCTTCGCGAAAGCGAGTGAGTCTACGTCCAAAGGGCCGTTGCTCAAGGACACCTAATATTGAAAAGTAGAAGCAGATAAACGCGCTCGACTTTGCTTATGATGGTTGCAGCGATAACGGGGAATCGTGGCGCTTTCTGTTGCATGCGCTCCGATTCGACATCCATGACCGCAACGTAA
This sequence comes from Rhodanobacter sp. K2T2, assembly GCF_013408815.1. Classification (NCBI taxonomy): domain Bacteria; kingdom Pseudomonadati; phylum Pseudomonadota; class Gammaproteobacteria; order Lysobacterales; family Rhodanobacteraceae; genus Rhodanobacter; species Rhodanobacter sp. K2T2. The sequence goes on along the minus strand of NZ_JACCCA010000005.1, from coordinate 53,441 downwards.
AAGAACTGGGATGAACTCTATCGTTGGTCGACGCAGCTTCTATAAACTAACTGCAAACGTAGCTTGAGAAAAAATGAACGTCGCTCGTGATCGCATCAAAATTGGCGCAAGTGGCGAAGGAATTGAGCGTTTGGAAGCAATGCTGCACGGCAATGCCTTTTCTCCTCACCGCCATGATTCGTACGCCATTGGCATCACGGTCGCAGGTGTTCAGACCTTTCGCTTCAGAGGTGCAAAATGGCATTGCCTGCCTGGGCAATGCCATATTCTTCATCCAGACGAGTTACATGATGGGGGCGCGGGCACGGACGAACCGTTTGGCTACAGGATGTTGTACATCGATCCATCGCTGGTGCAGCAGGCCTTACGTGGACAACCGCTACCTTTTGTACCCAATCCGGTGCTTGATCCTACGGGTTTGCTTGATGGAGAAGGTTCTGAGCTCTGGGACATCAATGGCAAAGTCGACGAGATCACACGCACGGAGCTAAGTGTCCTAGTCGCCAACCTTCTCGTTGGCGCTGCGCCCGGGGGCACTCGAGCTGGTGTGAGGTCACTGGACATAAAAGCTCTTCTACGCGTGCGAGAGTTTATCGCAGCTTATCCTTCTCAAATTCATTCCATGAAGGAGCTAGAGGTCTTGGCTGGCCTAGACCGATGGACCATTGCGCGTCAGTTCCGCGCTGCCTTTGGCACTAGCCCAAGTCGGTTTCGTACCCAGCGGCAACTGGATCACGTGCGTGACTTGATCAGAGGGGGATCGTCGCTCGTGGATGCATCGATCAAGGCCGGATTCGCCGACCAGAGCCATATGTCGCGACAGTTCAAGAGTACGTATGGACTGACACCGGCAAAATGGGCGTCGGCCATCCTTTAACCAGGCGTATCGGTTCGTGCTTCGATTGCTCGAAGAACAGCCACCATATCCGAGTAACCCAGGCCTAATGCTTGTGTCTCGCCGTAAAGCGCATGACAAGCATCCAGAAGCGGTGAGGCAAGTTGCGATTTCCTCGCAGCCTCGGCGATTAACTGATTGTTTTTCAGTACGTCTGTTATCCCTGCTTGTAGCGCAAAGTCCTTAGAAACAAGCTTCGATAGTTTCATCCGGGAAACGCCGCTTGCCATAGGTCCTGCGTCCAATATCGCGGCGAATTTCTCAAGGTTCAGCGCGTGCCGTTCAGCGAAATGGAACGCTTCAACCAGTCCCGTGACCATGGTGATCAGAAAAAGGTTCACTGAGAACTTCATCAATAATGCGTTGGGCACCGATCCGCAGTCGAACCATTGACGGCAGACTGGTTCAAGTAACGGCTGGATCGTCTCAACTGCCTCGGGGGCGCCAGCCAACATGGCAATTAACAGACCGTCCTCCGCTGGCTTTTTAGAGCCTGATACAGGCGCTTCGACATACCGTCCCTGGACTGCATCAATGTCTTGTTCCAGAAGCCTTGAATATTCCGGTGACACCGTGCCCATTTGCACAATGGTGCGCCCCCTGACCAGCGTCGCAAACTCGGGAGTGCCACGCTGCAACACTGAGTCGATCGCTTCTTCGGTGGCGAGCATCAGCACTACAATTTGAGTTGCTTCGAAGACATGCTCAGCCTTTTCGACAGCGCGCGCTCCAGCGGCAACAAGCGCGTCGGTTTTACCTGCCGTTCGGTTCCACACCACGAGCGAAATGCCCGCTCGCGCCATATTTAGCGCCATGGGCTCGCCCATTGCGCCAATCCCGATGAATCCAACCTTCATGCATGGCTCCAATGCTTTCTAAGATCCGCTACATAGAGCAAGCGAGGCGACCTAATGTTTGGGATCGTTTTTTTTGCTCTAGCAGTGGCAAAGCTAGTCATGCGAAAGGGAGTTGTCTTGAAGGCTTGTGCATGAGAACTAGCCGAATAGGATGATGAGGTATCGCGCATCATTGGCGCGCCCGAGCGGGTGCATGTTTTTTTATTTGCACGTCTACTGTTGAAACGATAGATTGCCGTCATTCTTGAATAGCTGTCTGGTTACCAGCCATCGACGAGCGAATCGGCCAGAAATTTAGAGCGTTCGAGAGAGCTAAAGCTACCGAAAATCATGCCGTGCCCTCCTATGGACCTCAGCGAAAAAAAAGAAATTTTAGATGAGGGGGCTCCTTTTAGTTGCGAATAGGCGCTTCGCGCCGCGTGGCGAGAAAACGAATGAAGGGTCGTGTTGGTGACAATGTCGAGCAGATCGCCGTGAACGAGGCCGCCGACGATAAATCGAATGACGTATATGCACCGAGGGATAGGCGGCCGCCGAATCCAGATAGGTCTGAGTCGAAAGAGTGGGGGCGCAAGCCCCCGTCGGAGGAATCGCTTGGCCGAAGCATTGAAGGCGATATAGTCAAACTCCCGCCGCGGCTATCGCGCCGATTGGGTTCACCAACGGTAGATAAGATCTGGCGAAAAATTATCCTGCTGTGGCTGACAGGCGTACTTGCTGCGGCGCAGCTCGCTAAGCTATCGGCACTCGCTCCCCTGTTGCGGACGCTGTTTGGGATGAGTCTGCCTAAGGCCGGCTTGCTCGTGTCGCTACTGGAAGCGGGCGGCGCGACGTTTGGTTTCGTTATCGGCTTAGCGCTATCGAGAATTGGTAGTCGCCACTCACTGCTCACCGGCTTGGCGCTACTGGCCGCAGCTTCCGGCATGGAGGCTTTTGCGTCCGATACACAATCCTTGTTCATCGCCCGGGCCGTGGAAGCTGTCGGTTATCTGCTTGTGGTGATCGCTGCGCCAACGATGATTGTGAGTTTGGCGAGTGACATGGCGACACGATCAAAGGCACTCGCCCTGTGGAGCACGTTCGTTCCCGTCGGCGTCGCGGTGGGCAGCGGAATCACCGGGCTGGCAATATCCGTTGTAAGTCTGCGCTTCGTGCTTCTCCTTTGGGCAGTCATCATAGCGGTCAACCTCTTGGCCGCTATTCGGCTCGACGAGCTTCAAGTCGGCCGTCGTAGCGTTGCTATGCCGCCGCCCGCCGTCTGGCTGTTGGCGGCGGGCTTCGGCTGTTACACATTGTTCCTTTGTGCGCTCACTGCGCTATTGCCGAGCTTTTTCGTCGCGAGGTACGGCGCGAGCCTAAGCAACGCCAGCTTGATCGCGGGCGGCATCTCCCTCGCGGCCCTTCCAGGGGCCGTCATCGCCGTGAGGGTGATAGTTAGGCAAGAGGCCTCATTCAGTCGGATCCTACTCGTCGCCGGCACGGCTCTGTTGTTCGCTGCGGTACTAGCTCCGTTTGTTTACAGGATCGGAGGCCTAACATTGAGTGGCCTTCTGGCGGGATTCATTGTGGTTTTGAGTGGTATATCACGCACCATCCTTTTTACCCGTATGCCCGTGCTTAGCGGCGCGACGGTCGCTGGCGATCCGCGAATCGCCGCGGCGAATGGACTATTGACGCAATTCGGTGCCGCGGGAGCACTAATAGGTCCGCCCCTGGGTGCACTTGCTGTTGATCGATTCGGCTGGAGCGGCCTCGGCCTGCTTATTTCCGTAACGATGCTGACGTTGCTCGTGCTTCTTGTAAGCGCCGAGCGAAGCGCTATGCGTCGGCTGGGCACCTTAGCGGGAAAGGCGCTTCGATAGTCCGCTGCTGACTTAGTCCAAGCATGATTCTTAGGTGGATGGCGGCTTGAGCGTGCTGCACGGGCTTTAGTCGCGCAACAGTTCAGTCGCCCCCAGGCTAGTGACGGCTGCCACACTGATGATACTAAGCAATGCTGAAAGGGTTACTCGACGCGTCCTGCACAGTCTGGCCGCTGATCGCTCAGAGTGTCCGCTCCGTCGAAGCATAGTGAGAGCGAAGAATTGTTCCCTGGTCTGCAATAGCTGGGTACCCAGTGTGTCCGTGTCATCAGTGTAGAAGGGGTGCGAACCGATAAATTAAATGCCGCGACGTAGCCGACGTCTAGCAGGATGCGATCGATATTTCGGGTAGCGTGTGATCGGCTGCTCGTTATGTGGGATTGCGCTTGCGGCTAAAAATGGCGATTTGGACCGAGCAGCCTTTCGTACTCATGAAACTCAAAAATACGCACGCATGAAGAAACGAACGGTGATGGCTGCGGAAAGCAACAAAGTTGCGTTGCGTACAAGCGTTGGTTTGAGCCGACGTCCGAGATGCGCGCCAGCATAGCCGCCAAGCACCGCGCCCGATCCGACGAGCAAAGCTGCTTCCCAGCGCACGGTGCCTGCGACCGCAAAGCAGACGATCGCTATGGTGTTCGCCGCGGTAACCATCAACGTGCGAGGCGCGTTGAGCGCCTTGATGTCAGCGCTTTTAAGAAGGCCCCATGCTGCCATCATCATCAGACCAACGGCGCCGCCAAAATAGCCGCCGTATATGCCGAGCAGGAACTGGATGGTGAGAATCGTCGGTTTGCCTGCCGTCAGGTGGGCGCGCAACAAGACGCCTAAACGTGGGCCAAACATCAAAGCGAGTGTGGCGAGCAAAAGCAGCCATGGGAGAACACGATCGAACAAAACGCTCGGTGTCGAGAGCAGCAACAGGCTGCCGCCGAGTCCGCCAAGGAGTGTGACCACAAGCGTGGGAACGAGGGGTACGCCACAGATCGAACCCAGACCATCGCGATAGACCCAGGCGCTCGCCGCGCCGCCGGGGTAGAGTGCCACGCTGCTCGTAGCATTCGCCAATACCGAAGGAACACCACTGGCAACGAGCGCAGAAAGCGTCACGAACGAGCCTCCCCCAGCTAACGCGTTCATGCTTCCAGCCAGTATTCCGGTAAGTACGAGGAAAATTGATGCGTTCATTAGTTCTAGACTGACGAGACGGGCAGCTACTCACAATGCGGGATATGCGAGTGCAGCCTTCGTTTTGCCCGAAGGAGTTATATGCGATTCGATCTGGTGGACTTGCGCCTGTTCGTGGCGATCGTCGAAGCCGGCAGTATCTCTAGGGGGGCTGAAGCGTCGCATCTGGCGCTTGCCTCGGCCAGTGCGAGGATCAGCGGGATGGAAACGGCGCTTGGAGCCTCTCTGCTCGATCGCGGTCGGCGCGGCGTGATTCCAACGGCGGCCGGTCGAGCTTTGCTGCATCACGCGCGTGCGATCGGCAGCGCTGTGGAGCAGATGCGCGGTGATCTTAGAGGGTTCGCTACCGGTCTCAAGGGCGAGATCCGCATGCTCTCCAACACGGCGGCGCTGGTGGAACTCCTACCCGCTGCACTGCGCAGCTTCCTCGCTGCGCACCCCGACGTAGACATCGACATCGAGGAGCTGACCAGTGCCGATATTGTGCTAGCAGTAGCCGAAGGGCGTGCGGAGTTCGGGGTGGTGGCGAACACTACCGACCTTGCGCAGCTTGAGACCATCGCGCTCTTGTCTGACCGCCTAGTTCTGATTGCGCCCAACGCTCATCCGCTCGCTGGACGTGCCGTGATTAGCTTCGCCGAGTTGATCGATGAGCCATTCGTTGGCTTAAGCGCGGGCGCCCTCTATTCGCATCTTGCCGATCATGCCGCCCGGCTCGGTCGTAGAATCAACTATCGAGTGCGGCTACGCAGCTTTGATGCTGTCACTCGACTGGTAGAGGCCGGAATCGGACTTGGCATAGTGCCGATAACAGCGGCAAAGTCTTGTCGTATGGGCAGCGTCGCGATCGTGCCGCTTCTCGATGAATGGGCAAATCGCCAGCTACTGATCTGTGCGTCCGATTTTACGGCGTTGAGCCGACATGCCCAACTCTTCGTGGACGAGATCGTAAGAGAGGCAAAAGAAGACAAGTAACGTCTGTTGCCTCAGACGGCGACTCGATGAGCAGATGGGTGCAGTCAAAGCGGGAACTGATTGGTATGGCCGAGACTGCGTAACTTTCATGAAGACTATTTAGAGGTTTCGCGCCGGCAGTCCAAGAATTTCGATTGCGCTTATTCGGTTTCTCAATTTCACCAGCGTGCAGCGCCTAGGCCAAAGAGATCTAACTGAGGTCATCGCGACTATGCGTGCTTTGCATTGAGGCTAGACGCCAAATCAACGCCGCCGCGATCGAGACACCGACTGCTACCCACAGTGCAGAGTGCATGCCGACCTCGAACGGATGAAGAGTTGCAATGAGTGTTCCAAAGATGGCAACGCCTAATGCGGCCCCCGTCTGCCGCGCAGAATTGAGGACGGCAGCAGCGACGCCGGCACGGTTCTTTTCGACGGTTCCCATGGCCGGAGCCGTCGCTGCTGGAGAGACGAAGCCAGAGGCAAGGCCGATCGCCAGCAGAGGTGCAATGGCAAGCCAGTAAGGCGATGAACGGCTTGATGTGAGCATGCCGAGCGCACCGATGGCGTAGAAGCCGAATGCCGCGCACATTGACCAGCGCTGCCCCCAGAGCTTCACCATGCGGCTGGAGACAATGCTTCCCACTGCGACCATCGCCGTCATCGGTAGTAAAGCGAGCCCAGCCTCTAAGGGAGAATAGCCCCGCGCCTGCTGGTAATAGAGGCTGGTTACAAAGAGCAGGCCGTAAAACACGAAAGCGGAGGCCATAGAAACGCAAGTGGATCCCGCAAAGACACTGTTCCTGAAAAACGAGAGCGGCAGCATCGGATGCGGGTTTCTCGCCTCGGTCGTAAGGAATGTGGCCGAAGCTAAAATCGTGACGACGATGCCCGCTACGATCCAGAAAGAGCCCCATCCGAGCATTTGGCCTTCGATTAGTACGCCGATGAGCGCACCGAGCGCAATCATCGCAGTCAATTGCCCTACTGGATCGAAGCGGCTGACCTTGGCGGGCCTTGGGTCACGTGCAATGCGCCACGTCATCCATAATCCAACCAACCCAATTGGCACATTGACGAAGAAGATACTTCGCCAGTCCAACAGGCGGATTAGAACACCACCCACCAAGGGACCGGCTGCCATGGCGACACCGCCGCATCCCACCCATATGCCGACTGCACGCGCTCGCTGCTCGGCATCGGGAAAGGCATGGTTGATTAGCTTCAGCGAACACGGCACCAGCATGGCTGCACCCATTCCCTGCAAGACACGGGCAGCTATAAGACTCGGCAAATTTCCCGCTATCCCGCAGATCGTCGAGGCGAGCGTGAACACCACCAAGCCGCCGAGATAGATGTTCCGCGCTCCCCAGCGATCGCCTAACGTGCCACCCGTCAACAGCATGCTGGCAAACGCCAACGTATAGGCGTTCATTACCCATTGGAGACCTGCGATTTGCGTCTCCAGCGATACCGAGATGCGATGCAGGGCGACATTGACGATCGACGTGTCCAAAAGCACGACAATGTAGCTGACGCTGGTTGCCGCTAGAACGCGACGTTGGAGAGCGACACTCCTTTCCAGACTCGGCACGTTCATACAGATCGCTTGTTCAAGACGAGCATTTTTAGAGCGACCCAATTCCCATAGACCTGGTGACAGGGGATTACCCCGCTCGTGATGTCCATCATCTCAACATGGTTAATCTGGTTGCCTCGGGGCCGGCGGAATGCGGCATGGCTACTTTCGTTCACCGTTATTTCCCATGAGGTTGACGATCCGAAGTCTAGGGCGTGTTTCGACAAGTATGTTTCGATACACATCGAAACGTGTGAGCAGCTTCGGCGGTCCGGGAGGTCATCCAGGGGAACCATCGGACGGTGCAAAATGCTGTATGCGCCAGTGTTGAAGACGATCACAGGCTACCCGGCGCGGGCACAGTTGGAGATACCGCGCCGTGCACGGCTGTGCTGCATAAAGCGCATGGCTAAGTGCAAATATGATCAGCAAAAGAGACTTACAATTGCCGTTCATGCAATCACCCGACCTCAACCTCCTGTTCGCGCTGGATGTCCTGTTGGAGGAGGGGTCGGTAGTAGGCGCAGCCAGGCGAATGAATCTGAGCGCCCCGGCCATGAGTCGTACGCTTGCCCGTATCCGCGAAGCCGTTGGCGATCCGATCTTCGTCAAGGTCGGGCGCAGGATGGTGCCGACGCCGCGCGCCCTGGCGATGCACGAGCAGGTTCACAGTTCAGCGGAAAGTGCACGCCAGCTCCTGAAACCGGAGCAGGAGGTAGACCTTTCGGCTTTGAAGCGTCACTTCAACCTGCACGCCAACGATACGTTCATCAGCGCTTTCGGCCAGGCTCTACTGAGTCGTGTTCGGCGCGAGGCTCCCCATGTTCTGCTGCGCTTTTCGCCCGAAAGCGAGTCGGAAGATATGGTGCTACGCGACGGCAAGGTCGATTTGTACATCAGTGCGATGCGATCGATGGGTGCCGAAGTTCATGTGCAGACTTTGTTCACGACGAAGTTCGTCGGGTTGGCACGCGACGATCATCCCATCTTCCAGAAAGAAATCACGCCGGAGCGATTTGCCCTCTACGACCAAATAAGCGTGTCGCGCCGTGGGCGAGCGACTGGCCCTATCGATACTTCCCTGCAAGCTCTCGGCCTGTCACGCCAGGTTTCGCTGGTGGTTCCAACCTTTCATTCTGGAGTCTTCATGCTGGAAACGTCCGACTTAATACTGGCGTTGCCCGAGCACGTGGCTTGGGCTGTCCAACGAATGGGGATTCGGGCGCGCGCCTTCTCTTTGCCGTTGCCTCTTGAAACGGTCGTCATCGTTCAAGGATGGCACCCTCGGTTCCAGAGTGATGGAGCGCACCGGTGGTTGAGGCGAATTGTCCGCGAAATCTGCACAGTAAGCGCGCCTATCAACTAGACATCGCCTCATCGTGCGTTCAACGCACGACAGTAGTGCAAACATTTCAATTTTCTGATTGATTTGCCGTTCCTAAACTTCCGTCATTCATTCTGAAACGGAAGGTCTGCGGTGAGCCCTCTTTCACTCTCGAATGCAAAAGACGACCCTTTCCAAGGGAGAGAGGCGTGAGCAACGCTGCCGTCGCGTCGATCTTGGCTCCAACGCCCACGAAAGCATCGGCGCAGGCTACGCCGCCAGCTGTGGTCGGCGCACGTATCCTGACCGGACTGGCCGGCGTGCTGCTCGCCGTCGTGATTGCACAGCTCAATGACCACGTTACCGAAGTGGCCATGCCCGACATTCTCGGTGCGCTGGGCGTGAGCCATGACGCTGGCACATGGTTGAGCACGGTCTACCAGATCACCCAAGTCTCGGCGATGATGTTCGCTCCCTGGTGTTCTGGAACGTTCTCGCTGCGGCGTTTCACGATCGGAGCCGTTGCTGCGTTCGCCTTGCTTGGCGTTGCTTTTCCGTTCGTGCCGACACCTGGCTGGCTGCTTCCATTGCGCGCGTTTCAGGGTCTGGCCGGCGGCTGCCTACCGCCCATGCTGATGACGGTCGCGCTACGTTTCCTACCGCCCAGCATCAAGCTCTACGGCTTGGCCGCCTATGCGTTGACAGCCACCTTCGCGCCGAACCTCGGCTCCCCTCTGGCGGCGCTGTGGACTGAATACGTCGGATGGCGCTTTCTGTTTTGGCAGATCGTTCCGCTCTCCCTTCTGTCGATCGGAATGATCACTTGGGGGCTGCCACAGGACCCGCTGCGCCTGGAACGCTTCCGCCAGTTCGACTGGCGCGGCGTGGTGTTCGGCTTCCCGGCCATCGGCATGCTCGTGACGGCGTTCGGGCAGGGCACCCGGCTCGGCTGGAACGATTCACCGCTGATCTGCCTCTTGTTCATCGTCGGCTCGACCATGCTGGTGTTCTTTCTCGTCAATGAATGGTTTCATCCGTTGCCGTTCTTCAAGATCCAGTTGCTGGCGAGGCGTAACCTGACGCATGCGCTGATCACGCTTGGCGGTGTCCTGCTTGTGCTGGTCGCCGTTCCCGGCATTCCTTCAAGCTACCTGGCCGAAGTACACGGCTATCGGCCGCTTCAACTCGCCCCACTGGCGCTATGTGTCGCGTTGCCGCAACTCGCCGCCTTGCCCGCCGTGGCAGCCCTGTGCAACATCCGCCGTGTCGACTGCCGCTGGGTTCTGGCGGCGGGGCTGGCACTGATCTCATGGTCGTGCATGGTTGGCAGCTTCATGACGTCGGACTGGATACGCGACAACTTCTACGCCTTACAGGTCATCCAGATCTTTGCGCAGCCGATGGCCGTAATCCCGCTGCTGATGCTGGCCACCAACGGCATGACACCAGTGGAAGGCCCATTCGCGTCAGCCTGGTTTAACACGGTCAAGGGTTTTTCCGTCGTCGTTGGCGCGGGCGTGACCGAGGGCTTTACGACTCTGCGCGAACATTTTCACTCGAATGTGCTGGTTAACCAATGGGGCAACCGTCCTTACGTCCTCGGCCTCACGCAGCAAGAACGGCCTGGCCTGTCAGGGCCGGATCATCGAGCGATGCTTACGCTGGTCCGTCTACATATCCGGGAGCAAGCGCTAGTCCTCGCCTCTGCGGATGTGTTCCGTCTGATGGCCATCGTGTCGATCGTTCTCATTGTCCTTATCCCCTTCGTCGCCACTCGCATTTTTCCGCCAGGCTCTGTGGTCGATGGCGCTTCCCGTTAGAGGTTTGATTTCCCATGTTTGAATCCATACAAAAAAGGAAGCTATACGTTGCCGTTGCCGTTGCCGTCTTAGTACTCGGCGCAAGCGTGGTGTCGGCCGCTCGTGTCTGGGCCACGTCGGGACAGATGACCAATGATGCCTTCGTCAGTGCGGATTTCACGGTAGTTGCGCCGCGTGTGGCAGGACAGGTCAGCGGGCTCGATGTCGAGGACAACCAGATTGTGCACAAGGGGCAGCTGCTGGCCCAGATTGACGACCGCGACTATGCGGCTGCTGTGGCGTCCGCCGAAGCGAACGTATCGATGGCTAGGGCTGCTATCGATAATGTATCGGCGAGCATCGCCCAACAGCAGTTCGTGATCGATCAGGCAAGCGCAGCGCTCGCTGGGGCGCATGCAAGCTATGCCTTTGCGCGCGCAGATTTTGATCGCTACGCCGATCTTGCCCGACAGGGTGCGGGCAGTGTCCAGAATGCGCAGCAGGCCCGTTCGCGTATCGACTCGGCCCAGGCTGATGTATCGCGCAACGAGGCAAGTCTTAGGGCGGCAAGGCAACAGGTTGCCGTGCTACACACGGAGCGCGAACGCGCCGGAGCAACGCTTCAACACGCTCTAGCCATGCTGGATAGCGCGCGCCTAAACCTGTCCTGGACGCGCATCGAAGCACCCATCGATGGGATGGTTGGGCAGCGGTTGGTAAGGGTCGGCGCCTACGTGACGCCAGGCACCCCGCTGCTTGCCGTCGTGCCGCTGCAACAGGCTTATGTGATCGCCAACTTCCAGGAAACCCAGTTGACTAACGTGCGGCCAGGACAAAGCGCCGATATACGGGTGGACACTTGGCCGAGCCATCTCTTGCACGGAACTGTGAGCAGCTTTGCTCCTGCCACCGGTGTGACGTTCGCAGCGATTGCGCCGGACAACGCGACCGGAAATTTCACGAAGGTCGTTCAGCGCATTCCTGTCAAGATCATGCTGCGCAGAGAACAGCCGATGCTCGACGAGTTGAGGGTGGGTATGTCGGTCGAAGCGACCATTCATACGCAGGATGGCGAGGCCTCTGCGGAAAGCAGAGTTGCGGCGCGATGAGGCTGATGACCTTTCGGACGGCCATTGCGGCTGCCATGCTCGTCTTGGTGGGATGCACCACCATTGGTCCCGATTTCCAACGGCCGGTCGTTGTTTTGCCCGATCGGTGGTCGGTCAGTGCTGTACAAACATCAAACGGTAAGGACCTCAGTAATTCCGATGCCCGCTGGTGGACGGTCTTCAGAGATGCAGAATTGTCTTCGCTGGTGGAGCGAGTGGCTGGAGCGAACCTCGAAGTAGAGATGGCGACGACCCGATGGATGCAGGCACGGGCTGCGCGGCGAATGACCGGGGGGGACGCCGAACCCTCCGTTGGCGCGTCGGCCTCGTACCAACATGCACGGTCTAGCCAGAATGGCTTGCTGGATATTTCCGGCCTGAATGGCAAGAAGGATTACAACGTTTGGCAATCCGGATTCGACGCATCTTGGGAACTCGATCTTTGGGGGCGCGCGCGCCGCGAAATCGAGTCCGCCGACGCGTCTGTAGAAGCGAGTGCCGATGTGCGGCGCGGCGTATTGCTGTCCGTGTTTGCTGAAACTGCGCGCGACTACATACAACTACGGGGCGTGCAGGCTCAGCAGGCCATTCTTCGACAGAATCTGGACGTCGCCCGTCACGCTCTCCGTTTGACGCAAATTCGGCTTGCCGACGGTGTCGCAACGCACCTTGAAACGGCTGAAGTATCCGCCCAGGTCAGCGCCATAGAGGCACAACTGCCGGCACTAGAGAACGACCAGTTGCGACTCATCAATGCGCTCAGTTACCTGGTGGGCAGGCCGCCGCGCGCACTTGAGAATGAATTGCAGGCTGTTGCGCCGATTCCGCCGGTACCACCAGCGGTGCCGCTCGGGCTGCCGTCCGAACTGGCAGAACGTCGCCCGGACATTCGCTCAGCCGAGGAACGATTGCATGCGGCGACGGCCGATATTGGCGTAGCCGTCGGCGATTTCTACCCGCGTATCGCGCTCTCGGCCGACGCAGGCCTCCAGGCGATGCATTTCAGCGACCTGGATTCATGGAGTTCGAGAATGTTTGGTGTGGGTCCGGCGCTCAGTGTGCCGATCTTTGAGGGCGGTCGTCTGAAGGGGCAACTTGCGTTGCGCAAGGCACAACAGCAGGAAGCGATGATCGGTTTTCAGCGCACCGTGCTCGCAGCGTGGCATGAGGTGGACGAAGCCATGAGCGATTACAAAACGCGCCAGGAACGTCACGATAAGCTGGCCGCGACGGTCGATCAGTATCGTATCGCGCTAGAGAACGCCAACCGCCAGTACGTAGCCGGCGCAACGGATTTTCTTCAGGTGCTAACCGTACAGAAAGATCTGCTCGCTACGCAGCAGGCACTCGCGGTGAGTTCGACCGACGTCTCCGAGTCACTCGTCAGTTTGTACAAGGCACTCGGTGGTGGTTGGGAGACGACCTTTCCTTTAGCGATATCTGTATCCGTGCCCACTGAGTTAGCCGAGACACCTGTCGCAGCGGGAAACGGGATCTAAGGCTCTCAAGAGATGACCCTTGTTCCGTGCATGGAGTAATAGACGATGCGTATCGGACCTCAAATATTCATCATCCACGACGTTACTCAGTTTCCGTTCGTCGTTTTCAACGAAGACGCGGCGCAATCTGGATATGCGAGTCAATGGAAAGAGGAGATGGCCGCCCTCATGGAAAATGGTCAGTTTTTCGTGGTGGTATATGACCAGCATCGTATGGAAGAAAGTCATGAAGATCGCAAGCGCCGCGGTATCTGGCTGAAAAACAACAAGGGCCCGCTGGGCCGCGTCTGTAAGGCGCTTATCAGCATCGAGCCAGATGAGGGGCTGCGTGCCCAAGTCAAAGCCATGTCCGATATGGCTGTCAAAGCGTTCGGCATTCCGCACGAGGTCGTCTCCACACGCGAGGAAGCGTTGGCTCTCGCCCATCGGCTTATCGCTCAAAAATGATCGAGCGTCAGCTTGCACATGCCGCGCGGGACATCTAAACGTGTGAGCAGCTTCGGTGGTAGCTTAACGAGCCTTCGATGGAGTTTTTCGATAGATATGCAGCCGAATATCGCATCCGCCGCTTTCTTGATCGCCGATCCGGCTCGTGCTGCCATGCTCATGAGCTTGCTCGACGGACGTTCGCGGCCCGCCGGCGAGCTGGCCTTTGCCGCTGGCGTCACACCGCAGACAGCCAGTTCGCATTTGAGCAAACTCCTTGCGGGCGGCCTGTTGATGGTCGAAGCGCAGGGCCGACACCGTTACTACCGGTTGGGTGGCTCTCACGTTGCTTCCGCGCTGGAAAATCTCTCTATCATCGCCGTGACAGAAGCTACGCGGAGTAAGCCACCTAGTAAGGAAGCGCAAAGGCTTCAGTTCGCGCGCTGCTGCTACGATCATTTGGCCGGGCGCATCGGCGTCGCCATAACCCGCGGCCTACAATCGCGTGGATTTCTTCTTGTCTCAGCAGACAATCGATACGAAGTCACGCCAGCTGGCGTCGAATGGTTTTTTAGCATGGGTCTGGACGTCATGGCACTCAAGCCAAACCGTCGCGGCCTCGCTCGACAGTGTCTCGATTGGACCGAGCGGGAGCACCACCTTGCCGGCCCGTTGGGTGTGCAATTCATGAGCTTGCTATGCGCAAATGGTTGGCTGCGGCGTTCTAAATTATCGCGTGCGGTTCGTGTTACGGAGAAAGGATGGGTTGGCCTGAAAGAGCAGCTGGGTGTTGAGAACGGTCTGCTCGTACCCGTCGCATAATTGTCAATTTTCGCCTGGCTCCGCGCTAGTTGTCGGCTTTACGAGTAAAGACGCACTTGTTGCGCGACATTTGGAGGGCGTTTAATTTCACTCAACCGAATAACCTGGCTGCCGCGATAGCCGGCTGGGCTTCGCGGATAAAACATGTTCACCGGCAGGATTGTCCTGGGTGTACCGCTTACGCGGGACCTGAAACTTTCAAATCAGTTCCTCGTTGGCGTGGGTTCGAAAGTGAGGCCGGGCTCTGAGCCGCTCGTAATAGGCCGCGACGCTGGGTAAGTCGGGGCGTTTGATTTTCGTGCCAAGCCATCGGTGAATCGAAACTCCGAGCACGATGTCCGCCAGGGTGAAACTGTCTCCGGCAGCAAACGCGCCTGTCTTTTCAAGCTGGGCGTCAAGAATTGCCATCTTGCTATTCCACGCTTCGATGCTGGCTGCGATGGAGCCCGTATCTGTATAGCCTGGTCTGCGGCGCTGCAATGCCAGAAAAGCATATCGCCATGAATCGTTAAGGTCGGTCGCTTGCCAATCCATCCAGCACTCGACGTTTGCCCGGCCACGGGGTGTGATGGGCAACAGGTCTTCGCGGCCTGCTTCGCCAACGATGTAGCGGCAAATCGTATTGGATTCCCACAGTGGCCCGGACGTATCGACAAGGATCGGGAACTGGGCATTAGGGTTGAGCGCGTGCAGCTCGACGATTCGTGTGGGAGATAGCACATCCTCCCAGGCTTCAAACTGATAATCGCGATCAATTTCGTCAAGTGTCCACAGCACCTTCCTGACGTTTATGGATGCGCGTCGCCCCAAGATACGTAAAGTCGATGTCATCATTTTCGCCTTTATTGTGTTTTGTGATCGCACGGAGCGAAGCTTTAACGAAGTCGGCGCCAAGTGCTTTAAATGTCGCGGGCCCTTCCGTAAACGAGAGCGCTGCCCCCTGCTAAGACCGGCGCTTGCGCGTACAGCAAGCACGGCACGCCCATTTCCTCGCCTTGGAGAATTTCAATATGATCGGATTCTCGGTGGCCGAGTTTCTGGAGATAAGCGACCAGCGCTGCCGCAGCGGCACCTGTGGCAGGATCTTCATAAATGCCACCTGCCGCGAATGCATTTCGAGAACGGAACCGACTAGCGGACGCCCGGAACACCAGGCAGATCGTTGTGAGGTCCCACTGGCGCATCACGTCTGCCCCGACCTGCAAATCGTAATTCATTCCCACGAGCTGCCCGTAGTCCCAAAGTGGGATTAGAAGATGGCGAGCACCGGCTTCGATGATGGCAGTGGGGAGCTGAGCATCAAGATTGGAATTGGACAGGGAAAAAAGCTTGAGCGAAGCCTCTAAGAGCTCGGCGGAAGCCGGTTCGCTATGGGTAGGCGGAGAGTGGAGCGTTGCGCTCATGTTTCCCGATTCAAACCTTCCCTCCACCCGGACAATACCGGCGTTTGACTGCAGCACAAACGACCCGCTCCCTTCACGACGTGCAAGGGTGGCGCCGAGCGCGATGGTGGCGTGACCACAGAACGGCACCTCGACTTGCGGTGCAAAGTAGCGAACACGGTAGCCCTCCGGAGAGGGAGCGGCGAAGACTGTTTCCGAGTAACCCAAGCCGGCTGCGATCAGCTGCATACGTTCGACATCCGGAAGAACCTCGCATACGACTACACCCGCTGGATTTCCCCCCTTGCCGTCTCGCGTGAACGCCGCGATGCGATGTACTTCCAACGCCAACTCCTCGATCGAAAATGTCTTTCGTTACTGTTCTAGGCTTCTACAAGCACTCGCATGGACTGGTCGTCGGAGTGCCTAATGACCCGTTATAGATCGTAGATTTCGCGGAAAAAAACGACGCTGAATCTCATCCGACTTAAGTCTTTGTGAATCCCGAGCACCGCACTATTTCAAGCGCAAGAGCCGTGGCTTTCCAGCGATTCTTCTTTATGAAGAGTACGGCGATGGCCGGTTTTCAGATTGCCACTTCTTCGCCGTGGGTGTTCCTGGTACAGGCGGCTTGAGGCCCTGGATTGTCCAAAGCGCAAATGGCGTTTCGTCAATGTGCATTTCCCACCTAAGCCCGCGATCGGCGACATAAGGGGAAAGTATTTTAGCTACCGCGTTCAAGAACGCCGTCTGCATCTCGGCATCCGTTATCTGCGCGGCAATGTGGTCGATCGTCACCCGTACAAAATCACTCGCTGGTGCTCCACCAATATAAAAAGTCGACTCCGGCAATGGCACGAACATTACGTTGACATAAAAGCGAGGCAGAAAGCTCTGGTAAAGAACGGTAGCTTGCTCTGCGATCGCCGATTTCTCGTCGTTGGTGAAGGCATCTTCGGGATGGTAAATTTTCCAGAGTGGCATCTAGAATCTCCTGATTCGTAAGGCTTAGGAAAATAGGGTTTGGGGTTACGATCGGAGCTGGTAACGCTCAGCCGGCATTCCGGTCTGAGTGACGGCTTTCACGAGATTGCTACGAGCCCCTTCGAGATGCTCCCACGCGGCAATGTCATGCAGCGTAGGAAAGCAAACCATCTCTTCCTGATCTAGCGCTTTGAGCGCGGTGTCTACTAGCGTCTCGGCCGTCATAAAAAGTTGATCGGGAAACGGTGCCGGCGTGTCGCCGAAAAATTCGGAACGAACGGGGCCTGGCATAACGACCTGTACTTTGACGTTGCTACTCGCCACCTCTGCCTGTAGCGAACGGCTAAAGTTCAGGACATAGGCTTTAGAACCTGAATAACTGCCAGCACCGGGTACTGGCATGACTGCCACGATCGAGCCGATATTAATGATTGTTCCACACCTAACATTGGCGAAGCGACGCGCTGCCGTCAGGGACAGACGCGTAAGCGCTAGAACATTGACCTTCAGCATGACATCCACTTTTGATGGATCGACCACGACACCAGGTCCGAGAGCACCCATTCCAGCGCAGTTGACGAGTAGGTCTATATTCGGCGCATCCGCGACGATAGCGTCGATGGCAGCCAAGTCATGCTCATTCGCCAAGTCGGCGATGGCTGTCTCAATGGCGTTGCCATATGCGTGGCTCAAAGTTTCTGCGAGACGTTCCAATCTATCGCCCCGACGTGCGACCAACACGAGATCGTATCCACGAGCGGCGAGGCGGTCGGCGTAAGCTGCACCGATCCCCGATGAAGCGCCTGTAACAACGGCAGTTCGTTTGGCTTTAGTCATCCTGATCTCTCAACGGTCTCGACAGTTCGCACAGTAACTCTTATTATTGGAGTTGCCAAGAGGCGGTTAAGATGCGATCCGGAGATATATCCCGGTCACGGTAAACCGAAGCGCTAATTGGCGGTTCGAACGGAGGAAACATGCGGTCGAATGGCTTTGAAGGAATGGTGTGCTCCATTGCTACGGTGCTCTCGGCGCTGGGCGATCGCTGGGGTGCGCTGATCGTCCGCGATCTGTTTCTTGGCCTGAGTCGCTTCGATGACCTCAAGCGATCGACAGGGATCACAAATGCAACGCTGTCTGATCGCCTCAAGGCACTGGAGAAAAGCAAATTGATAGAGCGCCGCTGCTATCAGTCGCGCCCCGATCGTTATGAGTATCTACTCACTGCCAAGGGCTGGGACTTGGGTCTCGTGATGCAGGCGATGGTGCAAGTCGGAGATAAGTGGTCGTCTGAGATCGGCAACGATCCTCCTCTTTGCTTTGTCGATGCTCGGTCGGGCCGGCATGTGAAACTTGCAACCGTCTTTCCCGATACGGGTAAAGCGGTGAGTCCGAGTGGCGTGAAAATTCAGCTTGGGCCGGGGGCCGACGAACTCATGAAATGGCGCCTTGCACCACCGAGCGTCAAACAAATCGACTGACGCTGACCGCATGAACAACGCTGTCATGGCTGATGTAGTGAAGCAAGAGAAGCTGCTGTTTACGCATAGTAACAAACGCGAAAGCTCTGAATCGGATCAGAGGCCCGGGACGATCCGATCTCGACTCCAAAGTAGTGATATCACGAACGCAGAATTACATCGCAAAAAATAGAATCTTTCCTCCGGCCTAAAGATTCGGATCGTTGGCCACTTTTCTTTACTTCAATTCCTCGTCTTTGTTAGATCATCTGGAATCAATGCCGTGATTACCCCACCACCTGATTCGATAGCTGTAATCTTTATTTCTGGGCGAAGTTCCGCTGATGCAGAGGGCTACGAAGAAGCGGCTCTTGCGATGGCCGATGCCGCGGCTGCCCGGGATGGTTATCTGGGCATCGATTCCTCTCGAGATGAGCAGGGCTTAGGTATCACTGTGAGTTGGTGGAGTAGTCAGGTCGCCGCGCAGGCTTGGCGAGACGACCCCGACCATACGCGCATCCGGGAGCAAGGGCGCGCGATTTGGTACGACTGGTATCGTGTGGTCGTTGCGACAGTCGAGCGAGCCTATGGCTGGACCCGGCCCGAAAACTGATCACCATAACTTTGTTACTTCTTCGCGGCGATGACTCGAACATGCCAGGCAGCCAACGATACCTGCGTTAACGAGCGTGTTTGATAAGAGCGGAAGCGAGTTCCGCAGCCGCAGCTGGACGTCGCGTCAGGAAGAGCGCCGGGTCGATAAGCTCGAGTTCCATGATAACCAAGCCGTGGCTGGTCGGTAATAGATCAACGCGAGCGTAAGGTACGGTCTCGGCATCAGCCGCAGCCGCAGCGAGTGCCTGTTTGGCAAACTCTATCTCCTCGACGCTTGCCTCGTGATCGAAATCGTCCGTGTCTGGGGTTGCCCCCAAATTGAAAGGTATGCGTCGAACAGCATGTGAGTAGGTGCCCGCAATGAAAACTAGCGATCTCTCCATCGCGGTACTCACGCTTGATTCGTAGCGCTGTAGTAGGACTCCGGTACTCATTAAAAGGACCGCTGCGTGCTGCTCCATTTGGAGCCGTTGCTCAGGCAACCGGAACCGTCCTACGCCGATTGAGCTTGCGCCGATAACTGGCTTGACGACGACCTCGTCCCACGGGGCAGTCCAATCAGAGATGGCTTGTCCTCGTTCCCAGTAGTGCGTGGAGATGATCGGTACACCATTGTCTTCAATAGCGAGCAAGTAGCGCTTATCGAAATTCCATCGCAAGAGTTCAGGCGCGTTGACTACGGTGGTTTTCTGCTCGACCAGAGCCAACCATCCCAAAAACTTTTCTGGTTGTAGGTACGCGTCCCAAGGCGACCGCAGAACGGTGCATGCCGACATCGTCCAATCTATGTCCGGGTCGGTCCACCGCGCGATACGGACGGCACACCCGAGGCGGACGAGTTCTGTCGCGATTAGGCGGTCGCTGTCCGTCAAGAATGGTTCCTTGTCGTAGGTTACCAATGTGATTGACATCCGGTTTGTCGGTGGTGACTTTTCTTTCGAGTTCATGAATCAATGCCAGAAAATATTAGGACGGTCGAAACACTGCGCGACTAATCACCGTTGGACCTCTCGGCAAAGCGACGAGAGAAATATTCCATATCCCACCGCGGCTGCCGTCATCTTCCGAATTTAATGCTGTGGTTAGTACCAATGCCTTCAATTTTTTTCGGTCGCCTTCATCAGCTGACGGGTCAACGTCCTCGCCATCTCAGGCTCGCTAATATTAGTGAAACCCATCAATAGGCCCTTCTGAGGTGTCTTGTGCGTTTGCCAATCGCTTAGGGCCTGGACAGCCAAGCCACGGGACTGTGCCGCGTAGGCCAGCGCCTTGTCGTCCCGACGGGAGGTCAGATTAGCGAGCACATGAATGCCGCCGGCCTGAGGCTGAACTTGCAGATGCGATCCGAATGCCTGCGTTAGCGCATCGACTAAATAGCCGCGTCGCGTCGCGTACAGCAAGCGCATTTTGCGCAGATGCCGGGCAAAGTGGCCCTGCTCCATGAAGTCGGCTACCGTAGCTTGCGGCAGGATCGAGCCTGGACCGGGAAGCTGATTCGCCTTTGCTGTAAACCGTCCAACTTGCGACTTTGGAACGACCAAATACGCTAGGCGAAGGCCAGGAAACAGCACCTTGCTAAAGGTACCTGTATAAAGAACGCGTCCATCGCGATCCAGGCTTTTCAAGGCGGGCAGCGGTCGACCGTGGTAGCGGAATTCGCTGTCGTAATCGTCCTCGACTATCCAAGCCCTTCGGTCTCTCGCCCACTCGAGTAGTGCTAGCCGTCGCGGTAAGGATAGGGCGACGCCAGTTGGACTTTGGTGAGTGGGGGTTACTACGACGAAGCGCGCGTGGGGTGCGCGCCGCTGTCCTATATCTACGTTTAAGCCTTCCTCATCCACGGGCACCGGCTCTAGGCACATACCTGCGCTCTCCAGGAATTGGCGGGCGAAAATGTAGCCTGGGTCTTCGTGCCAGCCTATATCCCCGGCTTGCAGTAACGTACGACAAACCAAGTCCAACGCGCCCCGGTAGCCGATAGTGACGAAAACCTCTTCGTGCGAGCACTCAATGCCGCGCGAGATGCCTAGGTAAATAGCGATAGCTCGCCTAAGCGGTTCATATCCAGTTGGATCGGGGTAGGCCATGGCCGCAGAACGGAGGTTCCGCAGCCCGCGGCCAGCTAGGCGCGCCCAGGTCTTGTGGGGAAAAGCATCCAGGGCAGGCAAGCCAAGTTGGAAGGGTAGCGGTTCGGCGACCAACGAGTGCGGCTGGGGTTTGGCCTTGGTGGCAGATCGTCTTATTGCTGACTTATGCCGGGATTCGCCGAGACTTTCCAATCGAGGCGACACGAACGTACCTGCAGGTCCACGTGTAAGGAAATAGCCTTCGCTGGTCAGGGTCTGATAGGCCAACTCGACCGTGCCACGTGCCAGGTTGAGTTCGCTGGCGAGGCTGCGAACGGACGGCACCCGATCGCCGGGACGGAGCTTGCCATCAGCGATTGCGTCCCGGTAGCGCCGATAAAGCTGCAGGTAGATAGGCGCATCTTGTTCTCGTCTCGGCTTCAGCGACTGCGAGTTCATCCAAATGTCCTAGTCATATAGTCATTTCTTGGACCTATATGCTAGGACAAGTCTTTTCTAAAGTACCGGCTCCATCAATAGAAAAACGACATGAATACCCTCCGACTAAGTCATATCGACGACTCCTCGCAGGATTACTTGACCTGCTTCAACGTCATGCGCGAGTTGCGACCTCATCTCACTGATGCCGATGCATTCGTACAGCAAGTGCGCCGTCAGTCACAGCAGGGTTATCGGCTCCTTGTTGCATGGCAAGACGGCCATCTGATGGGCCTGGCGGGGTATCGCGTTCAGGAAAACTTGCTGTACGGGAAGTTCCTTTATGTCGACGACTTGGTGACAGCCGCGAATGCACAACGCCATGGCGTTGGTGGCAAGTTGATCGAGGCACTGCGCAATGAAGCAACGCTGCAGAGCTGCGCGCACCTGGTTCTCGACACGGCTCTGGGCAACGCGTTGGCGCAACGTTTCTATTTCCGCCAAGGACTGCTGTCCAAAGGGCTGCATTTCAGCCAAAAGCTCTGAGAAGTGCGGGCGAACAATGAAGCGTATTCTCTTTCTGGAATGCAGCCCCCACGCCCAGGATTCGTTGAGCGCGGGGCTGGTGCTGAGAGCACTCGCCCCTCTCGAATCTCAGCATCATGGCGTGCGGGTCATAACCCGTAATTTGGCATTGGACCCGCTCGCGATGCCTTCGGCGCGTTACGCCCGGGCCATCACCGCATCGGCCCAGCCTGATGATCCGGCCTTTGCACTATCCGAAAGCTTGATTAGCGAGCTGGAATCTAGCGATGGATTGCTTATCTGCACTCCGCTGCACAACTTCACCGTACCTGCGACGCTGAAGCTCTGGATCGATCTGGTATTGCGCAGGGGCCGCAGCTTCACGGTCGGCCAGGACGGCAAGGTTGGGCTGCTGCGTGATCGTCCGGCCCTGGTTCTTCTGCGATCGGGCAGTCAGTGTGCCGGTGAAGGCTCTACGCAGCCCGACTTCTTGACGCCTTATCTTCGCCATGTCCTCTCGGTCATAGGCATCCACAACGTGCAGTTCGTATACCTGCCGGGGTCATCCCCAACGGCCGAAGCATTAGCGCAAGCATGCAACGCACTGCACTCGCTGTTTTTCACTTCCTTTTCTACCGGAGCCCCACCATGAGCAACCCCCGTTTGTCCTATCAAACCCTTTCTCCAGAAGCCTATCAAGGGTTAAGCGCCACCAAAAAAGCCTTGAATAAAAGTAGTCTTGGCAAAACGCTGGTTGAGCTCGTCTATCTGCGAATTTCGCAGATCAATGGCTGTGCCTATTGCCTAGAAATGCATACGAAGTCTCTTCGTGCGGCGGGAGTACCGGATGCCAAGCTGGATGCTCTAGCGGGCTGGCACGCGAGCTCGCACTTCGACGAGCGTGAGCGCGCGGCACTAGAGTGGACGGAATCGTTAGTAAACGTGGCTCAAACCCATGCACCCGACAAAGATTTTGATGCAGTCAAGGCCCATTTCAGTGATACGGAAATGGCCGACCTCAGCTTTGCTATCGCGCTTATGAGCGCATTCAACCGCCTAGCCATTGGCATGCGTCAGTGAGGCGCCCACAGCGGGCTCTGGGAGCGGCGAGCCACTCGTATTGATTCATCATCACCATGGCGGATGTGCTCGTCGCGGGAAGAGCTGTTTACGAAGTAGGTCTACAGCTTTTGCAGGCAATCAAGTTACAAACAAGTGATTAGTCCAATGGGTAATTCACTTGTCTGTGCGAGGCATAACTACGGCTCTGCGCACTGCCACTGCTGCCCGCCAGATACAAATTTAGTCGGTTGATCCGACATAGGAGATTTCGCTCCCCAGTGTGAAATCTCCTAATTTTTGGCCAAGAAATTCAAGCCAGTGGCAGAACCCATTTACAGCATGATCAATAATGCATAGCCTATGCATATGTTGGTTGCTAACAAACTTGGCGCGCTCGGCGCAGAAATTCACGATCGAACAGAACTCGCATTGGAGAGCTTGTCTCCGAGTGCTGCAGCGGTGCTGTCCATGTTGCATTTCAAATCAGCATTGACCACCACTGGGCTTGCCGACGTAGTCGGCATTAGTCAGCCGACTGCGGTGCGCTTGATTGACGGCCTCGAGCGGCAAGGACTTATCACGCGCGGCGTACCAGCTGGTCGAATAACTCCGCTTTCTCTAACCAAGGCGGGACATGCGAGAGCGAAGCGGCTACAGGCAAGGCGGATGGCGGCTCTCGATGAGCTGCTTTCGGTGCTCACGTCGGGCGAGCGTGAAGAATTCGAAGAGAAGCTTGATCGGATCTTGGCCGCAGCGACCACCTCGCGCGCCCACGCTCGCAGCATGTGCCGCCTCTGCGAACATGATCTTTGTGCAAACGATCACTGCCCGGTTGGCGGGCGAGCGGCGGAAATCGAAAAATAGGAAATGGAAAAATGGTAACGTCATACGAGGAGCGTTCGCCTTCCATCGATCCCGACGCATGGATTGCACCTGATGCCACCGTCTGCGGAGACGTAACGATCGGTCCGGGCAGCCGAGTTATGCATGGTGCTCGACTAGTCGCAGAAAGCGGTGGATCGCTGCGGATTGGTCATCACTGCATTATTTTAGAGAACGCCGTCGTTCGCGCCACCGGCCGTCATAGCTGCACGATTGGAAATCACTGCATGATCGGACCCAACAGTCATGTCGTCGGCGCGGAAATTGGTAGCGAAGTTTTTATCGCAACAGGCGCCGCCGTTTTTCATGGCGCTTTCATAGGGCAGGGGTCTGAAATCAGAATCAATGGCACGGTGCATTTGCGCAGCCATCTGGCAGCCGGATCCACCGTTCCCATTGGCTGGGTTGCAGTGGGGTCGCCCGCCCAAATATTTTCCCCAGACCAGCACGAAGCGATTTGGGCCCTGCAAAAGCCGCTCGACTTTCCGGGTTTCGTATATGGAATAGACCGTGACACTCCGGACATTATGCGTGCCATCACCGAAGATCTGTCTGCACGGCTAGGAATTCACAAGACAGAAGGTAAGTCCCTTGCCGGCACCGAATAGTAAATCTTGATGCGCCGTGACCTCTGCACTTGTCGCGACCATTCGGCTTCACTATTTGTGAGCGATATTTGAAATACTCGGCAGTCGCAGAGCGCGATGCACCAACGCTATAGATAGCTAGAAATTTTAGCTTGCAAGCGTGCACGCCGATTTAGCTGGTCAACAAAAACCATCCACCATGATCGGACCGTCGACGTCCAGCGGGGAGGTCGCCGGCTGGAAGCGGCCATTTTGAGACGTTCGGTGCAGCCGCCTAGATCGCGGACAATTGGCGCGCAAGACAGGTCGGGAACCGGGCCAGTACGACGATAATCGCCGCGGATGCGTCTGCGATGGCAATACGTTAGCCCGACACTGGTAGGCGCCTATGGGCGAATAAAAAGGGGCATTGAATGGAAATCCGTGAGCTTTCGGAAAACGATATTGAACTTGTCTGTCGGCATCGTGAAGAAATGTTTCGCGACGCTGGTCGTACGGGGGACGTTCTGCAGACTATGACTGGGCATTTCCGGGACTGGCTGCGGCCGCGTCTTATTGATCACTCATATTTTGGCTTTGTTGTTTGCGATAAGGGTCAGCCAGTTGCCGGTATCGGTCTGATGCTTATTGACTGGCCTCCGCATCCCTCGCACCCCACGACGAGTAAACGCGGCTATGTCCTCAATGTTTATGTTGAACCTGGATACAGGAGTCGGGGATTGGCCCGCGAGCTGATGCAGCTGGCGGACGCCGAATTTGGAAAGCGCGGGATTCAGTTTGCCATTCTGCATGCAACAGAAATGGGTCGTGGCTTGTATGCGGAGCTAGGGTGGAGTGGTACGACGGAAATGTCGAAGGTCATCCCGATCTGATCGCCGCCGAACGAGTTTAGAGTCGTGTATGTCGATTTCATGAGCGGCGGCCGGTCGACAGCGGCAAACACGTACCGCAAATCGTAATTCCATGTCCGAAAACGGCGAGCATTCTATTCGAATGCGCGGCAACATGCGTCGACCTTAACGACTGTGAGAAATACCGTGCACTCCTTCCAATTGATCGGCATCGACCACACTTCGTTCGAGCCGCTTTTTGAGCTATCAGACGAACAGCTTTCTCATATCGGTGCGGAACGCCACGTTGCCACTAGAAACCCAGGTTTTCCTTGCCGCGTAAGCCTTCAGGACGCCAAAGAAGGCGATGAATTGTTACTGCTGCCATTTGTTCACCAACCTGTCATCACGCCTTACCACGCGTCGGGCCCAATCTTTGTGCGACGTGGAGTCAAACAACGCATGTTGGACATCGGCGAGCTGACAGAATATGTCACGACCCGACTCCTATCAGTACGCGCTTATGATGCCGCGCACATGATTATCGACGCATCAGTTTGCGAAGGGATCGATGTACGTGCCGAGATCGGACGACTGCTCGGCGACAAGCTCGTAGCGTACATACACCTTCACAATGCAAAGCGGGGCTGCTTTTTCTGTAAAGTCAACCGAGCGTAGTTGTAGGAACTGTTTTAACCCTTCGATCGAGTCCAGCGTGATAGCTCACTATCCAATTAAAGACGCTCGCGAATGGCGGAAATGGGTCGGAGCAGCACCTGCAGTTGGCGCTTATGTGCGATATCGAGCACAGATGAGTCAGTGCGCAGTAATGCATTAGCCATTGGCCACCGTAACGCGTAGGTCGGATAAGGCGATGCGCTGCACGCGAAAACTCTATACGTTCTGGTTGAGTGCCTCGCGATGGCATTGGGCTCGACGCATGACTGCGGAATGTACGTGTCGTGAGCAACTTGCGGGCGCATCGCCTGCTCGAACGTGTAGCGGTGCGCCAGATCTAGTCGCGTGATGCTGCAGTGCATACCGCGAGCAGAACAGCTCCTCACTCCTCTGCAAGTTGGTTAGTTGTCCGGTCCAAGCCGCTGATCTCCAGTACGCTGACAAGATAATCCGAAAACTTCCTCACCTTGGAGCTGAGGTCTTTCCGCGACGGATACACAATAAACAATCCAGTTTCTGCCGAAAGACGCTGATCCGTATCAATTTTGATCAGTCGCCCCTGTTGTATCTCCCCATCGCACATGTGAACCGGCAAGAGAGCGGCCCCAGCACCATCAATTGCCAGCTGTTTTAGTAGAGCAAAGCAGTTTGCAGTGACACTGGGAATGCGCCTTGAAAATGGTGAGGAGGCGGAATGCGAGAGTACGGACGCATCGAAATGACGATCAAACGCAAAGCGGAAATCAAATCCCGCATCGTCATGGACCGCCTCCTCACTCCGACGCATGAAGGCGGGGCTAGCGAATATTCCAAATCGAAGAATCGCGATTTTCCGTGCTACATAATTATCGTTGCCTGGATGCCTGCCGCGTATGGCAAGATCGATATTGTCGGCGATGAAATCACTCACGTTGTCGTCAACGAGCACATCGAACTGTAAGCCCGGGTGTAACTCCCGGAAAGACGTGATTGCATGGCTCAAGACCGCGAATGGAAAGTCGAGCGGCACGCTGATGCGTATTGATCCAGTCAGGGTATTTCCTGAATGCACTGCCCTTTCTTCTGCCTCGCTGAGAGCGCGAATAGCAGGTGCAACCTCTTCGAAATAGCTTCTTCCATCATCCGTCAACGATATCTGACGAGTCGTGCGCCGCAGCAGGCGTGTTCCCAGCCGCGTCTCGAGAGCGGCGACGCGTGCGCCGACCGTAGACCGAGGGATCTGCAGCTTGCGTGCGGCCCCGGAAAAAGACTCGCACTCGACAACCGCGACGAAGGCCAAACAGCAGTTAAGATCCATTGTCTGTTCCACTGGCAAGTCCTGCCAATTTTAATGGTCTTTTCTATCAATCGCGACGCGGCGAAGATAGTTGCTCCTGGGTTCAATTAAGGACCAGAACAACGCGGAGCTCTATCGATCATGCAATCTGAATTTTGCCTGCGTGCGGAAACTGTAAGTTTCTCCAACATGATTGCTCATTTGATTAGTGGAGGGCAGGCTAGTCCCGTCACGGTCATGGACATCTCCATCCATCAAAACGGCGGTGCGCCCCTCCATAAGTCACTTGATGAAGAAAAGATATTTACTCTGATTGATGGCGAATTAGATTTCACTCTGATGCGTGCTACCCGTACGCTGCGCCCAGGCGACAGAGTTACCGTTGCACGCGGAGATGTTCATGGTTTTGTCAACCGAAAGGGAGATGTCGCGCGGTTACTCCTGGTCTCTGCGCCGTCGCGCCACGATGCATTTTTTCGCGCTATGGCAGCGCTACCGGTTCCGCATGTCCCGGAGGCAGTTAGTGAGGTGTGCGCAAAATATCGACAGGAAATAGTGGGTCTGTAAGCTGAGTTCTTGACGAAGCGGAAAAAATCGTGGCAACGCAACACCATGTGATCCGAAGGGAATGCGTGAAGTCTCATGCAATTCCCGCTTTGGGTCGGTTACCGCAGATCGATGTGGATATGGCGCTGAAAGTAACCGGCGAGCTGGCCATGATCGACTGGTAGCGTGACGCGTTCGACACGTCGCTCGCGGGCGAGCATTGAGAGATTCCTATCCGAAGATTGCGCATCATCGTCAACTCGATGTGGGCTTTGTCTTTAGTTGATCGTTCGGCGTGTTCGTCTCGGGCGAACGATTGCTTCGATAGATGCCGAGTTATTGCTGAGATTCGTTAAAGGCCTGGTTAGGCGTTACCGACAGCGATGAGAATGGCGACGCGGAGCCCTCCGCGTCGGAAGAATTATTGCGTCGCGCCTGCATTGCGCCGCTCTGACTACTGGTCTACACACTGCGCCGAGCCGACGGCAACCCTTCGACCGTCCGATGGATGTCCAATCGTTCGCAAACCTCTAAACCTTTGCGTCCAGACGTACGATGTTCTTAGTCACTCTAATTATTAGATTGACATTTGTTGTGTTAGCGGTAAAGTAGCCTCGCAAATATCGCTGCGAGCGTCCGGGCGTGTAAAAAATTGCTGAGACCTTGAAGTCAGTGATAGCCGAGTGAACCGCAAGTGCCCGATCTGAAGCAGTGTCTTTTATCGATACTGGTTACGACGTATGCATCTAAGGGCAGGCTAAGGAGATCGAAAATGGATCAAGCAGAGCCGACGATTCTACGTCGCTGGTCGTCACGAATCAGGACGGAAGATCGAGACGAATACGTTAGATACATCAAGGGTACCGGTTTGGAAGACTATCTCGGCACGAAAGGCAACCTAGGTTGCCAAATGTTGTTGCGTGATTGTGGCGATGGGCTGACTGAAGTCACTACGTTGAGCTGGTGGCGCTCCATGGAATCCATTCGCGCCTTTGCTGGTAGCGAAGTCAATCGAGCTCGCTATTACCCTCTGGATGACCGTTTTCTTGTTGAAAAGCCTGAGTACGTGGAGCATCACATCGTCGTGGCTGAAGGTTCTAACTTGGCTCATCCATAACACTGCCATCCTGCCGAATCCGGTGTGGATGCGATGACGCGCACGTCATCAGCAGGCGCATCAAGAGGTTTTCTCAAAAACCTCTCTCCTGTCGAAGCACGAACATCCGATTTTCGGCAGATTTTTTAAACAAAAAGGAAGAAGCAACCGAATGATCCGAAGATCCAGACTCGACGACTTTGATAGGGTCATCGAAATCTGGCGGAAGGCAGTAGATGCTACGCACGGTTTTCTTGCCCCATTGGACAGATCTGCTATTGAAGTAGAAGTGCGGGGTTTTTTGCCTCTGGCGCCGCTTTGGTTAGCCGTTGATCATCAGGACAATGTGCTCGGCTTTATTCTGACGGAAGGCTCCCACCTGGAGGCGCTTTTCATAGACCCCGATCAGCACCGCAGGGGCATAGGAAGCCGGCTACTGGTGCATGCGAACGGCATTCACCCCGTCGTCTCAGCCGATGTTAACGAGCAGAACCCAAACGCGCTTCGGTTCTATCAACGTCATGGTTTCACCGAGATCGGTAGATCGCCCCACGATAGCGATGGCCGTCCCTATCCGATTCTTCATTTGCGAAGGAGTGAGACCGCGCGTTCAACTTGAGATGTTGTTTAGATCGAAAGTAGAAGCAACATGGATAGAAATCCATCGGCGGTAGGAGCATCTAGCCGGCCGCGATGTTAAAGACTGCGGCCGTCCGTCCGAAACGCAGACCGCTAACTTCGCAAGAATCACTGTAGAGATCCTGCTCGATGGAAAATACTCAATGCGGTGTTCGCTTCTGGGATTCGGCTTGGATGCCAGTTCATCGTGATTGGCAATCGCTAGCTTTCATGGTTCGGTCAGGGAGTGGGTCCTCCGCCGGTCTTCGATCCCGCCGCATCCCCATTCTAGTTAACTGAGGAGATGATTGATGGCGAAGTTGGAGCCTCTGATTCTACGTCGCTGGTCGTCACAAATAAGGACGGAGGATCGAGACAAATATCTCAGTTACATCAAGGGCACCGGTTTAGAGGACTATCTATATACGCCCGGCAATGCTGGCTGCCAGATGTTGCTGCGTGACTGTGGAGATGGATCGACCGAAGTCTCGACATTGAGTTGGTGGCGCTCCATGGAAGCTATCTTGGCCTTTGCCGTCAACGACGTAGAGCGTGCTCGTTACCACAAAGTGGATGGCCGCTTTCTCATCGAAAAGCCTGAATATCTCGAACACCATGTCGTCGTCGTTGAAGACTCCAATTTTGCGCCTACATAGCGTTGCCTCTTTTTTAGCCCTTCAGTCGTTGGAATGCCTTTCATTATCTAGACGATATTAAAGAGTACTTCGATGGAACACGTCGTTAGCGAAAACTGCACCCTGTGTCGTTACATCGATCGCGTCGAGGTGCGTCCGGTAGATGGCCTTCACGAGAGTGCGAAATTTCTCGTCACCGACCCGGACTAACACATCGACTGCGGTGTATGTCGCGGCGAGTCTCCCGTTGGCGCAATCTTATCTTCCTGCGCGATGCCGGCCAGCCCGCAGACGTTCCTCGCGCTGAACTCAACTATGTCGAAACCCGGCCGAGCGTCACGCTTGTCTGACGTCAACGACAAGCTCGCGCTGCTGAAGTCATAGCAACTTGGCAACGATATATCGGCATCGCGGCGAAAACTGGTTTTGATAATCCTGCTTCGCCTTTCATCATTCACGGAGGTTTGTATGGGCCCAAATCCGCTGCAACAGTTCTTCTCGAAGGTCGGTGCCCGCGACGTACCGGGCGCGCTTGCCGTTATCGACGACGCGACGGTGTTCGAGCCGCAGGGTCCGACCCATTTGCCGATCTACGGACGATTCGTCGGTAAGTCCGGTGTTGAGCGGCTGCTTAGCACCCTCGCCGAACAGTTCGAGACCGAGATCTTCGAGATCAAGAAATGGGCTGAGGCCGAAGATTACGTATTCGCGTACGGCTTTATGCAACATCGCGTGCGCAAGACGGGAAGAACCTTCAAGAGCGAGTTCACGGTTGTTGCGCAGATCAATAGCGGCCTGATCCGTCACTACCGAATCTTCGAGGATACTTCCGCCGCGGAGGCAGCCTTTGCCTGATCACGACCGCGATCCAGCCGCTGTAGTCAGCGTCGGTGTGCCGTTGCGTGAGGCGTTACGCGCTCCTGGCGGATTCACAAATTTCGCTCGGCGCGCGGTCGAATTCCTACTTGAGTCGCGATTGCTGTTTAAACCGTAGTGATAGGCCAGGTCACCGATCCGGCGGCGTGAACTTTCGGGCGGCATGAGCGCGTTGGACCGCAAGTAGGCTGCGCTGACAGATGCAGTTCGCGATGTCGCCACTGCTCAATTGGCCGGTTTTCAATTTGCATGGTGCAGCCGTCGGACGCGAATGTCGTCTAGAGCAATTTAGCTATACCAACTGGAGGTCTTTAGTTGATTCAACTCGATTTTTCATCGCTCGAACCGACGACATTGCTGCCCCTGAAATAGGCCGCCAAG
Organism: Rhodanobacter sp. K2T2; assembly: GCF_013408815.1. Lineage (NCBI taxonomy): Bacteria > Pseudomonadati > Pseudomonadota > Gammaproteobacteria > Lysobacterales > Rhodanobacteraceae > Rhodanobacter > Rhodanobacter sp. K2T2. The sequence continues at coordinate 22,187 of NZ_JACCCA010000005.1, read as the reverse complement.
GTTCGTAACGCTCCTCGAAACGCCGCATCCGTCGTCGTGGAATGAAGCACAACATCCGAGTCTGGCAACGGAGGCAAATTGTATCGACGACCGACCTCGACGGTGCCAATGGGGGCGACGCTGTGGGCGAGCGCTGCGATAGCCAATCCGGCAGAAACCGCAGCGCCAATTGCAGCCATGCCGCCACCGATAAACACCTCAGTCCAGGCAATGCCAGCTTTGTCTAAGGCTTGAGTTGCGCTTCCACGAACTCCGCATCCCATAGACAGCGACGCAAGTCGCAGAGGACTCGCCTCGCAATGCTCCCAATCAGCCGATGCAAACCACCCAATCCGCTCTCGCGTCAGTTCTTCTCCATCGCGTCTGTCGTCTTCGCGCCGCACTATCGCCGCATCGAGTGTTTTTTTATCGAAGGCTTGCATCAGGCATTGCGAGGAGTCGATATGAACTTCGATGACGAGCGCTGGATCATAGGTACCCAGCTTGGCCAGCAACGCGGGCAATCGGGGTCCCGCAACCTGGTCGCTTATTCCAACGACCAGTCTTCGGGGATTACTGGACAGTCCGCCGATCGCCAACTCGTGCGCGGCAATGAAGTTTCTCGCCGGATTGAGAAAGCCCAAGCCCTGTGCGGACAGTTGCACCTTCCTCGGAGTTCGATCCAGCAATCGAAATCCCAATCGATCTTCGAGGCGTTTCACCTTCACGCTAACGGCCGCTTGGGACGTTCCGATCGCATGTGCCGCCAGGGTAAAACTGCCCAGATCAGCGACTAGGACGAATGCTTGAACGGCGTCGACGTCGAGGCTTGCCATTGCTCAACCATCCTTAGATGTTATGACTCAAATATCAACTCATATCTGTAAATTATGATGAACCAGCATCAGTATCCGGTCAACACCACCCTGGCGATAACGCTCGACTCTCTTTTAAAGGTGTCAGCGCTGGAGCGTCTGTCGGCCAATTCCGGAGTACGTATGCGCCCGTTTCCAACCAGACAAATCAGTGACCAGGCAGCTTCAAAAGGAGAACTAAACGCTCAAAGATGGCTGGCTTTAGCCGTCCTTTTGACAGGGGCATTCCTACCGATCCTCGACTTCACCATCGTCAATCTTGCATTGCCGTCGATCCGCAGCGACCTGCGCGCGTCGTCGGGCGAAGTCCAGTTTGTTATATCCGCTTATGCGGCGACTTATGCCGTCATGCTGATTACCGGCGGGCGCTTTGGCGACTTGTTCGGACGCAAAAGGATGTTCGTAGCCGGGGTGGCCGGATTTACCGTGGCGTCCCTGCTGTGCGGCCTGGCGGCGTCTCCACTCATGCTAGTGGTAGGGCGCATCCTGCAAGCGTTAATGGCGGCCATGATGGCGCCGCAGGTGCTTGCATCAATTCGCGTGCTTTTCTCTGACGGTGAGCAGGAGCGCGCAATAGGGATGTATGCCGCCACATTTGGATTGGCCAATATTTGCGGCCAAGTCTTAGGAGGCATTCTGGTGTCCGCGCATCCCTTTGGATTGGCGTGGCAGGCGATCTTTTTGGTGAACGTACCGATCGGCCTCATCGCCTTTTTTGGAGGCATTTTTTTTCTTCAAGAAAACTTGCCTGAGCACGCAAAAAAGCTGGATATCAGGGGCGTGGTTTTATTGTCCGTAGCGCTCGGGTGCCTCGTCTATCCGTTGATCGAGGGACGAGAGGTCGATTGGCCAGGATGGATGGGGGGAGTGGTGCTTCTGTCAGCTCTGGCGTTCATTACTTTTATCCGATACGAAGCTCGGTTATCTGCTCAAGATCTCGATCCGCTTGTCGAACTATCGCTATTCCGGAATCCGCGATTCGCAATCGGCATCGTCATGGGACTGCTTTTTTATATGCTGTCAGCGTTCTACCTGACCTTCTCGGTGTATCTACAAGGCGGACTGCAAAAATCACCTCTGCAGGCTGGTCTTGCAACACTGCCGTTCGCCGTCGGTTTCTTTCTAAGCTCCACGATATCGTCCCATGTCATGCGGCGCTTTGGTAATTACGCGCTGACGCTTGGATTCGCCCTCCAGATTGTGGGCTTCGGGATCGTCATGGTTTGCGTCAACTATCAGTTAGTGATCGGGCTGGAGGAAGGGTTGGCGTGCGCGGGACTAGGGTACGGCGTGGTGATGCCGAGCGTCATCAAGGCAATTATTGGCGATGTCATTCCGCGCCACGCGGGCCTCGCTTCGGGGATCGTGATGACGACGCTTCAGATTGGCGCGGCGCTCGGGGTTGCCATCGTCGGTGGGGTGTTCTACAGCGCTTTGGGCGCGCGGAAAGACTTGGCGGGCTATGCGCATGCATTCAGTGCCGCAATCGCGTGCAACGTTGTATTGCTCATCGCAGCCGCAGTGCTCTCTCTTTTCCTTCCCAGTGAAAAACGAGTAACCGTTCAGGGCGATACCTGAGGATCCAATCGAATGTCGCTTTAGATATCGAGTATCAAAGCACGACGGTAATTAGGGCGCCGCTCGCCTCTTGCTGATGTATCCACGTCGAACTTGACTTAACAAGATGCGGCTCTCCGACTAAGACCCCAGGAAATATCCATGCAAGAAAACCCTATACCTCCAGTCGATATAACCACCGAGCCCACAACGCGAAGCGGTGTAGTCAACTTAGTACAAACGTCCGTGCGTAGATTCCCCGTCGTTCTAACGTTGCTGTCGATGTCCAGCGTGCAGTTCGGAGCAGCGTTATCGGCTCCTGTGATGAGCGCGTACGGCTCAGTCATGACAACGTGGCTAAGGCTTTGCTGGGCCGCGCTGGCCCTAGTACTCATCGTACGGCCGCCGCTGCGCAGCTATACGGGTTCACACTGGCGCGCGGCGGGCGCATTGGGCGCCGCAATGGCATGCATGACCCTTTGCTTCTTTGCTGCCATCCAACGAATTCCGCTTGGGCTGGCGGTTGCGATCGATTTTCTGGGTCCTCTTTGTGTTGCGACCTTCAGTGTTCGCCAAGCGCGGGCTTTGCTCTGGCCGTTGTTGGCACTTTCGGGGGTTTTGTTGCTTGCGCACGACAAGTCTGGATGGAGCGGCGAGCCTGTCGGCGTGCTCCTAGCGTGCGGTGCAGCGCTTGGCTGGGGAAGCTACATCGTGCTGATGAAAAAAGTAGGAGCTGCGTTTCAAGGAATGGAGGGTTTATCCACTTCACTGCTTGTCGCAGCTGTCCTGGTGGCGCCATTTGGCTTAAGCCAAGGCATAGGGCGTCTAACGCCTGCCGGTGTCGCGGCTACGGCGGGGCTCGCCATGCTGGTGCCGCTGTTGCCTTATTGGCTCGAGATGATCGCCTTGCGCAGAATGACTGCTTCATCGTTCGGCGTATTAATGAGTCTCGAGCCGGCTATTGGCGCACTGGCGGGTTTCGTTGTGCTGCATCAGCCCATGACTGGACTACAGATGATCGGCACGCTGCTCGTTGTCTGCGCTAGTGCCGGTGCCGTCGTAGTAGTGAAGGTGCCTAGTCACTGACGAATGGCGGTTGCGAACGGTTTACGACTGCCATCTGACGCTCGAATTAGAACTGGCATTCGTCAAGCCCTCTCGGCAAAAGGCATGTTCCAGTGCAGGAACGAATGGAATTCAGTACACGAATGCTCCCTGATCGTGAGGGTGTGAGTCGAACCTGCATTTAACGCTGTTGATTGACCAATATCGGAGTATGGATGAGACGAAAAGGCGAACTTGAAACACGTTTAAGCGCGTGGGCGTGTGAATATTTGGCGGCGATTAAATCGGAGCAAACGAATACACCGTCCGTTTGTAGCATAGCCGCAGAGGTCGAGCAGGCCGTGCGCTCACTGGAAATCCAGCCTCACGGTCGATTTTCGGCTTTAGCGCTCAGGTACGAATACTCGCCCGGCAACGAGCCCGTAGATCTCAAGATGAGGAGGTTGCGGAGACTAGGGTTAGAAATCAACAGCGCCGCCAAGTATTCACAGCTGTTGCGTGAAGCACGACAGCACGTTGCAGCGTGGCTCCACATTCCGTTCGCGGGTGAACTAGACCAGCGGTTTATGACGACCTTGGGCTCGCCTGATGGCAGGCTACAAGAAGCATGATACTTGACGCCCGCAAGTCGCTAGTGAGCTGAGGAGTACAAGCGTACGCCAAGGGCAACTCAGCCCTTGGCGCACCTATTGTGTTCAATAGTGGTGGCGTCCTTTCCCTGCGACTGATGGAAGAGGCCTAAGGCCCGCTTTGGCTGGCCAGTGTCCTCGACGCACCTCAAGCCGGCTTGCTTGTGCTGCTATTGGCCAGGCTTCGTCATCGCCTGGTGTGCAGTAAAGCAAGCGGCTCTTTATTGTCGGCTTGTGATTCGCCACTACGATTCACGCCGGACGGCATCGGCTGCCGCTTCGAGGATTTCCAGCGCTTTAGCGCGGCGTCGACGGGCTAGCAACGCTGGACCGATCGCCTCGTCGCCCTTGCGCGCGAGGAGCGCTTGAATCTCCGCGATACGGCTTATTGCGCCGTTCACGCCCCATGTTCCATCAGGCACTTCAACTGGGAATACCCAGAGTCTTGATCCGACATCCTCAAAGCTTGCGCCCTCGGCTCGAGCAAAGGCTTCGGTAACTTCCTTGACCAGAGTGAGAATGGCCTCTTGGGTGTACTTGCCCTCTGGAACACTTGTTGTAAGTCGATACCACGGCTTTGGGGCGGGAGCCCCTCCAACGAAAGTAGCCGAGGGCCGTTGAACGAAGGCAACGGAGACGCTCTGCACCAATTCGTTGGCGGGGTCAAAGCCTTCCGCACTGATGAGAATGTTGGTGATTTCCTTTATCAGTTTCGCTTCGGCTTCAGAGGTGAGGGCGCCCTCGGGGATGGTTAGGTCAATCATTGGCATGGCGATGTCCTTCCGGGAAAAGTTGATGCAAGGAATATCGCCCTTGCGTCAAAATTAAGGCAGTGGCAGTATCGCCATTATTAAAGGAAATTCAGACATTCAGCGTGATCATACGAATATGGGTCTATGAGGGCATTCTTGCCTCGGGTGTAGCCGGGCCGATTGATGTCTTCACCGCTGCCAATAGCTTGATTGCTCGGGAAGCGGCCTCAGGAAAGGTGCCTCTGCAAAAGTTGAGGTGGTCGATCGAATCCCTCGATGGCAATTCAATCCGATCTGCTTCAGGACAGAGCATAGAAGTTGACCGCAAGATCAACCCTCGCCTGCAAGCAGACGCCGTGCTGGTGACGGCGCCCTTCGTCATGGACATGGATGCTTTCATAGCACGGCGCGATCAAATGGCGGCGCTCTCCAAGGCGCTTCAACGCCAGCATGAAGCGGGCGCCATTCTGGCGTCCTACTGCACCGGCAATTATCTGCTTGCCGAGGCCGGCCTCCTTAATGAGCGCCGCGCGACGACCCACTGGGCAAAAGCGAATGACTTCGCGCGGCGCTATCCCAGGGTCGAACTTCGCGCCAGCGAAATCCTGACTGAGCAAGATCGCATCTTGTCCGGCGCGGGAGTCACATCCTATCTGAACCTCGCCATCCGGCTGGTCGCCAAGCTTGTAAGTGCTGACCTTGCGGCCACCACCGCGAAGACGCTGCTGATTGAAACCAATCGTATCTCGCAGGCATCTTACGCAACGTTGCTTGAAGAGCACGGCCACCATGACAGGCTGGTGGCGAAGGCTCAGCAAAAAATGGAGGCGACACTTGATCAAGGATTCCACTTGCCCGATCTGGCAGCACATCTCTCAGTCAGTGAGCGCACGCTCAACCGTCGGTTCAAACAGGCCATGGGAATCGGGCCGCTTGAATACCTACAAATATTACGTATCGAGGTTGCGAAACGACTTCTGGAAACCGGAAGTTTCAGTGTCGACGGCGTTTGCCAAAAGGTTGGCTATGCTGACATCAGCACTTTCCGCCAATTGTTCAAGCGTAAGACAGGGCTCTCGCCGCGCGACTATCAAGGTAGGTTCAGAACTAGCTAATCAGCAATGCCATTCGTTTTAACTTGTGCTGCTTTGTGATCAGACATAAAAAAACGCCTTTCGGAATTCGAGCGTCGAAAGGAAGACGGAGTCAACTATTAGGCCGAGGCACCACGTTTGCACTGACGCGATCTGGCGCCCCTGCAGCACTCGGTAATGTCTCTGCGCAACCACAAACTATGGCTCCGCTGCAGGCCGAGAACCAGAGCGTGGCCGCTATATGGCTAACATGTATTACCGACGAGTAAGGAAGTTGTCTGATGCAAGCCTCACCTGATGGGCTTCCCATCTATCGTATCCTCGCCGGCGCAGATGATGAAAGGTTTTGAGCCGTTTGAGTGAGGCGGTTGCGCTTGGCTACAAGTTGTAAGATTCGCCTGCAGTGACATTTAACGGTCGGAGCGTCGTCGTTGCTCAAGCAGGCATCTGGCCTTCGGTCGAATCGTTTGCGCCTCAAGCTAAGCCTCTCATTATTCATCATGCGCTCGACCAACAACTAGAACGTCCTAGGCAACAACGGGATTCGGAGTAAGCAATAGTCCTTCCAAATCTCGCGAGCTCTTAGGAGGCGAAGCGGGTTTTAAAAGAAAAGCGGGTTATTGGGCCGGCCTAACAACTCGTTAGAGGCGGAGCCTCGATCTAGAGTGGAATAGGCAAAGTTTCGTGTGTCGAGATGGGTCGATCACAAGATCAAACCAGTGCTACTAAAAGACCTGATTTGAGTGAAATGACAAGGAGACGAATGAAAGCCGGCGCTTGCCCTCAAGGCGCTTCTCTAGACCATGGCGCGGACTCACTGGCCTAGTTCGTGGAGGCAAGTGTGTACTGAAGTTGCCCGATGCAGACGCGATGTGACCCACCTAAGCCCGCGTCAGGTTCTGTAGCCCGCCTGCTTAAATGGATGTGCATCGGCGAATGCACGGAGTTCAAAGCAGCGTTTGGTTAACGACGCGACCATCGGAAAGGGCGTAACGTCGAGTTGATAGAGTTCGGCGGTGATCACCTGGCCCACGATGCAGATGTCAGCGATGGTTGGCGCGCCCCCAAGCGCGAATGGCGCAACCGGGCGTCGGCTGAGTAGTCGTTCGTAGGTTGCCAATCCTTCCGCCGCCCAATGACGGCACCAAGACTCGATAGCTGCCGCGTCGGCACCGAATGCCACGCCTAGTTGCTTGCGGATGCGCGGCACGACCAGTGGGTGCGCATCGGCCACCGACACGAGCGCGAGCGCTCGTGCATAAGCACGCTCTTTTGTATCGACTGGAAGCAGTCGCGGCTCCGGCTGGATATCATCGAGATACTCCATGATCGCCATCGACTGGAAAATGCGATGTCCCTCATGCACTAAGGTAGGCACGACGTGTTCCGCGTTCACCTCGGCATACTCGGCGTCGAATTGTCGGCCGGACAAGATATCCACTTCGATTTCCTCAAAGGGAAGTTTCTTAAGCGCGAGCGCGACGCGGACGCGGAATGCGGCATTCGAACGCCAGAATCCATACAGCTGCATTGTCATTGGTTTAGTTCTTTTGTGGGTTTTAGGGAGCCACTTTTCTATGGGCATGACGCCACCATGTGTCCTCACAGCAGCGCGCGGCGAAAGTCGCCGAGTAACTTTGCAAGTTCAGTGGTGAAGCGCGCAGCAGCTGCACCATCAATGACGCGATGGTCATAGGACAGTGAGAGAGGAATCAGAAGGCGCGGCTGAAAAGCGGCGCCATCCCATACAGGCTGGATAGACGAATTGGAAACGCCGAGGATCGCAACCTCTGGGACGTTCACGATAGGCGTGAATGCGTTACCGCCGATACCGCCCAGTGAGCTGATCGAGAAACATCCGCCCTGCATGTCGGCAGGGTCGAGTTTCCCATCACGCGCGTTGGTGGCGAGCGACGCTATTTGACACGCGATTTCGCGGATACCTTTTTTATCAGCATCACGTATCACCGGTATGACCACTCCCCGTGGCGTGTCGACTGCAAATCCGATGTGGCAGTACCTCTTTAGGATTAATACTTCGCCGCTCTCGTCGAGCGACGCATTGAAGCGCGGAAAGCGCTTGAGAAGGACGACCGATGCCTTGATTAGGAACGCCAGCATGGTGACTTTGGCGCCATCCTTGTCCGTCTCCCGATTGAGTTGTGCGCGGAATGCTTCGAGCTCTGTGATTTCGGCTTGGTCGTACTGGGTGACATGCGGGACGACCATCCAGTTTCGGGAAACATTAGCTCCAGATACTCTCTGGACATGGCTGAGCGGTTGCGTTTCGACAGCGCCAAACTTGGCAAAGTCGATGCTTGGCCAGGGCAGAAGATTTGGCCCTCCGCGTGCATCTGAGCCTGCAGTCCCAACGCGTCTGTCATCGACGGGCAACGTAGTTTGGGCATGGGTCTCCAGGTCGCCGCGCACTATGCGACCCTTGCGCCCGCTGCCTTTGACTTGAGACAACGCCACGCCAAGTACGCGGGCCAATTGGCGCACAGCGGGACTGGCATATGGCGCGTCGCCGGGCGAGTCGAAAGTGGGCTCCGATCTCGAACCGGCCTCATTATTGTCGATGCATGGCTCTTCGGCCGGCTCTGCGATGGCAACCGCAACACGCTTGATCAAGGGTATGTCGTCTGCTGCCCGGGATTGCATCGAATCAGTGAGCGGTGTCGCGATGTCCGCAGTGGCGTCTTTCATTTCGATCAGTGCGATCAAGTTGCCTTCGGAAAGGGTGTCGCCTAGGCGCGCCTTCAGCTCCCTGACGATACCTGCAGCGGACGAGGGCACTTCTATGATGGCCTTGTCCGACTCGAGCGTGATTACGCCCTGATCGATCGCGACGCGATCGCCGACTTTGACGAGCCATTCGATGACGGGGACATCGTGTGCGCCGCCAAGGTCCGGCACGCGCAACTCTTTCAAGTTATCCATACATTTCTCAGTTGTCGCGCTGCATGCATCGGCGCGTGTGTCGGGTCATCACCGCGACCCGCATCATGCTGCTGCTGGATCGGTCTTTTCGGGGTCGATGCCGAACGCTTGGATGGCATTTGCGACAAGGGAGCGAGGCAGCTGTCCGTCATCCGCGAGAGCCTTTAGCGCTGCCAAGGCCACGAAGTGCCGATCAACTTCGAAGAAGGTTCGCAGAGACGACCGTGTATCAGAGCGGCCGAAGCCATCCGTGCCCAGCGCAACGAAACGGCGGCCATGGATGAAAGGGCGGATCTGGTCACTCACGATCTTCATGTAGTCGGTAGCTACAATCACTGGCCCCGGGTGGCCAGCAAGGCATGTCTGCACGTAGGGAACGCGTGGCTCGGCTTCCGGGTGGAGCATGTTCCAGCGCTCTGCGGCCAAGCCATCGCGACGAACCTCAGTGAGACTGGTCGCACTCCAGATATCGCTCAGAACCCCGTAGTTATTCGCAAGGAGATCGGCTGCCGCCAACACCTCGTTGAGGATGGCGCCGCTACCCATTAGCTGCACTCGCGGTGTTTTCTTCGATGCGTTGCTACCTTCGCGCAGCAGATAGAGTCCCTTGAGAATGCCGTCTTCCACGCCATCCGGCATAGCCGGGTGGGGGTAGTTCTCGTTGAGGATCGTGATGTAGTAGTAGATGTCTTCCTGCTGCACGAACATGCGGCGCATGCCATCCTGCACGATGACGGCAAGTTCGTAAGCAAATGTAGGGTCGTACGAGATACAGCTGGGAATGACTGACGACAGCACGTGGCTATGGCCGTCATCATGCTGCAAGCCCTCGCCCATTAGGGTCGTTCGCCCAGACGTCGCGCCTAGCAGGAAGCCGCGCGTCCTAGCATCGGCGGCCGCCCATGCCAGATCGCCTACGCGCTGCAATCCGAACATCGAATAGAAGATGTAGAACGGAATCGTGGTTAGAGCATGATTGCTGTAAGACGTTCCTGCCGCGATCCATGACGAAATGGCGCCCGATTCGTTGATGCCTTCTTGAAGAATCTGCCCATCCTTGGCTTCCTTGTAATAGCTCAGCTGTCCCGCATCCTGCGGGGTGTAAAGCTGTCCCAGATAAGAGTGGATACCAATCTGGCGGAATAACCCCTCCATGCCGAAAGTGCGCGATTCATCCGGAACGATAGGGATTATGAGCTTGCCAAGATTAGGGTCTTTCAGCAGCGTACTGAGGATGCGTACAAACGCCATGGTGGTGGACTGCCCGCGCTCGCCGCTTCCCTTCAAGAGGCTGTCGAAAGTCGATAGCGCCGGAATAGGCAGTGAAGGTGTCTCATGCAAGCGTGCAGGTAACTGGCCGCCTAGGGCGCTTCGCCGCTTCGCGAAATAACGTGCCTCTTCGCTGTCCGCTGCAGGCCTTAGATAAGGCATCTCTTCCAGTTGTGCATCGGTGATAGGAAGGGCGAAGCGGTCACGGAAGGCTCGCACCGCGTCCATGCTCATCTTCTTCAACTGGTGATTGATGTTCTGACCCTCGCCTGCCTCACCCATGCCAAAGCCCTTCACGGTCTTGGCCAGGATCACGGTGGGACGCCCGCTGATACTCATTGCCTGTGAATAAGCGGCATAAACCTTCACAGGGTCGTGGCCGCCGCGCGTGAGCTTCCAAATGTCGTCGTCGGACATGTCAGCGACCAGTTGAAGCAATTCAGGGTACTTGCCGAAAAAATGCTCGCGGACATAGGCGCCATTCTGGGACTTGAACGTCTGGTACTCGCCGTCAACGCATTCCATCATGCGTTGTCGAAGAAGGCCGCTCGTATCCTTCGCTAAGAGGGCATCCCATCCGCCGCCCCAGATGACCTTGATGACGTTCCAGCCGGCCGCATGGAAGGTTCCTTCCAACTCTTGGATTACCTTGCTATTGCCGCGCACCGGGCCGTCAAGGCGCTGCAGATTGCAATTGACGACAAAGATTAGATTGTCGAGTCGTTCACGGCCGGCGACGGAAATTGCTGCGAGCGATTCAGGTTGATCCATTTCGCCATCACCGACGAAGGCCCAGACCTTGCGGCCTTGGTGCTTCTTCAGGCCGCGATACTCCAAGTAGCGCATATAACGAGCCTGGTAGGCTGCGGTCAGCGGCCCCAGTCCCATGGACACGGTGGGAAATTGCCAGAAGTCGGGCATCAGGCGTGGATGCGGATAGGAGGACAATCCTGCGGCCGTCGTTTCGCGTCGGAAGTTGTCCATCACTGCGTCGTTAAAGCGGCCTTCGACAAACGCCCGGCCATAGATGCCCGGTGCGGAGTGGCCCTGGACATACACCATGTCGCCGTCAAATGTATCGGTGCGACCGCGGAAAAAATGATCGAATCCCACGTCATAAAGTACGGCGGCAGATTGATAGGTGGCGATATGGCCGCCGACGTTGGAATGCTTGCCGGCCCGCAGCACCACCACCATCGCATTCCAGCGAATGTAAGCATTGAGTCGGCGCTCGACAGCGAGGTCACCTGGATAATCGGGTTGCCGTTCCCGTGCAATCGTATTCACGTACGCCGTCGTTGCCCTGCCATGAAGATCACCATGGCGGCTGACGTCGTAGTCGCTTAACTGGTCCATTAAGTAATGCGCGCGAGCCCGCCCATCCGTTTTTGTCACAGCCTCGAGTGCCTCGACCCATTCGCGAGTTTCCTCCGGATCAATGTCGGGCTGCACGAAAGGTTGATTCATGGATATCTCCGAATAACAAGATGGGCCTGACCGCGAGGCGACGGTAGGGCAGCAAGGGTCCAAAGGAATGCGGCATACGATTGCAAGTGCAATCGATACTGCACGATCATGCCGCGATATAATTGCGATTGCAACTCATCAGGTACGGGAGGCACTGCATATGGCTAGCAAGGAGCCGGATCTCTGGTTTTCTTTTGTGCGCTCGCATCGCGCGTTGATTCGGGAAATTGAGCGTCGACTGGCCGAGGCGAGCTTGCCCGCCTACGCGTGGTATGACGCACTGTGGGGAGTGGAAAGCGGCAAGGGCGGCACACGTCGCATGCACGAGCTTGCCGACGCGCTAGTTATTGAGCGTTACAACCTCACTCGCCTGGTTGATCGCCTAGAACATGAGGGGCTTGTAACGCGCGCAAGGTCGCCCGAGGATGGGCGTGCGGCCTATGTCACGATCACGGACGCTGGGCGATCCCTACGCAAGCGCATGTGGAAGATCTATGAGTCAACCGTGGCTGATCTTTTCCTCATCCAGTTCGACGAGACGTCACAGCGTAAGGTTTCGGAGGCTCTTGACCGAGCCACGCTAGCTGCACTGCAGTCCCAGAGCACGCGATAGAAGCGGTGCGTCAAAAAGCTCGCCCTTCAAAGCCCAATGAGATGTGAGGAAATATCGGGTTCACCCCCGATTTCACTGACACTTACGAGAAGGCCGATGAAGGCCGATAGGAGTGTTCATGTCGAAGCGAAGAAAGTTCAGTGTGGAGTTCAAGCGTGGTGCGCTTGAACAAGCGAGCCAACCGGGCGTCGGTTGTGCCCAGGGGGGGGGGGGGGGCTCGTGAGCTGGGGATCCGGGACAACCTGTTGACGCGCTGGAAGCGTTGCCAGCACGGGCACGCCACGGGATGAGGAGCTGGCGCGTTTGAAGCGCGAGCTGACGCGAGTGAAGAAGGAACGAGATTTTTTGCGCGAAGCGGCGACGTTCTTTGCCAAGGGATCATCCTGAGATATCGGGTGATCGAACGTTACCGCGATGAGTTACCGATCCGGCTGATGTGCCGTTGCCTGCGGGTATCGGCCAGCGGTATTACGAATGGAGCCGGCGCCTGCCTCGCGCCGGCCAGCTCGACAATGCACGTTTGCTGGGGCGTATGTGTGAGCTGCACGAAGACGGCCGAGGCGCGTTGGGTGCCGGCCGGATGCAGGAAGACCTGGCCGATGAAGGTCGGCGGGTCGGCCTGAACCGCGTGGCTCGGTTGATGGCCGCTGATGGCTTGCAGTGTTGGCCGCGCCCGAAGCGTCGGGGGAATGCGAGCAGGGCCGGCACTCACACTGCCAGGCGTGCGCAACCGGCTGGAACGGGACTTCACCGCATTGGAGCCGGAAACCAAATGGGTCACGGACATCAACGAGATTAAAACCGGGGAAGGCAAGCTTTATCTATGCGTCGTCTTGGACTTGTTCGACCATCGGGTGGTGGGTTGGTCGATGCACCATCGGCAAGATCGGCAGATGGTGATCCGGGTCGTACAGACGGCTGTATGGCAGCGACAGCAAAACGAACCGGTGATCCTGCATTCGGATAGAGGTAGTCAGTTCAGAAGCGGTGATTATCGGAAGTATTTGCTGGCCAACGCGCTGGTGTGCTCGATGAGCGCGGTTGGCCACTGCGGCGATAACGCTGCTTGCGAGGGCTTCTTCGGCCTGCTCCAGCGCGAACGGATTTATCGCATGACCTATCCAACACTCGATACCCCAAGAGCGGATGTGTTCGAATACATCGAGCGCTTCCATAACCCAAGAATGCGGGGAAGGACCGCCAGGCAGGATTTGAAGTTTTCCACCCTTTTACAACCGTCCGTGATTTCGGGGTAGAACCCTAATCATGGCAACTATCTTCGTCTAAAGACTGATCCAGGGGGAATAAGATCATGGCAATCACCACGCGCAACTAGTCAGGATCGTGTATTGGTCCATTTGCACGTAACCCACGGCGAATTTCATGCCGCTTGGTATATTCTCGGCAAGTGGCTGCGTCACTTCTACTTTAAGTTCGCTGCCCCCGATTCCGCAGTCAACGATCCTTACTGCGCTGAAATCGAAAAATCGACCGACTGTAGCAGCTGTGGCCTTATAGAAACTCTCTTTAGCGGAAAAGGCTAATGTGAGCGCGAATGCCCAGCCTAATCTTCTAGCGATTGTTGTCAGCGGTGCTAGCTCAGTTGCGTCAATCGCCGTTGCGAGGAGAGCTTCGAGCTCTGCAGGCGTAACAATGTGCTCAATGTCGATGCCTACCCCTTGCACTCTACAGGTGCGCATCGCCACGGCAACCGCGATACTCGAGGTATGGGAAATGCTCCCGGTATAGCCAGGCGGCCATGCTGGAGCGCGTCTTTGGCCGATGGGTAGATCAAGCGCACTTGACCCCTGCTCACGGAGTGCGGCTATTGCAGCGCGACGGCCAGCCAAGTACTCCGCCTGACGTTTGGGTAAACTTCGTAGAACTGAAAGTGGGCAGGCAATTCCATATTCGTCAAAGTTGGCTTCCGTATGCGTTGCGTCAAATGGCAGCACAAAAGCTGGTGGAATACTTACCGGGAAATTTTCGAAGGCAACGCGGCGCATACCCGAAACAGCATCAATAGTCATTGGATTTTTGCTTCGCGATAGATCGGCGCGGCGTCACAAAAGGTTTGGATAGTATAGCAGCGCGAGAGCGCTTCCCTTAGCTGAGCTACAACAGGGTCCAGTTGATGACGTTGTTTGCGCTGGCAACGTACAATTTACTCTGTTTGTTATAACTGAAGACTAAAGTCCTTCTTTGAACTTTCCTGATTAGCCTCGGCCCTCAGCCGTCCGTCGCGTGAATTGCGACAGCAGCAGCGGACGATACCGCTATCTTCGAGATGGAGGTTGAGCGCCATCGCCATGAATCTTGTGCAGTTCCAACCGGGCCTGTCGATGGTGGAGTTCACGCAATACGGCACCGAAACGAAGTGCTATCGCGCACTGTATCGGGCGCGCTGACCGCGGCTTCCGCTGCCTGGTCTGCAACGAGCGCCGGCGTTGTCGGTTTCACCGCGGCCTGCAGGTCTACTACCAGCACCGCGTTTACCGGCACCAGACCACCCTGCTCAGCGGCGCGATCTTCCAGGCGACCAAGCTGCCGCTGCATACCTGGATGCTGGCCCTCCACCTGCTGACCGCGACCAAGACCAACATGGCGACGCCGGAGCTGATGCGGCATCTGGGTGTGAACTACAAGGCGGCCTGGCGCATCAAGTAAAAGATCATGCAGTCGATGACTGAGCGCGAGGCATCGCGCCAGTTGTCCGGCTTTGTGCAGATCGACGACGCCTATCTGTGCGGCGAGCGCAACGGTGGCAAGCCGGGTCGCGGCTCGGAGAACAAACAGGTGTTCCTGATTGCCGTAGAGACCGATGTCGGTCTGGAGCATCCGGTACATGCCGTCATCGAGCCGGTACGTAGCTTCGACGATGACAGCATCAAGGACTGGCGGGCACGTCATCCGGCGCCCGACGCCGAGGTCTTCAGTGACGGCTTGCGTTGCTTTCGCCGCTTTGTCGATGCCGGACATGCCCGCACCGTACTGGAGACCGCCGGCGGACGCGCCGCCTGCGAGGTACGCGGCGCGCGTTGGGTAAACGTGCTGCTGGGCAACGTCAAGCGCGCCATCAGCGGGAGCCACCACGCTATCCGCCAGGGCAAATACGCGCGGCGCTATCTGGCTGAAGCCGCCTACCGCTTCAACCGCCGGTTCTGTCTGTGTGAGATGGTGCCGCGCTTGGCGCTTGCATTGATGGTGTGCAAGCCAGATCCGGAGCCGGTTCTACGCAGGTCGAGCAATTTTCATGGCTGAGGATAAGTGTTAAACCAATCGGGAGTTCCGCCGGCTCTGCCGGGTAGGCAGTAGAAGTTTGACGATCGGAGAAACTCCGATTCGTGAGCCGCCAAGCACACGAGAGGAGAATCACCGATGGACGAGTACGAAAGCTTAAACCACACGCAATAGGAGTGCCTGTATCACGGGGTGTTCATGTCGAAATGTCGTCGTCGAACGTTGTACGTCGAGCTTCGAAAGTATCTTGGAGAGGTGTTTCGCCGGTTGGCGGAGCAGAAGAAAGCCGCGTGCAGGAAGGCCATTTGATGCTGGATCACGTACATATGATGCTGTGCATTCCACCAAAGTATACGATGTCGTGGGTGGTGGGCTTCATCAGGGGAAAGAGCGCGATCCATCTGGCGCAAGTGTACGGCCAGCGCAAGCGTAACTTCGTGGGGTAGAGCTTTTGGGCGCGAGGGTATTTCGTCTCGACCGTGGGTTGAGACAAATAGATGATCCGAGCGTACATCCGCAATCAATAGACAGAGAATTGGCGGTTGGAGCAGCTTCAATTACTGAGGTAGGCCTGCCACCGTCGGGTGGCCATACCAGAGGGGCCGCGTCAGCGACCCCGTCCAAGCCGCTTCGAGCGGCTCATACAACTACAGCCCCCAGCTTTGCCCGGGGATACTTACTCAGGTAAGCTTTTCCACGGTGTCTTGGGAGAGGCTATTCCAAGCACACCTCCGTTCTTGCCAAGTCCCTACAGGAAAATGGATGAGATTCGCATGGCGACCATGGATGTTTGCGCTCATTTGCGCGGTTTCTTCGACTGCTTCGGCGCGCGCCATGCATCGCGACATGGACGCATTTCTACGAGCCAACTTTCCCGACACGGAGCCAGGTGCATCGGTAATTGTCGTCAAGGACGGCAAGGTATTGTTTCGGCGCGCATACGGACTTGCCGATGTCGAACTGAAGGTGCGGTCGGATCCTTCTATGGTTTACTGCATAGGGTCCCTCACGAAGCAATTCACCGCTGTTGCGATCCTAAAGCTGGTTAGCGAGGGCAAGATTTCTCTCTCCGAAGACTTCCGAGCCTACCTTCCAGATTATCCGAAGGTTGGTCCACGAGTTACGATTGAGCAGTTGCTAAATCAGACCTCTGGCGTGAAAAACTTCGTCGAGCTCAGCACATGGCGACAAACCATGCAGAAAGAGCTGGATCTCGACCGCTTAATTGATTTTTTTAAAGCTGTTCCTCTCGACTTCATGCCGGGTGATGCGTGGCATTACAGTAATTCGAATTACGTTTTGCTGGGTGCTGTTATCGAGCGAGTTTCTGGGCTTCGATATGGTGATTTCATGCGCACTAAGCTGTTTCTTCCGCTAGGCATGAAGCATACGGTCTACGCTGAAGGCGGTGAGATAGTTCAGGGATCGATGCGTGGGTATGCCCGGCGTCTTGGGCGACTGGTTGACGCGCAATACGTAAGTACCACTCAACTCTACTCTGCCGCCGGCGTACGTTCTTCGGTCGACGATCTAGCTCTTTGGAATACCAGCCTTGAGAGCGGAAAGGTCATACCTCTTACCTTGATGAACAAGGCTTGGACTTCAGGACGACTAAACGACGGCACGGCGACAGGCTATGGGTTCGGCTGGGCGATCTGGCAATGGCAAAACCGGAAGGTCGTCGGCCATGACGGAAATATCTTCGGCTTTCTCTCTTCCATGGTTCGTGTTCCGAGCGACAATTTGTTTGTAGCGGTGCTCGCTAACTCCACGAATAGCACAGTGTCGCCGAACGACATTAGCATGAAGTTGGCCGCGCTAGCGCTTGGCATAGAGCCGGCGCAACCGAAACGCATTCCTGTGGCCAACGAGATTATGGACCGGTACGTTGGATCTTACCGGGGTGGCAAAAGTGAAAACTGGCGAGTCCGCCGTGTTGGTGATCAGCTCGAACTCCAGCGAAACGATGACGAATGGGACAAGGTATTCGCGATTGGTCGGGATACGTTTTTAGTTGAAAAGAGCCATGATCGCGTCACGTTCGTCGACATTCTAAGTGGTCGCTCATCAAAAATCGTAGTTGAGGGTAATTTTTCCGGTATTGAGCGAGCGACTCGCATTGTTGCAACAGACACGGACCTCAAGTAATCGTGTGAAGAAAAGTTAAAGTTCAAGAACTGCGCGTTCACGTCACATAATTTGAGAAATATGGTGATAACCTCGCAGGGACGACGCTTCGATGTGAGCGGCGTCTCGCTTACAATCAATAACGATGTCTTTGTTGAACGCCTCTAAGGCTGAGCCGAATGGGAGCGTTGGGTCATCTTCGCGGCGCCTCGTTCGTCAAAGACGGGACATCGCTCGAGACCATTAATTTCAATAAAGTGCTCACGGAACGACTAAGAACATGACGGAGCGATTGTTCAATGTTTATTGGAGCTTTTCTGGTAAGACACCGATCACGCCTTATCATCAGTGCGGTATTGTCACTGATCAATGCGGCGCTCACTTTTTTGCTCTTGATGCTGATCAATCGGATTGTCGCAGTAGGTGTCAAGCAAGTTGCGCCTATGGATCTGCTGAGCGGTGTGGGTTGCTTAGTGGGGCTGCTTTGCGTGGGTTTCGCATCGCAGTCGCTGCTTGCTCATCTAGGCGGCGAAATGGTGGCCGATCTTCGATCCGAGTTGTCGAGCCGATTCATCCGCGTCGAATATGAGCGGTTGCGGGAATACAAATCGCCGATATTGGGATCTTTGATCGAAGACATCGGCCGCATTGCACCGTTAGCGCTGATCGTGCCTCAGCTTGCTTATCAAGCGCTTTTGGTTGTCTTATATTGCGGCTACATGGTTGCTATTTCGCCGTTGCTTTTCGCGGTGCTCGCATCGTTTATCTCACTTGTTGCTTTTGCTTCTGTAATCTTTTCCTCTGCAATCGGAAAAGCCTTCGATGCGCACCGCGAATCCGAAGAGGCCGTCTTCGACTGCTTTCGCGCAATCAGCGATGGAAAGAAAGAAATGTCGGTGAGCTCGCCGCGCGCTGAGCACTTCACCGGTTCGGTGCTTAAGCCAGCCATTGCGGCAGCACGAGTGACGATGGTCGCTGCGCATATTCGCGTCGGGTTCAATAATGCTTGGTCGGTGACTGTCTCGTATGCTTCGGTCTTCGCCATTGCGTATACCGGTCGCGCCCTATTTCACTTAACCGACAACGTTCTTACCCACTTCGTCGTTGTGGCGTTGTTCTTGATGGGGCCCATCGCCTTCGTTACCCAGATGGCTCAACAAGTGGCCACGGGTATGGCAAGCGTACGGCATCTAAACCGATTGGGCTTAATTCTCGAAACATCTATCACTACACCGGTGGCTTCGGCTTCGGAGTTGCTCAACGATTGCTGGGAACAACTTGTGCTGCAAGGCGTGCGTTATGTGCATCCTTCCAGTGCCAGCGACGGTTATGAACTCGGCCCGCTGGATTTGACCATCCGTCGTGGCGAGACCTTATTCCTGGTCGGCGGCAACGGTGGAGGTAAGTCGACTCTCCTTCTCTTGCTATGCGGCCTGCTTACTCCGACCGCTGGGCAGATACTCATCGACGGTGTGCCGGTGCGAAATAATATCGCCGCTTACCGTCGACTTTTCGCTGGCGTGTTCGGCGATTTTCATCTTTTCGCGGACGTAGTGAACGATCAAGGTCACTCGGTCGATGACGATACCGTCGCAGCATGGTTACACGCTCTGATGCTTGGCGACAAAGTCTCATCCTCGCAAGGGCGGCTTTCCGAGCTTTCTCTATCGACTGGTCAACGCAAGCGTCTTGCTTTGCTGCAAACGCAGGCTCAAGACCGCACGATCTACTTCTTCGATGAATGGGCCGCTGATCAAGACGCCCATTTTCGTAATCACTTCTATCGATCAATTCTTCCTACGATGAAGCGCATGGGGAAGACGCTCATCGTGATCTCCCACGACGACCGCTACTTCGACGCAGCCGACCGCGTTGTCAAATTGGATAGCGGACGCATCGTAGCAACCGACTTCAATGCCGCCGCAGAGCGAGGAGAGCCGGCGGAAGCCATCTGATCGAAAGGGAAAGCCCTATGCGGGCAGACAGGCTTTGATGGATTCGAATTAGAGATCAACAACCATGAGCGTAATTGCACCGACGGATCGATGTGCCGGCCACTCAGTGTCGATTGGACGTTTACCGCTTTCATCCGCTCAGATGGAACTATGGGTCGCCCAATTGATGACACCCGATCGTTCTTTCTCGATCGGAGCTTACGCAGACGTCGAGGGTTTCGTCGATGCGTCTTTGTTGAATGACATGGTGGCTCAGGTTATTGCGGCTAATCCGGCGCTGCGTTCTCGCGTCGAGGTCATTGATGAAGATGTCGGTATCGTCGGCTTGCCTGTACCGAGCTGCCCATTGCTCACGCTCGAAGTTGCCAGCAGGGACGAGGCGATATCCTGGATATCGCACGACATGTCGACAGCACGTTCGCCCGAGGCGGCCGACCTATCACGCTTCGTGTTATTGCGATGGGCTCCAAACCGATACGTCTGGTATCAGTGCTATCACCACCTCTTTATCGATGGTCGTAGCGTCGCGTTAGTCGCACGCGATATCGGCGCGCGATACGCAGCACACCGGAGTGACGCGGGTAACACGTCCCATGAAGATCCGATTCGCGCGGATGCCGTGGTTACCGACTCCCTATCATTTGCGCCGCCGCGCAGCTCCGATGCATCGTTCTGGCGAGACTATCTCGCAGGTTCGTTCGACGCATCGACACTTCAGCGCCGCTATTGGCCCTCCACCGACACGCTGGACCGAGCTGCCTACGAGCGCCGATGGGATGGCAAGGAGCGGCTGAAGTTGGTCGCCTCTCGGCACGGTGTGCCTGAGTCGAGCGTGTGGATGGCGATCGTCGTATCGATCCTTCGCTCACTTGTCGATTGCGACGATCTTCAGCTCAGCCTGCCAGTGGCCGGGGTCTCAAGACAGGCTCGATCCGTGGTTGGCATGGCATCCAATATCGTGCCGCTCCGCGTGCAGGTCGCGCCTGCGATCGGCATCGTTGCACTTGCGCAGCAACTGGCGCAAGGCATGCGCCGTATCGTGCGGCGGCAGTCGTATCGTGGCGAGGCCATTCGTAGGGAACACGGCCTTGGCAGCGGATGGTTCGGACCCGCGATCAATGTCATGGATTTCGATTGCGGCCCGGCGTTTCCGGGCTGCCAGTTTGTCTGGCATACGCCGACGATCGGGCCGTTCGACGACCTCAGCATCGCAGTGGTCGATTACGGCGATGGCATGTCTTCGCAGATACTGCTGAGCGACGACACGGGCGGCCATACACAATCCCAGCTCGCCGCTTATGCCGATGCCATGGTCGCCGTGGCCGAGCGTCTTCTGCACGACGACGATCCGACGGTGGCCGATCTGCCCGACATTTGGTGCCCGTCAGTCAACGCTGTCTTGGCAACGACACCGTACGCCTTGCGCAGGCGCAAAGGCGATGGCGGTTTTCTTCAGTGGACGACGCGTGCGGATGTGCATGCGATGTTCCAAGCTGTCGTCCTCGATGAGCATGCCGATAACACGTTTCCATGGCCTCGTATCGCCTTCGGTGAAAGCGCCATCAGCGTCACGCGGGTAGTGTCGTTGAACGAGCGTGCATGGCATCCACCCGGGCATTTACTCGCGGTAACGGACGAAGGATGGACGGTCGCCACAGGCGACGGCGATATCCTGTTGAGTGGATTTCTCGGTGAGGACTTGCAGCCCGAACATCCTTCGGCCGCTTCGCATCGGTTCGGACTTTATCCCGGTGATCGTTTGCCGGAAGGTGTCGCGGCAACGCCCGGCACCTCATGCTTCGCGCTTGCTTCAATCCACGATGCCGAACCGTTTTGGGCAGCGCGATTGGCTCGCTACCGTTCGCAGCGCATTCCCGGCCTTGCGATGGACGAAGCCGGTTCGACGCAACACGTAACAGCGTGGTGCGATTTACCGGAGCGCGCGCGTAATCGGAATGGATACGGCGTCGATGTTTTTGTGGCGGCGCTCGCTGCTTACATTTCGCGTGCGACCGGTGAAACAGCCATACAGATGGGGTGGCGAGTTGAATCGCACGCGTCGACCGGCGATCTCGTCGCTTCGTTGGCAAAATGCGTCCCGCTGGAAATCGAGGTCGATTATTCGTCGACGCTGGACGAACTCGCGCAGCTCGCGGCAGCCGAGCGAGCATGCGTGACAGGTCATGCTTCGTATTTTATCGAGCTTCCCGTTCGGCATCCTTTGTGCCGAGCGAATGCCGCTTTGCGTCGCGCGCAACCGTGGCAGGTTGGTATCTGCATCGCGTTGGCCGACGAACAGCCATTGGCAAACCTGATTACAGGGCGTGAGCTCACGCTCCAGATCTGTCTGGCAAGTATGTGTTATCGATGGATTATTGCCGGTGATCATGCGGATCGTGCCTCGGTCCACTTCGTCACCGAAGGCGTGGAGCGTCTGTTGCATGAAGGCTTGGAGCAGGCACACGTCGCTGTGCCGGTCGCTCAGTTACCGCTACTCGGTGCGCGCGAATCACGATACGTCATTGAGCATCTGAACGCGACCACAGCGGTGTATCCCGAAGGGCGATGTCTGCACGAGCTGTTCGAGTTGCAAGTAGCGCGGGTACCGCAGGCGCACGCCCTGAT
>NZ_JACCCA010000004.1:0-383001 GCF_013408815.1 Rhodanobacter sp. K2T2 | reverse complement strand
AGCGCGATCGCCGCCGTGTGGGAGGAACTGCTCGGGGTCACTCGCGTCGGTCGCCGCGATCACTTCTTCGAGCTTGGTGGCCATTCGCTCTTGGCGATTACCGTGGTCGATCGTCTGCGTCGGCTTGGATACGCTCTGGATGTGCGCGATGTTTTCGCCGCACCCGTTCTCGGCGATCTCGCTGCCATCAAGGGACGCGATGGCACGGTCGTCGTGCCGCCGCAACGCATTCCGGCGGATTGCGAACGCATCGTGCCGGACATGCTTCCGCTGATAGATCTGAACCAGGACGACATCGACCAGATCGCGCGACATGTGCCGGGTGGCATGACGAACATCCAGGACATCTATGCACTATCGCCATTACAGGACGGCATTCTGTTCCACCACATGCTCGCCGAC
This sequence comes from Rhodanobacter sp. K2T2, assembly GCF_013408815.1. Lineage (NCBI taxonomy): Bacteria > Pseudomonadati > Pseudomonadota > Gammaproteobacteria > Lysobacterales > Rhodanobacteraceae > Rhodanobacter > Rhodanobacter sp. K2T2. The sequence continues at coordinate 382,599 of NZ_JACCCA010000004.1, read as the reverse complement.
GCTGGTGATCCCTACCTTCTCACCACGACAATGTCGTTCCCGAATCGGGAACTGCTGCAACGCTTCTTGCTAGCCGTCCAGCATGTCATCGATCGGCACGACATCCTGCGCACTGCATTCCTGTGGCATGGGCTTTCTCATCCTGCGCAGGTTGTCCTTCGCAGCGCTCAACTCAACGTCAGAGAGATCGAGCTGGATTCGGCCGATGGTCCCGTGGCTGAGCAGTTGGCCGAGCGCTTCGATCCGCGCCGCGAGTGCCTCGATCTCGGCAAGGCGCCGTTGCTCGACTTCATCGTGGCGCACGATGCCGATGGCGACCGGTGGGTGGTTATCCAACGGCTTCATCATCTCATCGGTGACCATTCCACCCTCGACGTGCTGCGTGATGAAGTTCATGCGATTCTTCGTGGCCGAACCGGCGATCTGGCTATGCCCGTGCCATTCCGGGACTTGGTGGCCTATGCACGGCTTGGCGAGCCGGACGAATCGCACGAGGCGTATTTCTCGCGCATCCTCGGTGATGTGCACGAGCCGACACTCGCCTTCGATCTGGCTGACGTGCAACAACAGGGTGGTGGCATCGAAGAGTTTCGACAGGCATTGCCGGCATCGCTCAACAACGCACTGCGGCATGCTGCACGACGTCTCGGCGTAAGCGTTGCGAGCCTGTGCCATCTCGCGTGGGCGCATATTCTGTCCAACACCAGTCATCGTGATGACGTGGTATTCGGCACAGTGTTGTTTGGTCGCTCGCTCGGTGGCGAAGGTATCGACCGTGCGGTCGGTTTATTCATCAACACGTTGCCGTTCCGCCTTGATGTCGGTAAGCGCGACCTGGCCAGCGCCGCACGTGACACCCACGACCGGCTTACCCAGCTGATCGAGCACGAGCACGCGTCACTCGCGCTTGCTCAGCGTTGCAGCGGAGTCGTGGCACCGATGCCGCTGTTCAATTCGGTGCTCAACTACCGGCACAACGAGGCGCCGATCGAGCTCAACGACGGTCATATATCGAACGCGACGCATCCGATGGCTGGCGTGAAGGTGCTCAGCGACGAGGTGAGAAACAATTACCCGTTGACCATGTCCGTCGAGGACTTCGGTGACAGCCTCGCTTTGACGGCACTCGTATCGTCGAGTCTGTCGGGTCAGCACATCTGCAGTTATATGCAGTGCGCACTCGAGAAGCTAGCCGAGGCCATCGAGGGCGGCGATCGCGTCGTCTCGCCTTACCGTCTGGATATCGTGCCAGCCACCGAGCGCGCACTTATCGCCGCATGGAACACGACCGCGCGCGTGTTCCCGACAGCCTGCCTGGGCGAGCTTTTCGAGCAACAGGTCCGGCGCACACCGGCGGCGATCGCGATCCAGGCCGACGGCGTGGCGTTGAGTTATGCCGCGCTCAATGCCCAGGCCAATCGGCTGGCTCATCGTCTGGTTCGCCTCGGCGTCGGCCCGGATCGACGGGTCGCCATCTGCACCGGTCGTAGTGTCGCCATGGCGGTCGCCATGCTGGCCGTGCTCAAGGCCGGCGGTGCTTACGTGCCGCTCGATCCGGTCTATTCCTCCGACCGGCTGGGACGGATTCTCGGGGATGCCGCAGCCTCGGTACTGCTGCTCGACGCCGACGGTCGCCATGCCTTGGGCGGCGTTGTCGCCACGCAGACACACGTACTCGCCCTCGACGAACTACCCAACGCATGGGCAGACGAGCCCGAGAGCGACCTGCACATCGACGGACTGACGCCGGATCACCTGGCCTACGTGATCTATACCTCCGGTTCCACCGGCGAGCCCAAAGGCGTGATGGTCGAACACCGTTCGGTGGTCAACTTCTGGGCCGCCATCCGCGGGCCGATCTATCCCGACGACGACACCGCCTTGCGCGTGGCCTGGAATGCCTCGTTCTCGTTCGACATGTCGATCAAGGCCTTCAGCCAGTTGCTGTCCGGGCACACCGTCGTGTTGCTGCCGCAAGCCGTGCGCGTCTCCGCACCCGCCCTGCTGGCCTTCCTGCGCGACGAACGGATCGATGCCTTTGATACCACGCCCTCGCAGCTGCGTGGCCTGCTCGCCGAAGGGCTGCTCACCCTGAGCGACCGCCCCCGTCGCGTGCTGCTAGGCGGCGAGCCGATCGATGCGGCCATGTGGTCCCAGTTGGCCACGGCACCCTGGTTGCAGGCATACAACATGTACGGTCCGACCGAGTGCACGGTCGACGTCACGATTACCGCGATCCGCGACCCCCACGGCCCCGTGCATATCGGCCGGCCGCTGGCCAACATGCGCGTCCACCTGCGCGATGCACAAGGCCGGGACGTTCCGCTTGGCGTGGCCGGCGAAATCTACGTGGCCGGTATCGGCATGGCGCGCGGCTACTTCGACCGTCCGGCGCTGACCGCCGAACGGTTCATCGCCGATCCGCTGGACGCGGCCGGCCGCCTGTACCGCACCGGCGACCGCGGTCGTTACCTGCCGGACGGCCGCATCCAATACCTGGGCCGTCACGACGACCAGGTCAAGGTTCGCGGCTTCCGCATCGAACTGGGCGAAATCGAAGCCCGCCTGAGCGAGCACGGCGCCGTTCACGAGGCGACCGTCCTGGCCCAGGCCGATGCGCAGGGCGACACCCGCCTGATTGCCTATGTGATTCCGGCGTCCGCGCAGACCGTCTCGGCCGCGTCGTTACGTGACCACCTGGCCGCGCGCCTGCCTGAGTATATGGTGCCGTCTGCCTTCGTCAGCGTGGAACGCTGGCCGCTCACCCGCAATGGCAAGCTCGATCGTCGGGCATTACCGGCACCGGATGAACGGGCCTTTGCCAACCGCGATTACGAGCCGCCGCGCGGTGCGGTCGAAACGGCCATCGCGAGTCTCTGGTCGGAGTTGCTGGGTGTCGAGCGGATCGGGCGCAACGATCATTTCTTCGAACTCGGCGGGCATTCGCTTAGCGTGGTCCAGCTGATGGTCAAGGTGCGCAAGCGTTTTGCAATCGAGCTGGCTATGCGCGACATGTTCGCCAATCCGACCTTGCGTGCTTTCGCGATTCTTGTCGGGACCCGGATCGTCAAGCCGGCCACGACGAATATCGTGCCGATTCGTACGGCCGGCTCGGCACCGCCGATTTTTCTGGTGCACCCGGGGGGGGGCGGTATCGACTACGTTCGCTTGCTCGCACCGTGGATTCGCGTCGATGTGCCTGTCTATGGCATAGAAGCTGACGGCATGCTTCCGTGGCAGACAGGCTATGCGTCGGTCGAGGAAATGGCCGCGTCCTATGTGGCCGGCATCAAGCAGGTTGCGCCATCGGGCCCTTACCGGATTGCCGGATGGTCGGCGGGTGGCGTCATCGCCTACGACATGGCCAGGCAATTGTCTGACGGTGGCGACGAGGTTGGCTTCCTCGGTCTCATCGATACGACTTTCCCCTCGGCGGACACGACGGCGAGACCGCCGTTCGATCCGCGCAGCGAAGTCATCACGTTGCTATCCCGTCTCGTCGACAGCAAGCGCTTGGCCGAGATCGTCGCCCACACCGATGCGATGAGTTTCCCCGAACTGGTCGCCTATGTGTATACGCAACAGGATATTCGTCTGGCCGATGGCAGTGCGTTGCCAGTGTTCGACGAGGAAACGCTGCGATCGCTGCTACAAGCTCGACATGCCATTGTCGATGCCGTCAGCGAGTACGCACCCGCGCCTACGACGGAGAAAATTCATTTCTTCGAAGCGGTCGAGAACACCCATCCCAGCTCGCATGCATGGGTAGAGCATCACAGGGAGAACATCGAGGTGATCGCCGTGTCGGGGAACCATCTCAGCATGATGGACGATCCCGCTCATCTAGCTTTCCTCGGTGCATCGCTCTCCGAAGGATTGGATCAATCGACACTTCAACGCGTCTGACACGACAGCTTTGCCTTTAGACAGATTTCGGAGCCTACCCATGTTGGATATCACGCCGCTTTTCCCCGAACACACTGGCCCGATCCTGGCCAGGCCCACGCAGGGGCGTCTATCGTTACTCGATATTGTGGTCCCTCAGCGCGACAACTTTCGATCTCGGCTGACCGAGCATGGCGCCATTTTGTTTCGCGGCTTTCGTGTCGACGATGTTTCCGATTTCCATGCCCTCGTGGACGGGCTGACCTCGGATCATATGCGTTACATCTACCGGTCGACACCACGCAGCGTCGTGACCGATCGCGTATCCACGGCGACCAGTTATCCCGCGCAACTTGAAATTCCCTTGCACAACGAAAATTCGTACAGCGACAACTGGCCTCTGACGGTGGCATTTTGCTGCACGAAGCCGGCGGTCGAAGGAGGCGAGACGCCGGTAGCCTGCATGCGCGACGTGACCCGGGACATTGGGTCGGCGCTACTGAATAAATTTCAGGAGCTGGGTGTCGAGTACATAAGGCATTACCACCAGGGAGTCGATCTGCCTTGGCAAGATGTTTTCCAGACAACCGACAAAGGCGAACTCCAAAATTATTGCGACAGCAACGGCATTTCGACCGAATGGCTCGACGGCGACCTTCTGCGCACGGTAAGTCGTGCTCAGGGAGCCGCCGAGCATCCGGGAACCGGTGACCGGGTTTTTTTCAACCAGGCACATCTTTTCCACGTATCGAGCCTGGGTCAGGGGCATGCGGAAGCACTCACTGAATTATTCGGGCTCGACCGTCTTCCTCGCCATGCTCGTTTCGGCGACGGAAGCGAGATATCCGCGGAGGAACTTGCCCGGATAAATGATGCATTCCGAAAAAACACACTTGCCTTTCCATGGCAGACCGGCGATGTCCTGTGGGTCGACAACATGCAATACGCCCACGGCCGTCGACCGTTCAAGGGTGAGCGCGCGGTGTTCGCGTCGTTGATGGAGCCCTACCACCCGAAGCTCGCCGAGGCTGCTGCTTGAGTACCTCAGGACAGGACGCCAAGGTCACGGCGCGCACACCTGCCACATCGATCGACGCGTTGATTCCACTTCACTCCACTCACAGCCGTGCCGTGCCGGTAATCTGCATACCTGGCGCGGGAGCGAGCGTTACTTCGTTCATGCCGTTCGCCTCGGCAATCGGACACCAGCGGCCGACCTTCGGGTTACAGCCGTTGGGCATCGGTCCGGGCGAGACGCCGTGTGAATCGGTAGAAGACGCAGCCTCCTATCACCTGGATGCAATTTGCCGTATCGCTTCTCGCCCATTCCACTTAGTTGGTCACTCGCATGGCGGGCGCGTTGCTTTCGAACTTGCGGTGCGGCTACAGGCCGAAGGTATCAACCCGGCATCGCTCACCCTCATCGACTCGGAAGCTCCAGATCCTGTGGGGACGGAGAACCTCTCGCTGGATGAGGCCGCCATCCGCGGCGAGTTCGTCCACGTTTTCGAAAAAATCCATGCGATAGAACTTCCACTATCGCCCGGGATACACGCGTCGACCGATCGCGAAACTTTTCTATCTGCATTGCATGGATTGCTTGTTGCGCATGGAAGGTTGCCGGCACGAAGCGCCAGTTCGCTGCTCTTGGGGCCACTGGCTACGTTCGCCGCGGCAAGACGCGCGCGCTATCGGCCCACGCGAGTCTTCGAGGGAATACTTCGGCTCGTGCAGGTGCGTGATGTGGACCTCACTCTCGACGACGACCTCGCTCAACGCAATGCGTATGTCGAGGAGTGGGCAAAGCACGCACGAGATACCGATGTATGGCACGGGCCGGGTGATCATTTTTCGATCCTCCAGCAACCGCAAATCAAAACCATGGCCTGCTGGTGGCATGACGGCTTAAAGTCTTAAGGGAGTATTGGTTCTATGTTTGCCTACTACGTAGGAATAGCAGTCAGGAACTTGCGACGAAGCTGGGGGCTGACTCTGCTCATGGTCTTGGCCATTGGTCTCGGGGTTGCCGCTTCAGTGACCACTTTCGCGGTATTTCGCGCGGTATCCGGCGATCCGGTACCCGACAAGTCGTCGCAATTGTTCGTACCCTTGTTCGACATGTGGGGGCCGCGCAATGGCGTTGCGCGCAAGGACCCACCTGACGCGCTCGATTACTTCGATGCGATGAACTTGATGCGCGACCATCGCGCATCGCGCCAGTCGGCCATCTATCCCATCCAGCCCGCGCTCGCTCCAGCGGATAGCAATCACCATTCCAAGAATATAGACGGCAATGCTGTTTACAGCGAGTTCTTTCCGATGGCCGAAGTGCCGTTGCGCTTTGGCAATGGATGGTCAGATAACGATGATCGCCAGCATGCTACGGTCGCGGTCATCAGCTCGGCGTTGAACGACGAACTTTTTGCCGGAAAAAACAGTGTGGGACGCACGATAAATATCGCCGGAAAGGATTTTCGTGTCGTCGGCGTGCTCGATAACTGGAATCCGCAGCCGCGTTTTTACGATGTGCACAACAGCGGCGGCTTCACGACACAGAAGGTCGATATCCTGGTGCCGTTCCAGACAGCCATTACGGCAGGCATCAAGAATACCGGCAACACGAACTGCAACAGTGCGATGAATAGCGCCGGCTTCGATGGCCTCATCCAGTCCAACTGTGTCTGGATCTCATACATGGTCGAGCTGCGCGACGCTTCGGCCGTGCAGGCATTTCGCGGCTACCTCGATGACTACGTGAATCTGCAGAACCGGGCAGGACGTTTCCATTGGAAATCCGACACCCGTTTGATGGGCTTGCGCGAATGGTTGGAGTTCGAAGAGGTTGCACCGAGCGATACCCACTTGTCCTTGTTGGTCGCCATCGGCCTGCTCGCTGTCTGCATCATCAATACCACCGGCCTATTGCTGGCCAAGTTCATGCGTCGTCGCGGTGAGGTCGGCATACGTCGGGCCTTGGGCGCCACGAAGCGTTCGGTCTATCTCCAGTTCGTCACCGAAGCTTCGTTGGTAGGGCTTTCCGGTGGCGTATTCGGGCTGGCTCTGACCGCGCTCGGCGTCGCTGGTGTGCATGCGTTGTTACCGAAAGACATCGCTTCGCTGGCACATCTCGATGCAGGCCTACTCGGCCTTTGCCTCCTGACAGCCGTTGTCGCAACGACACTCGCAGGTCTTTTCCCGGCAGCCCGCGCGTCTGCCGTGCAGCCGGCTCTCCAGTTGAAGATGGACTGAGATAAGTTTGACTATGAAACTACATCCCATTATTGCGGCCATGCGTCGGCAGTACGCCGGCGCCATACTTATCGCTCTGCAGATTGCGCTGACCCTGGCCATCGTCTGCAATGCCATGTTCATCATCGCCCAGCGAGTCTCTCGGATCGATCGTCCGACCGGACTGCAGGAAGATGGCTTGTATTGGGTCACTCAGCAGTGGGTACTTCCGGCCGCCGACGATCCGACGAAAAAGACCGCTCAGCTCGATGCCATGCAGGTCGAAGACATGGCCGCACTTCGGCGGATTCCTGGGGTGACCTCGGTCGCATCGGTAAACACATTGCCGTTACTCAATTCGAGCCGCGACGGTGGCGTCGCATTAGAGCCCAATCAAGCGAGCCCACTGGCACGAACGGTCTACTATTACGGTGACGAAAACATGCTGTCGACGCTTGGCGCGCACCTGGTCGAGGGCAGGGAATTCACCAGTGGCGACGTTTTGCATGAAGCTGCGCAGGCAAGCCATACACCATCGGTGGTGATCATCACCAAGGAACTGGCTAAGAGCGTATTCGGCGAATCGAGTGCGCTGGGTAAATCCATCTACCTCGACGGATCGGGCTCGCCATCCCGTATCGTCGGAATCATTGACCGGCTCCAGGTATCCACCACGCATAGTTGGGCTGATACGTTTACCTATCACTCCACCCTCGTGCCGGTCCGGCTGAGTGACGATAGCAGTACTTATGCGGTTCGTACCACGCCCCAAGCATTGGACAAGGCGATACGAGCTACCGCATCAACCCTCTACGGCGTGAGCAGTGCACGGGTTATCGCAGAAGACGGCATTCGTTCGTACGCGGCTATTCGCGAAGATGCTTATCGTGCCGATATGGGCATGGCGATTCTGATGGCCTCCATCTGCGCGATTCTGCTTGCCGTCACCGCTGCCGGCATCGTCGGACTGACGAGTTTCTGGGTAGCGCAGCGAGGTCGACAGATCGGTATTCGACGCGCGCTGGGTGCCCGAAAAATCGACATCTTCCAGCACTTCCATCTCGAAAACTTGTTTATATCGAGCGTCGGCGCCGTCGTTGGAATCGTCGTCGCGTTCGCACTCAATGCTTGGCTTATTGAACACTATGAGATGCGGCGTATTCCGATTGCCTTCGTGTTGTTGGCCTCGCTGCTGGTTGTCGCCACGGGGCAATTCGCTGTGTTCGTCCCTGCGCGTCGAGCATCGAAAATTACGCCGATGGCGGCCATGTCCAACCGCACGAACTGAATCTGCCGCGATTGCTGAAATCGACACTAAGGAATATTCGAATGAATCAGAGCAATTTTGATGTGGGGTGTGCAACGTCGGGAATTTCTGCATGAACCCTCTCCACATTGGTTCGCATGACAGACGTCCGTGGCTCGCGTTATCCGGGATCGCCGTGTTGGCTATCGTTGTCTGGCTTCTCCTGGGCCCTTTCGATACGGTCGCCTTGGTTCCCGCCAATGTTCAGAGCGAAGTGTTTTCTGCCGAGAGGGCGCTCGATTTCGCGCACACCGTCATGCCCGACGAGGTGCCGCATCCGCTGGGCAGCAAGGCAAATGCCGCGATTCGCCAACGGACTATCGCAGCGTTCAATCGGCTCGGTTATTCCACACAGGATCTGAGTCGTCCCATTTGCGAATTCAGGTACGACGGCGCGCGCTGCGCCATCGTGCATAACATCGTTGCGCGCCTTCTCGCCAAAGACCAGTCCGCGCGTCCGGTGCTTCTCACTGCGCACTACGATTCGGTTCCTGCGGGGCCAGGCGTGGCGGACGACATGTCGAACGTTGGTGCGCTACTGGAAATTGCACGGCTCCACGCCATCGGGGCGTTGAAGGTGCCGCTGATTTTCCTGCTGACGGATGGCGAAGAACCGGGAACTCTCGGTGCCAAGGCTGCATCAGAAATGGGCATCGACGCAGATCACGTGACGCTCGATCTCAATCTCGAGGCGCGGGGAACTGAAGGGCCGTCCATCATGTTCGAGGCCGGTCCGGCAAGCGGCGAGCTAGTGGATGCATTCCTGCGGAACGTGCGTCCGATCAACACGGCTTCTTACATTTCGTCAATTTACCAACTGCTTCCCAATGACACCGACTATTCGGTGTTCAAGAAGGTTGGCATGCATGGCCTCAATTTTGCCTTCGGTGGCGGTCTTTCGCGTTACCACACGCCTCGCGACGACTTCGCTCATCTCAGCTTGGCCAGCATGCAATTGCAGGGTGCTGCCGTGGTGGGCACCCTACGCGGCTTGACGGATAAACACGGTGACGTGTCGCCTCTCGCTTTACCGGGTTTCGTCGATCTGTCGCATGCGTTTGTCGTTCGCTGGCCGGCGTCATGGACCTGGCCTCTTGTGGCGTTGTGCGTCGTGTTTGCCGTGCTGGGCTTGGCGATATTGTTTTACACGAAGCGCCTGCGCTATCGCGAATGGTTGGGATCGACCGCGAAGATGATCTTCTCCGCCGCCATCGCTTTGGCCCTCGTGGACGGCGTCATGATGTTGCTGCGGATAACGACCGGCACACCAACGCCTTGGCTGGCGCATACGTCCATCACCTGGGCTGCCGTCTTTGGCGTAGCGTTATTCGTGGTGTTCATGTTTTGGCGCGTTCGCGAGAGCAGGGATGCGGTGCGTGCCATGGCGGGGCTGGTCACGTTTCAACTGCTTGGCTTGATTGCGCTTACGAGTTTGAACGCGGGGCTCAGCGCGTTGCTGCTGGTACAGACGATAGTCATGGCTGCTGGCTTGATAGCCTTGGCGCGCGCTCGAAGCGAGGTGGTGCGTGATTTGGTTTTCCTTTCCAGTTGGATAGTCTCGTGCTTGGTTTTTGTTCCGGCGACTCGACTTTTCACCATGATGCTGTCACCGGATGAGGCGGCGATCGCGGCCGTGCCCTCGGTACTCATGATGTGTGCCAGCGTGCTCGTCTTCGGGCGGATGTTTGCCGGACGAATGCGCATGATTGCCCTCGCCATTATAGGTCTGGCTTCCGTTGGCGCGTTGGTCTTTGTGATGATGGCGCCGCACGAGACGGTCAACGATCCAATGGAGGCCAACGTGTATCAGGTGGACGATGTAACCGCCGGAAAGTCATGGATTGCGAACGGGTCGTCGAGTCATCCCTTGCTGACAACGCTATCGGCGGCCGCACGCTTTTCCCATGCCGTGCAAGCGCCATGGCCTCGAATGCTGTTGAATGCCCGCTACATATCACCCTTGTCGGCACCGCATTCAGCGGCTCCTATGATGGATGGCTGCGGAACGAGACCTGTCGATGCGGATGCCTATGCCCAGTGTGTGCACTGGGTGGCCGCATCAGGATACGACGAGCTGACAATGACCGTAGGAGCGGGCCACGGAATCACGACATTGCGTTTTAGCGGTCAAGACTTCCCAGTCGACGCCAAGCTCAGGCAACGCGGCATGTCGATTCATTTCCTCGGGACGGAGGCAGCAGATCAGCCTGTAGAGCTAATAATCGATAGAGCGGCGGCCACCCGCGAAATCATACTATCGGGAACCCGTTACAACTTGTCGGGGAGAGCGTTAGAGATCGCTTCGCTGCGAACCGCCGCACAAGTGCCAACGCAGGAGGGCGACAAGACAATCGTATACGTGCGTCAGTCGCTCGACGGATTTGTTGGAAGAAAATGAATCGAAAGCGTACCCATGATTCGCTAGTGCTTATTGGCCTAGTCTGAACACTGTTATCGAGTCACACGGCGCCGAAGACGGAATTTCTAGCACACCATGAGAAACCGAAATAGCAGAGAATTGCCGAAACGACTAAGATCTGAGAGCGCTTGAACTGCTAGCGCAATCGAAATATGACAGTAACCGTGACGGTAGGTCGATTTTAGAAACGTTTGGAAACCGCGTAGCACAAGGCTTTTTGACCTTGTGCGAAGCACCCATATCAAAAGCTAAAACTCATACGAAAGATTTTTTAGCTGACGCTGACAGAGACAGCTGATTTCACCCTTATAAGTAGCGTCCAAGGTCATCCAGCAAGTTTGGAGGCATTTCTGGGGCACAGATACTGCCGCCGATCTTACCGATGCTTGCATATCAATGCTTTGTGCGACGAGTTTGGATCCGACCGGGAGCATGCCGACTTCTCGGTATGTCTCACCAAGTCTCAACATCCACAAAGCCGCCACTATGCGGGCGTTGCCGTTTTGTCGTCATGGTTTAGGCCTGTCGACAACGGATATTCGACATTTAGGCTGATACCTTTTTGAAAACGCATCGTTCGATGCACATTAGAAGTAAAAATCGATGATGAGCGCATGGATGGCACAATGCTTATATTGACCCGCGTTATTGGCGAATCCCTGATCATTGGCGATGACATCGTCGTGACCGTGTTGGGCATCCGGGACAGTCAGATCCGTTTGGGTATTTCGGCTCCCAAACATATATCGGTACATCGAGAAGAAATCTACAAACGCATTGAGCGTGAGCGAAGGCCGATGCGCGATGAATTGGATCGTCTCCCCGAGCCGTCGTCCTCGGCTGTTCTCTCGGCGCCGTCTGCGCGTGATGTCACGCAGATACCAGTGACGTCTCGCGGCCGCCGGCCACCGTCCAAGTAACGTTATCCCACCGACGTGGCGTGACATGCGTGCATCCGTCGGCGCAACACGACAACGGGCGTGCGACGACGGACGGATTCAACTACGAAGTGCGCCTCGGTTGAAAGAAGCATCGAAAATTTGTTGTGGCGTGCGCAATCCCAACCGCTTGCGCGGTCGCTAGTCGAGCTTGTCTCCATCGCCTGGATATCGACGTCGGAGTAAGCGCTCAGATCGCTACGCTTGGGCAGGTGCCGCCGGACCAAATCATTGGTATTTTCGTGGCTGCCGTGCTGCAGGATGCGTAGGGTTAGGCGAAGTAGCTTTTGGCGTGCAGGGCGATATCGATCACCGTATGCTTGACGAATTCACTGCCTTTGTCCCTGGTCAGGTATGCACGCGAGTCTGCACGGCATGCAGAGCATGGACGACGGCGCGTATGACCGTGTCGCCTCACCGTTGGGTACACGGCGCATCCACAGCAGGGTGGGCCGAGTCTGTTGTGCAAGCCGCTTTTTGCGGACGGCTCGTTTGTACGTGCCCCGAGCGGCGGATTCTTCCCATGCGACATGGAGCGCGCGGTCGCGCCGGGTACCGCGCTCAAGTATTGGTATCGTCGGCCGTTGACTAACGAAGCGTGTCGACGGGTCTCTGGCGTGGCATCGGCGAGCGGCAAATGCGGTGGCGGTTAGTTAGGGCCGGGTTGCTGCAGCGGAGGATGCGGCGGCCTATGGGGATTGAGCGGAGGCCCGCATCGGGGCGTAAAACATGGCAGGAATCTGGAAGCGACTGTTTACGAGCGATGGGCCGCAGGTCCGATCGGTCGTCGTGGCGGCAAAGAGCGGTGCCTCAGCATCGAGTGCTTCAACCTCCAGCATCGACCTGGCGACGGTGCCAGAGGCTCCGGCTCTTGACGGTGCCGACATCGACGACCGCTTTTATCGCCTGATCCTGGGCATGGCCGACTCGACGGTCACCGATATGCGCCTGCCGGAAGTGGCGATGCTCAAGCGGCTCGACAAGCTGTGCGGCGCGGATCGCTTCGACATCGCCAGTTTGCCGCGATTGCCTGCGATATTGCCGCAGCTTTTGCGTCTGCTCAAAAGTGAGCAGGCCGATGGCATCGGGATCGCCCGACTGATCGGACGTGATCCCGTATTGGTAGGCGAAGTGATGCGCGTGACCCAGAGCGCGCATTTCCGCACGCTCAAGCCGATCGTGAGTTTGCAGCACGCCGTCGTGCTGCTGGGCCATGACGGCCTGCGTACGATGGTGACGCTGCACGTGATGAAGCCGATCCTGCAGGGCAGTGCCGGTATGCTCGGCCATTCGGCCGGCCAACTCTTGTGGGATCACGCCGAGCAGTGCGCGCATGCCGGGATGTTTCTGGCGAAAGGTCACAGCGACCCGTTCGAAACGTATCTTGCCGGTATCGTCAGCCATGCCGGTTTCGGCGCGATGATCCGCTTACTCGACCAGGAAGTTTCGCCCACACTCGGTGCTTTCAGTGCGGAGTTTCTCAGCAGCTGCGTGAGGATAGGCAATTATCTGTCCCTGCGTGCCGCGCTGCATTGGGAGTTGCCGGCCAACGTTATCGAGGCATTGCGCGAGCGCATGGAGGCGCGCAGCCAGCCGCCGTGCAGTGGGCTCGGCAAGGTGCTGCTGGCAGCCGATCACCTGGCGATGCTGCAACTGCTCAGTCTCAATGGCCGGATCGAGCGTGGAACGCCGCTGGTCAAGGAGCGGGTCGACGGCCTGTCGGCGGTGCACGTGGAACGGGCGCGAAGCGATTTGTGGCGCCGCTTTGGTTCGTCCGACGGCTTTGGCCGGTAAACCGCGAGCCCGCATTCGCGCGCAGTGGAAATATGTGTGGCCTGCGGCGATGCGCGCCGCTTGCGGCACGATAGCCCTGGGGCTCTCAGTACGCTTGCCGGTTGGCGAAGTTGTAGACCTGATCCGCCCACTGCGTGGATTCGAGATAAATCGCGGACATTCGTTCGATGTCCTGCGGCTGCGTGTCGGTGGCGCCCAGCTCGCCGGCTTCCCATAGATAGATCTGTCGCAGAGGTACCGCGAATGGGCCGCGATTTTCCACCAAGGCTTCGTGGATTTCCGGAGCCAGCGGTAGATGGCTCAGCAAGAACGTCATCGGAGCGCACATGAGTGTGTCCAGCAGCGAGAGCAAGCCGGCCATGAAGGCCATGTCCCGAAAATGGACCGGCATGTCCTGCGAGAGCTTTTCGCACATGTGGGCGCGAATCAATGCTGCGCGCAACAGCTCCGGCGGCCGGTCGTCCATGCCGCCCAGCGCCATGGTGTAGATCCAGTTGCGCATACGCGCTACACCGAAGAAGATCGCTGCCTGCTGAATCGATTTGAGCTGACGCGGCAGCGCAAAATAGGCCGAATTGACGCAGCCGAGCAGTTTGTAACTCAGTACGGCATCCTCGCGGATAATCTCGCCCAGTTCCACCGGCCCGGGATTGTTTTCCTGCAGCGCCTTCATCAGGCGCAGAAGGTTTAACCGGCTCGCGGTGAGCACCGGCAGGTCGAACTGCTCGGGCAGTAGCAGGTAGCGCCCCTGGATGCCCTGCACTGGCAGGTTTTCGCAACGGCTGTAGATCTCGGGGTCGTCGACGAAGCCGGCAATCACGTTCAGCCCGCGCGCATGCAGCTCGGCGCTGCGTAAAGCCAGGGCCTTCGCATCGATGGCACCCGCGTCCAGCCGCACCCAGGTGGCCATGGCCAGCAGCGGCTCCAGATTGCCGTAGGGCCGCTCTGCCTTGGCGTCCAGTTCGCAGAGGTCGAGCATGAGCGCGCAGCCGCGATCGGCCAATTGCTGCAGACGTGGAACCAGATCCACATCGGCGATGCTGACAGGGTCCACGATGATGCCCAGCCGCGGATGCTGAGCCAGCACGTCGGTCTGCTCCATCAGCAAATCGCGCGACAGGCGAACGAAGGCGCGATTGCCGCGCACGAGCTGCCCCATCCCACCATCGGTGATGGCGGCAAGCAGTCGGCGCATCAGCGTCGCTTCGGCATCGACCCCCAGTTCCTCGCGATGAAACAGCAGCTCATAGGCGACCAGTTGCCCGCGGTGGTCCAGCATGGGACTGCGCACGATCGGCAGCGGCATGTCGACGTCGAGCGTGCCGGCATCATCGTGGCGATGCGTATTGGCGGGAGTTGAGCTCATGATCTTTCGTCAGCTCGGGCAAATGCTTTGTCGTTGCCAATGATCGGCAAACGAGGGTCGCGGCCGTCGCACGAGTGGTACCGCACGGCTCAGGCTTCGGCCAAAGGCAACGAACGGTGTCCGATATGCAAGGTTCCGCTATGACCGTAGATACCGCTGTCGGAACCATTTCCGGTCAATACGGAAAGCGCCCGGCGCACTTGCAAGAGCCGCTGCCCGACCAGGGCACCGTTGCGCTGGTTCTTGTCCCGGCAGGCGGTGAGATTCTTGAGCAGCTCGCTCCATGCCGGGTCGACCGTTCGCGCCGTCTGTGCGGATGCGGCGCTCAAGTGCAGCCGCTCCGCATCGAGCTGCTCAAGTCTGCGAGTCAGCATCTGCTTGGCTTCGCCGGAGCGATTCAGGGCTTCGGCATCGGCCTGGATCAGCGCCTCGCGTTCTTCATCGAGCACCAGAATCAGCTGCATCGTGGCTGCCCGCATGTCGGCCACGATGGCCTGCAGGGCGCTGTCGAGTTCGGCCTGCAGAGGAGGGGTCATGATGTGCCGTTGATCTGGCTTTCGATCGACGCGAGACGGTCGGCGATCTTGCCGGCGTCGACATGATAACTGCCGTTGGTCAGCGCCTTGCGAATCTGCTCGACTTTGGCCGTATCGACCGGGCTCTGCGCGCTCACGCTGGTCGCCTGATGCAGCGCGTGGGCCGAGTCGGTCAGCTTGATGCTGTCATCGGACTGTGGCGCGGCGGAGCCGCTGGTGCTGGCGCTGCCGGTCTGATTGCTGGCGCTTCCTTGGCTGGTCGTCGCCTGCGGCAGAACGGGCAATCCGTTGGATGAAATGGTCGTGTTCATAGGTCTTAGGATTCTCTTGTGCGTTGAGCCCTGTAGTGAGCTTATCGGCATCAGCGTTGGAAACTTTAAGGTCGCCGATCCGACGCGGGTATTCGGTCCATTGCCACTTTAGGGTAATGCCTTCACTTCGCCTGCGGCCAGCACCACGCCAGGCACGATCAGCCCCGAATGCCCGTTGCGTACGCGCAGGCGCGTTCCGGTGTCGCCGCCGTCCAGCGCCTGGCCTGTGGTGCGCACTTCGATACCGTCGAGCTGGGCGATCAGTTCCACTTGATCGCCCGCCCGCACCATCTCGCGACCGTTCAGCTGTCCGGGCTGGAGCACGGTGCCTGGGCTCAACGGACGCGCCAGCGAACGGCCAGCCACCTGATCGAGGCTCTCGACATAGCCGTAGCCCAACCGAGTGACGTCGCGTTCTTCGCTATGCACATCGCCGGCACCGACGCTGTCCCCGCGCGCCAGGGGCCGGGTGGTGACCAGCACCTGCCGGTAAACCTGCATCTGGACCGGTACGCGGATAGTCCAGCCTGCTTGGGTCGGGCAGCTCACCGACACCGCCACGCGCGAACTGACCTGCGGACCCGTGGGCAGGCGCGCCAGCAACGGCTGCGGACAGGGCGCAAGCCGCAACCGCGGGTTCAGCGGCTGCGGCACGATGACGAGTCGCGTGCCGGCTTTGTCGTATTGCGTGCGCACCGCCTGCTCGGCGACGGTGCGCACGTCGGAAGAAGACATATCCGCGCCGCGCGCCGCGCCGTTCGCCGTCATGGCCAAGACCCATAAAAGAGTGATCAGCCGCGGTCGGGTCATGGTCGATCGTCCGCCAGCATGCTGGCCAGGTGGGTATTCAGGGCTTCTCGCTCGCCTTCGAAGACTCTCGACAATTGGGCGGCCTGATCCAGCTGGCCGCTGCCCAGCAATTCGAGAAAGGCGTTGCCCTGTTCGTGCAGCCGAGCCGCGGATTCACGCAAGCTCTGGCTTGCCGGATGGTTGTCGTGTCGTGCCGCCAGCCGCCCCAGGCTGCGTTGAAGCGCATCGGTATCGAACCAACGGCGGTCCAGAGCGGTGGGTTCCTGCAGCGCCAGCTCCATGCCATGGCGCAGCCCCTGCACGGATTCGCGCACGGTCAGGCTGAGGCTGGCTAGGTCATTGCCGCTTTCGCTTTCGAGCCAGCTCAGGCACAACCGATGCGCCAGCACGGCGGCGCGGTTGAGCCCGTCGCCATGACGACGTACCTCGTTGGCGCGGCGCTGAAGTGCGCCAAGCGATGCCTGGATGGTGGTGGTACGCACCTGCAGGCCGTCCTGATTTTCGCGCAGCGTTTGCACGCGGCCGCGCGCCGTCTGCAGCGCTTCCTTACCCTGCTGCAGCTGGATTTCAGCCGCGCCGATGCTGCTTTGCGCACGCTCCAGCCGCTGCAGTCCGGCTTGCACATCGGTATCCATATGCAACGAGAATTCGCCGATGGCGCCGGTCACGCTTTCGATTTCGGCCGTGGCCAGCGCCGTCTTTTCGGCCAGCTGCTTGACCTCGTCGGCGACAACGGCGAACCCACGCCCGGCTTCGCCAGCGCGAGCCGCCTCGATCGCCGCGTTCAGCGCAACCAGGTTGGTTTGATGAGCGATCTCCTGCACGTTGGTCGTCAAGGCGCGAATCTGGGCGACCTGTTTGGTGAGGTGGCTCTGGTTGTGATTCATCGCCGACAGTGCGCTGCGCAGCAGCCTCAGCTGACCATTCAATTCGCCGACCGTGGTCCGGCTGCATTCGTCGGCCACGCCAGCCGCATCGAGATTGCCCTGCACCTGCTGCAGCGCGGCGGTGATGCCGGCGCTGCCATCCGTCAAACGGCCGACGCTATCGCGGCATTCGCTCGCCGACTGTTCCAGTGAGGCTTGTTCGCGCTGGAGCGCCTGCGCGTTGGTCAGCACAAGACTCTGCTGTTCCAGCGATTGCAGCGCGACGGAGGCGGGTGGACGGGGTGCCAGCTTTGCCAGCAGCGGCGCCAGTGCGCGGGCCGCGGAGGGATGCTTGAGGCTTAGCGCGGTCACCTGCGCCTCGTTTCCGGCGAGTGCGGCTTGCGTCAGGGCGGCCAGATGCTGGCTGAAGATCAGGCTCATAAGCAAAGCAATTCCTAAAGGTCGTGCACCAGAGATCGTCTGGAAGCGCAGAAACTTGAGCAAGCAAAGCACATGCCATGGTCGAGCGGATGAGCGGCGAGGCAACCCGCAGGGCCGGGTCTGTGTGCCCCCTTCCTGCGTCATCGCTCGGTCGTGGTCTCTCGTTCTTCCTTGGCCTGCGCGCCAACAGTTCCCGGCGCGGGCCACGCGGAGACGTTGAACAGGCTCTAAAGATTCGTCCGAAATACGGCAGCGCCGCGGAGAACAGCCACCATCACTGCGCTCAAGTCTGTGCTCAGCGCGGCCGATAGCCGTAGATAGGCCGCGCGGTAAAACGTGGCCCAGCATCTTCGAGGATTCGTATGGCTGCCGCACCGCTGTTGGAAAGCGTGGAAAACCACACCCGGCTGGCCGGACACAATCGGGTGGCGATGCTGCTGTTTCGTCTCGGCGATACTCAGCTGTTCGGCATCAACGTGTTCAAAGTGCGCGAGGTATTGCGCAAGCCGCCGCTGGAGCGATTGCCCAGTATGCACGACCTTCTGGCGGGCAGCTGTGACTATCGGGGCAAGACCATTCCAGTGATCGATCTGGGGCTGGCGATGGGTTATCCGCCGTTGACTGCGATGGACTGCGCCCATCTCGTGGTCACTGAATTCAGTCGCTCGGTACAGGGCTTTCTCGTAGCCGACTTCCAGCGCATCGTGCACTGCAGGGGTGAGGCTCTGGAAGCGCCATCTTCTACCCTGGGCTTTGGCAATCGAGTGAGTGCGGTGACTCGCATCGACGGCCAGCTGATGGCGGTTATCGATGTGGAGCAGGTGCTGGTAAGCATCGACGATCCGGTGATCGAGATATCGAGCCGCCTGCAGCAGGCAGCCGAAGAGACGTCGAAACGGCCGCATCGCATACTTGTCGTGGACGATTCGCTCGTGGCGCGGCAGCGTTTGCTCAGCATCTTCCGCCAGATGCACCTGGATTGCGTCGTCGCCTTCGACGGTCGTGAAGGTCTCGATCGCCTGATCCAAGAAGCGGATGCGCCTGACGGGCAAGGCATCGACCTGGTGGTTTCCGACATCGAAATGCCATGCATGGACGGCTATGCGCTGACACGGGCCATTCGCGAATCTCCTGCCCTGCGAGGGATCAAGGTGGTGCTGCACAGTTCCCTCAGTGGAGTGTTCAACGAATCCATCGTGCGTGACGTGGGTGCGGATCGCTTCATCGCCAAATTTCAACCGGATCTGCTGGCGCAGACAGTACTGGAGCTGTTGACCACGTCAACAAATTGACGCCGGTTCATCGAATCGGACAGCGTCGGGATTTCGTCTCGAACCGTCGGCATACCGTCGCCATCGTGGGTGAGGCGGGCGGCTGCACGCGTCTGACAGGGGCGTAGACCGCCGCCCTGCGCGGCTTTATCGGGATGGCATGCAATTTGCTCCTGACTTCCGGGCGACCATCGCCGCGGGAGTTTGCCCATGACCATCACCACCGACAGCGTGTTCGGACTCAATGCGCCGGCGCTCGAGCTGTGGCAGCGTCGATCCGAAGTGCTGGCCTCCAATCTGGCCAATGCGGATACGCCTAGTTACCAGGCGCGCGACGTCGATTTCCGCGCCGCTCTAAAGCAAGCCGGTGGCGAGTCCGACCAGCTCGCGATGAGCACGCCTAGCGCGGGACAGATGGATGCGAGCAGCGCCAGCGCCGACGCGCTCAAGTATCGCGTCCCCATGCAGCCCAGCATGGATGGCAACACCGTCGACACCCAGGTCGAACAATCCGCCTTCGCGTCGAACACCGTTCACTATCAGGCCAGTCTGAGCTTCATCAATGCCACCATTCAGACGCTGCGCCTGGCCATCACCGGAGGTACCAGCTGATGTCGCTCATGAAGATTTTCGATACCGCCGGATCCGGCATGGCAGCGCAGTCGCTGCGGCTCAATACGGTGGCCAGCAACTTGGCCAACGCCGACAGCGTCAGCAACAGTCCCGACTCGGCCTATCGCGCAAAAGAACTCTTGTTCGCGCCGATGCAGAGCGCGTCGGCGGGCTCGGTCGCACAGGATGCCAGCGAAGGCACCAACGGCGTGCGCATGCTCGGCGTTACCGAAAGCCAGCAGCCGGTTTCGTCGCGCTACGAGCCGGGCAATCCCATGGCCGATGCCAACGGCACCGTGTACGGCAGCAACGTCAACCCGATCGACGAGCTGGTCAACATGATTTCGGCATCGCGCTCGTACCAGAACAACGTTGAAGTGATGAACAGCGCCAAGCAATTGGCGATCAAGACGATCGAACTTGGCAGCTAATCAGAGGAATCATCGGTGACCATCGGTAGCGTTTCATCCACCAACCCCAGCTCGCTCAGCCTGACCGGCAGTACGGCGACGACGCCCACGTCGGGTTCGCAGCTCACTCAGGCGGACTTTCTCAAGCTGATGACCGCGCAGCTGCAGGCGCAGGACCCCACCAGCCCGATGGACAACTCGCAGTTCGCCTCCCAGCTGGCGCAGTTCAGCCAGCTGTCGGCGACGCAGGATCTCGACACGAACGTGCAGTCGCTGAGTAGTTCGCTGGGCACGTCGATGCAGACCTCGCAGGTGCTCAGTTCGGCCAACCTGGTGGGTCGTCAGGTGATGGTGCCCTCGAGCACGGCGGCCTACAGCGGCACGGCAGCCGTCAAGGGCGCGGTCAATGTCGCCAACGCCGGCGATATCCAGGTGCAGATTACCGATAGCACCGGCACCGTGGTGCGCTCGATCGATCTGGGTACGCAGCAGGTCGGGCTGGCCAACTTCAGCTGGGATGGCAAGGACAACAACGGCAATGCCGTCGCCGCCGGTAGCTACGCGCTGTCGGCAAACAATTCGGGAAGCACGACGGCGCTGACGACCTACGTTTCTGCCGCCGTCACCGGTGTGGGGTACGCGGGTAGCGCGGGTACGTATTTGCAGGTAGCGGGAATCGGCGGCGTTCCGCTGAGTCAGATCGCACAGATCAACTGATCGCGGCACCACCTTAATCACTTTTCGGAGAAACCAGCATGGCTCTCAATCAAGCGCTCAGCGGCATCGTCGCCGCTCAATCCGATCTCAACGTCATCTCCAACAACATCGCCAACGCCGGGACCACCGGCTTCAAGGGCTCGCGCGCGGAATTCGCCGATGTATTCTCGGTGACCGGGCTCAACCTCGCCGCTACAGCGGTCGGCAGCGGTGCGCGGCTGACCGATGTGGAGCAGCAGTTCACCCAGGGCGACATCCAGACCACCAACAACAGCCTGGATCTGGCGATCAGCGGCAATGGATTCTTCGCGGTCAACAACGGCGACGGCGTCTCCTACACGCGCAACGGCGATTTTCACCAGGACGCGACCACGGGCTTCGTGGAAACCCAGGATGGCTCGCGCCTGCAGGTCTACGCGCCCAACGGCGCCGGCGGTTTCGATACCAGTTCGCTGACCAACCTGCAGCTCAACACCGCGCAAAGCAACGCGACGGCGACCAGCGCGATCAGCATCACGGCGAACCTGCCGTCCAGCGCCACGGTTCCGACCAATACGCCGTTCAACCCGAGCGATTCGACGACGTATAACAATGCCACGTCGCTGACGGTTTACGACTCGCAGGGCGGTTCGCACCAGGCCACGGTCTATTACGCCAAGACCGGCAACAACACGTGGAACGCGAACCTGTATATCGACGGCGCCAGCGCAGGAACCCAGGCGATCACGTTCAATACCTCCGGCCAGCTGGCCACGCCGGCCAGCGGCAATCTGTCGTTCACGCCGACCCAGCCGACCAACGGCGCCACGTTTCCGGCCAACATGACGGTCAACCTGTCCAACACGACCCAGTTCGGTACGGCGTACTCGGCAGGATCGACCAGCCAGAACGGTTTCCAGGCCGGCACGCTCTCGTCGATCAATATCGATGCCAACGGCATCGTGACAGCGTATTACTCGAACAATCAGAGCAGTCAGCTCGGCCAGGTAGCGATGGCCAACTTCACCAACCTGGGTGGCCTCGATCAGATCGGCAACACCAGCTGGAAGGCCAGCTCGGCCTCGGGCAGCGCCATCATGGGCACCGCCAGCACCGGCCAGTTCGGCACGATCCAGTCGGGCGCGCTGGAAAGCTCCAACACCTCCGACACCACCGCCCAGCTGGTGGACATGATCCAGGCGCAGCGCGACTACCAGGCCAATGCGCAGGTGCTCAGCACCGACAGCACGCTGGCGTCCACACTGTTCCAGGCCGTGTCCAGGTAATCGGCCGGCATGGATCGCTCTGTCTACATCTCGATGACCGGCGCCACGCAGACGCTGCAGGCGCAGGACGCGGTGAGCCACAACCTCGCCAACGCATCCACGGTCGGGTTCAAAAGCGAGCTGAGCGCTTTTCAGAGCATTCCGGTGCAGGGCGACGGCGCGGCGACGCGGATCAATGCGGTGGCTCAGGGCATCGGCGAAGACGAGTCGCAGGGTACGCCGCTGACGACCGGCCGATCGCTGGACGTCGCCGTGCGTGGTAACGGCTGGATCGCGGTGCAGGCGCCGGATGGCAGCGAGGCCTATACGCGAGCGGGCGATCTGCAGCTGACGCCCGATGGCGGGCTTACCGATGCGCGTGGCAACCCGGTGCTCGGCAACGGCGGTCCGATCAACGTGCCCAACAGCGCGCAGATCAGCATCGGCAACGACGGCACGGTATCCACCGTACCGTTGGGGCAGGGACCGAGCACGGTCGCCGAAGTGGACCGGATCAAACTGGTCACCGCCGATCCCGGTCAGCTGACCAAGGGCGGTGACGGGCTGATGCATGTCGCCGGCGGCGGTCAGGCGACCGCCGATCCCAGCGTGCTGCTGACGCCGGGAGCGCTCGAAGGCAGCAACGTCAACGCCTCGTCGGAGCTGGTCAAGATGATCTCGCTGTCGCGCCAATACGAAATGCAGGTGCGATCGATCAAGACGGCCGAGGACGATTCGGACGCCAGCACCAAACTATTGCAGACGAGCTGACCGCGGTCGCCTCGTCCCCATGCACTCGGAGTAAGCCATGTTTTCCTCTCTCTGGATCGCCAAGACAGGTCTCGACGCGCAGCAGACGCGGATGGACGTGATCTCGAACAACCTGGCCAACGCCAGCACCACCGCGTTCAAGACCTCGCGTCCGTCGTTCCAGGATCTGATGTATCAGAACGATGGCCAGCCCGGCGGCCAGACCACCGAGCAGACGCAGTCGCCATCGGGTCTGTTGCTGGGCACCGGCGTGAAGGTCGCCGGCAGCGAAAAGCTGTTTACCCAGGGCGCGATTTCGCAGACCGGCAACTCGCTCGACGTGGCGATCCAGGGCCGCGGCTTCATCCAGGTGAGTCTGCCCGACGGCACCGTCGCCTATACGCGAGACGGCTCGCTGCATCAGGACAATACGGGCCAGATCGTCACGGCCGACGGCTATCCGCTGTCGCCGGCGATCACGCTGCCCAGCAACGTGCAGAGTCTGACGATCGGTACCGACGGTACCGTCACGGCCACCACCAACGGCTCCACCACGCCGGCCACTGTCGGCACGATCCAGCTGGCCGACTTCATCAATCCGGCGGGCCTGCAGGCCATGGGACAGAACCTTTATCTCGAAACGGCGTCCAGCGGCACGGCGCAAACCGGCCAGGCCGGCGTCAACGGCATGGGTACGCTGGCGCAAGGTTCGCTGGAGTCCTCCAATACCAATGTGGTCGAGGAAATGGTCAACATGATCGAAGCGCAGCGCACTTACGAAATGAATTCCAAGTCGATCAGCGCCGTCGACGACATGTTGCAGTTCGCCATCAATAAAACCTGAGTTCCCGTCATGTCGCGCCTGCCTATCTTATTCACTCGTTTCCTCATGGTCGTGGCTCTGGCCGCGCTGGCTGGCTGCGTCATGGAGCCGACCCATCCGGACGATGGCAATTGGGCGGCGACGCCGCCGCCGGCACCGCCGCCGGCGACCCAGGCCGACGGCGCGATCTATCACGACATGCAGAACATGGAACTGTTCACCGATGCGCGCGCGCATCGCATCGGCGACATCCTCACCATCAATCTGGTCGAGAGCACGCAGGCCAGCAAGAAATCCGAAACCAGCACCGGCAAGACGGACAAGAGCACGATCGGTGCGCCGACCATCCTCGGGCAGTCGCTCAGCATCGGCGGCAAGACCGCGGACACCAGCACCAATGCGGCGCGCAGCTTCGACGGCACCGGCAGCAGTACGCAGAGCAACCAGCTCAGCGGCGCGCTGACGGTGACCGTGGCACAGCGCCTGTCCAACGGCAATCTGCTGGTGCGCGGCGAAAAGTGGCTGACCATCAATCAGGGCCAGGAACTGGTGCGTATTTCGGGCATCGTGCGCGCGCAGGACATCGAACAGGACAACTCGGTCTCCTCTACCCGCGTGGCCGACGCGCGCATTGCCTACACCGGACGAGGCACCCTGGCCGATGCCAACACGCAAGGCTGGCTGTCGCGCTTCTTCAATTCCAAGTGGATGCCTTACTGATGAACACAACGTTCCGTCGGCGGCGGTTCTCCGCTCGCATCAGTATGGCCACCGGCCTGCTGCTTGGGCTGTTCTGCGCGCCGCTGGCGCATGCGGACAAGGTGCGTGATCTGGTCGAAGTGGCCGGGGTGCGCAGCAATCAGCTGATCGGCTACGGGCTGGTGGTGGGTCTGGACGGCACGGGCGATCAGACCACGCAGGCGCCATTCACCACGCAGAGCCTGGAGAACATGCTCAAGCAGTTCGGTGTCTCGGTCCCGGCGACGGTACAGCCGCAGCTGAAAAATGTGGCGGCGGTGACGATCACGGCCCAGCTGCCGCCGTTCGCCAAGCCGGGTCAGACCATCGATATCACGGTGGCGTCGATCGGCAACGCCAAGAGTATCCGCGGCGGCGAACTGCTGATGACGCCGCTGCGCGGCGCGGACGGCGGCGTCTATGCGATGGCGCAGGGCAGCGTGGTCGTCGGCGGCGTCAGCGCGCAGGGTAAAAGCGGTTCCAGCGTGCAGATCAATATTTCCGCCAGCGGGCGCATACCCAACGGCGCGATGGTGGAACGCAGCGTGGCCTCGTCGTTCGGCAGCGGCGGCGATCTGATTCTCAACTTGAATACGTCGGACTACACCACCTCGGCGCGTATCGCCGAGGCGATCAATCGCTCGTACGGTGCAGGTACGGCGCATCCGCTGGACGGTGGCTCGGTCGCCGTGCGTGGGCCGCTCGATCCGGGTCAGCGCGTGGCCTGGCTGGGCGCGATCGAATCCCTGGATGTGCAGCCTGGCGATGCGCCGGCGCGGGTGGTGGTCAATTCGCGCACCGGCACGGTCGTGATCGGCTCGGATGTGCGGGTGACGGCGGCTGCCGTCGCCCACGGTGCAATCCAGGTCAGCATCAGCGAACAGCCGCAGGTCAGTCAGCCCAATCCCTTGAGCGGCGGCCAGACCGCGATCGTGCCGAACAGCACCGTATCCGTCAGCGAAGACGGCGCGCACATGTTCAAGTTCGGCCCCGGCGTCAGCCTCGATTCGATCGTGCGCGCGGTGAATCAGGTCGGCGCGACGCCGAGCGATCTGATATCGATTCTGGAAGCGCTGAAGCAGGCCGGAGCGCTGCATGCCGATCTGGTGGTGATCTGATGGCAGGCGCGGGCGACGTCGGTGCGCAGACGCTAAGTACTTGGACCAATCTATCCGGGTTCAATGCGTTGCGTCAGCAGGCGCAGACCGACAGCAAGTCGACCCTGCCGGCGGTCGCCAAGCAGTTCGAGTCGATTTTCACGCAGATGATGCTCAAGTCGATGCGCGCGGCCAGCTTCGGCGATTCGCTGTTCGACAGTCAGGCCGGCGACGAGTGGCGGGACATGTTCGATCAGCAGCTGTCGCTCGATCTTTCCCAACACGGCAAGGGTCTGGGCATCGCCGACATGCTGCTGCGTCAGCTCGGCGGCAAGGATGCGCAGAGTGCGCAGGCAGCGCACGCGCCGGGCGATCCGGCCGCGGCAGGTCTCGTCGATGGCTGGCGTCAGCGTCTTTACGAAGTGGCCGATGCGACGCGTTCGGCGGGACGTACGCTGCTTTCGTGGCTGCCGGCCGACGCCGAGGAATTCGTGCGCGAACTCGCCCCGCAGGCCAGCATCGTGGCCAAGCAGCTCGGCCTCTCGGTGCGAACCGTACTGGCCCAGGCCGCGCTGGAAACGCAGTGGGGCAAGCACATGCCGAAGCATCCCGACGGCAGCAGCAGTTTCAATCTGTTCGGCATCAAGGCCGGCAGCAGCTGGGATGGCGAACGCGTCAACGTGCCGACACTCGAATACGAAGGCGGGGTCGCTGTGCGCAAGCAGGCACAGTTCCGCAGTTACCGCTCGTCGGCCGACTCGCTGGCCGATTTTGCCGACCTGATCAACAACAACCCACGCTATGCGCAGGCTCGCGGTCACGGCGACGACGTGGTCGGATACGCCCAGGCGTTGCTTGAAGGCGGCTATGCGACCGATCCAGGGTATGTGTCGAAGGTGGCATCGATCGCCAACAGTCCGATGATGCGTCAGGCGCTCGATGCGCTCAAGAAAGCCGTCCCGTTGCCGACACCGTGATAGGTCACGAGTTCATTTCAGGGCGCCGGTACGCCACAGATTTTGGTTCTAGAGGGAAGTCGTGATGTCGAACATGCTCAGCAATGGCATCTCCGGATTGAATGCGGCGCAGGTCGCATTGAGCACCGTGAGCAACAACATCGCCAATGCGGGCACCACCGGTTACAGCCGCCAAAGCGTGCAGCAGGTCGAGAGCATTGCGCCGAGCAACGGCAAGTACACGATCGGCAGCGGCGTCGATGTCGTCGGCGTGCAGCGCGCCTACAGCCAATACCTCACCGGCGCGCTCTGGAGCAGCAATTCCAGCCTGCAGGCGGCCACCACCGCCAGCGGACTGACCACCACGTTGAACAGCCTGCTCAGCAACAGCGGCAACCTGCAGAGTTCGCTGGACACGTTTTACGGCGGTTTCAGCAGCGTGGCCAGCTCGCCAGGGTCTAGCGCGGCACGTCAGGCGCTGCTCGGCAATGCTTCGTCGTTGGCGACGGTTTACAACACGCTTGGTCAACAGCTCAGTCAACAGCGCACGCAGGTCAACAGCCAGATCGGCGACGCCGTTGCCAGCATCAATACAGTGAGTCAGCAGATCGCCACACTCAACGGTCAGATCACCGTCGCCAGCATCAACGGTACGCCGAACGATCTGCTGGACCAGCGCGACACTCTGGTGCAGCAGTTGACGGGCTTGACCGGCGCGTCCGCGGTGACCGAGGGCAATGGTTCGATCAGCATCTACACTTCGGCGGGGCAAACCCTGGTGAGCGGCACGCAATCGTATGCGCTGTCGACCAAGAGCAATCCGTACGATCCGACCACGACGGACGTGGTGGACAGCGCGGGCAATGACATTACCTCGCAGCTCAGCGGCGGCTCGCTGGGTGCCTTGATCAACTATCGCGACACCACGCTGGTGGCGGCGCAGAATCAGTTGGGCCAGTCGGCCGTGGCACTGGCGGACAGTGTCAATCAGCAACAGGCACAGGGTCTGGATCTCAACGGTAAACAGGGTCAGGCGATTTTCAGCGTCGGCAGCCCCGGCGTGCTGCCTTCCAGCAGCAACTCCTCCGGCGGCGCTACTGTTGCCGCGTCGGTGACGGATGTGTCGCAGCTGACCAGCTCGGACTACGTGCTTCGCTATACCGGTGCAGGTACCGGCACCAATGGCTGGAGCCTGGCCACGACCGGCGGCCAGAGCGTGTCGTTGACGGCCAACGCCGATGGCTCGCTATCCGGCGCGGGGCTGACCTTCAATACCTCGGGCACTGCGCAGGTGGGCGACAGCTACGAAATTCAGCCGACCCGCAACGCCGCCAGCACGCTGGCCGTCAGCCTGACCGACCCGAACGGCGTGGCGGCTGCGGCCGCACTGACGGCCACCGCGACAAAAACCAATACGGGTACCGGCGTGCCCGGTGCCGTCAGCGTCACCGATGCCAACAACGCCAACCTGCTGGCCGGCGCCAAGATTACTTTCGGCGCCGGCAACAGCTACAGCATTACCGATGGCAAGGGCAATACCACGTCGGGTACCTATGCAGCGGGACAACCGATCAGCGCGGACGGCTGGAGCCTCAGTCTGAGTGGGACGCCCGCCAGCGGCGACAGCTTCAGCGTGGCGGCGAATACCAACGGGCTCAACGACAGCACCAACGCGCTCGCGCTCGCCGGTCTGGCCGACGTCGGCATTCTCAATGGCGGCAAGACGTCGATCGTGCAGAGTTACGCCAACCTCACGACGCAGATCGGCACGGCAGGCAGCCAGGCGAATGCCGATCTGACCACGCAGACCAGCCTGTACAACCAGGCGCTGGGTAATCAGCAGAGCCTCTCGGGCGTCAACCTCAATGAAGAGGCGGCCAACCTGGTGAAATTCCAGCAGGCCTATCAGGCATCGGCGCAGGTGATTTCCACGGCGCAGTCGATCTTTTCCAGTCTTATCACGGCCATTCAGGCGTAATCGCGATGATCCGTATCTCTACCAGCTGGACGTACCAGCAGTCGCTGAACACGATGCTCAGTCAGCAGAGCGCGCTGGCGGATACGCAGAATCAAGTCAGCAGCGGCAAGCGCATCGGTGTGGCCTCCGACGATCCTGCTGGCGCGGCACAGGTGGTGACACTTGGACATATTCTTGCCGACAACACGCAGTATTCGAGCAATATCGACAGTGCCAATACGCGGCTCTCGACCGAAGCCAACGCGCTCGATTCGGTCACCAGCCTGCTCAACAACGCCAATGACCTCGGCCTGCAGGCGATCAACGGCGCGTTGAGCGCCAGCGATCGCAACGGTATAGCCACGCAGCTGGTGCAAATCCGTAATGCGATGGTGCAGTTGGCGAATACCACCGATGCCAACGGCGCCGCCCTGTTCGCCGGGACCAGCACCACCAGCTCGGCATTTACCCTCAACGCCAGCGGCAGCGTGACTTACAACGGCAACGACGCGCAGTCCTTCAGCGCGGTTGGCGCGGGCGATCAGGTGGCGAATGCCGATCCGGGAAGCGCGATATTCATGAATGTCCCCGCAGGCAATGGCTCTTTCGTGGCCAGCGCCAGTGCATTCAATACCGGTACGCTGGTGGTCGGCGCCAACAGTGTCAGCAGCGCCAGCGATTGGAGCGCGGCCAGCGCGGCCGGGCCGGTCAACGACACCATTACCTTCGGTGCCAACGGCAGCTACGCCGTTACCGATGCCAGCGGCAATCCGGTCAACGACGCCAGCGGCAACCCGATTACCGGCACCTATCAGGACGGCGACTCCATCGAGGTCAACGGCGCCTCGATCACCATGAGCGGCGTACCGGCTGCCGGCGACAAGGTCAGCCTGACGTCGGACAGCGCGCAGAACACGCAGGACGTGTTCAGCACGCTCAACAACATGATCAACGCGTTGCAGAGCGGTGCGAGCACCACCGCCTTGAACAACACGCTCAATCGCCAGCTGGAGTCGCTCAACCAGGCGATGAACAACGTCACCACGACACAGGTGTCGATCGGAGGCCGTCTCGATACCTTGCAACAGCAGCAGACCAGCTACGCCAACCTCAACGTGACCTACCAGAGCGCGCTGTCCGATGTGCAGAACGTCGACATGGCGACCGCTATCAGCAACCTCTCGCTGCAGTCGACGGCCCTGCAGGCTTCGCAGCAGGTATTCGCCAAAGTCCAGTCGCTGAGCCTGTTCAACTACATCCAGGGTTGAGCACCGCACACTGTTTGAAAAGCGTCGGTCGCGCGGCGCCTTGGCTATGGGCGTGTCATTGCCTGCCGTAAACGCCTTCCAACGCGACGACCGCCGTGTTGACGCGTTGTATGCCGGCTGATTGCAGCAGCGAGCTTTCGCGTATGTCGCCGACAATGGCGCTGACTTGCGAGACGGATGCCAGGATCTCGGTCATCGCGTCGCCGGCGCAATCCACCAGATCCGATCCTTCGTTGACGCGTTCGCCGGCGGCACCGATAAGTGCGTGAATGTGGCTGGCGGCCTCCTTGCTTCGTTTCGCCAGGTTGCGCACTTCGTCGGCCACCACGGCAAAGCCTTTGCCAAGGGTACCTGCATGGGCCGCTTCGATGGCGGCATTGAGCGAAAGCAGATTGGTCTGAAAGCATATCGAATCGATGAGTTCGGCCATGTCGTTGACCGACTTCATGCTTTCCTCGATGGTTTGCATGGTGCGCATCACATCGCGCACGACCGTGTTGCCGTGCTCGGCCACCTGTCGAGCTCCGCTGGCCATATCGTTGGCTTGAACCGCTTTTTGCGCGTTGTTCAAAACCGTCGTCGACAGTCCGACCACTTCGGCCTGCAGCGTGTGCGCGGCGAGCGTCTGCGGCGTAATGTCGGTCGCGTATTTGATGACTTTCAAGGGCCGGCCGCTGGCGTCGAGAATCGGGTTGTAAGTGGCCTGAATCCATACCACGCGGCCATTCTTGCCAAGCCTGCGATACACCGCGGCGTCGTGGACGCCATGACGCAGCCGCTCCCAGAACTCCCGGTAGGCCGGCGAGCGGCTTTCCGTCGCATCCACGAAAAGGCGATGATGTTGTCCGACCACGTCGGCCAGGTCGTATCCCATCGTGCGCAGGAAGTTGTCGTTGGCATGCAGAATCGTGCCGTCCAGGGCAAACTCGATGACGCCCTGCGCGCGGTCTATGGCTTGCAGACGTCCATCCATATCGGCCGCCATGACGCGATCGACGGTGACATCGGTGGCGAACTTCACCACGCTCGTTATGCGCCCGTGGCGATCGAATGTGGGGTTGTAGGACGACTGCAGCCAGACGTCCTGCCCCTGCTTGTGCCGGCGTCGATAAAGCCCTTTTTCGTGCCGGCCTTCGTTCAATTTTTGCCAGAATTCCACATATTCCGCGCTTGCCGCGTATTCGCTATCGACGAAAATCCGATGGTGTTTGCCCACGATCTCCGGCAGCGTGTAGCCCATCGTGGCGAGGAACAGCTCATTGGCGTGACGGATCGTGCCATCGGGCCGAAATTCGATGACGGCTTGTGTCTTGTCGATAGCGGCCAGTTTTCCGCGCATATTGCCCTGGCGCCTGCGCACGGCCTGTAAATTGAGCATTTGCCTGGAACTCCGAGTTAAACGACAAGGCAAAAGTTCGGCTGGACCAGGAAATACTTGAGCCGCCATCATCCGTGATGATTGCGGCCGCCTGCGTGGTCGTTTGTCAGCCAGGCAGCCATGCATTGCGCCAGTCGACCAGGTGCTGACCCTCGAGCATCCAGTCGCGGTGCACCGCATCGCGCAAGGCGTCGCCGGCCCTGGCGGTCGAGTCCATGTCGTCCAGGTGCATGCGGATGCCTGCCATCCAGTCCTTGTAGCGATTTTTCACGCGCGTCACCGGCAGGTCGTTGTCGTAGCAGACGATGTCGCTGCAGACGACCGGAAAACCGCAGGCGCCGTACTCGAGCAGGCGCAGACTGCTCTTGCAGGCATTGAATACGTTGTCTTCCAGCGGCGCCAGCGCGAGATCGAGATCGAGCGAGGCCAGTTTGGCCGGGTACTCCCCGATGGGGACGCCCGGGTGGAATTCGTGAACATAGGGACGAAGCTTGTCCGGGCACATCCCGAAAAAGACCCATTCCACCTCGTTGGCCAAGTCGCGCACCACATCGGCAATCAATTCCAGGTCGCCGCGATGGCTCGCTCCACCGCCCCAGCCTACCCGCGGCTTAGCGCCGATCCGTCGACGATTTTTCAGCTCGCTCCACCACCGCGGCGGCAGCCGGTTTTCCACCACGCGGATATCGGCATGAAACCCCTTGAACTGCTCGGCCAGCACGGCGGTCGATACGATGAAACGATCGACCGTGCCGATCGCCCGGCGAAGCGACTTCACCACATCTTTCGGCATGATGTTGTGGAACGCGCTCTTGACCGGGATATTGGGCAGGTAGTCGTCCAGCTCGTAGATCCGGAACGCGCGCGAAAAGTCGCGATAATTTTCCAGCAGTTTGATCTGCGTATCGGTGACCTGCCGCTGCAGCACCAGCGCCGTCGGCTGGAAACGCTCCATCGCCACCGGCAGCAGATGCTCGGCGGCCACGATGCCTTCGGCCAGTCCCTCGCGCCGCATGGCGTCGAACGGCTGGCGGACACGGTAGTGGCCGCAGCCCGTCTCGTCGGCGGCCACACAGAACAGGCGTGGCAGCAGCGGTTGCACGAACGGTTGCCACGCCGTGCTGCGCTGCTGCTCCAACTCGAAGCCGATGCCATCGATGCTCAGGTTGACGCTATAGGCGGGATCGCGCGCGAGCAGCGGCAGCCACTTGCGATACATCGCGTTCTGTTCGCCCTGGAAGCGTTTCTGTTTTGCCTCCTGCGCGGTCTTGTCGACCTTGTTCTGGCTCACGCTGCCTTCGTGCATCAACCGTGCATACGGCGTCCATACGATGAGATGGCCGGCCTGATGCACCTTCAGGCAGAAATCGACATCGTTGTAGGAGACTTTGAAATCCTGCTCGTCCAGGCCGCCCACCTCGTCGTAGATGGACTTGCGCACCATCAGGCAGGCGGCGGTAACGGCGGTGTAGTTCTGGTCGACCTGCAGCCGGTGCATGTAGCCATGCGCATCCATCGGCTGGCCGATGAACGGGTGATCGGCCGGACCGCGCAGACCGAGCACCACGCCTGCGTGCTGGATACGGCCATCGGGATAGTGCAGCTTGGCGCCGACGATACCCACCTCGGGGCGCTGCGCATGGTTGAGCAGCGCTTCGATCCAGTCCTCGTGCAGCACCGCGGTATCGTTGTTGAGGAGGATCAAGTATTCACCGCGCGCCTGCGCCGCGGCGAAATTGTTGATGGCCGAATAATTGAACGGATGCGGATAGCGCAGCACCCGCAGCTGCTCGCTGCGCAAGCCCTCGATGCCGTCCAGGTACGCGCACGCGGCCGGTTCCTCGCTGCCGTTGTCGACGATCAACAGCTCGTAGTTCGGGTAGCTCGTCTTGGCCAGCAGGCTGTCGATCAGCCCGTTGAGCATGGGCAGCTGGTCGCGGGTCGGGACGATGATCGAAACCATCGGCTGCCGCGCGTGCAGATAGCGTACGCGATTCATGCCGGATGCCGCGCCTGGCAGCATGTCGTGCTCGATATTGAGCCGCTGCAGATGCGCACTGACCACCGCGGCCGATTCCCTGCCTACCTCGGGCGAGGCCAGCCATTGCGAGAACGGCTGGCTGGCGTGATAGAGCACCTCGGCGATATGGCCGACCGCGGCCAGGTCGAAGCGCTCCACGATCCGCAGGACGAGGTCACAGTGGGCAAGCGGCCCAAAGATCGGATTCAGGCCGCCCAGTGCCAGCAGCGCCTGCCTGCTCATCGCCAGCGTGCGGCCGATATAGGGGTAACTGCGCAACAGGTCGAGGTTGAAATCGGGTTTGAACAGCGGCTGGTCGTAACCATCGCCTTGCCAGACATCTTCATCGACATAGCAGCAGGCCAGTTCCGACTGTGCGCCAATGCGATCGGCCAGCAGGAGCAGCGCGTGTTCGGCCAGCTCGTCGCCGGCGTACAGCGGCAGCAGCCATTCGGCATCGGTATCGTGTATCAGCTCGTTGAGCTGGGCGATCCCGTCATCGCGCAGAGGTTGCAGCGATACGCCATCGGCGAGGGCGGGGCTGTCGACCGACAGCACGCTTATGCCCCACGGCTGATACAGCTGCGCGCTCAGGCTGGACAGGCTGCGCTGCAGTCCGGGCATATCGCCGCTGGCATCGATCACCACCACATGGACGCTGCGCAGTCCATGACGCGCCTCTTGCAGCGACACCTGCAAGGGGCTCAACCGCATCGGTTGCAGCCACTGACGATAGGCTTCGGTAGGCGTAGGCGCGCGATGGACGATGCTGATCGCCAGCTCATTCTGGCCATTGACGACGTCACTGCGGAAATAATCGCCGTGGTGGATCGCCGTGGCCTGCGCCACATGCGTATGACTGACGCCCATTTGCAGCAGGCGCTCCCACAGATCCCAGTCGCCTGGATAGAAATACTTCCAGCAACCGGGGTTGTAGCGAAACGTCTTCAGACCGGCGTGATAAAGGCTGCCGATGCGCGAAATGACGCCGTGTACCGGTATCTCGCTACCGACCAGACCCTGCTCGCGGCCGAGGTCGTCGATAAACCGTACTTTGCTGTGCGCCCATTCACTGCGCTGGGTTTGCGCGGCGTGCAACAGGCTCGACAGGTGCTCGGGCAAGAACTCGTCATCGTCGTCGAGATGGGCGATCCAGGCGCCGCGCGCGCAGCGCAAGCCGAAGTTCATCGGTTTCGTGCCGGCGACGTACCACATCGGTCCTTTCAGCGACGGATACTTGCCGCGTCGTTTGAGATTGTGAAAATGCACGCGCGGATCGCTGTCGGCGGCATCGCGCAGCATCGCCGCCTGCGCCTCGTCCATGCGGTCGGCGACGATCAGCAGTTCCCAGTGCGGGTAATCCTGGCGCAGCACGCTGGGCAGGGTGCGCTCGATGATGATCTTCGCGCGGTTGTACGTCGGCACGATGATCGAGATCAGCGGTTGCGCGGCATACGCCGCGGCGTAGTCGGGGCTCGTGCGAATCCGCTCGAGCCGGGCAGCGTCGTTGCGGCGCAGGTACGTTTTTTCGCGCAGGCCATGCTCGTTGAAGAATTGCTGCATCAATTCGATGCGCTGTTGCGCCTGCAGCAGCTGTGCCTGCTGTATCTCCTGGATCGACGGTTGCGGTCCGCTCATGGGCAGCTCTTTGCAATGGTGATGAGATGATGCAAGGCGCTTAAGCGATGCATTGAAAAGGGTGGCTGGCCTGCAAAGCCGCCTCCTGCGCCAGAATTTGCTCGCTCGGCCGCTCGCGGATGCGCCGCGCGGGGCTGCCGACATAGATTCCCCAGGGCGCCAGATCGCGGTTGACCAGGCTGCCGGCGCCAACCACGGTGCCTTCGCCGATGCGGGTGCCGGGCAACAGCACGGTGTTGGTGCCGATCATGGCGTGACGACCGACATGGACATACGAGCGCGAGACATGCCGGAACGGTGCCGGAATCGTCGAGTTGGTCAGGCCGCCGCCAAGGAAATCATCCGAGCCGGTCAGTACCCGCACGCCCGAGGACAGCGCGCAGAAATCGCCTATGCGCAGTTCGCCACCCCCCACCAGCGAGCAGAACGAGGCGATGTGCACATGGCTGCCGATGACCGTCGGGGCCGTGGCGTAAATCATCACAAAGTCGTCGATGATCACGTTGTCGCCCAAGGTGATGAATTCGGCGCCGATGATTTTTGCGCCGGAATAAATCCGCACGTTGCGGCCGTGCTGATGCAGGCCGAGCGTGGTCGTATCAAGCAGGCTCATGCGTGTGCCATTTGCATGGATTCGGCCATGCCGCTGGCCACGCGCCGCATTTGCGCCTCGTCGATATCCACGAAGAAAGGCAGGCCGAGCAGACGTTCGGCCAGCTCGTGCGCAATGGGCAGCGGCCCGGCGGCACACCCGACGAATGCCGGGTGCCGATCCAGCGTAGGGCAATACCATTGGCGTGTTTCTATGCCGCGCGAAAGCAGTTCGGGTTGCAGATCGCGCGCGTGCTGGCCCGGCGGCAACAGCACCACCAGGATCGGGTAGATGCCGTTTTCCGCCCGGCACTGCAGGCGCAGATCGGGACAATAATGATCCAGCATGCGCTGGTAGCGGAACTGCACCGCGCGCCGCCGCTCGACCATCACCGGCCATTGATCCAGCGCGGCATGCGCCACGGCGGCATGGTATTCGCTGAGCTTGCCGTTTTCGCCGGCGACAAACACCTGGCTGCCGCGTTCCAGGTCGATCCCGAAATTGCTCAGGCGACGCACGCGCGCGGCCAGTATCCGGTCGTAGCTCACCACCAGGCCGCCTTCGCCGGCGGCCAGCGCCTTGGTGGCATGCAGGCTGAACACGACATGGCAATGTCGGCCGATGCGTTGATTGCCGTAGGCACCGGCGGCATCGATCACTACGGGTATGCCGGTGTCGAGCGTAAAGGCATCCCAGGCGTCGACATCCTGGGGATTGCCGAAAGTGGCCACCGGCATTACCGCGGCGACGCGATGGTTCGCGACATAGTCGCGGGCGGTATCGGGCGTCAGCAGCCAGCTCGATGCATCGACGTCGCCGATCAACGGCCGATAGCCGGCACGGATCACGGCGGTGGCGGTGGCGACGAAGGTGAGCGCCGGCAGCAGCACGCTGGAGCCGGGCGGCAGTTCCAGTGCCCCCAGTACGAGTTCGAGGCCGGCGGTGCCGCTGGCGGCGGTAATGACCGTCGGCGCGGTCGGCGTCGAGGCAAAGCTTGCCGCGAAGCGCTGCTCGAGCTGCACCACCAGTGGGCCGAAGTTGGTGTACCAGCGATTGGCATCGATCTGTCGCAAATAGGGCAGCAATGCATCGGCGTCGGGTAGCTGCGCCACCAATAAGGGAATCTTGCCGGGTGCGTTCACTGGCGGCATTTCCGATACGCCACGATGATGCGTTCGCATGAATCACTGCCCTGCGCTGGTTGTCGCGTGGCGATCGATGACATCGTGGCGTTCCCTTGGTTGGTCGACAGTATCGGGACCCATGCCGATGCGACGGTTTTCCGTCGCATCGGCATGGGCATGCGAAACCGTGAGCAAACATGATGCCAATCACTTGGGCGTGGATGCCGCGATGCGGTCCAGCCGCGCCGTGTTTCGCCGATAACGGTATTGATCCAGGAGGCAACGCCGAGAAAGTGGCGTTATTGAGCCATGCCATCAATAGAGCGCAGGCGGCCTTGAAATCTGCTGCTTGACATCTTGTCGCGAACTCAGGCTCTAAAGTATTTGCGGGGGATGCCGAAAAACTTACCGAGGCGGCTGGTACTCCGTTTTTGCCGGAAACCCCGCCGGAATGCGTCCAACTCGACAAACCGGCTTTCGGTTCCCAAGGAGACAATCATGTCACTGGTCATCAACACCAATATCTCTTCGCTGAATGCGCAGAACAACCTCAACAAGTCGCAGAGCGCGCTGGCAACAGCGACCGAGCGCCTCTCTTCCGGCCTGCAGATCAACAGTGCCGCCGACAACGCGGCCGGCTTCGCCATCGCCACCCGCTTTCAGACCCAGATCGGTGGTCTCTCCACGGCCAGCACGAATGCCAGCGACGCGATCAACCTGGCCCAGACGGCCGGTTCGGCGCTGACCCAGGTCACCTCCAACCTGCAGGCCATCCGCGATCTGGCGGTGCAGGCGGCCAACGGTACCTATCAGGCGTCCGATCGCGCCGCCATCAATACCGAAGTGCAGCAGCGCCTGTCGGAAATCACCCGCATCGCGAACCAGACCAGCTTCAACGGCACCAACGTGCTCAATGGTCAGGCGGGTAGCTTGTCCTTCCAGATCGGCGCCAACGTGGGCCAGACGATCGACGTAAATCTGGGCCAGGGCGTAACGACCAGCCAGGTCGGCAAGGTTTCCGAAGTGTCCACCGGCAGCCTGAGCGGCGATTTCGTCGATGCCTCCGGCAACGCGACGACGCTCGATCTTTCCAGCATCAGCCTCACCGGTGCCAACGGTGCCACCGTGACATTGTCCGGTACCGCAAGCAGCGCGCAGGACGTGGCCGATGCCATCAATGCGACGGGACTGTCCGGCGTCAGTGCGGCCGTGAACGCCAGTGGCGGCGTCAACATCTTTTCCTCCGGCACGCTGGCAGTCTCTGGCGGTGCGGCGTCTGCCTCATCGGTTGCGGGCACCGGCAGCAGCCTGACGACCTCGGCAACCTTCAATGGCGTCACCGGCAGTGGCGCGAACTCGCCCACCGTCACGGGCTCGTACACCGCGGGCAACAGCATCTCGGCAGGCGGTTCGCTGCAGGGCGGCGACGTGCTTACGGTAGACGATGCCAATGCCTTGATCTCGCGCGTCGATGCCGCGCTGACCACGGTGAGCAATTTCTCCAGCACGCTGGGCGCGATCCAGAATCGCTTCCAGTCCACCATCTCCACGCTGAGTGCGCAGTCGACCAACCTGCAATCCTCACAAAGCTCGATTCAGGACGCGAACTTTGCCCAGGAAACGGCCAATCTGAGCAAGGCTCAGGTGCTTCAGCAGGCGGGTATCTCGGTGCTGGCCACGGCCAATTCGCAGCCGCAGCAAGTGCTGAAACTGCTCCAGTAACAGCTGTGACCCGGCCATGGCGCGACGCCATGGCCGGGTTTTTGCTTGGGGTGTTCCGGCGGTGCGATTTCCGTCAGAAATCCCACTCGAGTGGCAGGTAAAAACTTCGCATGGCGTGGTTTTTTCCGGCTACTTGGTGATGACGGCGAATAACGCCGCAATGAACCAGAGTTCGATTTTGCGAGGCTTCCATGAGCAGCATCTCAAGTACCGGGTCGGGGCTTAGCGCGGTAACGTCGAGTACCTCGACGTCATCCACTTCGGCTACGGGAAGCGCCGCCAGCGGTGGCATCAGCGGTACCGGCCTGCTCAG
Source organism: Rhodanobacter sp. K2T2 (assembly GCF_013408815.1). NCBI lineage: Bacteria > Pseudomonadati > Pseudomonadota > Gammaproteobacteria > Lysobacterales > Rhodanobacteraceae > Rhodanobacter > Rhodanobacter sp. K2T2. The sequence continues at coordinate 344,069 of NZ_JACCCA010000004.1, read as the reverse complement.
TTCGCTCGGTATCGGTTCCGGGCTGAACGTGACCGCGATCATCACGGCGCTGGTCAACGCCAAACAGGCCGGCCCGCAGGCGCAGATTGCCGCGCAGACCCAGCAGGACCAGAACCAGATCGCCGGTCTTACCGGGCTGAGCACGGCCTTGAGCGCCTTGCAATCGGCCTTGGCCGAGCTGACCTCCAGTACGACTTACAGCACCTATAGCGCCAGCCTCGGCACCGCTACCGTGGGGACGGCGTCGACGCTGCCCAATGCCACGGCCGGCACCTACAACCTCAACGTTTCCGCGCTGGCCAGCGCGCAGAAGCGGCTGAGCGGCGCGCAAAGCAGTTCCACGCCGGTCGGCAGCGGCACGCTGAACATCACGGTTGGCGCCAACACGCTGAACTTGGCGGTGTCGTCGACCGATACCCTGAGCAGCATCGCGACGTCGATCAACAACGCTACCAACAACCCCGGCGTGTCGGCCAGCGTCGTCGTCGGCGTGAACGGGTCGCAGCTGGTGTTGACCTCGACCAAGACCGGCGTGGCCAACGGGTTCAGTATCAGTGCCAACGCCACCAGCAGCAGCGGCCTGACGAGCCTGGCCAATTCGCTCAATACGCCCGGCAGCAACGAGGCCAGCGATGCGAAGCTCACCATCGACGGTGTCGCGGTCAGCAGCGCGTCCAATGCGGTCAGCGGCGCCTTGACCGGCGTGACGATCAATCTGGCCGCTACCGGCACGTCGACGCTGACCGTCGCGCAGAACACCGCGCCGATCAGCTCCGCGGTGAATGATCTGGTCAGCGCATACAACAGCTATACCAGCATGGTCGGTACGCTGAGCAGCTACGACACCAGCACCGGCGCGGCCGGCGTGCTGCTGGGCGACAGCACGCTGGCATCGATCCAGCGGCAGATTTCGGGCATCGTGGGCGGCACGGTCGGCAACAACAGCATCGGATCGCTGGCCAATCTGGGCGTTACCCGCAATGCCGACGGTACGATATCGCTAGACAGCAACAAGCTCGCGACGGCCCTCAGCAATCCCAGCGCGGTGCAGAATCTGTTCGCCAGCACGAACGGCATCGCCACCAAGCTCAGCAGCGCCATCAACGGCTATACGAGCAGCGATGGCATTCTGCAGACCCGCATCAATGGCCTCAACACCGACCTGACCAATCAGCAATCGCTGACGACGGCGCTCAATGCGCGCATGGCGGTCTACCAGCAGCAGCTAACGGCGCAGTATACGGCGCTCGATACGCTGATTTCCTCGCTCAACAACACCAGCACCTTTCTGACCCAGTCGCTGGCTTCGTTGAACAGTACCAGCAGCAACAGCAAGAACTGACTTTCTAAGGAAGCGCCATGAGTTACGCCATGATGCGAAGCGCAGGCTCGCTGTATCGCCAGACCAGCGCGCAAGGCAGCGTCGAGGGTGCCGACCGTCACCAGCTGATCGGCATGCTGCTCGATGGTCTGGTGGACCGGGTCAATCAGGCACGCGGTCATATCCTGCATCGGGACATACCGGCCAAGGGCCAGAGCTTTTCCAAGGCCATCGCCATCCTGACCGAGCTGCGGGAGAGCCTCGATCACACCGTGGAGCCATCGTTGACCGGTCGGCTCGATGGCCTCTACGACTACGTGACTCGTCGCCTGCTGTTCGCGCAGCTGAACGATGACCTGGGGGCGCTGGATGAATGTCAGCGCTTGATCGCGCCCATTCGCGAAGGATGGCAGAGCATTCGCAGCGACTTTCTTGCTCAGCAGGCATCGACGCCGGTGGCATCTCGATGAGCGATATCGCATACGCTGGGCTGCAAAGGGCGTTGGAGATTACCTTGCAAATGCTTGCCGCCGCCGCCGACGGGCAGTGGCAGCAGGTGGTCGAATTGGACGCCGAGCGCCAGCCATGCATCCGGCAGCAGCGTCACGACCCTCGTAGCCGCGAACTGCTGACGACGCTTCACCAGCACAACGAAGATCTCCTGAAGCGTGCGGATGCCGCGCGCGATACGCTGGAAAGTGAACTGAGCCGGCATAAGTACAACCATCACGCCTTGAGCGTATATATCGCCTCGTCTGGCTGAATAACGAACGGAAGGTATTCGCTGAATGCGCATCGGTCAGAACCTGCGCCGCAGCAATGCACCTTTCGATCGGTTGCAGCAGGGTCGGTTCATGGGCAGCGGCAGGAGGGGTGGATGCAAGACACGAAATGGCAGGAATTCTCGCAGCGGATGGCCTACGAGGGCAGTTTGCATGTGAAGGTGGAGCCGCTGGATAGCTCCCCGGATCTTTTGGCGGGCTACAACGAGCGGAATCTGCACGTGCTGCGGGCGCTGGCGTCGCTGGATGAGCGGCGGGTGGACGGCGGCAGCGAGGACGACAATCCGCTGATGCAGGAACTGCTGCGCATGGACAGCAAGATCAACGTCCTGATGGAAGTGGTCAATCGGCTGCTGATCCCGATCGCGCAGCTGCCGGCGCAGCGCACCATCCGTTTCAACGCGCTCGGCATCGTCGTGCCGCAGGATGCATTGCCGGCGGCCGAACAGTTGCTATTGGTCTGCCTGCATTTCGACGCCTGCCGTGCTTTACCGCTCGAACTGCCGGGATCGTTGCACTGTCGGCTCGATGACGGTTCAGCCTATATCGCCTTCATTGAACCCAGTGAGATGGTCGCGGATGGGTTGGAAAGGTTCGTTTTTCGTCACCACCGACGAAAAGTGGCAGAGGCCCGCGCCACGGCGATGTGAAAACGCTATTCCTGGCGGCCTAAAAAATGTGACCGGTATCACTTATCCGGGGTCTGGTGGCAAAAATTTTGACGCAACTGTTTTATCCGCCGCTTTTGTAAGTTTCTGTGCATTTCCTTTGACGCTCTTATGCTTGGGTTCCCATCGCCGATCCATGGGCACTTCATGCGCCGTCTTTTTGCGATCGTCGATAGCTTCATGTCGCCTCTTCACATGTCGAGCTGAACCGACGAGAAAAATCTTGGCCTGGTTCTTGCTGATAGACCCTTGCAGGTGTCGCGATGGATCGTTGACGCTCTAGGGGGCAACACGGTTCGGGATCGTTCCGTGTTCGTTCGGCGGTATGGAAGTCGGGTTTTTGATTATGCAAAAAGGCAGTTTTCTGGTGATGGAGCGCGATGATGCACGCGCCGTCAGTATCGTTTCAGCATTGCAATTTCTGGGCTACTACGCGGAACGGTGGGATCCAGCTCGCGAGATTGATTTGGCGCAGGATGACTGGCGCTTCATCTATCTCGGTAGTTTCCTTGACGAAGAGGAAGGGCGTCACGCGCTGGGGGAGCTGCGAAAGCGCAGCGACAGCCTGCTGGCGCTGGTTTGCGCCGATGTTCCGCACACCATTTCGCTGGTCGCGCCGGGGGCGGGCTTTACGGGGCGGATGGAATTGTTGGAATTTCCGCTGCGCTATGAGCGTCTGTCGGAGGCTATTCGCAGTTTGCAGACGTCCCAACCGCTGGTGCCGGCTCCGGCAAGCCAGTTGCTGGTGGGCGGATCGGCCGCGATGGGCAGGGTCAACGCCTTGATTCGCCAGGTCGCACCGTTCGACTCGAATGTGCTGGTGCTGGGTGAATCCGGTACGGGCAAGGAAATGGCCGCACGCAGCGTCCACGATTGCTCGCTGCGTCGCGACAAGCCCTTTATCGCAGTCAACTGCGGCGCCATTCCGGCCGAATTGCTCGAGAGCGAATTGTTCGGCCACGAAAAGGGCTCCTTCACTGGCGCGATCAGCGCACGCAAGGGACGCTTCGAACTGGCCGAGGGCGGCACTCTTTTCCTGGACGAGATCGGCGATATGAGCCTGCCCATGCAGGTCAAGCTGTTGCGCGTCCTGCAGGAACGGGTTTACGAGCGCGTGGGCGGCACGCGTACGCTGCGTACCAACGTTCGCATCATCGCGGCGACGCATCGCAATCTCGAGCAGGCCATAGTCGATGGGCGATTCCGGGAAGATCTCTATTATCGGCTAAGCGTTTTTCCGCTGGAAATGCCTTCGTTGCATCAGCATCTGGAAGACCTGCCCATGCTGATCGCCGAATTCAATCAGCGGCTTTTGCGACGAGGCCTGGTCGGCGTTCGTTTCAGTAGCAGCGCGCTGCAGGCGCTGCGCCAATATCGCTGGCCGGGTAATGTGCGTGAGCTTTCGAACCTGGTGGAGCGGTTGGCGATTCTCTACCCGCAAAGTGAAGTGCGTGCCGCCGACCTGCCGGAAAAATATCGCGGCGCACAGTCCGCCGAAGACGCCGGTGGCATGGCCGCAACGGCGTGGGTGGACATGGTCATGCCATCGGCATTGGCCAGTTCCAGCATGTCATCCGATACCGACATGCTGCTGCCTGAGGGAGGCGTGGATCTCAAAGACCATCTGGCGGACATCGAAGTGGGGTTGATAAGGCAGGCACTGGATGTCACCGATGGCGTAGTGGCGCGCGCGGCAAAACTGTTGCGTATGCAGCGCACGACGCTGGTAGAGAAGTTGCGCAAATACGGCTTGCAGGCCAACGCGCTTGCGCCGTAACCCGCTTTCGTCGCGTGGCATGGCTTGTGCTTTAACACTCTCAATCACGGTCTAGCGTTGGAAAACCGACATGAGCCAAATTGACGTCAATAGCGTTCTCCTGCAGCTGCGGCAGCTTGGCAGTCAGGCGACGTCCATGGCATCGGAGACGCCGATCGGGACGGCAGGAAACGCCGTCGCCGGCGTCGGCGGGCTCGACTTCGGCTCGCTGCTCAAGCAGTCGATTTCGGCCGTGGCGGATAGTCAGTCCGCCGCGCAGTCGCAGGTCAACGCGTTCGAGCGCGGGGACGCCGGGTCGGACATCGGACGCACCGTCATTGCCGGTCAGAAAGCCGATCTTTCTTTTCGTGCCCTGGTGCAAGTGCGCAACAAGCTTACTGATGCCTACACCAACATCATGAACATGCCGGTCTGACTCCGGATCATCCCCTGACGCTCATGCGTCATCACGATTAGAGTATTCATGGCCGACAACGCCATCACATCGTCAGGAAACGGCTCGCGCCTGGACCCGCTGAAAAGCCTGCTGCGCAACCCGGCGACTCGGCTGCTCATGCTGTTGTTCGGTGTCGCTGCCGCCGTGGCGTTTGGCGTGGCCATCGTGCTGTGGTCTCGTGGTCCCAACTATGCCCTGCTTTACGCCGGGCTCGATCCGAAGGATGCGTCCAGCGTCACGCAGGCGCTGCAGGCCAGCAACACGCCCTACAAGTTGGGTGCCGACGGCGCCTCTATCTCTGTCCCTGCCGAAACGATCGCCGACACGCGGATTCGATTGGCCGGCCAGGGGTTGCCGCAGGGCAGCACCGCTGGCGGCGTCATGCCGGCCAGCGATTCGCCGTTCGGCATGAGCGATCTTGCCGAAAGCACGCGTTACCAGCAGATGCTCGAAACCGATCTCGGTAGCACCATTGCCGGCTTGCAGTTCGTGCGAGCGGCACGCGTCCATCTGGCTTTGCCGAAGACTTCGGCATTCATTCGCGACAACCGGCCGGCCAGCGCATCGGTACTGCTGACGCTTTATCCCGGCCGCCAACTCGACAGCAGCCAGATAACCGCGATCGTGCATCTGGTGTCGGCCAGCGTTCCCGATCTCGATCCGGCGCAGGTATCGGTGGTCGACCAGCAGGGCGCGCTGCTTACCGTAAGCGATCCAGACAGCCCAGGCGCCGTGGGCGACATGCGTCTACGCCTGGCTACGCGCATGGAGAACAGCTACGCGCAGCGCATCGAAACGCTGCTTACACCGCTGGTCGGCGCCGGGCGCGTCCGCGCTCAGGTGCATGCCGATCTCGATTTCAGCCAGACCGAAAAAGCCACCGAAAGTTACGACAGCGCCAATCCGGCGGTGCGCAGCGAGCAGACCAGCAGCGAGCAGAAGCGCGACGACGCAGGTGGCGCCATCGCTGGCGCGTTGAGCAATCAGCCGCCCAATGGCGCACCTCAGCCGACCGCGGCCAAGCCCAATGCCGGCACCAATGCCAATGCCAAGGCGGGCGCGGCAGCTACTGCACAGGCTTCCACGCCCAGCGAAACCTCGTCGAGTTCGACGCGCAATTACGAGTTGGGCCGCACCGTCAGCCACGTCAGCGATCCCGCCGGCCGACTGGTGCGATTGTCCGTTGCCGTGGTGGTCGACAACAAGGCGGCACTCGACGGCAAGGGCAAGAGCGTGCCGTTCGCAGCGCAGGATCTTCAGCACCTCACCGACCTGGCCAAGAATGCCGTCGGTTTCGATGCGAAGCGCGGCGACACGGTCAGCGTGATCAATCAGGCATTTACCGAGACGCCGGCGGATGCGGCGCCCTTCGTTCAGCCGTTCTGGGAGCGCCCGGGCATGATGGATCTGATCAAGCAGGGCGCCGGTATTCTTGTCGCCCTGCTGATTGCCTTCGGCCTGCTGCGCCCCCTGCTCAAGGGTCTGATGCGGGCGCCCGAACCGCTACCGGCGCTGGCCGGACCGCTACCCACGGTTTCGGTGCGCATCGGCGATGACGATCGCATGGACGAGCGCGATGATCCTGTGCGCATCAGCTCGCCGCAGATTCAGTCGATGGCCTACGAACAGAAGATCGGCCAGGCCCGCAAGTTGGTCCAGGAAAATCCAAAACAGGTAGCGCAAGTAGTCATGAACTGGGTAGGCGACGATGGCAGCTGAGTCGATCGATCTTGGGGGCGCTCAGCGCGCCGCGATTCTTCTACTCACGCTGGGTGAGCAGGACGCGGCGGAAGTTCTCAAGCACCTCAGTGCGCGCGAGGTGCAGGCGGTAGGCAGCGCGATGGCCACGCTGACGAACGTGTCGCGCGAACAGGTCGAAAACGTGCTCGGCCGTCTGAACGATGACATTGGTCGGCAGACCTCGCTGGGCATCGGCACCGAGGAATACATTCGCAAGATGCTGGTCAGTGCCCTGGGCGAAACCAAGGCCGGCAGTTTGATCGACCGTATTCTTCTGGGTCGTTCGGCCAAGGGTCTGGAGTCGCTGAAGTGGATGGAAAGTCGGGCCATTGCCGAAATGATCGGCATGGAACATCCGCAGATCATTGCGCTGGTGCTTGCTCATCTGGAGCCCGATCAGGCCGCCGAAGTGATCGGTTATCTGCCCACGCGCACGCGTAGCGACGCGGTCATGCGCATTGCCAATCTCGACGGTGTGCAGCCGCATGCGCTCAATGAGCTGGACGAGATCATGGAGCGTCAGTTTTCCGGCAACTCGAACAAGCTGAAGTCGTCCAGCGTTGGTGGCCTGAAGGCAGCGGCGGATATCCTCAATGCCATGGAAACGAGCCGCGAAACGGAGTTGATGGCGGCGATCCGCAGTCAGGACGCCACGCTTGTCGGCCGTATCGAGGAGTTGATGTTCGTCTTCGAAGATCTCGCCGATCTCGACGACCGGAGCATGCAGGCCCTGCTGCGCGAAGTGCCCTCGGCCCGGCTGGTGACGGCGCTGAAAGGCGCCGAACCGGCGGTGCGCGAAAAGATCTTCGCCAACATGTCCAAGCGTGCGGCCGACATGCTGCGCGACGACCTCGAGGTCAAGGGACCGGTCAAGCTCAGCGAAGTCGATGCGGCACAAAAAGAAGTGCTCACCATCGCACGCAAAATGGCCGACGCCGGTCAGATCAGTCTCGTGGCCAACGGCGATGAGTTCGTCTGATGGCCGGCGTCGTCGGCTGCGACAAGGCGGCTGATTTCGAGCGCTGGGTGCTGCCGCAAATCGGCATCGTTCCCGCGGCGCTTGCCGCACCGGCTCCGCCACCGCAGCCGACGGTTGTCGAACTGGAGGAGATCGAGCGCGTCGCGCGGGAGGAAGGTTACGCTGCCGGTTTTGCCGAAGGCCGCGCCGCGGCCAAACAGCAGATCGACGAACAGCTGGCGCGCCTCGAGTCGCTTTGTGCCGCGGCCGCCCGTCCGCTCGATGCACTGGACGACATCACCGAACAAGAGCTTGCGCGGCTTGCCACGGTGATGGCGCGTCGTGTGGTCGGGCGCGAATTGCAGCTCGATCCGTCGCTGATCGAACTGGCCGTCCGCGAGGCGGCCGCGGCGCTGCCGTCCGCCACCCGCGAACTGCGGGTATGGGTACATCCCGACGACCTGACGTTGTTGCGCGAACTCGGCGTGACCGAGGCGACGTGGCAACTGGGCGCCAGGTCGACGCTGAGCCGTGGCGACTGCATGCTGGAAAGCGAGCGCTCGCGGCTCGATGCGCGCGTCGATACGCGTCTGGCGGCGGTCATCGACGTGGTGCTCGGCAACGATGTCGACGATGGTATCGACGAGGTGGTCGCTTGAGTCCGGCGCTGTCGCTCGAAGCACGCCGGCACCGCTGGCAGCAGCAGCTGGCGAAACGAGCCCAGCGTGCAGCCGCCAGTTCCCTGCTCACCGTTGAAGGCCGCCTGCGCCGTGTCGTCGGGCTGACCCTGGAAGCCGAAGGTTGCGAAGCGGCGCTGGGTTCGCGTTGCCTGGTCGATACCGCGGACGGTACGGTGCTGGATACCGAGGTGGTGGGCTTCACCGACGAGCGTTTGCTGTTGATGCCGGCAAGCGAGATGCACGGCGTGCTGCCGAATGCGCGCGTGCGTCCGTGTTCGCGCGCGGGCGGTTTGCCGGTGGGCGAGGCGTTGCTGGGGCGGGTCATCGGCGCCGATGGCGTACCGCTGGATGGCCTGGGCCCGGTCGAGGTCGACGAGCATGCGGCGCTCAAGCGCGCGCCGATCAATCCGATGTCGCGCAAACCGATCGATACGCCGCTGGATACCGGCGTGCGCGCGATCAATGCACTGCTTACTGTCGGCCGCGGTCAGCGTCTGGGCCTGTTCGCAGGCTCCGGCGTCGGCAAATCGACGCTGCTGGGCATGATGACGCGCTACACCGATGCCGACGTCGTCGTCGTCGGCCTGATCGGCGAGCGCGGTCGCGAGGTGAAGGAATTCGTCGAGCAGACGCTAGGCCACGAAGGGCGTGCGCGTGCGGTCATCGTCGCGGCCCCGGCCGATGCGCCGCCGCTCAAGCGACTGCGCGGCGCGCAATACGCCACCGCCATCGCCGAGTGGTTCCGCGATCGTGGCCAGCGCGTGCTGCTGCTGATGGATTCGCTCACCCGCTATGCGCAGGCGCAGCGCGAGATCGCACTGGCCATCGGCGAGCCGCCGGCGACCAAGGGCTATCCGCCGTCGGTATTCGCGCTGATGCCGGCGCTCGTCGAACGCGCCGGCAACGACGCCGAAGGACGCGGTTCGATTACCGCCTTCTATACCGTGCTGACCGAAGGCGACGACCATCGCCACGATCCGATCGCGGACGCCGCGCGGGCCATTCTCGATGGCCATATCGTGCTGTCGCGCGATCTGGCCGAAGCAGGTCACTACCCGTCCATCGATATCGAGGCGTCGATCAGCCGCGTGATGCCGGCGGTGATCGACAAGGAGCAGATGCGCGCGGCGCAGCGTTTCCGCCAGGTGTACTCGGCGTATCGCCAGCAGCGCGATCTGATCGCCGTGGGTGCCTACCAGAAAGGCGCCGATCCGCAGGTCGATCAGGCCATCGCCCTGTGGCCCCGGATACAGGCTTTTCTGCAGCAGGAAGTCGACGAGCCAATGTCGCTACGCGAGGCGCAGGAACGGTTGAAAGAACTGGTGGCCGAGGTCAGGGCATGACCCGGTCGGAGCGATTGCAGCCGGCAGTGGATCAGGCCGAACGCCGCGAGCAGGAGGCCCTGCAGCGACTTGCCGAACAGCAGCAGCGGTCGGCCTATGTGCAACAACAGCTGGACGAACTGGAACGCTACCGCAAGGAATACAGCCTCAGTGCTGGCGGTCTGACGGTCAGCGCGCTGCTCAACCGTCAACAATTTGTCGAGCGCATCGATCAGGCGATCGTCCAGCAGCGCCGAGAAGTGGAGCGGCAGCAGCAGCTGACCGAAACCACACGGCTGCAATGGCTGCAGGCGCATGCTCGTGAAAAGGCTCTGGACAGCGTGGTCGGCCGCTATCGCACGCTCGAGCGGCAGAGCGAACAGCGTCAGGAGCAGGCCGACATCGATGAACGCATGCAGCAGCGTCGGCGCCCCGCCGCCTCGACCTGAATCGCGTTTCTGCGCTGGCCTGGTTTTTGCTGCGCTCACCGGTAATCCGTCGAGCAAGAGTGCCACCGCATGAGCGCCATTCCGATAATCGCACCTCGACCCGCTCCAAGCCCGGCGAGTTCGACCACGCCGCCGTCGCCGGTCGATCAGCGTGCCGACAGCGCAACGTTCAACGCGCATCTGCAGGACGTGCAGTATCGGCAGTCGCAGGCATCCGACGGTGTCGACGCTGTGGACAGCCGCTCCTCCAGCGCCCAGTCGTCGCCAGCCAACGTGGCCAGCACGGCCAGCGCCAACGCGAACGGCAAGGCGGACCAAACAACCGACGACGATGGCGCCGACGCCGACAGTTCGGTCCCGACGGCCACTCAAGTGCTGGGGTTGATCCAGCAATCGTCGGGCGATGCCGCTGCGCCGACAACCGCGCCGACCGATGGCAAGTCGGCGGGCAAGACACCGCCCCAAGGCGCTGAGGCCAAGCCCGGGCAGCCGGCGGTGACCGGCATGCCGATGTCATCGCCGATGCCGGCGCCTGTTTCCACCAGCCAGATGGCTGCATCGTCGAACGACAGCGGCACGCCAACATCCGCTACATCACTCTCGATCACCGCTGCGGTGGCGCCGATGCCGGGCAAAGCGACCGGTGCATTCTCGGCCACGGATGATGCTGAAACGGCGTCCGCCGACGATGCCGGCGACGACAACAGCGACAGCGCCACCGTGCCTGCGGCCAGTACCGATGCTTCCGCCCAGCCCTCGGTCAACAGCCTCTTCGGCAACGCTCATAACGCACCGGTCGCAGCGGCGGATGCCACCACGCCAGTGGCTGGACCGGCACAAGACGCGGGCGACCTGGCCACCCTTCGTGGCGCGCTCGCGACGCCGGTATTGATTGCGTCCACGAGCAACAGCGCGGCGCCGCACAGCTTGAACATCTCCGCGAACGTGACCTCGCCCACTTTTTCGCAGGAGCTCGGTCAGCAGGTCAGCTGGCTCGGTGGGCAGGAGGTCAAGCAGGCGCAGATCCGTCTGAACCCGCAGGAGCTCGGCCCGCTGGACGTGAAAGTGAGCGTCGAGCACGGCCGTGTCGATGTGGTGTTTGCGGCACAGCATCCGGCGACGGTCGCGGCCGTGCAGCAAAGCCTGCAGCAGCTCAACCAGATGCTAGGCGGCCAAGGCCTGTCGTTGGGGCAGGCCACCGTCGGCCAGCACACGGCGCAGCAACAGTTCGACCATTCGCAGCGGCACGCATCGTCGGCGCCTGCGCAGGCGAACGACGTCGAACCGATCGACACCGCCGTTTCTCCGTTGTCGGCGCCGCTGGCCATCGGCCTGGTCGACGCCTTCGCCTGAGCGGGGCCGCCAGTTCGCCTTTTGCTTGGATGAAAGCTGGCTCTTACATCGACTATCGATGAGCTCGGTTTTAGCCGGCGCTCATCGGTAGCGTGCCGGTAGCAAAACGCGCCGCCTTCCGGCGAGCGATGTTGGCACGACAACGTCGTCGGATTCCGACGGAATCACCACGCCGTGGCAGTGTCTGCTTGTCGACACGCGTCAAGAAAACGTTGCTCACCGGGGCGGGCTCTCCCTAACGCCCGCCGCAGCGGCGTTCGCATCGATGGCATGGCGTTTGCTAAACGATGTCTACGAGGTCCGATCGGGATTCTCTCGTTCCTGTCGATTCGTCCATCCCGGTTTTGTTTGCAGCACAGCGTCGAGTCATTTTTCCAGAGATTGAGTTCGTTCATGGCCAACGCAGAAATTGATGAAGTCGAGTCCACCACCGTCGCCGCCAACGAGGGCGGTCGGCGCAAGAGCCGTACCAAGCTGATCATCATCGGGGGCATCGCGCTGGCCGCGCTGGTCGCAGGCGGTTTCGTATTTTTCCACATGCGGTCGGCCCCGAAAGCGGCCGGCGGCAAGGCGTCACCGGTGAAGATGGCGGCGTTATATCTGCCGCTGGATCCAGTATTCGTGGTGAATTTTCAGGACGGCGACGGCACGCGTTACCTGCAGGTCGGCGTCACCGTCATGGCGCACGATGCGGCGGTGATCCAGACCATCAAGGACAACGATCCGGTCATTCGCAATGCGCTGGTAATGCTGTTCAGCAGCCAGACGTTCGATCAGCTCAGCACCACCGCGGGCAAGCAGAAGCTGCAGTCCGAAGCCTTGGCGGCCATTCGCAAGATCGTCGACGACAAGCTCGGCGGGTCCGGAGTCGATGCGCTGTACTTCACCAGCTTCGTGATGCAGTAAGGGAGATCACGGCAATGAGCGATCTACTCTCACAGGAAGAAATCGATGCGCTGCTCAATGGCGTCGACGACGGCCACGTCGAAACCGCGAGCGACGTGCCGCCGGATCCGTCGGCGATCCTCGACTACGACTTCACTCAGCAAGACCGTATCGTGCGCGGCCGCCTGCCTACGCTGGAAATGGTCAACGATCGTTTCGCGCGGTTCTTTCGTACGTCGCTGTTCGGCGTGCTGCGCAAGACTTGCGAGGTCTCGGTGCTCGGTGTGCGGATGCTCAAGTTCAGCGAGTACGTGCAGGGTCTGGCCGTGCCGAGCAATCTCAACCTGATCAAGCTCAAGCCTCTGCGCGGCACCGGACTGGTAGTGATGGAGCCGCGGTTGGTGTTCACCGTGATCGACAATTTCTTCGGCGGCGATGGCCGGTATCACGCGCGCATCGAAGGCCGCGATTTCACGCCGACCGAAAACCGCGTTATCCAGATCCTGCTGGCGGAAGTTTTCACCGCGATGGTTGAAGCGTGGGCGCCGGTCATGGCGGTGCAGTTCGAATTTCTCAATTCCGAAATCAATCCGCAGTTCGCCAATATCGTCAGTCCGACCGAGACCGTGGTGGTGTCGCGCTTTCACATCGAACTCGATGGCGGTGGCGGGGAGATCCACCTCACGCTGCCCTACTCGATGGTGGAGCCGATCAGAACGATGCTCGATGCGGGTGTGCAGAGCGATCGGGTGGAGCGCGACGATCGCTGGATCAACAACCTGCACGAGGAAGTGATGGACGCCGAGTTGGAGATCAGCGCGCTGCTGCTGGAAACCCACATAAACATCGGCGAGTTTCTGTCGCTTCGCGTTGGCGACGTGATCCCGTTGAGCCTGCCCGAACTGACCACCGTATTTGCCGAAGATATCCCGATATTCCGCGGCCGTTACGGTCAGTCCGGCGGCCGGTACGCGGTGCGATTCAACTCCCAGGTACGTCGTCGCGAATTGCGACCCACCCTCGACTTTAGCGAAGAGAAAGCCCCATGAGTCAGAACATCGAGAGCGGCCCCAGCACGGGCAGTCCCCTTTCTCCCGGCGACGGGCGCGTTGAATTCGATGCCTTGAACGAGGCGCCTGGCGAAAGCGCCGAAGTGAGCCTGGACATGATTCTCGATGTGCCGGTAACGCTTGCCATGGAAGTGGGGCGTACGCGCATCAGCATCCGCAATCTGCTGCAACTCAACCAGGGCTCGGTCGTGGAACTCGATCGGGCTGCCGGTGAACCGCTGGACGTATTCGTCAACGGCATGCTGGTGGCGCATGGCGAGGTGGTGGTGATCAACGAGAAGTTCGGCATCCGTCTGACCGATGTGATCAGTCCGTCCGAACGCGTGCGCAAGCTGCGATGAGCATGTTGTCTGTCGCGTTGCCGGTCGCTGCGTCGAGCACGCCCGACATCGATGTCGGTGGCGAGCTGTTGCGCGTGGTACTGAGTCTGGCCGGGATCGTGCTGCTGATTTTCGTGGCCGGTTTGATGAGCCGCCGATTGCAGGCACGTCAGTTCACCGGTGGGCGACGTCTGCGCTGCCTGGAAACGCTATCGGTCGGCACCCGCGAACGCGTGCTGCTGCTGGAGGCCGATGGCAAGCGTCTGCTGATCGGCGTGGGTACGGGCGGCGTGCGAACGCTGCACGTCTATGACGGCGTGGCGCCAGCGGTGGCCGCCGAACCGACGCCCATGCCGAGCTTTGGCGAAGTGCTGGGCCGCTGGAGGCGTCGTTGATGAATCGACCCATGCTGCGCCTGTTGCTGTGTCTCTTGCTGGCCCTGCTGCCGCTGGCCGCTTCGGCCGCGCAGAGCGGCGCGATCGCGCCGGTGGCGCCGATCGCCCAGACGCCCTCATCGTCGGCTGGTATCCCGGTATTCACGGTGCAGAACGTCGGCGGTGGGCAGAACTGGAGTCTGTCGCTGCAGACGCTGGCGCTGATGACCGTGCTGACCATGTTGCCGGCCGTGCTGCTCATGATGACGTCGTTTACGCGCATCATCATCGTGCTGAGTTTTCTGCGTCAGGCGCTGGCGACACAATCGACGCCGCCCAATCAGGTGCTGCTCGGGCTGGCGTTGTTCCTGACCCTGTTCGTGATGTCGCCGGTCATCAACCACGCCTATCAGGATGGCGTCAAACCGTATATGGATCACCAGCTGGGTGCGGAGCAGGCGATCCCTCTGGCCGCGGCCCCGTTCAAGCATTTCATGCTGGATCAGACCCGCGACGCCGACCTGCAGCTGTTCACGCACCTGGCCAAGGAGAAACCCTACGCCAACAAGGAGGAGGTGCCGTTTCGCGTGGCGATGCCGGCATTTCTCACCAGTGAACTGAAAACCGCCTTTCAGATGGGTTTTCTGCTGTTCATTCCGTTTCTGATCATCGATCTGGTCGTGGCCAGCGTGCTGATGTCGATGGGTATGGCGATGGTCTCGCCAGCGATCATCTCGCTGCCGTTCAAGATCATGCTGTTCGTGCTGGTCGACGGCTGGTCCCTGCTGATCGGAACGCTTGCCGGGAGTTTCTACACATGACGCCGGAATGGGTACTGCAGTTTGGTCAGCACTCGCTTTATGTGGCGATACTTGTCGCTGCGCCGATGCTGCTTACGGCGCTGGCCGTGGGTCTGCTGGTGGGTATTATCCAGGCCGCCACGCAGATCAACGAGATGACCTTGAGCTTCATTCCCAAGCTGATGGCGATGGCGCTGGTCGGGCTGATTGCCGGTCCATGGATGCTGCGTACGCTGGTGCAATTCACCCACCAGCTGATCGTCGGCCTGCCCGACGCCATCAAATGAACAGCGTGGAGCTGGCCACGGTGATGAGCTGGCTCAACGGCATGTTGTGGGCGCTCGGTCGCGTGGGCGGCTTTTGCCTGGTGGCGCCGATCTTCGGTGCCACCGTGCTGCCGACGCGAATCCGCGTGGCGACCGTGGTTCTGCTGACCTTCGTGCTGGCGCCCTTGTCGCCGGTCCAGCGCGATATGTTCAGCGCTGCCGGCGTGGCCACGATCGCCAGTCAGATGCTGATCGGCGGCAGCGTCGGCTTTGTGCTGCAGCTGGTGTTTCAGGCGGTCTCCTACGGCGGCATCCTGGTCGGCCAAAGCATGGGCCTGGGCTTTGCCGAACTGATCAATCCCACTTCCGGCGGCAGCGTGCCTGTGCTGGGTCAGTTCTACCTGCTGCTGGTCACCTTGCTGTTTCTGGCGATGAATGGCCATTTGCAGGTCATCGCCTTGCTCGCCGACAGTTTTCGGACGCTGCCGCCGGGTGTGTCGGGGCTCAGCAACAATGCCTTGTTCGCGGTGCTAGCTGCCGGTGGCGACCTTTTTGCGGGCGCCTTTCGCGTGGCCTTGCCGGCGATGACCGCGCTGCTGCTGGTGAATATCGGCTTTGCCGCGATCAGCCGTTCGGCGCCGTCGATGAATCTTTTCGCGGTCGGTTTTCCGATCAGCATCTGCATGGGCTTCATCGCGCTGTGGCTGGCCATGCGCGGTCTGGCCAGCTCGTACGGCGCGTTGCAGAGCGCTGCGTCGGCGCTGATGCGTCAGCTGCTCGGCGGCTGAGGCGCGCGTATGGCCGAGCAGGAAAACGAAGACCGCACCGAACAGGCCTCGGAAAAACGCCTGCAGGATGCGCGCGACAAAGGCGAGGTTCCGCGTTCGCGCGATCTGGGCGGC
Organism: Rhodanobacter sp. K2T2; assembly: GCF_013408815.1. Lineage (NCBI taxonomy): Bacteria > Pseudomonadati > Pseudomonadota > Gammaproteobacteria > Lysobacterales > Rhodanobacteraceae > Rhodanobacter > Rhodanobacter sp. K2T2. The sequence goes on along the minus strand of NZ_JACCCA010000004.1, from coordinate 327,966 downwards.
GCCATGATCGTGCTGGCGGGAGTCACCGCACTGCTGGCCAACGGCCAGCCGATGTATCGCCATGCCCGGCAGATCTACCGGCTGGGCATGAGCTATCCGCGCGAGGCGCTGTTCACCGATAAGTTGCCGCTGCGCGTGTTGTCCGCGGCGGGACATGAGGCCATAGCGCTGCTGCTGCCCGTGCTGATGGCGACCGTGCTTGGCACCCTGGCCGCTCCGATCCTGATCGGTGGTCTGAGCTTCAGCGCGCAGGCGCTGCAGCCGAAGTTCGATCGACTCGATCCGATCGCCGGCATCGGCCGGCTGTTTTCCATGAACGGTCTGGTCGAGTTGGGCAAGTCGCTGCTGAAACTCGGCTTTATCGGCGGGGCGCTGGTCTTGCTGCTGCGACATGCCGAGTCCGCCGTGCTGGCGACCGGCACCGGCTCGGTGCGTGCCGGTATCGGCGAAATGCTCAAGCTGTTGGGACAAGCCGGACTGACGTTCGGCCTGGTGCTCGGTTTTATCGGTGGCATCGATGCACTCTGGCAGCGCTTCGATTACAACCGTCGTCATCGCATGACCAAGCAGGAAGTGCGCGACGAGCATAAAGACAGCGACGGCAGCCCGGAACTGAAGAATCGCATTCGGCAGGTGGCGCAGCAGCTCTCACGCCGCCGCATGATGCAGGAGTTGCCCAAGGCCGATGTCGTGGTGGTGAACCCGACCCACTTTGCGGTGGCGCTGAAATACGACGACAGCCGCATGCGCGCGCCGCGCGTGATCGCCAGGGGCGCCGACGTGCTGGCCCAGCAGATTCGTCTGGTGGCTGCAGCGCATCGCATCCCTCTGGTCGAAGCGCCGCCGCTGGCGCGGGCCTTGTATGCCACCACCCAGCTTGGCCAGGAGATTCCTTCGGCGCTGTACGTCGCGGTCGCGCAGATTCTTGCCTACGTCTATCAGCTGCGGCAGGCGACCGAACACGGCGACCCCATTCCGCCGCCGCCGCGACCCGAGGTCGATCCAGACTTGCAGGGCCGTTACCGCGAACCGTAACAACGCAGCACACCACCAGGGCAGCATGGCATGGCCACGACAAGCGCATTCGAAACATTCAAGCAGGTGAGCCGCCGCGGCGTCGGTGCGCCGGTGGTGATGCTGGCGATGCTGGCGATGCTGATGCTGCCGCTGCCGCCGTTCATTCTGGACATGCTTTTCAGCTTCAACATCGCGCTGTCGCTGGTCATTCTGCTGGCGGTCGTCTACGTGATGCGGCCACTCGAGTTTGCCGCGTTTCCGACGGTGGTGCTGATGGCGACACTGCTGCGGCTGGCGCTCAACATCGCCTCGACCCGCGTGGTGCTGCTGCACGGTCACGATGGTCCCGGCGCGGCAGGCAAGGTGATCGAGGCCTTCGGCGAGTTCGTGATCGGCGGGAATTTCGCGGTCGGTCTGGTGGTGTTCGCGATCCTCACCATCATCAACTTCGTGGTGATCACCAAAGGCGCCACGCGCGTGTCGGAAGTGACTGCACGCTTCACTCTGGACTCGATGCCCGGCAAGCAGATGGCGATCGACGCCGATCTCAACGCCGGCCTGTTGACCCAGGATCAGGCGCGCGATCGCCGGCAGGAGGTGCGCGAAGAAGCGGATTTCTACGGTTCGATGGACGGTGCGTCGAAATTCGTTCGCGGCGATGCCACGGCGGGCATTCTGATCCTGCTGATCAATATCGTCGGCGGCTTTTTCGTCGGCATCATGCAGCACGGTCTTTCCGCTGGCGAAGCGGCGCGTACGTATACGCTGCTGACCATCGGCGACGGTCTGGTGGCCCAGGTGCCGTCGCTGATGCTGTCGGTCGCCACGGCGGTCATCGTCACGCGCGTTTCCAAGTCGCAGGACATGGGCAAGCAGGTGATCGGCCAGGTGTTCGCACAGCCGCGCGCGCTGGCCGTGGCCGGCGTAGTGCTGCTGGTGATGGGGCTGATTCCCGGCATGCCGAATATCGCCTTCCTCATCCTGGCATCGGCATGCGGAGCCGCCGCCTGGATGATGAAGCGCCGCGACGCGGAAGCGAAAGCCGGCGTGGCCAAGGCCGCGGCCGAGGCGCTGCCGGCACCGCTGCCGGCCGAACGGCTCGAATTGGGTTGGGAGGATGTTGCCAGTGTGGACCCGGTCGGCCTGGAAGTCGGCTACAGATTGATTCCGCTGGTCGACAAGAATCAGGGCGGCGAGCTGATGGGCCGGATCAAGTCGGTGCGCCGCAAACTGTCGCAGGAGCTCGGCTTTCTGGTTTCTGCGGTCCATATTCGCGACAACCTGGATCTGGCTCCCAACACCTACCGGATCACCTTGATGGGTGTGCCGATGGGCGAGGCCGAGGTGTATACCGAGCGCTACATGGCGATCAACCCGGGCCGCGTCCATGGCACCCTGCAAGGCTTGACCACACGCGATCCGGCCTTCGGGCTGGAGGCGGTGTGGATCGAAGGCAGCCAGCGCGACCACGCGCAAAGCCTGGGTTATACGGTGGTCGACCCGGCCACGGTGATCGCGACCCACTTGTCGCATTTGCTGCAGAACCATGCGCACGAATTGCTCAGTCATCAGGATGTCCAGCAGTTGCTGGACCGCCTCGCCACGAGCGCGCCAAAGCTGGTGGAAGATCTCGTGCCCAAGCGGCTCGCGCTGGGTGTCGTGGTCAAGGTGCTGCAGAACCTGCTGGCGGAGCGGGTACCGATCCGCAACATGCGCAGCATCGTCGAGTCTTTGGCGGAGCACGCCGGGCAGAGTCAGGATCCCGGCACCTTGACGGCATCGGTACGCGTTGCGCTGGGTCGGCAGATCGTCCAGGAAATCGCCGGTTTGGGTACCGAAATTCCGGTGCTGACGCTGGCACCGGAGTTGGAACAGATTTTGCTCAGCTCTCTTTCGAGCAGCGGCGTCGGCGGTGCGGCGGTGGAACCGGGCCTGGCCGACCGTTTGCAGCAGACAGTGGCCGAGGCCGCCCAGCGTCAGGAAGTGAGTGGCGAACCGGCCGTGTTGTTGGTTCAACCGCAGCTCCGACCGTGGTTGGCCAGGTTCACTCGGCATGTGGCGCAGAACCTGCATGTGCTTGCCTATAACGAGGTGCCGGACAACCGCCGAGTCAGGCTGGTCCAGGCCCTGGGGCGTTGAGGGACGAGGTCGAACGATGGGTAACGGAGCGCGGCATGAAGTTTGAAAAAATCACGTTGAAGGCGCGAGTCGATCCATCGGCATTCGACGTTCTTAAGGCATCGCAAAGGCTGCGCCGGAGCCGTCCATGAAGATCAAGCGATTTCTTGCCGCGGACATGCGCCAGGCGATGCGTGAGGTGCGCGCGGATCAAGGCGCCGATGCGGTGATTCTTTCTACTCGCCGACTCGACGATGGCATCGAGATCATCGCGGCCATCGACTACGACGAAACGCTGGTTCGTGAGGCCGCACGGCACGGTGCACCGATGCCTGAATCCGTCGCCGGTCCCGCGACGGCCGAACGTCGTGCGCAGGTTTCGCCGCCGCCGATGCCGGTACCGCCGAGCGAACTGTCCACGCTGCAGCCGATCGTCGAACAAAACGTGCTCGAGGCGGCGCGCATGCGCGCTGAGCTGGGCGGCCTGCGCGAGTTGCTCGAACAGCAGTTGTCGAGCCTGGCCTGGAATGACATGGAGCGCCGTCGCCCGATGCGTGCGCGCGTGCTGCGCGACATGACACGCCTGGGTATCGAAACGGATGTGGCGCGGCAGTTGATCGAAGAATTGCCCGAGCAGCTGAGCGCCGATCAGGCGCGCTATTTGCCCCTGGGTCTGCTCAGCCGCAACCTGAAAGTCAGCGGCCGCGATCTGGCTGAGACCGGTGGCATTACCGCGTTGGTCGGGCCTACCGGCGTGGGCAAGACCACCACCGTCGCCAAACTCGCCGCGCGCGCGGTCATGCGCCACGGTCCGGGCAAGGTCGCGCTCATCAGCACCGATCATTACCGTATCGGGGCCGCGGCGCAGCTGGAACACTATGGGCGCCTGCTCGGCGTGCGCGTCTATTCGGCGCACGACGCCGCCAGCCTGACTAGGGCGCTGGACAGTCTGAGCGAGCATCACACCGTGCTGATCGACACCGCTGGCGTTGCCGGCAGCGACCCGCGTCTTGAACAGCAGCAGGAGGTATTGCGCCAGGCCAACGGCGACGGTCGCTTGCGTACCTGTCTGGTGCTGGCGGCGAACGCGCAGGCGTCGTCGCTGGACGATTCGGTGCGCGCCTACCTTCCGCTGCAGCCGCAGGCGTGCATCGTGACCAAGCTGGACGAAGCGCCGAGCCTGGGCGGCGTGCTGTCGGTGCTGATTCGTCACCGTCTGCCGCTGGACTGCACGACGGACGGCCAGCGTGTGCCCGAAGACATCAGCGCCGCCGATGCGCGCGTGCTGGTGTGCCGGGCCGCGCAGGTTCAGCGGCGCCTCGCTCCGGCTGTCGACGATGTGGAAATGGCCGAGCGATTCGGTCTGGCGGTGGCAAGTCTATGAACGGGGCTATTCCGGTGGATCAAGCTTGGGGTTTGCAGAATCTGTTTGCGGCACCGCCGTCGCCGCGGCCGCGCGATGCGGAAGTGCTGCATCAGGCATCCAGTCTTCGCGCGATGACGCCACCGCGGCGCCCGACACGAACGCTGACCGTAGCGGCCGGCAAGGGCGGCGTGGGCAAGACGACCGTGGCGGTCAATCTGGCCATGGCGATGTCGATGGCCGGTCGCGACGTGATGCTGCTCGATGCCGATATGAGCGTCGCCAACGTCGATGTGCAGCTGGGCCTGACGCCGTTGCGGCACGTGGGACATATGCTTGAAGGCAACTGCTCGCTGCAGGACCTGATCATCCCGGGGCCGCATGGGCTGAAAGTGGTGCCGGGCGGCTCGGGTGCACGCCAGCTGGCGCAGATGTGCAACGGCGAGCACGCGGCCGTGATCCGCGCCTTCGACGATCTGATCGTTCCGCCGGAGTACCTGGTGGTGGACACCGCCGCCGGCGTATCGGACGACGTGATGATGTTTGCGGCGGCGGCCGACGATGTGCTGGTCGTGGTGTGCGACGAACCGGCCTCGCTCACCGATGCGTACGCGTTGATCAAATTGCTCAGCCGGGATTTCGGCGTGCGGCGATTCCATATTGTCACCAACATGGTCCGGCACGCGGGCGAGGCGAGGCTTCTTTACGAGAAACTGGCTCGCGTCAGTGAGCGCTTCCTCGATGTGGCGCTCAGTTTGATGGGCGTCGTACCGCATGACGAGCGGCTGCGACAGGCGATCAAGCGCCAGGGTGCGGTAGTCGATCTGTGGCCATCCAGTCGTTCAGCCATGGGATTTAAGCAAATGGCCAGTGCGGTCGATACATGGAAAGAGCCCGTGTATCCGGATCTTGGTCGGATCGCCTTTTTCAGCGGTCAGAACGCTTCGGCAGCGGGGTGGTGAGGATGAGTGTCGCTTCGGAATACCTACAGCTACAGCGTGCGGAAGCCGATCAGCTGGTCAGGCAGCATGCGCCGCTTGTGCGTCGCATCGCCTACCACTTGATGGGGCGTCTGCCGCCCAGCGTGGATGTGGGCGATCTGGTGCAGGCCGGCATGATCGGCTTGCTGGAGGCCGCGCGCAATTTCGCCACCGATCGCTCCGCGAGCTTCGAAACCTATGCGGGTATACGAATCCGCGGCGCGATGCTCGACGAATTGCGGCGCACCGACTGGACCCCGCGATCGGTGCATCGCAAGGCCCGGGAAGTCGCCGAGGTGGTACGCAAGATAGAGAACGAGACGGGCGCAGATGCCGACGCTGCCGAGGTGATGCGGCGATTGGGCATGAGCGTCGAGGAGTATCACCAGGTGTTGGCCGATGCTGCCGGTGCCCGCTTGCTGAGCCTTACGGCGCCTGACGATGGCGACGGTGGCGAAGGCAGCGGCGCGATGGACATCGTCGACCAGAGCGGTCTGAGTCCGCAGGAGCGGATCGAGCGCAGCGGGATGCGCACGGCGCTGGCCAAGGCAATCACTACCCTGCCTGACCGCGAGCAGCTGGTGATGTCGTTGTATTACGAGCAGGAGTTGAATTTGAAGGAGATCGGTTTGGTACTGGGTGTGACCGAGTCGCGCGTGTGTCAGATCCATGGGCAGGCGCTGATCAGACTGCGTTCGCGGATGGGCGCATGGTGCGACGACGCCAGCCCGTAATGCGCCGATCAGCGCCGCTTGAATGAGGGACGTGGGAAAGAACGACGGTTGACGCGCGGCGCATGGCAAACAAAGTGGTGTGTTGGATTCGGTATCGCCTCAGGACCGACTGGTCTGTGCAGTGCCGATATCCACCGCAGGTCGTGGATTTTATGTGCTGCCTCAGTCGCCCTGGACAGGGCTAGTGGAGAGAGTGTTTGGACAAGAATATGAAAATCCTGGTGGTCGATGATTTTTCCACCATGCGCCGAATCGTTCGCAACCTCCTGGTGGAGCTCGGTTTCAGCAATCCGCTGATCCAGGAGGCCGACGATGGCGAGAATGCGCTTGCCCTAATGCGGACAACGGCATTCGACATGGTCGTCACCGACTGGAACATGCCCAACATGACTGGCATCGACCTGCTGCGCGCGATTCGCGCCGAACCCAAGTGGAAAGGATTACCGGTACTCATGGTGACCGCGGAAAACAATCGCGAGCAGATCATCGCCGCCGCTCAGGCAGGCGTGAACGGTTATATCGTCAAACCTTTCACGGCCATTACGCTTCGTGAAAAGTTGGAAAAAATCTTCGAACGGCTGGCCGCCGCAGGAGCCACGGCATGAGCGCGATCCAGTCCGACGTCATCGAAAACCTGCCGCCCGAAGTGCTGGCCTTGCTCAACAGCGAGGATGGGCTTGCCTTCGAGCAGGCGCTGGACAGGATCGTGCGAGAGCGCGAACAGCATTTGTTCCGTGCGCTGGGCCGGCTTGCCCGCGATCTTCATGGCGCCATGCGCCGCCTCGGTGGCGAGCTGACGTTCGAAGGTGTGCCGGAAAGCATGGCAGACGCACGCAAACATCTGGTGGAAGTGCTCGACATGAGCGCGAAGGCCGCCCATCGCAGTCTCGACTTCGCCGACCGCATGCGCCCGGAAGCAGTGGCGCTGTCGGCCAATGCCGCCGAAGTGCTCGACTTCGCCAAAGGCACGACCGACCCGGCCGCAGTACTGGCTCACCAGGCCATCGCCTTTGCCGAAAAATGCGGCGAAGGGCTGGATGACATGGTGATGGCGCAGTCCTGGCAGGACTTGTCCGGGCAGCGCATCAAGAAAGTGGTCAGCTTCATCGAATCGGTCGAAACCTCGCTGCTCGAGCTGGTGCGCCTGACCGGTTCCCTGGCATCGGGCGACAAGCCCGAGGCCGTGGCCAAAGTTTCCAGCCAGGACGAAGCCGATCGCCTGCTCAGCGAGTTCGGATTCTAAGGGACGCCAGCTGATGGATCCCACGCTCGACCGTGAACTACGCGACGATTTTCTGGTGGAGGCCGGCGAATTGATATTGCGGCTGGGCGAGCAGCTGATCCAGCTGGAAACCGCGCCGCTGGACCGGGAACTACTGAACGCGGTATTCCGCGTTTTCCACACGGTCAAGGGCGGCGCCGGGTTTCTGGCGATCGAACCGATGGTGCAATTGTGTCATTGCGCGGAAGAATTGCTCAACGAGGCGCGCAACGGTGCCGTGGTGCTCGGTTCGGCGCAGATGGATGCCCTGCTCGAAGCGCTGGACCAGCTCAACGGCATGATGGATGCGCTGAACGCATCGACGCCGTTGACGCCCCCGCCGATTTCGCTGCTGGATCGTTTGCGACCCGTCGCCGCGAAGCCGGACATCGGCAGCGCCCGGGTCGTGAAAGGCAGCATCCACACCGATACGGTCGAAGAGGCTTTCGAGCGCATGCTGGATCAGTTGAGCGAATCCCCATCGGCTACGGCGAGTGCGTCCGACGCGAATATCACCGAGAGCGAGTTCGAAGCGCTGCTGGACAGTCTTTACGGTACGGGCGGTGCGCCTGGGGCGGATGCTGCCGAGGTGCCGATGGCACCGGCGGCAAAAAGCAACGTGCCGTCCTCTGGCGCTGGCGTGATCGAGGCGGACGAATTCGAAGCGCTGCTCGACCAATTGCACGGAAAAGGCGTGGCGCCCGGTGTGACCGAAACGGCGGCTGCCGACCCCATGCCGGAGCCTGTTGCCACGGCGATGGTAGAGCCTCTCCCGACGGCCGCGGCCGCAAGCGCCTCGACCGCGGCGCCAGCCAAGCCGACGGCCGCCGCGGAAACCACTGTGCGCGTGGACACCGCCAAGCTCGATACGCTGCTCAATCGTGCCGGCGAGCTGGTGCTGGCGCGCAATCGGCTGTTGACCCTGGCTTCGCGCATCGACAGCGAGCCGCTGAGCGTGGCCGCCGGCGAGCTCGATCGGATTTCCAACGAGCTGCAAACCGCCGTGCTCGGCATGCGGATGCAGCCGGTGGGCCGACTGTTTCAGCGCTTTCCTCGGATCGTGCGCGACCTCGCGCGACAGCTGGGCAAAGAGATCGAACTGATCCAGGAAGGCGAGGACACGGATCTCGACCGCAGTCTGGTCGAGGCCTTGGCCGATCCGCTGGTTCATCTGCTGCGCAATGCGGTCGACCACGGTCTGGAGACGCCATCGGAGCGCGAGCGGGCCGGCAAGCCGCGCAAGGGCAGCGTGCGCCTGGCGGCGAGCCAGCGCGGCGAGCGCATCGTCATTTCGGTCAGCGACGACGGCCGCGGCATGGACCCGGAGGTGCTGCGACGCAAGGCGGTGGAGAAAGGCGTGATCGATGCCGCGCAGGCGGCGCATCTGTCCGAGGTCGAATGCTATGAATTGATTTTCCGCCCCGGTTTCAGCACGGCCGCCACGATTTCGGATATTTCCGGTCGCGGCGTGGGCATGGACGTGGTCAAGACGCGCGTGGCCGAGCTAGGCGGCACGTTGCAGGTTCGTTCGCGTCTGGGTCATGGCAGCACGCTGGAGCTGACGGTGCCGCTGACACTGGCGATCCTGCGTGTGCTGATGGTGCGCGTGGGCGACCGCTTGTTCGCGCTGCCGCTGGGCAACGTCAGCGAGGTCTTCGAGCTGAACGCGGCGCAGGACCATGCGCTGGACGGTCGTCGCGTCGTCGCCCATCGCGGTCGTGCCCTGGTGCTCGGCGACCTCGCCGGCTGGGCCGGGATCGACGATGACGCGGGCGGCCATGTGGTGGTGCTGCACGTCGGTCATCTGCATCTGGGCTGTCTGGTGCACGAGGTCATCGGTCGCGAAGACGTGATGGTCAAGCCGCTGGGGCCGCTGTTCGACGGCGTGCCCGGCGTGGCCGGCGCCACCGTGACCGGCGACGGTCAGCTCGCCCTGGTGCTCGATCTGGCGGTGCTGGCCGGGGACGGTGATCGACTGCTCCCCTCGCTGAAGGTCTCCGCCTGACATGGATCTGATCAGCATCATCGGCACCATTCTGGCGTTCGCCGTACTCATCGTGGGCGCCATCCTCAAAGGTACCGACGTATCGGCGCTTTGGAATCCGGCCGCCTTCACCATCGTTTTTGGCGGCACCATCGCGGCGATAATGCTGCACACGCAGGGGCGCGTGCTCAAGCAGGCGATGGGCATGCTGATCATGGTGTACAAGCCGCCGATGCTGCAGCCGGAAAATCTGATCAGCCGGGTGGTCGGCTGGAGCGAAATTTCCCGCCGCCAGGGCCTGCTCGGCCTCGAGCCGCAGATCGACGCCGAGTCCGACCCGTTCATTCGAAAGGGCATGCAGATGCTGGTCGACGGCAACGAACCGGAGGCCATTCGTAGCGTGCTGGAAGTCGAACTGGAAACGCGCGAACACGCGGATCTGAATGCCGCGAAAGTCTATGAAAATGCGGGAATCTATTCGCCCACGATGGGCATCATCGGCGCCGTGCTGGGCCTGATGGCGGTCATGCGCGATCTCACCGATCCTAACAAGCTCGGTCACGGCATCGCTGCGGCCTTCGTTGCGACGATCTACGGCATCAGTCTGGCCAACCTGCTGCTGCTGCCGATCGGTTCGCGCCTGAAGGCGCTGATCAACAAACAGACCCAGGTGCGAGAGATCGTCATCGAGGGACTCGTGTCGATCGCGCAGGGCGACAACCCTCGCCAGATAGAAAGCAAGCTGCAGGGCTATCTCGCATGAGACGCAAAAAAAAACACGAAGAGCACGTCAACACCGAAGCCTGGGTGATTCCCTATGCGGACCTGCTGACCCTGCTGCTTGCGCTGTTCGTGGTTTTGTATGCCATGTCGAGTGTCAACACGAGCAAATACAGAGCGCTGGCGCAGTCGATCTCCGAAGCCTTCAACGGCACGCGGCAGGTGATTCGGCCGGTGCCGTCGGGCAATTTGCCGGCGAGCGCCTCGATGCAGGCCACCGTACCGTCACCCATACCCAGCGCACCGTTGGCGCGCATTCCGCCGCCGGTACCGACGCGTGCCATGCTCGTTCCGATCAAGCCGCAGGCGCAGGCAAGCCAAGACAAACCCGGTAACGATCGACAAGATCTGGAGCGCATCCGCAGCCAGGTCGAACACGCGTTGCAGCCGCTGATCGACAAAAACATGGTGGTCGTCAGGCGCACCAACAACTGGCTGGAAATCGAAATCCGCACAGATATCCTGTTTCCCAGTGGGGTGGCAACGCTATCGCCATCGGCCAATCAGATCCTCGCCAATCTCGGCCAGATCCTTGCGCCTTTTGCCAACCCGCTGAGGGTCGAGGGCTATACCGACGATGTGCCGATCAATACGGCGCTGTATCCGTCCAACTGGGAATTGTCCGCTGCGCGCGCAGCGAGCGTGGCGCGGCTGTTCGCCGATCATGGCGTAGAGCCGGATCGACTCGGGATTGTCGGCTGGGGCCAATACCATCCGTCGGCGGACAACCTCAGCCAGGACGGCCGCAATCGCAATCGCCGTGTCTTGGTCGTCGTGTTGAGCAATCCCGAGGCGCCGACACGCTTTTACAGCCACAGCGATCAGATCAATCACACGGCGGATACCGATCCCAACGTGCCCGATGGCCGATCATCGGTTCCGATCGCCACTTCACCGCCGATAACCGCGCCCACCGCGGTGCAAGCCTCCGCTTTGTCTCCTACCGTGATGCCGCCAGCTATAGCGCCACCGCTCGTCATCGCCGGCGCAGATAGACCGGCCATGGCGACGGCGCATCTGGACGCCAAGGACTGACGCGTGGATATCTGGGCTATCGCCAATCAAAAGGGTGGGGTGGGCAAGACCACCACGACTGCCACGCTGGGCGCTTTGCTTGCGGAAGAGGGCATGCGCGTGCTGCTGGTGGATCTGGACCCGCACGCATCGTTGAGCGGGTATTTCTCACTGGAAGACCTCAGCGGCATGGGCAGCGTGTATGAGCTCTTCCGCCAACATCATCCGCCCACGATCGCCAGCCTGGCGCGGAGTACCGGACACAGTGGTCTGTGGCTGCTGCCGGCGGCGGCACCGATGGCCACGCTGGATCGTCAACTGGCCGCACACAAGGGAACCGGAAGGATTCTCGCCAATGCGCTGACCATGCTCAACAATGTATACGACTACGTGCTGCTCGACTGTCCGCCCACGCTCGGCCTGCTGATGATCAACGCGCTGGCCGCGGCGCAGCGGTTGTTGATGCCGACGCAGACCGAGGCACTTGCTCTGGACGGACTCGAGCGCATGCTGCGCAGTATGCAAATGATCGAGCGTTCGATGGGGCGCGTGCTGCCGCATTGGATCGTGCCGACCATGTACGACCTCGGCGCAGCGCACAGCCGGGTCTCACTGATGAGCTTGCGTGAGCGCTATCGGCACACGGTGACTCGACAGGTGATTGCAGTCGATCCGCAGATTTGCGAGGCAGCCGAGCACGGTCAGCCGCTGACGTGCTGGCCGGCGGCCCGGCAAAGCACCGAAAGTTACCGCGCTCTCCTGCACGAACTGCTTGCGGCCGGACGAACTTTCACGGAAGCCTCGGCATGAATGGCGACACGCTACCCGCATTCCAGGCGGTCGACGATTATCTGGACGACCTGCTCAGCGACGCGCCGTCACCGCTGCCTGCCGCCGCCGTGGAGCGGGACTCGTCATGGCCGCCGTCGACCAGCGGTTACCTCATATGCACCGCAGCCGGTGTCGTGGTCGCCATACCGATGAACCAAGTCGCCGACATCCTGCCGGCGTCTTCCGTTGAAGGCGATAAGGTGCAGGCCGACGACGGTGAAACCCGTCGATCCGTACGCGTTGTCGACCTCGCGCGCATTCTTGCCGACCATCTGCATGAGCCTGCGGCCGATATGCTGGTCGTGCTCCACGGCTGGCGCTGGGCTCTGGCCTGTCGCAGCACCGAAGAGGAAACCTCGCGCATCGCCAGTGCGGATATCGACTGGCGGGTGGCGCGCCCCGAACGCCGTCATCGCCCATGGCTTGGCGGTATGTGCAAGAACGGCCGCCGCGCGGTGCTTGATGTCGTGGCACTTCTGGATATGCTGGATCGCGACCACCGAGGTAATCCAAGCGTATGAGTCATCCCTACCATGCCGACACGATCGCGCGGCAGCCTTGGCTGGCGTTTCAGTTGGCCGGGCAGCATTACGCCGCACCGTTGAGTCACGTCAGTGAAGTCATTCACGATCATGCTCCCACGCCGGTGCCGGGCGCAGCAGACGATCTGCTGGGTATCTGCCAGTTGCGCGGCAACATCGTGCCGCTGATCGACGGCCGCCGCCGCCTCGGCCTGGATGCCGCGCCAACGGGCGATGCCGAGTCCGTGCGCATCGTGGTGTTTGCCTATGAAGGCCATCGGGTGGGTTTGCGAGTGGATGCGGTCGGCGACATCCTGCGACCGACGGCCGAGGCGATCGATGCCCCGCCGCCGAATCGATCGAAACACGACGACGATCCGGTACAGGCCGTGCTCGCCTGGCAAGGGCACTTTGTGGCGCTCCTCGATGTACCCCGACTGTGTCGGCTGGCCCCGGATTTGCACCGTGTGGCTTGAGGCAGCGTTGCTGATTTTGCTGGTGCTGTTGCAAGCCGGTTCTTTTGCGCTGCTCTGGTATCAGGGGCGCCGGTTGCGGCGCGATCTGATCACGCAGGCCAACAACGTGCCGGCCCTGTTGACGACCAGCACCCTCGGTAAGATCGAGCATCGGCTGGACGCTCTGGATGAACGCCTGCGGCGAATCGATGAGCGCAGCCGAAGCGTCACCCGCACCTTACCGCTCACTCCTGCGCCTGCGCCGACCGGCCCCGTCCAGCATGCCGTCATGCACAACTACGAATTGGCCCAGCAGTTGGCCCGGGAAGGCAGCGCGCTGGAGGTTCTGATGGAGCGTTGCGGCCTGTCGCGCAACGAAGCGGAGCTGGTTCAACGTCTCTACGCCGACCGTAGCTGACGGCGGACCCAGCCATACCGAGTCTTAGCCTTCGGTGGATGCGGCATACACGCTCGCCAGCACTGCTGCCGCCGCGTTATAGAGCAGCGGCGGCACGTCCTTGCTCATGCGCAGCGAGGTCAGCAAGGCGGCGATCTGGCCGTCATGGTGCAAGGGCAAACCCAGCGCGCGGGCGCGCTCGAGCAATGTCTCCAGTTCATCCGCATTGAGGCTTGGCGGTATCGGTGATGCCTCGGTGCCGCTGGACAGGCGAAGCACGACCTTGCGTTGCGGCGACGGTAGCAGCGGCTGATTCATGCGGTGGCCTTGAGAAACACGGCGCTGCGGCTGGCTTCTGCCTGAGGCAGGCCGGTCTGGCAGCTCAACTGATCCAGGCTCAGGCCGCTGACGGCGAGCGCCGCACGCAGGTTGTCGAACTGCTGCTCCAGCCGCGCGGTGCTCTCGCGCAGCAGGGCCCACAGTCGAACGGACAGATGCAGGCCGCGCAGCACGAGTTCGCCCTGGACCGGACCCAGCGACGGCAGATCGAGAGCGAAGCCGAGCGTCCAGTGCTGGCGTTGTTCGCTGTCGCCGTCGTGCTGCTCCAGCCTTATCTGAAGAACGTCGGCACCTTGCTCACCCTGCACCGGAATCTCGATCATCCAGGCCGGTACTTTGCTGGCCTCCAGTTGCGCCACTTCCAGCCTGGCCAGCGCGGCCTGTACATCGGTGCGCAGCCGCGGGAGGAAACTGGCGGCCTCGCTGTTGTCGGCCAGTTCGGGCGGCAGGGTCAGACGGCCTTGTGGCGTCATCCCGCGCGACTGCAGCGGCGGTGCGACGCTGCCGGCGCTATCGTCGCGCAGCGCGGGTTGATTGTTCAAAGCGTCGAGCAAGCGCAGCAGGGCACCCTTCCAGTCGCCCTGGCCGGCGCTCGCCTCATCGCCACCAGGTTGGACGAGCTGCGATTCCAGAAACAGCCCGCTGCGTTCGATCGCGCGACGCAGTCCATCGCCGGTGGCCAATTCGTCCGTCGTGCTCATGCTGTGTTCGAGCAGCGCCAGCGCATTGCGCACATAGGTGGGAAGCTGACGCAGCACCGGCCATTGTGCCAATGCGGAAACCGTGGCCAAGAGCGGAGCGTAGCCGTTCTGCTGCGGCAGTCGCTCGCGCATGGCCTGATTGACGCTGGTATCCGCAGCGGCTTGCGCCCCGATGATCTCCAGCAGCGGCTGCGGCCCCAGGCTCAGCACCCGAACCTGAAACTGCGACGGTAGCTGAGTGCCGGGCGCCTCGGCTTCGACGGTCAGCGCGCCGATTTGCAAGACGAGCAAACCCTGGTCGTTGAAACCCAGTGGACGCGCGGACAGCACGTTGCCCATGCGCCAACCTTCGGCGCTGGCACCGGCAGCGGCACCGAGCCAGGTAAGTGCGGCGACGCTAGTTGGTTGAATGATCACGCGCGGCTCCTCCGCCAGTGATCGCGTCAAGTTTCTTCTCCCCGCGATCGTCAGGAAATATCGGCCGATTTAGCAAGAACTTGAGTTTGGTCGCCGGCCATGCGCGTGGATCGATCCTAAAGCTGTGGCCGTGCCGGCCGATAAGTCCAACGCACAGACATATTCGGCGAGGTTAAGCGCGTGGGCAAGAGCAGTAGAAGCGGTGCGGCAGACTGTCCGACGGCGACGATCGAACTACCCGCCGATTGCCGTATGGCGGAACTCCCGGCGCTGCGCGAGCAGTGCCTGGCCATGCCGTCGAGCACGCTCGATGCGGCGGCTGTGACGCGTGTCGACACGGCGGCGTTGCAGCTGCTGGTGGCGGTTCATCGCGATGCGCAGACGCGTGGCGAGCATGTCGCCTGGGCCAACGTGAGCGCGCCGCTGCGCGAGGCGGCAGAACGGCTTGGCCTGACCCAGGCCCTGGTATTACCGGCTGCGATGCCAGCCTGAACTTGAGGAAAGACGATGGCAAAGATTCTTGCGGTAGACGATTCGGCTTCGATGCGCGGCATGGTGGCATTTACCCTGCGTGGGGCCGGACATGAGGTGAGCGAGGCGGAGAACGGGCAGCTTGCGCTGGATGCGGCGCGCGGCGCGCGCTTCGATCTGGTGCTGGCCGACGTCAATATGCCGGTGATGGACGGCCTCAGCATGGTGCGGGAGTTACGCACGCAGCCTGACTACAAGGGCGTGCCGATCCTGATGCTGACGACCGAATCGACGCCTGAAAAGAAAATGGAAGGCAAGGCCGCCGGCGCGACTGGCTGGCTGGTCAAACCGTTCGATCCCGAGCAGCTGCTGGCGACCGTTCGTCGCGTTCTCGGCTGAGCGGAGAACGCCATGAGCATGGTCAGTCTGGAGCAGTTCCACCAAGTCTTCTTTGAAGAAAGCCTGGAAGGTCTCGAGGCCATGGAAGCGTCGCTGCTCGCGCTGGATCAGGGCGCCGTCGATGCGGAGCTGATACACCGCATTTTTCGCGCGGCGCATTCGATCAAAGGGGGGGCGGCAACCTTCGGCTTTCCGGATATGGCCGCGTTCACCCATGAGGCCGAATCGCTGCTCGACGAGTTGCGCGACGATCGACGGGCGATCGACGGGCCGATCATCGAACTGCTGCTGCGCACGGTGGATTGTCTGCGCGGCATGTTCGATCGCGCCCAGACCGGGCAGCCGCTGGCCAATGCGGAAAGTGACGATCTTCGCCGGCAATTGGCAGCGGCCGTCGGCCGCACCGCTTCGGCCGTGCCGGGACCAACCGCTGCCGCCGCGTCGACGGCCAATGGATGGATCATCGAGTTTCGGCCGCACGCCGGCATGCTGGCCGGTGGCAACGATCCCCTGCGCCTGTTCGGCGAACTGGCCGAATTGGGCTCGCTGTCGGTCGAAGCGCAGCTCGATCGCGTGCCCGCACTGAACGCACTCGAGCCGTCCGAATGTTATCTGGGCTGGCGTCTCGAGCTGACCGGCACGGCGGGCCGGGACGCCATTGCGGCGGTGTTCGACTGGGTCGAGGGCGAATGCGATCTGCGCATCGAACCCATGAGCGCGACGGTGAGTTCGGTCGAGCCGACGCTGCCGGCCAAAGATATCGATGTGGCACCCGCGCCAACGATGCCGAGCGGCGCGCCGAAAAATACGCCGGCCAGCAGCAACGATGCCGGCTCGGTTCGCGTCGGCATCGACAAGATCGACAGCCTGATCGACCTCGTCGGCGAATTGGTGATTACGCAGGCGATGCTCGATCAGTTCCGCGAAGATTTCGATTCCACGCGACTCGCGCTGCTGCAGCAAGGCCTGGCGCAGCTGGCCCGACACACCCGCACGCTGCAGGAAAGCGTGATGGGTATACGCATGCTGCCGATCGGCTCGGTCTTCAACCGCTTTCCGCGACTGGTGCGCGATCTGAGCCAAAAACTGGGCAAGCAGGTGAAGCTGGACATGGTGGGCGAGCACACCGAGCTGGACAAAACCGTGCTCGAAAAAATCGGCGACCCGCTGGTGCATCTGGTGCGCAACGCCATCGATCACGGCTTGGAAACGCCGGAAAAACGCCGCGCGGCTGGCAAGCAGGAAAGCGGTACGCTGCGACTGGAGGCGTTTCACCGCGGCGGTTCGATCGTGGTGGAAATCGTCGACGATGGTGCCGGTCTCAACCGCGACGCCATCGTGACCAAAGCCATGCAGAAAGGTCTGATTTCGTCCGCTGACAATCTGTCCGACGATGCTGTCAACGAGCTGATTTTTCAGCCCGGCTTTTCCACGGCAGCCACCACCACCGATTTGTCGGGACGTGGCGTGGGCATGGACGTGGTACGCCGCAACGTGGTGGATCTGGGCGGCAGCGTCGCCATCGCGAGTCGTCCGGGCCACGGTACGACCTTCACCATCACGCTGCCGCTGACGCTGGCCATCATCGACGGTTTGAGCGCGGCGGTAGGCGAGGAGTGCTACATCGTGCCGCTGGTATCGATCGTCGAATCGGTACAGCTGAAAGCGGATGCCGTGCGCAGCGTGATCGGCGGCGGTGAACTGTTCCGCTTTCGCGACGCCTACCTGCCGATCGTTCGTCTGCATGAGCATTTCGGTTGCGTCGGTGCAAAACAGCAGATCGAGGATGGTCTGGTGATCGTGGTCGAAGCGGACGGCGGTCGGGTAGGCCTGTTCATCGACGGCCTGATCGGCCAACAGCAGGCGGTGGTCAAGTCGCTCGAGGCTAACTATCGCCGCATCGAAGGTATTTCCGGCGCGACCATTCTGGCCGATGGATCGGTGGCATTGATCATCGATGTCGCCGGACTGGCGCGCATGCAGTCCCGACGTCGAGCGGCGTAATACGCGCCGATCTACCGATCCCCGCTCAAGCCCGCTTCGTACCGGTCGATACATTACCCAGCGCCTGACCTTTGTTATCTGGAATGCCCATGAGTCAGTCAATTTCCGACACCAATATCACTACGCAGTACCTCACCGTCAATCTTGCCGAGGAGGAATACGGCATCGACATCCTGGCCGTGCGCGAGATCCGCGGCTGGACGCCGGTGACACGCATCCCGCAGGCTCCGCAGTACGTGCTGGGCGTGCTCAATTTGCGCGGTGCGATCGTGCCGGTGCTCGATCTGCGGCTGCGCTTCGGCCTGAGTCGCGAGGCATACAACGCCACCACGGTGACGGTGATCATCACGGTCGCCAGCAGGCTGTTCGGCATCGTCGTCGATGCGGTATCCGATGTGCTCGACATTGAAGACACGCACCTGCGTCCTGTACCCGACATGGGCACGGCGGTCGACACCGAATACCTGAAGGGTCTGACCTCGATCGGCGAGCGGATGGTCTTGCTGCTCGACGCCGACAAATTATTGCAGCCGCAGGACGTGCAGCTACTGGATACCGCGCTTAACGCGGTTGGCGATGTGAAGGCTGTGGCCTGATTGGAGTTAAGAATGAGAATGCCCTCGTTTCTACTGAAGTTTTCCCTGCGTAGCGTGCGTGCGCGCCTCTACGGGCTGGTTGCCTTGCTCAGCTTTATGCTGCTGGCCGGCGCGGCCATCGGCCTCGGATCGATGGCGCGACAGAACGACGGCACGCGACAGATCTACGAAGGTGAGATGGCGCCGACGCTGATGGTGGCCCACATAGGGACCAGCGCGCTGCAGTGTTTCATCGCGCTTGGTGAGGCCGCTAACCTGGTCGGCAAGCCGGAGCAGATTAAGCAGAAGCTGACGGATTACGATCGTCTCGAGAACGAAGGGACCGACCTGATGAAGCGGTTCTCGCTGCAGCCGAAGAGTCCGGCGGTGGCCGCGGCATTAAAGGAGTATGAATCCACCGACAAGGACATGGCCCAAGCCAAGAGCGATGTTGTCGATGCGCTGAAGCAGAACGACCCGTCGGCGCAGGATTTGCTGCAGATGGAGATGCGCCCGCTGGTGATGCAGCGTCAGCAGGCGCTGGCGAAGCTGATGGAAGCGCAGCGCGTTGAAGCCGCGGCGATTTTCCAGGCGCAGGTGAGCAGCTATCAGCGTGTCCGCATGATCACCATGGCCGCTCTGCTGATCGGTCTGCTGTTTGCGCTGGTGAGCTCGGTCATCCTGGTGCGTTCCATTGTCAATACGTTGAACTACGCGACCAGGCTGGCCGGTGAAATAGCCGAGGGCAAGCTCGGGCACGATATCCAGGTGCGCGGTACCGACGAGCTGTCGCGTCTGCTGGCCGGCCTGCGTGCCATGGACATGCGCCTGGTGGATATTGTTAACGACGTCCGTCACGGTTCCGATGAAGTCAGCACGGCGGCGCAGCAGATCGCTCGCGGCAATGACGATCTCAGCCAGCGCACGCAGGAGCAGGCGTCGAGCCTCGAGGAAACGGCGTCGTCGATGGAGGAGATGACCTCCACCGTCAAGCAGAACGCCGAAAACGCCAGTCACGCCAATCAGCTCGCACGCGGTGCCCGCGAACAGGCCGAGCGGGGCGGTGAGGTGGTATCGCAGGCGGTCACCGCCATGCGCGAGATCAACAGTTCCAGCCGCAAGATTTCCGACATCGTGAGCCTGATCGACGAGATCGCTTTCCAGACCAACCTGCTCGCGCTCAACGCGGCCGTGGAAGCCGCTCGCGCCGGCGAACAGGGTCGTGGCTTTGCGGTAGTGGCCACCGAGGTACGCAACCTGGCACAGCGCAGCGCCAGCGCCGCCAAGGAAATCAAGCTGCTGATCAACGACAGCGCCGACAAGGTGCACACCGGCACAGCGCTAGTGGATCAGTCAGGCAAGGCGCTCGCGGAGATTGTCGACAGCGTGAAGAAAGTGACCGACATCGTTGCCGAGATCGCCGCGGCGAGCCAGGAACAGTCGGCCGGTATCGACCAGGTCAACAACGCCGTGTCGCAGATGGATGAAATGACACAGCAGAACGCCGCACTGGTGGAGGAGGCGTCGGCCGCCGCGCGTGCCATGCACGAGCAGGCGAGCGAACTGACGCGTCAGGTCGGCTTCTTCCGGGTTGTGGGCGATAACGACGCGGCTGCAGTCGCCCCGCGCGTGGAGAGCAAGGTGGCTGAGATCGAAACTCAGGCGGTATTCGCGGCCGTGCGCAAGACAGCCGCACCCCGTGCCCAAGCGCCGCGCGCCGCGGAAACCGCCGACAGCGGAGCATGGAAGGAGTTCTGAACTTATGTCCGCTCGCCCGACGCCCGAGAATGCCAGCTTGACGTCGACTGCAGCCTTTGGTTTCGTGCTGGCTGACGAGGACTTCGCGTTTATCTGCAGCTTCGTCTACCAGCATTGCGGCATCGTGCTGGGGGAGCATAAGCGCCAGCTAGTTCAAGGCCGACTCGGACGCAGGCTTCGGGCGCTTCAACTGCGGGGATTCGATGCCTACGTCGAACTGCTGCGTAACGATCCGCATAGCGAACTGGGCGAGCTGGCCAGTGCGATCAGCACCAACGTCACATCGTTCTTCCGCGAGATGCATCACTACGATTTACTGGTCGACGAGCTGTTGCCGCGCTGGCTCGACGCGAAGCGTAACGGCGAGAGGCTGCGAATCTGGTCGGCCGGCTGCTCCACCGGCGAAGAGCCCTACGCCTTGGCGATGGTGCTGGCGGAGGCCTTGGAGCAAAGCGGCAAGTCGCTGGATGCGCGCATTCTGGCGACCGATCTTTCGCCGCAGGCGCTTGAAGCCGCGCGTCAGGGCGAATATATGCTCGATCGTCTTGGTGGCGTTTCCGAGGCACGTCGCCGACGCTGGTTTCTGCGCGGCGAGGGAAGCTACCAGGGTTTCGCGCGCATCCACCCGCGTTTGCGCGAACTGGTCAGCATCGAACCGTTGAATCTGCTGCATGCATGGCCCATGCGCGGTCCGTTCGACGCTATTTTCTGCCGCAACGTGGTGATCTATTTCGACAAGCCGACCAAGCAGAAACTGTTCGAGCGCTACGCTGAACTGCTTTGTCCGGGCGGCTATCTTTTCCTCGGTCATTCCGAGTCGATGCACGGCCTCAGCGACGCGTTTGACCTGGTCGGCCGAACGGTCTACCGGAAGCGCGCGGCATGAATGACTATGCGTCCGGACTGGCTGCGCTGAGAGCTGCGCCGCCGGTGATACCCGGCTTCGAGCATATGCGCCGGTTCTGGGATCCCACCCATAGCTGCATGACGGTAAAAGTCCTGCCCGGCGAGTTTTACGTCAGTGCGCAGGAAGAGATGATTTCCACAGTACTGGGCTCATGTATTTCGGCGTGCGTGCGCGACTCTCATCTGCAGATCGGCGGGATGAATCATTTCATGCTGCCCGAGCCATTGGGTGAACGCGACAGCTGGTCGTCGGCGGTAGGGCGCGCGGCGCGATATGGCAGCGATGCCATGGAACAACTGATCAACGCGATCCTCAAGGCCGGCGGACGCCGGGAGAATCTGGTGGTGAAGGTCTTTGGCGGTGGCCGGGTGCTGGCGCAGATGACCGACGTCGGGAAGCGCAATATTGCCTTCATCAGGCGCTATCTGGCGACGGAAAGCCTGCCGCTGGCGGCGGAGGATCTTGGCGATATCTACCCGCGTCAGGTGCAGTTTTTCCCCGCCAGCGGCCGCGTGCGGGTGCGTCAGCTGCGTGCGGTGCGCGACGTGGCCGTAGCCAATCGGGAAGAACATTACCTCAAGCGTTTGGCAAATGATCCGATAAAGGGAGAGGTGGAACTGTTTTAGCCAGAGCGTGGTGGTCAGGCGGCACGAGCCGATGGCGCATCAACGGGATTTCGTATCCGTCCCTGGGCGGTTTCCATCCATACAAGAAGAGAAAAACAGCAATGGAAAAAGTACGCGTCCTTGTGGTCGACGACTCCGCGCTGGTGAGGAAACTGCTGTCGGCCATGCTCGAATCCGATCCCGGTATCGAGGTGGTGGGATCGGCGGCCGATCCGCTGATTGCGCGCGACAAGATTAAGCTGCTCAACCCCGACGTACTCACGCTTGACGTGGAAATGCCGCGCATGGACGGGCTGACTTTCCTGGAAAACCTCATGCGCTTGCGGCCGATGCCGGTGGTGATGGTTTCTTCCTTGACCGAACGTGGTGCCGAAGTGACGCTGCGTGCGCTGGAACTGGGCGCGGTCGATTTCTTCACCAAGCCATCGAGCGATCTGGCCAGCAGCTTTGCCGAAAGCGCTCAGGACATTTGCGCCAAGGTGAAGCTGGCCGCCATGTCGAAACCGAGGGCCTACACTGCTGTGCAGACGTTGGACGTGCCGCCAAGGCTTTCGGCCGATGCGGTGTTGCCGCGCGTGACCACCCCGGGAAGCCGCGGTGGCAGCAGGATCATCGCCATCGGCGCGTCGACCGGCGGCACCGAAGCGATTCGCGTCGTGCTCGCTGCAATGCCGCCGGATGCGCCGCCGATCGTCATCACGCAGCATATTCCGGCGGCTTTCAGCGGCCCGTTCGCCGCGCGCATGGACCATTGCTGCGCGATGCGGGTATGCGAGGCGCGCGATGGCCAGCCGATCCAGCCTGGTCATGCTTACATCGCGCCCGGCGGCCAGCATCTGCTGGTGATCTGGGACGGCGCCAAGCACGTATGCCGGCTGCACGACGGTCCTCAGGTCAATCGTCACAAGCCGAGCGTCGATGTGCTGTTCCGTTCCATGGCGGCGAACGTCGGTGCTTCGACGGTCGCTGCGTTGCTGACCGGCATGGGCGATGACGGCGCGCGCGGATTGCTCGAACTTCGCGATGCAGGCGCACCAACGCTCGTGCAGGACGAGGCTTCGTCGGTAGTCTGGGGCATGCCTGGGGCTGCCTGGAAGATGGGCGCCGCGAACGAAATGCTGCCGCTGCAACGCATCGCTGCGCGATTGCTTTTGCTGGCCCAACAACCCACTGCCGGCGCATCGCGCGCCGTCTCCTGAAGTATCGGAATTCCTCATGTCACTGCCTAGCGCGAACTCCATTGCACGCCCTTTCATCGGTATCGCCGTCAGTGCGATGGCGCTACTCATGTGCCTGTTGTGGCATTCGCCATGGCTGGCGCCGCTGCTGATCTTCGTCATTGCTGCGGTGTGGCTGTGGGAGCACGGGCGGCTGGCCAGCAAGGCGATGACCGCGACAGCCACGGTGTCCGTGGTCGACACCACGCCCGTGCGTGAAGCGCTCGAGGACGTGCGCGGTGCGCTGGTCGACGAGCTGGGCCATGCATCGCGTGAACTGCACCAAGCGCTCGATCTGCTGCGTGACGCGGTGTCCGAGCTTGGTGGCGGATTCGACGGCCTGTCGCAAAAGACCGGTCTGCAGCAGTCTTTGCTCAAGCAGATCATCGACGTTCAGAGCGGCGGCGTTTCGGTCCAGGATTTCGCCACGCGCACCAGTGATCTGCTCGAACATTTCGTCGGTCTGATCGTGCAGCTGTCGCGCGAAAGCCTGCGCATCGTCTATCGGATCGACGGCATGTCGAAGGAAATGGACGCGGTGTTCGCGCTGCTCAAGAACGTCAACACCATTGCGGAAGAAACCAACCTGCTGGCGCTCAATGCCGCCATCGAGGCGGCGCGTGCCGGCGAGGCCGGGCGAGGCTTTGCGGTGGTCGCCGGTGAAATCCGCAATCTGGCCAGCAACTCCAATCAGTTCAACGAACAGATCGGCAGCCATGTCGAACGCGCCCGCACGGCGATGGATCAAGTACGTGGCCTGATCGGTGCGCTTGCTTCGCAGGACCTCAATGTCGCGCTGTCGGCCAAAGGCGGTATCGACG
Source organism: Rhodanobacter sp. K2T2 (assembly GCF_013408815.1). Classification (NCBI taxonomy): domain Bacteria; kingdom Pseudomonadati; phylum Pseudomonadota; class Gammaproteobacteria; order Lysobacterales; family Rhodanobacteraceae; genus Rhodanobacter; species Rhodanobacter sp. K2T2. Next base: position 304,276 of record NZ_JACCCA010000004.1, on the reverse strand, counting down.
CCATGATGGCCCACGTGACGGAGAGCGACATGCGGACCAATGCCGTTACCGACCAGGCAGTGGAGATCAATCGCGGCCTGAGCAACGATGTGTCGACAACGATCCGCTCGCTGCAGTTCGAGGACATTCTCAGCCAGCTGCTCAACCAGACCCGCACTCGCCTGGTCGAGCTGCAAGGTGTGGCGGCGGAAACGACCCGCGATATCGAGGATATTGCCTGCGCTCCGATCGATGCCGGTGCGCTGGAAGAGCGTGCGCAGCGTGTGCGAACCCGGCTGGCCTTGCAGCGCGAAAAAGCCCGCCTGCGCTCCCGTGGTCCTGCCTTGCAGAGCACGATGGATGCCGGCGAAATCGAACTGTTCTGAAGGAGCCCCATCCATGAACCTCAACATCCATCACGACACCGAGCAGGATTGCCTGACCCTGCAATTCGGCGAGCATTTCGACTTCACCGTACATCGCGCGTTTCACGATGCATGCCTGGGCGATCGCAAGCCGGCGCGAAGCTACATCATGGACCTGGCCGAAGTCGACACCATGGACAGCTCCGCCCTGGGCATGCTGCTGCTGCTGCGCGAACATGCCGGCGGCGACCGCGCCGAGATTCGCATCGTCAACGCGGGGCCGACCTTGCGCGGGACGCTGCGCGTAGCGGGCTTCGACAAACTGTTTGTCCTGCACTAAGAGCCTGTTCGAAGTCTCCGCATGGCCCGCGCCGAGAACTGTTTGCCCGCAGACCAATGAAGAACGAGGGTACGCGGGGAAGCGCCATGGATGGCGCCGGCTTTGAGGAGCGAGGAGTGGACGTCGGTCCACACCGAGTAATGACGCAGGAATGGGGGTAAACAGACCCGGCCCTGGGGGTTGCCTCGCCGTGGCCGCCAGGCGGCAGCGGGCGGCTTGACTTGCCAGCCAGGCAAGCGCTGCGCCACGCACCACCACCTGACGGCTATGGCAAGGCAACGCGAGCTACGTGGAGACTTTGAACCGGCTCTAAGCCATAGGGCAATGCATGTTTATCGCGTTCGAGGCTGCTGCTGGGGCGGTTGTGTCTCGATTGCCCAAGGTCCGGCGGCGACTGCCAAGTTTGCCGGAGCGAGCGTTTGTGACCATGGCCATTCGCGCAGCCAGTCCACCACTCGGCATCCAGGTCAGGCCCGGATGCCGAGTGGCGCAAAACGCCATCGAGCCCGCGCGGCATGCCATACAACTGAAGCGACTCAGGCCGACCGGCGAAGTTCGGATGGCTTGGCGGGAGTGTGACGGGCCACCACGCATGCCGCGGTAGAGCTTCGTGGCAGGGCAGTCAAATGACGTGGCTGGCCCTGCCACCAGTCAGTTACTTACCAGGTGCGCACATCGGTGATGGCTGCCGCGTACGTCTGCATATCGGGCTGATAACGAACCAGCCTGCCCAGGTCGAAGTCGACGGACTGTCCCGGAGAGATATTCGTGGTACCGCCGGGCCAGCCCTGCTTGGTGGCGAGAACGGCACCGCTGCCACTTTTTGCATCGACGCGAACCTGGGCAGCGGCCGGCGTTGCGCAATGATTGACCAGCTTGCCCTTTAGGATCAGGTGCATGGCACCGCCCGAACCGACCGTGCCTGCCTTGAAATCCTCAATCGAGAAATCGCTGGCCGAACAGGCCGCATGAGCGGCCATGGGCGTAAACAGCATGAGGCTTGTAACAAGAAGATATTTCATGATTGGTCCTTCGGTAGCGGATATTTTTCAACGACATCTCACGCTGCTTATCGGCCAAGTGGGCGCAAACTTTAGGTTGCGGTCTCGCTCGCCGAGGGGATGGCTGCGGCCGGTAATCCGCCCCTCTTTCGGGTAAGCGAAAACCGATGATCCCGGCGCGAGGCGCGGTGAGATCGTGAACAGGCTCTAAAGCAAACGCACTCGACAGCCGATGTCTGACGGTATCGTCGAGGAGCTTCGCATGCGTGTTGCCACCGCATTCAATAAGTACGTTCAATGCCGCCGCATTTCCTGCTGCCGTCGCAGCGCCCCGGTTGTGACGGCGTCGCAGAGGACACGAAGCGCAGGCAGCCGGCTTTACGTGGAAACGTTCTCTCGGGGAATGGCTTTCGCGCGAGGCAAAAAGCTAGCCAAGCTCATTGCCTCGGTGGCTCTCTTTGGAATGATGGGTGTACTGAAGGCCGCTACGACGTCGGCGTCGTTTAGCGTCAGCATGGTCATCCTGCCTACGTGCACGGTCTCGGCGGGTGATGTGGCGCTGAAGGTCGCCTGCGTGGCGAATGGCGTCGTTCCACTGTTGGTGCTCGGCGATACTCAGCACATGCGACAAACCGTTGTTGACGACAAGACCAGAAATATCACGATTACGTATTAGGCAGTCCCGATATCTGTGAAATGGGTGCCGCCGGAAAGGGTTATTCACCAACCCGAAACGAAAAGGTCTCTTTGTATCCGCCGCGAGGCCCTACTTTGAGTAGAGGTGCCGTTGTTCACGTAAGCGGATACACAAGCAAAAAGGCGCCCGATCGGGCGCCTTTTTGCTTGCGACAGGCTTGAGCCGGGATCAGCGCTTGCCGATCTGGAAGTCCTGGTCGGCGACGGTTTTGCCGTCGAGCGAGATTTCGACCTTGTACTTGCCTTCCGGCCACAGGTCCGGGTTCTGCACCTTGAAGGTGGTGATGGCCGGGCCGTCGGTGCTGATCGACTGGGTGATATTGCTGACCAGCACGCCGGCGCCCTCGGTATAGGTCCACTTGGCGTTGAGCTTGGCGCCGCTGGTGCTGCCGTCGGTGGCGACGCTGGCGTAGATGGTCTTGTCGGTGGTGGCGAAGCTGGTGCCCGGCTTGGTCACCTGATGGTCGTTATTGACCGCGTTGCCCAGGGTCAGCTTGGAGAAGCTCAGCGGCGCGCTGGCGGCAGCGGGCGCGGGCGCGGCCGCAGGAGCAGCCGTAGCCGCTGGGGTAACCGCAGGTGCAGTGGCGGCTGCCGTGCTAGCGGCGGCGGGCTTCACGGCAGTGCTGGCTGGCGCAGGCGCCGTAGCAGCAGGTGCGGGAGCGGGTGCTGCGGTGCTGGCGGCGGCCGGAGCCGGTGCGGGCGCTTCGCTTTTACCGCAGGCGCTGAGCAGGAGCATGCTGGCGAATGTGGCGCTGATCAGCGTGGCGGAACGCGGTGAAAATGACATGGTAAGGCTCCAGGGTTGATAACGTGATGACTGACGGGCCATGGTGACGTGCCCAGTGCGGCCAGTCCAGACGAGCTATTTGGCGCAGCACGCGAGATTACCGGCCTCGATATGAAGCGCCGATTACCGAAACATACGGTGTTATTGGCGGGCGCCGCGTGAATTTGCCGGGCTGGCCGGCACGCTGCTGCGAAATGGATTGATATCCAGGCCGCCGCGGCGGGTATAGCGCGCATAGACGCTGAGCCGCTCGGGTGCGCAGCGCGTCATCACATCCACATAGATGCGCTCCACGCACTGCTCGTGGAACTCGTTGTGATTGCGGAACGAGATCAGATAGCGCAGCAGCCCGGCACGGTCGATCGGCCAGCCGCGATAGGCGATCTGCACGCTGCCCCAGTCCGGCTGGCCGGTTACCGGACAGTTCGAGCGCAGCAGGTGCGAGACCACGGTTTCTTCGACGGTCGGAGCGTCGGCGTCGACTTGCAGAAAACTGGCTTCAGGCGGTCCGTAGTGGTCGATATCGATGTGCTGGTCGTCGAGCAGATGGCCGTCCAGATCGACCACGCTGTGCCTAGCGGCGGTGATATCGTTGAGCCGCACCTGGATATCCGCGCCGGCCGCGTGCGAAAGATCGCGCGTCAGCGTCGCGGCAAGCGTCGCCGCATCGGCCACGCGCTCCTGCGCAAAGCCGTTCAGATACAGTTTGAACGACTTCGATTCGATGATGTTGGGCGATGTCGCCGGCACGCGGAACTCGGCGATGGCAACGACCGGCTTGCCGCGCGCGTCGAGCCACGACAGCTCATAGGCATTCCAGATATCGACGCCGTGAAACGGCAGCGTGTCGCCCACGCCGATTTCCGCGCGCTTTCCGGCACGCGGTATCGGAAACAGCAGGCTGGGATCGTAGCGGTCGGCGTAGACGGTGCTCTGGCCGAGCGGGGACTGTTCGGGCGTGTTCATGCCGCTCAGTTTAACGGCTTTGCCGGTGGCGCCCGACGGCGACGCCGGCAAAGCCATGCGATCGACGATGGTTACACGTTGACCATGTGCATCATCGATTCGGCATAGCGCGTGCCGACCGCGGCATCGGGCGGGAACACCGCTTCGATCGCCTTCAGCTCGGCGGCGCTGAGCTTCACGTCGAGCGCGCCGAGGTTTTCATCCAGACGCGAGCGACGTTTGGTGCCGGGGATTGCCACCACGTCGTCGCCCTGTGCCAGCACCCAGGCCAGCGCCAGCTGCGCCGGCGTGCAACCCTTGTCGTTGGCGAGCTTCTGCACCCGATCGACCAGCTCCAGGTTGTGCCTGAAGTTGTCGCCCTGGAAGCGTGGGTTGTTGCGGCGGTAGTCGTCGGCCTCGAAATCGTCCGGCGAGCGAATCGCGCCGGTGAGAAAGCCGCGGCCGAGCGGCGAGTACGCCACCAGGCTGACGCCGAGCTTGTGGCAGGCGTCGAGCATGCCGTTGCTCTGCGGGTCGCGCGTCCACAGCGAAAACTCGCTCTGCAGCGCCGTGATCGGGTGCACTGCATACGCGCGTTCGATCGTGGCGCCGGAGGCTTCGGACAGGCCCAGGTAACGCACCTTGCCCGCGCCGACCAGCTCGGCCATGGCGCCGACGGTGTCCTCGATCGGCACGCTGGTATCGACGCGGTGCTGGTAATACAGGTCGATGGTGTCCACGCCCAGCCGTTTCAGGCTGCCCTCGCACGCCTTGCGCACGTAATCGGGGTGGCCGCTGACGCCGCGCTTGGTCGGGTCGTTCTGGTCGCGCACGATGCCGAACTTGGTCGCGATGAAGGCGTCGTCGCGACGGCCCTTGATCGCCTTGCCGACCAGTTCCTCGTTGAGAAACGGGCCGTACATGTCGGCGGTGTCGAGCAGGTTGAGGCCGCGGTCGAGCGCATGCTGGATCGTGGCGATCGATTCGACATCGTCGCGGCCGCTGTAGAAATCGCTCATGCCCATGCAGCCGAGGCCGAGGGCGGAAACCTTGGGGGCCGCGTTTGCGCCGATATCTTTGCCGAGAGTGCGCTTTTGCATGGTGATGTCCTTGAATGAGAGGAGGGCGTTGGCCGAGGACGGCACCGACAGTCAGACGTACAGCCTGATCGCCCGTGCGGTCGCGGATCTGAACGCATTGTCCCCAGTAGCCTGAATTGGATAAAGGAGGGTAAATTGGTATGTCTATCCAACAAGAATCAACAATGAGGCGGTGATGGATCGTTTCGATACCATGCGCGTGTTCACCCGCATCGTGGATCTGGGCAGCTTCTCCCGCGCGGGCGACGAGCTGGGCATTCCGCGTGCCACGGTCAGCCATGCGCTGCGTCAGCTGGAGGCCCGGCTCGGTACTCAGCTGCTGATCCGCACCACGCGCAGCGTGCGCACCACGCCTGACGGTCAGGCGTATTACACCCGATGCCAGCGCCTGCTGGCGGATCTGGAGGAAACCGAATCGGTCTTCAGCCACGTGGCGGCGCAGCCGCGCGGCTCGTTGCGCATCGATCTGTCGGGGCCGCTGGGTACGGCGGTGATCGTGCCGGCGCTGGCGGATTTTCGCGCGCGCTATCCGCTGCTCGAACTCGATATCGGTGCCAGCGATCGCTACGTCGATCTCGTCCACGAGGGCGTGGACTGCGTGGTGCGCGGCGGCGAGCAGGCCGATTCGGGCTTGATCGCGCGCCGCCTCGCGGTGCTGTCGCAGGTGACCTGCGTCAGTGCGGGCTACGTCGAACAGCACGGCATGCCGCAGGCGCTCGACGAGCTGACGGCGCATCAGGCGGTGGTCTGGCGGTCGCCGACCAGTGGTCGTGCGCAGCCGCTGGATTTCACCGTGGGCGGGGAACTGCGCATCATCGATGTACCCGGCGCGGTGACAGTGAACTCCGGCGATATCTACGCGGCCAGCTGCCGAGCCGGCTTTGGCATGATCCAACTGCCGCGCTACAACGTGGCGGCCGATCTGGCAGCCGGTCGTCTGCTCGAGGTGCTGCCGCAGTATCCGCCGCCGCCGATGCCGGTGTCGGTGATGTATCCGGCGCAGCGGCAGCTGTCGCCGCGCGTACGGGTGTTTGTCGACTGGCTGGTCGAGCTGATGGCCGATCTGCGCTAGCGTCAGCCGACGCGCAAGCGGTCAGTCGATGACGATCACGCCGCGCCGCGGCGGCGCGCCACCGCAGGTAGTGTCGGTCAACGGAGCGCCCATGGCCGCCAGCACGGCGCGCTGCTCCGACACCGGTGTGCGTAGCGCGCGATCCTCGAACGTGGCCAGTTTGGCAAACACCGGCAGCGCCAGCGTGCGTGCCACTAGGCCGGCGCAGCGCGGCCAGCGTTCGGCATCGATGGTGTAGCGCACGAAACCGGCCATGCGGAAAAAGCTGGCGATACCGATATCGGCGATGGACAGTTCGCCGAAGATGAAATCGTCGGTGGGCAGGTGGGTTTCCAGGTAATCCAGCGCGGCGGGAAGATCGATGTCGCGCGCCTGCTGCACCATCGCGTCATTGGTCTTTTCGCCGAACAGATGCGGTTTGATGCCCAGCTGGTAGAACAGCTTTCCGGCGATCGCATCGCCCAGCGCCACGTCGGCGTATTCCTCCAGCCAGCGCGCCCGTGCCCGATCGGCGATATCGACGGGATAGAGCGATACCTGCGGGTGCCGATCCTCCAGGTACTGGCAGATCACGCTGGAATCGTTGAGCAGAAGATCGCCGTCGCGCATCACCGGAATGCGGCGCAGCGGGCTGAGCTACGAAAACGTGTCGTTGCCGACAAACGGCGGGATCGGATCGATGCGGTAGTCGATGCCTTTGAGTTCGAGAAACACCAGCACCTTGCGCACGTACGGCGAGATATAGCTGCCGATGATGGTCAGTGGTTCGCACATGGCGGCGCTCGGCAGATAAGGAATCGGCAGGTTGGGAGGCGACCGCGGCCTGCGTCAAGCGCCCCGGATTATTCGGCGGTCGGCAGCGGCGGGATGGCGGTTGGCGAGCCGTTGGAATCCAGCGCGATCATCACGAAGCGGCCGGTGGTGCAGACCCGTCGGTCGCCGCTGAGCGGATCCTCGGCGGTCATTTCCACCTCCACCGTCATCGAGCTGCGCCCGACCTTGACCACGCTGGCCACTAGTTCGACCAACTGACCGCTGCGCACCGGCACGCGAAAGTTCACCTCTTCCGAGCGCGCCGTCACCACCGTGCGCCGCGCATAGCGCGACGCCACGATGAACGCCGCCTTGTCCATCCATGCCAGCGCCTGGCCGCCGAACAGCGTGCCGAGGTGGTTGGTATGGTCGGGGAAGACCATCTCCATCAGGCGGGCTTCGTGGGGAATCTTGATCATGGCATTCTGCTGGTTGAGTGGACCGGACGTGGTTCGACGATGTCTCGCATTGTAGTTTGTTGCGACTGCACAAATGTGCGCCGGCATGGACCTATGGCAGGGGTAGTCGGCCGGCTTACGCGCTAGCATCGGACGATTGAGTGGCGGCGATCGCCGACCGTTCGCCGCCTGTCCTGTTTTCATCCGGAGGTTGCATGCATTCGATAGTTCGCACGTCGTGCCGAGCTGGCGCAGTGATGGTGATCCTGGCGTCGTCAGGGGTGGTGGCCGAGAGCCGCACGCTGACCGCCAACGACTATGCACAAGCCGAGCGCTTCATGAGATACAACACGGCGCCGCTGGTCGATCATTCGGTGCGGAAAGTCAGCTGGCTGGACGATGGCCACTTCTGGTATCGCGACCACGACAGCGCGGGCGATCATTTTGTGCAGATGGATGCGGCCACCGGCACGGTCACGCCGCTGTTCGATCAGGTGAAGCTGGCCGCCGCGCTGGCCAAGGTCACGGGCAAGCCGGTCGACGACAAGAATCTGCCGATCAGCGCATACAGCGTGGCGCCGGACGGTCGTCTGGATATTGCCATCAAGGACAAGCACTATCTGTGCGATGTGAAAAACAGCGGCGCCTGCGCCGAGGTGGAACCCGGCAAGAACACCGGCAGCGAGCCGGGCGTGCTGTCGCCGGACAAGAAATCCGAGGCGTTCATCCGCCATTGGAACCTGTGGCTGCGTGACGTTGCCAGCGGCAAGGAAACCCAGCTCACCACCGACGGCGTGGAGAACTTCGGCTACGCCACCGACAACGCCGGCTGGAAGCACACCGACAACGCCATTCTGGAATGGTCGCCCGACTCGACGAAGATCGCGACCTTTCAGCAGGATCAGCGCAAGACCGGCGACATGTATCTGGTGACTACCAACGTGGGCCATCCGACGCTGCTGTCGTGGAAGTATCCGCTGGCCGGCGACAAGAACGTCACCATGATCGAGCGCGTCGTCATCGACGTGCCCAGCCATAAAACCGTGCGTTTGCAACTGCCGCCGGACCAGCACCGCTCCACCCTGTGCGACGACGTCAGCTGTGGCCCGGACGGCGGCTGGGACGATGTGAAATGGGCGCCGGACAGCAAGACCCTGGCTTTCGTTTCCACCTCGCGCTACCACCAGCACGAGTGGTTCCGCATCGCCGATGCGGCCACCGGCAAGGTACGCACCGTGTTCGAAGAAACCGCCAAGACCTACTACGAGAGCGGCCTGGGCACGGCCAACTGGGCATACCTGCCGGCCACACACGAAGCGGTGTGGTTCTCCGAGCGCAGCGACTGGGGTCAGCTGTACCTGTACGACCTCGACACCGGCAAGCTCAAGCACGCCATCACCACGGGCGAGGGCAATGTCACCGAGATGCTCAAGGTCGACCCGGCCACGCGCACCGTGTGGTTCCGTGGCGTGGGCCGCACGACGGGCGTCGATCCGTATTACCAGCAGTTCTGGAAGGTCAGCCTCGACGGCGGCCAGCCGACTCTGCTGACCCCGGAAGCGGCCGACCACACGGTCGATTTCTCGCCGGACCACAAGCTGTTCGTGGATGCCTGGTCCACACCTACGGAGCCGCCGGTGACCGTACTGCGCAGCGCCGAGGACGGTCACACTGTCGCCAGCGTCGCCAAGGCGGATATCTCGCGTCTGAAGGCTGCCGGCTGGGTGCCGCCGGTGCCGATCGTCGTCAAGGCGCGCGATGGCAAGACGGATCTGTACGGCATCATGTTCAAGCCATCGCACTTCGATCCGTCGAAGAAGTACCCTGTCATCGATTACATCTACCCCGGTCCGCAGACCGGTTCGGTCGATACGCGCAGTTTCTTACCCAGTCACGGCGACAACCAGTCGCTGGCCGAACTGGGCTTTATCGTGGTGGCCATCGACGGCATGGGTACACCGTGGCGTTCGAAGTCTTTTCACGACACCTGGTTCGCCAACATGGGCGACAACACGCTGCCCGATCAGGTTGCAGGCCTGAAGGACCTGGGCAAGCGCTATCCATGGATCGACTTGGACCGCGTGGGCATCTGGGGCCACTCCGGCGGCGGCAACGCGTCTACCGATGCGATGTTCCGCTATCCGGATTTCTTCAAAGTCGGCTGGTCCGAGAGCGGCAACCACGACAACCGCAACTACGAGGACGACTGGGCCGAGAAATACCAGGGCGAGCAGATCGTCGGTGCGGACGGCAAGAGCAATTACGACGACCAGGCCAATCAGAACCTTGCGGCCAACCTCAAGGGTCATCTGATGCTGGTGCATGGCACGCTGGACGACAACGTGCCGCCTTACGAGAGCCTGCTGGTGGTCGATGCGCTGATCAAGGCCAACAAGGATTTCGACATGCTGATGATCCCCAACGTGCATCACGGCTACGGTGCGGCGACGGCATACGCCACGCGCCGGCGCTGGGACTATTTCGTGACCAACCTCGCCGGCAATACGCCGCCGAAAGAGTTCGCGCTGAAACCGACGCCGATGCCGTGATCCGCGTGTTGGGGTTCGCTTTCGCTCACTGCCAACCCACGCTCGCTGTGTAGGTTGGCAGTGAGCGAAAGCGAACCCCAACGATAACGGGCGCTATAACGCGCGAGTCCAGCAAATAAAAAACGGCGCCGAAAGCGCCGTTTTTTATTCCATCAATCCAGTGCGGACATGGCTTAGAACGTATAGCGCAAGGTCACCATCGCCGACCAGCGGGACACCACGCGGCTGGGATCGTAGAAGCCGCCGTCGTAGTAGTTCAGCTGCTGCGGCTGGTAGTTGCCGTTCTTGTCGACGGGCAGCGTATACACGTACTGACCGGCGGCATTCACGCCGCCGTAGCTGGCGAGAGTGCGGGTGGGATAGGTGCCGGTGTACTTCACCAGGCCCCAGTTCTTGTCGATCAGGTTGAGGAAGTTATAGACGTCCAAACGGATCTCGCCCTTGTTGCCCGGGAACAGGCCCGGCACTTCCTGCGAGAAACTCATGTCCAGCTGGCTGACCCACGGCGAATGCGCGCCGTTGCGGTTGGCGATCTGGCCGCGGTGATCCTTCAGGTACTTGTCGCTGGCGAGAAAATCCTGAAACTGCTGGATCGTCTGCGCCTTGGTGCCGGCCGCGTAAGCCACCTTGGGATCGTTGAGGTTCGGAATATAGACCGGGTCCCATCCGGCAATGCTGTCGCCGTTGGCATCGTTGGCGAAAATCCAGGTGTATGGATTGCCGGTGCGGCCGCTGTAGAACATCGAGACCTGGGTGCGGTAGTTGTCGAAGAAGTTGTGCTGCCAGGTCAGCGACGCCTTCAGGCTCTTGGCCACGTTGTAGTTGGAGGTGGCGCTTTCATTGTCGTTGGGATTCAGGCGCGCCACGCGCTGGTAGCCGCTGTAGGCAATCGTGTCGGTACCCGGGTCGGCGTCGGTGGCGTGATTGAAGGTGACTGCCAGGTTGCCGAACACGCTGTCGGAAAACGGCTTGCTCAACGCCAGCGTAAGGCTGTCGGACTTGCCCTTGTGCGTGTTGGTCAGCAGGGTCGACGCGGTGCTGAAGGCGCGGTTCTGGTTGGCCAGCGCATCGGCCGTGGTCGGTGCCTCGCCTGGCGTTTTCCAGAACTGCTGGCGCCCGTCCGGCAGCACGCCGGTGGGCGCGCCGAAGTTGATGGCCTGGTACAGGATGCCGTCGCGCACTTTGATGTGCTCGTACTCGGCCGAGGCGACCAGCCCCCACCACGGCAGCTCGCGATCCAGCGCCAGGCTCATCTTCCACACGGTCGGCAGGCTGAAGTTCTTCGCCACGGTATCGATCGAACCGGCGCCGCCGCCGGCCGGAATGTCCTGGCCGAACGGGTTCGGGCTGAACGGCGCGAGAGCGGGATTGAACGTGGTGTACGACCGCAGGGTGACGCCGTTGTTCTGGTACGGGTTGGTCAGCCACACCGTGGGCGGCTGCGTCTGAAACAGACCGGCGCCGCCGCGCAGCTGGGTTTTGTAATCGCTCTCGAAGGTGTAGTTGAACGACAGGCGCGGCTCGACCACGCGATTGCTGGAACCGACCGTGTAGTCGTTCGGATAGCCGAACGCCTTTTCAAACGAGGCGTTGTAATCGGGCCGGCCGCTGGAGTTGGGAATGTCCATGCGCACGCCGTACTGCAGCGAAAGCTGCGGGGTGACCTGCCAGGTGTCCTGCAGAAACGGCGTGTACTGGCTGTAGGTCCACTTGCCGGCGATATCGTCCAGCGCATAGCCGGGCGCCGGGTGGTAGAGCACGTACTTGTTGTAGTTGCCGGCCTGGAAATTGTCGATGCCCCAGAAGTTGTACACGCCGAATTCGGACTGGCCGAACAGATTGTTGATCTTGGTGCGCGACGCGTCGACGCCGGCTTTGATGGCATGGTCGCCGACGTAATACGTGCCGGCCAGGAAGAACGAGAGCTTCTTGGTATCGATGTGGTTGTAGTGACGAAACTGCTCCTCGCCCAGGTTCACCGATGGGCCTTTGCCATCCGCTTGCAGGTTGACGTTGACCGACGGCTGCTGGAACGGCGCGGTCGTGTCCTGCACGAACTTCTGGTAGCCGATCTTCGCCTCGGTGGAGAAGCTGTCGGTCCAGTCGTCGAACACGTGGGCCACGTAGTTTTCGGTGCTGATCGTCTTGGTATAGGTGTAGCTGGTCAGGCCCACGCTGTTGGCGCTGTTGCCGCCCACCGCAGGCAGCTGCTCGTCGGTTTTCTGGTAGGTGAAACTGGCGCGGTGGTTGTTGCTGATGTTCCAGTCGATCTTGCCCAGATAACGCTTGTCGTCGTACGCCAGACCGGTACTGCCGCCGAAGGTGCCGGGCGTCAGGCCGAGCTGCTTGGCCACGCCGATGATTTTCTGCAGGTCTCCGGGCGAAACCTTGTTGCTGGTCGACGCGCCGTTGCCGAGCGATTCGTCCAGCCCATTGGCGGAGTCGGCGCCGATGCCGGTGGTTTTTTCATGCTCGGCCGAGACGAAAAAGAACAGCTTGTCCTTGACGATCGGACCGCCGAGGGTGAAGCCGTAGGTCGAGTCCTTGTCGTAGCCGTTGTAGCCGTAGTTGGCGTTGTTCTTCGGCAGCCAGCCGGCGTTGCCGACCAGTTTGTTGGCGTTGCGGTAGGCGTCGTAGATCGAGCCGTGAAACTGGTTGGTGCCGCTCTTGGTGACCGCGTTGATATCGGCACCGACGGTGTCGGAGATCACGTCGAAATTCGCGGTGGAGATGTTGTACTCGGCGATCGTCTCCGGCGAGATCGGCGACTTCTGATAGGGCAGGCCGTTGGCGTTGAGGCCGAACGGATCGCCCTGGGTCACGCCGTCCACGGCAATATTGTTGTAGCGGTTGTTCTGGCCGGCGGCGGATATCGAGCCGGTGCCCTGGTCGGTCACGGTCACACGCGAGTCGAGTCGCGCCACGTCGTCGATCGATCGGTTGCCCTGCGGCGTGGCCTGCAGCTGGCGCTGTGAGATCGTGGTCGACAGGCCCTTGTTCTCCGAGGAAAAGGTCTGCGCCAGCGTCGACGCGCTCACCGTCACGGCCGACAGGTTGCTGGCCGCCTCGGCGCCCGAGCTCATGCCCAGGTTGATCGACGACGGTTGGCCGAGCTGCAGATAGACGTCGTTTTTTTCCACCGTGGCCATGCCGCTTTTGCTGACCTTGATCTCGAACGGGCCGCCCACGCGCAACCCCTGCGCGGTGTAGCGGCCTTCGGCGTCGGTGGTCACCTGCTTGGTCGTGCCCGAGGGCTGATGCACGATGTCGACCGTGGCGCCGGCCACCGGCTGCCCCTTGGCATCGAGCACGCGTCCGCTGACGCCGGACGTGGTGATGTTCTGAGCGGCCACGGGCGCCGCCGCGAGCAGCGTGGCGATGGCGAATGAAAGCAGGTTCCTGCGAATGGCGGGTGTCATCGTCAATCCTTCTGAATACGCGGGCGGATGGGAAACGCCGCTCGCACAGACGCCCGCCCGGAGGGACTGCCCGGGGGAACTGACTTGGATGACTTTCCCTTTGTTGACCGAAAACCCCGGCCTGAGTCAGGCAAGGAGCAGGTCGTCGCAGAATATTACGTGTTTTGGATGACAGTTTCACGAAAAAGCCGCCACTTCCTGCGAAGTGGCGGCTTTTCTTTCGATCTATGAATCGTGCGGGCTGCCGTTCGACACCACGTCGTGCCGCCCGCAGCGTGGTGCATCAGAACGCCATATCGAACGCCACTTCGCCCTGCACGCCGACCTGATAGGCCGAGACGCGGCGCTCGAAGAAGTTGGTCACTTCCTGCACGTCCTGCAGGTCCATGAAGTCGAATGGGTTCTTGGCGCCGTATTTCTTCGGCATGTCGAGTTGGGCGAAGCGCTGGTCGGCGCAGTATTCGAGGTACTGGCGCATGTCTTTCGCCGACAGGCCGACCACGCCACCGGAGAGCACATCGTCGGCGAACTGCGTTTCGCAGGCGATGGCGTCTTCCATCATTTCTTCGACCTGGGCCCGCATGGCGTCGTCGAACAGCTCCGGCTCCTCGTCGCGCACGGTACGCACCACGTCGAAGGCAAACGCCATGTGGCCGCTTTCGTCGCGGAACACCCAGTTGGTGCCGGCCGCCAGGCCGTGCAGCAGGCCGCGCGAACGCAGGTAATAGACATAAGCAAAGGCGGCATAGAAGAACAGCCCTTCGATGCAGGCGGCAAAGCAGATCAGGTTGAGCAGAAACTGCCGCCGATGCTCGCGCGTTTCCAGCCGCTGCAGATGCTGGATCGAGTCGATCCACTTGAAGCAGAACTCGCCCTTCTGGCGGATCGACGGGATCGTTTCGATCGCCGCGAACGCCGCGTTGCGTTCGGCCGGATCGGGGATATAGGTGTCGAGCAAGGTGAGGTAGAACTGCACGTGCAGCGACTCCTCATACAGCTGGCGCGACAGGTACATGCGCGCCTCGGGCGCATTGATGTGCTGGTAGAGATTGAGCACCAGATTGTTCGACACGATGGTGTCGCCGGTGGCGAAAAAAGCGACCAGCCGCTGGATCAGGTGGCGATCGGCTGGCGACATCTTCGTGCGCAGGTCGGAGGTGTCCATGGAGAAATCCACTTCCTCCACCGTCCAGGTGTTCTTGATCGCGTTGCGATACATCTCGTAAAACGCGGGGTAGCGCATCGGCCGCAGCGTCAGTTCAAAACCGGGGTCGAGAATCTGCGCGTTGCGGAGGGGCTGGGCTGACATGGATGGCTTCCTCTGAATAACGATGGTTGACGCGGCGTCGCGACGATCCGGCGTGGTGACGCCGGATCGCGCTCGCGCTTACTGGCAGGCTTCGCAGTACTCGGGATTTTCCAGCGAGCAGAACACCGCGGCGTTGGCCTGCGCCTGATCGTCGATGACCGGCTCGGGCGCGCTGGTCCGGCTGGCGGTGACCGTGGTCTTGGTGATCTTGGTCGCCGGTCGCGAGCGCAGGTAGTAGGTGGTCTTGATGCCGGCCTTCCAGGCGTACATGTACATCGAGCTGAGCTGGCCGATGTTGGGGTTTTCCATGAACAGGTTGAGCGACTGGCTCTGGTCGATGAAGGCGCCGCGCGCAGCGGCCAGTTCGATCAGCGCCTTCTGCGGCAGCTCCCATACGGTGCGATAGATCGCACGCAGGCGTTCGGGGATCGCGGCGATGTTCTGGATCGAACCTTCGGCCAGCTTGATCGCGTCGCGTACTTCCGGCGTCCACAATCCCAGCGCCTTCAGCTCGTCGGCCAGGTAACGGTTCACCTGCAGGAAATCGCCCGACAGCGTCTCGCGCTTGAACAGGTTGCTGACCTGCGGCTCGATGCACTCGTAGCAGCCGGCGATCGAGGCGATCGTCGCGGTCGGCGCAATCGCGATCAGCAGCGAGTTGCGCAGCCCGTGCTGCTTGATGCGCTCGCGCAGCGCGTCCCAGCGCGCGCTGTCGTGGGTCTGCGCCTGCGGCCAGTAGTCGAACTGCAGCTCGCCGCTGGCGGCGCGGCTCTCGGCAAAGCCGGGGTGCGCGCCGACCTGCGCTGCCACCTCGTTCGACATCGACAGCGCGTGGAAATAGATCTCCT
Source organism: Rhodanobacter sp. K2T2 (assembly GCF_013408815.1). Taxonomy (NCBI): domain Bacteria; kingdom Pseudomonadati; phylum Pseudomonadota; class Gammaproteobacteria; order Lysobacterales; family Rhodanobacteraceae; genus Rhodanobacter; species Rhodanobacter sp. K2T2. The sequence continues at coordinate 288,655 of NZ_JACCCA010000004.1, read as the reverse complement.
CGGCGATGCGCGTGGAGAGCGCCAGCGCCTCGGGGGAATCGAACGGCAGGCGCAGCTTGAAGAACACGTCCTGCAGACCCATCACACCGAGCCCGACCGGACGCCACTTGATGTTGGCGGTGCGCGCGGTGTCGATCGGATAGAAGTTCAGATCGATCACGCGATCGAGCTGGCGCACGGCCGTGCGCACGGTGGAGGCGAGCTGTTCGAAATCGAAGGTAGGGCTACCGTCGGCCGCGTGCACCACGTGCCGCGCCAGGTTCACCGAGCCCAGATTGCACACAGCCGTCTCGGTCGCCGAGCTGACTTCCAGAATTTCGGTGCACAGGTTGGACAGGTGGATCACGTTGTCCGCTTTGGCCGTCTGATTGCTGGTGGCGTTGCAGCGGTCCTTGAAGGTCATCCAGCCGTTGCCGGTCTGCGCCAGGGTGCGCATCATGCGCGCGTAAAGCTCACGCGCCTTGACCGTTTTGACGGCCAGACCTTCGGCTTCGGCCTTCGCGTAGTGCTGTTCGAATACCGCCCCCCAACTGTCGACCAGATGCGACACGACCTTGGGATCGAACAGCGACCAATCGCCGTCTGACTCGACCCGGCGCATGAATTCGTCGGGAATCCAGTTGGCGATGTTGAGATTGTGCGCGCGGCGCGCATCGTCGCCGGTGTTGTCGCGCAGCTCGAGGAAATCCTCGATGTCGGCGTGCCACGATTCCAGGTACACGCAAGCCGCGCCCTTGCGCTTGCCGCCCTGATTCACCGCGGCGACCGAAGCATCAAGGGTTTTCAGCCACGGCAGCAGGCCGTTGGAATGGCCGTTGGTGCCCTTGATCAGCGACCCGCGCGAACGCACGCGGGTGTAGGCCAGGCCGATGCCGCCGGCGAACTTGCTGAGCTTGGCCACGTCGGCATATTTGTCGTAGATCGACTCCAGCGAATCGACCGGCGAGTCGAGCAGGTAGCACGAGCTGAGCTGCTCGTGGTTGGTGCCGGCGTTGAACAGCGTGGGCGAGCTGGCGATATATTCCAGCGAGGAGAGCAGGCGATAGAGCTCCAGCGTTTCGCCGATTTCGTTGCCGCCCAGGGCGCAGGCGATGCGCATGAAGAAATGCTGCGGCGTTTCGATCACGAAGCGCTTCTGTGGATGGCGCAGCAGGTAGCGGTCGTACACCGTGCGCAGGCCGAAATACTCGAAGCGGCGCGTGGCCAGCGGATTGATCGCATCGTTGAGCTTGCGTGCGTTCAGCGCCACAAAGTCGCGCAATCGCTCATTGAGGATGCCCAGTTCCGCACCGCGTACGATCGACTGCGAAAAGCTCTGGATCTCCTGGCCGCTCACTTCCTTGTCGATATACGCACCCAGCAGCCGCGCGGCGAGCTGGCCATATTCGGGCTCCTCGGCGGTCAGCGCGGCGGCGGTGCGGATCGACAGCTGGTCGAGTTCCTGCGTGGTGGCGCCGTCGTACAGGCCGCCGATGGTCTTCAGCGCCACACGCAGCGGATCGACGCCGTGCAGGCCTTCGGCGCTGCGGGTCACCGCGCGCACGATCTTGTTGACGTCGACGATCTCCTGGCCGCCGTTGCGCTTGGTCACGCGCATCTGGCCCGGGTTGTGCGGCGGCGTCAGCGCGAACGTTTCGTCCGAGCCTGCGGCGCCGACGCCGGCAGTCGGCGCCGTGCTGGCATGTTCGACCACGGTCGACTCGATGACCGGCGTCTCGCCGACGGGAACGTTAAAAGCATCGACGCGGGCGACGGTGCGCTCGCTGACAGCGTTTTCGAGGGGTTGCATGGCGGTGACTCCGGGCATGAAAAAATCAAACACCCGCTCCCGCGCGCAGGGCCTGCAGCAACACATTCCTTGGGCGGTCGCGGAACGAACGCCACGCGGCGTTCTCCCATCGACGCACCTCCCCACGGAAGCCGTCACTACGCACCGGGGCATGTTCGCCCCGATGTGTCGGCAGGTCTTCGGACTTGCGGACATGGATCTTGCGATCCGCCTACTTGCCCCCGCTTCCCAGCCGTGGACGACCAGTGCATGTGGAGGCGTTCGTTTCCGCTTTACCGCTGCGGGGCAGTTCCGGATTTACACCGGATTCCCTTTTAAGCCCGACCGACCCATTGTCTGGACGAGCACCGACGGACACAACATATCGGGTGAGCCGGGCGTGGTCAACCCAACAAGTTGTGGATGGTTCTGGGGATAAGTGGCGTGCGGCCAGCGCGCGGGCGGCTTGCCGACCGGCAAAATTTATTTCCGAGCCGAGCATGGCCACCGGCGCATTTGGGCCGACCCGAGTCAGCCATGCGGACGGAGATCAGAGCGCGTCGTGATCCATTTCGCCGGTGCGGATGCGGATGACCCGTTCCAGCGAGGTGACGAAGATCTTGCCGTCGCCGACCTTGCCGGTGCTGGCGGAATGCTGGATCGCTTCGAGCACGCGTTCGAGCTGATCGTCGGTGATCGCCAGCTCCATCTTGATCTTGGGCAGAAAATCGACCACGTACTCGGCGCCGCGATAAAGCTCGGTATGGCCTTTCTGTCGGCCGAAGCCTTTGACTTCCGACACCGTCACGCCCTGTACGCCGACCTCGGCCAGCGCTTCGCGCACGTCGTCCAGCTTGAACGGCTTGATGATCGCCACAACCAGTTTCATGGTATTTCCCCGTCAAGATGCGTTGGCCAAAAGCATTCGGCCCTGAAACGCGGCAGGCGGGCTGGATGCGACAAACCATTTTGCCTGCCGGGGCGTCGCTTGTCGCCTGAATAACGATGCCTGTAGGACAATCCCTACAACTTCTGGTGGAGCATCCCGATGGCAGACCCGATTTCCGTTCACCTACTATTTACTCCGACGAGCTTGAGGCGCTATCCATGATGGATAAGCAGGTTATCGACAAGATTGCCGCGCGACTTGTGTCGTTGGTACCGCCAGGATTGGCTGAGGCGCAACAGGATTTGCGGGCTAACTTCCAGGATGTTTTGGCGCAGGGATTGCGCCGCCTCGATCTAGTCACCCGCGAGGAATTCGACGTCCAGAGCCAGGTGCTTGCCCGCACCCGTGCGAAGGTCGACGAGCTGGAACGACACGTGGCCGAACTCGAGGCCGCCATCGCCGCCCGCGGAACCTAGCTGCACCAGTCTCCCGGGAGCCGCCCCCGATCCGTCACCCTCACCCCGAGAACGATCGGGGGCGGTTAGTTTTCGCTGAATCTGGAGTCGCTCGATCATGTCAGCCGGGAGCGACCCATCACTGCGCCGGCGACTCCTCGTCGCATGAGCCTTGCCACATGAGTCTTGCCGTCACCCTCAGTCGCGCCCAGGAGGGTATCGCTGCGCCGCAGGTGATGGTCGAGGTGCATCTGTCCGGCGGTCTGCCCGCCACGAATATTGTCGGCTTGCCCGAAGCGGCGGTGCGCGAGGCGCGCGATCGGGTGCGTGTGGCGATCCAGAACACCGCGTTCGAATACCCCAATCGCCGGGTGACGGTGAATCTCGCGCCGGCCGAACTGCCCAAGGACGGCGGCCGTTTCGATCTGGCCATTGCGCTCGGCATTCTGGCGGCCAGCGGGCAGGTGCCGCGCGAAAAGCTGGACGACTGCGAATTTCTCGGCGAGCTGGCGCTGACTGGCGCCCTTCGGAGCGTCTCAGGCGTCCTGCCGGCCTTGCTGCGGGCGCGCGCCCGCGGTCGCAGCGTGGTGGTGCCGCTGGAAAACGCGGCCGAAGCGGCGCTGGTGCCGGATGTCGATGTGCGCGTTGCCGCCACGCTGGCCGAAGTCTGCGGCTGGCTGCGCGGTGCGCAGGAGCTTTCGGCGCCGATCGGCACGCCGAGCAACGGCGGTGCGTATGACGGGCCCGATCTGCTCGACGTACGCGGCCAGCAGCAGGCGCGCCGCGCGCTGGAGATCACCGCGGCCGGCGGCCATCATCTGCTGCTGGTCGGTCCGCCCGGCACGGGCAAGACCATGCTGGCCGAACGCCTGCCGGGCATCCTGCCACCGCTGTCCGAATCCGAGGCGCTGGAAACCTGCGCCGTGCTCTCGGTGGCGGGGCAGCAGACCGATCTGCTGCAGTGGCGCCGCCGACCTTTTCGGGCGCCGCACCACACGGCGTCGGCGGTGGCACTAGTCGGTGGCGGCTCGTATCCGCGGCCGGGTGAAATATCGTTGGCGCACAACGGCGTGCTGTTTCTGGACGAGCTGCCGGAATTCAGCCGGCACGTGCTGGAGGTGCTGCGCGAGCCGATGGAGTCCGGGCATATCGTGATCTCGCGCGCGGCCCGGCAGTCGACCTTTCCCGCCCAGTTCCAGCTGGTGGCGGCGATGAACCCGTGCCCGTGCGGCTACGTAGGCGACCCTCGCCAGCGCTGCCACTGCACGCCGGATCAGATCCTGCGCTACCGCTCGCGTATTTCCGGTCCGCTGCTCGATCGTATCGATATCTGCGTGGAGGTGCCGCAGGTGCCGCTGGCCGATCTCGGTGGGCCGCGCAGCGGACAGGATGAAGGCTCCGCCGCGGTGCGCGAGCGTGTCTTCAAGGCGCGCCGCCAGTCGCTGATGCGCGCCGGCCGGCCGAACGCCGAAATCAGCACGCTGGAGCTGGAGCGCGATTGCGCGCTCGGGCCGGCCGAACGCCGCTGGTTCGAAACCGCGCTGGAGCGGCTGGGCCTGTCGGCCCGCGCGTATCACCGCGTGCTGCGCGTGGCGCGCACGATCGCCGATCTCGACGGTGGCGTGCCCCTGCTGGAGCGCGAGCATCTCGCCGAGGCGCTGCAATATCGGCGGTTCTAGCTTCATCGAACGCCGCGTCGTCGTCGCATTCACTGGACGCATCCACCAGTGCATGCTCCGATAGGCGCTCGCGTTCACCCAAGGACAATGAATGACTATCGAGCTCGGCCTGGTGCTTGCCGGGATGCTGATGATCGGCTTTCTGGCGCAGTGGCTCGCGTGGCGGGTGAAGCTGCCGGCGATCCTGTTTCTGCTGCTGGCCGGCATCCTGCTGGGGCCGGTCACCGGCCTGGTCAATCCGGACAAGTTGCTCGGCAGCCTGCTGTTTCCCATCGTGTCGTTGGCGGTGGCGCTGATCTTGTTCGAGGGCAGCCTGAGCCTGCGCTTTCACGAGCTGCCGGGAATCGGTCGTGCAGTGCGCGGCCTGGTCAGCTACGGCGCAGTCGTCTGCCTGCTGTTGCTCGCCCTGGCCGCGCACATCGTGGCCGGGCTGAGCTGGTCGATCGCGCTGCTGTTCGGCGCGCTGGCCTGCGTGACCGGGCCGACCGTGATCGCGCCGATGCTGCGCACGGTGCGGCCGAATGCGCGCATCGGCAACACGCTGCGTTGGGAGGGCATCGTGATCGACCCGCTGGGCGCGCTGTTCGCCGTGCTGATCTACGAGGCGATCGTATCGCGTCAGCAGGGCCATACCATCGGCATTTTTCTGGCGACCATCGGCTGCGGCATCGTGATCGGCGCGCTGGCCGCCTTCGTCATGGCGTTTCTGCTGCGCCGGCAGGCGATTCCCGAATACTTGCAGAACTTTGCCGTGCTGGCGGCCGTGCTGCTGGCTTTCAGCGTGTCCAATACGCTCACGCACGAATCCGGCCTGCTCGCGGTGACGATCATGGGCATTGCGCTGGGCAACGCGCGCGGTGTGCATATCGAGGACATACTCGATTTCAAGGAAAACCTCACCACCGTGCTGGTCTCGGTGCTCTTCATTCTGTTGGCCGCGCGACTGCACTGGCCGCTGCCGCCCGGCATGCTCGGCGCGGGCATTGCGCTGTTCGTGATCGCGCAGCTGGTGGTGCGGCCGATCACAGTCATCGTGTCGAGCATGGGCAGCGGACTGAGCTGGCGCGAGCGCGCTCTGATCGGCTGGATCGCGCCGCGCGGCATCGTGGCGGCCTCGGTATCGGCACTGTTCGCACTGCGACTCAATGCGTTGGGCGTGGCCGGCGGCGACGCGCTGGTGCCACTGGTGTTCACGCTCATCATCGGCACCGTGGTGCTGCAGAGCGCCACCGCAAGGCCACTGGCGCTGTGGCTGAAAGTCGCCGAGCCCGAGCCGCGCGGCGTGCTGATTTTCGGCTCCGACAACGTCGCGCGCACCATCGGTACGGCGATTGCCGAAGCGGGCTTTCGCGTGGTGCTGGCCGACGACGACTGGAACCAGATTCGCCAGGCGCGCATGGATGGCCTCAACACGTTCTACGGCAATCCGGCGTCGACGCACGCCGAACGCAATCTCGATCTCACCGGCATCGGTCGGTTGCTGGCCATGTCGACCCACCGCGAGCGCAATTCGCTGGCCTGCGTGCATTACCGGCAGGAGTTCGGACGTCAGAAAATCTATCGTCTGCGCAACCTCAGCCCGCAGGAAAATACCGATCGCGCCGCCTTGCCCGGCAGCCTGCTGGCACCGCCGCTGTTCGACGAGCAGATGACGCACGGACGCTTCGCCGAGATGCTCGAGCAGGGCTGGCGGGTCAAGTCGACCAAGCTCAGCGCGACCTTCGACTGGCCGCATTTCATCGAGCAATACGGCTCGCATACCGTGCTGATGTTCGGCGTCGAGGAAAAGGGTTCGCTGCAGGTCGCCTCGACCAAGCGCGAGCTGGAGCCGAAGGCCGGCTGGACGGTGATCGCGCTGGTGCCTCCTGCCGCGGAGCCGGTGAGCGACAAACTCGTCGCGGCCTGAGTGTGTCCGTAAGCAGGTAATGGAAAACGCCTCCACTACGTGAGCAGTGGAGGCGTTCTGTTTCACGTTGCAGACTGGTGCGTATCGCCCCGAATCAGGCCGCTTCGTGGTGGAACTGCGCTTCTTCGGTCGAGCCGGTCAGCGCCGTGGTGGAGGATTGACCCTGCTGGATCGCCTGGGTCACCTGGTCGAAGTAACCGGTGCCCACCTCGCGCTGATGCTTCACCGCCGTGAAGCCGCGATCGGCCGCCGCAAACTCCTTCTCCTGCAGCTCGACGAAGGCGCTCATCTGGCGGCGCGCGTAGCCGTGCGCCAGATCGAACATGCCGTAGTTGAGGCTGTGGAAGCCGGCCAGGGTGATGAACTGGAATTTGTAACCCATCTTGCCCAGTTCGATCTGATAGCTGGCGATCGTCGCGTCGTCCAGATTCTTCTTCCAGTTGAAGCTCGGCGAGCAGTTGTAGGCCAGCATCTTGCCCGGGAACTTGGCATGGATGGCCTCGGCAAACTTCCGCGCGTCGTCCAGGTTCGGCTTGCTGGTTTCGCACCAGATCAGGTCGGCGTAGGGCGCATAGGCCAGGCCTCTGCTGATCGCCTGGTCGAGGCCCGGACGCACGCGATAAAAGCCTTCGACCGTGCGCTCGCCGGTGATGAAATCCTTGTCGTTGGCATCGACGTCGGAGGTCAGCAGATCGGCCGCATCGGCGTCGGTGCGAGCCACCAGCAAGGTCGGCACGCCGCAGACGTCGGCGGCCAGGCGCGCGGCGTTGAGCTTGTCGACGGCCTCGCGGGTCGGCACCAGCACCTTGCCGCCCATGTGGCCGCACTTCTTCACCGAGGCCAACTGGTCTTCGAAATGCACGCCGGCGGCGCCCGCCTCGATCATCGCCTTCATCAGCTCGAACGCGTTCAGCACACCGCCGAAACCGGCTTCGGCATCGGCCACGATCGGCACCAGCCAGTCGGTGTCGTCCTTGCCTTCCGCGTGATGCAGCTGGTCGGCGCGCAGCAAGGTGTTGTTGATCTTCTTCACCACCAGCGGCACCGAGTTAGCCGGGTACAGCGACTGGTCGGGATACATCTCGCCGGCGACGTTGGCGTCGGCGGCCACCTGCCAGCCACTCAGGTAGATCGCCTTCAGGCCGGCCTTGACCTGCTGCATGGCCTGATTGCCGGTCAGCGCGCCCAGCGCATTGACGAAGTCTTCCTTGTGCAGTGAGGTCCACAGGCGCTCGGCGCCGCGGCGGGCCAGCGTGTGCTCGACGCCGATGGTGCCGCGCAGGCGCACCACGTCTTCGGCGGAGTAGTTGCGCTCGATGCCGGCCCAGCGGGGGTTGGTTTTCCAGTCCTGCGAGATCTGTTCAGCGGTTGGCAGTGTGTTGCTCATGACGTGCTCCATACAAAGGTGAGACGAGGACGGCTCAGGCGAGCTGTTCGTAGGCGGGCAGGGTGAGGAAATCGCCGAGCTGGTCGGCATGCGTCAGGGTGGAAATCAAGGCGGCGGCGGCCGCAGCGTGTGCGGCGCCGGGGAAATCGCTTTCGCCCACGCGGTGCGTGTGGGCAGCGAGGATCTGGTCAAACAGGGCGAAGTCGATCGGTGCGTGATCGGGAAACTCCAGGCCGCCGTGATGCAGCCACTGCCACAGCTGGGCACGGGCGATCTCGGCGGTGGCGGCGTCCTCCATCAGGTTGTGGATGGGCACGCAGCCGAGGCCGTCCATCCAGGCAGCGGTATAGCGCAGGCAGACTTCGATGTTGTTCTCGAATCCCTCGCGGCTGATCGTGCCCAGGCACGGCTCGATCAGCTGATCGCGGGTGACCTGGACGTCACTGCGCAGCACGTCGAGCTGGTTGGGCGTTGGCATGTGTTCGTCGAAGATGTCCTGCGCGACCGGCACCAGCGCCGGATGCGCGACCCAGGTGCCGTCGTGGCCCGCCTTCACTTCGCGAAGCTTGTCCGCGCGCACCTTGGCCATCGCCGCCTCGTTGGCGGCATCGTCACCCTTGATCGGAATCTGTGCGGCCATGCCGCCCATCGCGAAAGCGCCTCGGCGATGGCAGGTCTTGATCAGCAGCTCCGAATAGTTTTTCAGGAACGGCACCGTCATCAGCACCTGGCCACGCTCCGGCAGCAGGCGGTCGCGGTGACCGCGCAGCGTTTTCAGGTACGAGAAGATGTAATCCCAGCGGCCGCAGTTGAGTCCGACCACGCGGCCGCGCAGCGCGTGCAGGATCTCGTCCATCTGGAACACCGCCGGCAGCGTCTCGATCAGCACGGTGGCCTTCATCGTGCCGGTCGGCAGGTTCAGTTCGGCTTCGGCCACCGCCATCACGTCGTCCCACAGCGCGGCTTCTTCCATCGCCTCGAGCTTGGGCAGATAAAAGTACGGGCCGAGGTCGCGCTGGTGCAGTGCCCTGGCGTTGTGGAAAACATACAGACCGAAGTCGACCAGCGCGCCGGCCATGATCTCGCCGTCGACGGTGACGTGGCGCTCCGGCAGGTGCCAGCCGCGCGGACGCACGACCAGCACGGCCGGATTGTCCTTGACCGTGTACTGCTTGCCTTCCGGCGAGGTGAAGCCGATGCTGCCGTCGATCGCGTCGCGTAGATTGATCTGGCCGACCAGCTGATTGGCGAAGGTCGGCGAGGAGGAATCCTCGAAATCGGCCATGAACACCTTGGCGCCCGAGTTCAACGCATTGATGATCATCTTGCGTTCGACCGGCCCGGTGATTTCGACCCGGCGATCCTGCAGGGCGGCCGGAATCGGTGCCACGCGCCAGTCGCCGTCACGGATGGCCTTGGTGTCTTGGCGGAAATCGGGCAGGCCGCCGGCGTCATAGCCGGCCTGGCGCTCGCTCCGGGCGGCAAGCAGGTCCAGGCGACGGTTGTTGAAGCCACGATGCAGCCTGGTCAGAAACGCCAGTGCGGCCGGCGTCAGCACGCTTTCATAACCGGCCCAGTCCGCGTGAATGGCGATGGCGCCGTTATCGGCCGCGCGGATATCGATATTTTCCTTGGGGACTGCCATGACCGCACCTCGTCTTCGTGGGAGCTCCAAGCTAGGCTAAGCATCAGTGTTTGACAAAGTGAATGTTTCAATCATATGTATTAGCATTGATAATACATACGCTAACGTATTGAAGAAACGCCATGAAAAAGCCCGCTGTCGCGATGAATGAAGGGAAAACCATACGTAAGCGCACGGTAAAAAAAGCAGGCGCGGGCGACTTAGCCAACGAGCAAGGCGCGGAGCGCTTCTATTACAAGGGCAATCGCCACAAGCAGCTCAAAGCCTTTGTCGCCATGGTGAAACTGGGCTCGCTGACCCGCGCGGCCGAGTCGCTCTACCTCTCGCAGCCAACCATTACCCTTCAATTACAGGCGCTTGAACGCGAACTCGGTGCGAGCCTGGTCGAACGCCGCCGCCGCCGCATCAATCTCACCGATGCAGGCGAAGCCCTGTACGAATTGGCGCGCCCGCTGGTCGAAGGCTGGGACACGCTGGACCGCGATTTCCAGACGCGGGTGAAAGGCCTGCAGGGCGGTCGTCTGACCATCGCGGCCGGCACCTCGACCATCCAGTACCTGCTGCCCGAGCTGGTGCGGCGCTATCGCGATCGCTATCCGGCCGTGCATCTGCAGCTGGCCAACGTCACCGGCAAGGACGGCCTGGCGATGCTGCGGGCGGACGAGGCGGATTTCGCCGTCGGTTCGATGCTCGACGTCCCCAACGACATCGCGTGGGAACCGGTGCATCACTACGACCCCATGCTGATCATGCCGCTCGATCATCCGCTGGCGGCCAAGGAGAAAATCGCGCTGGAGGATCTGTCGGCCTTCGGCCTCATCCTGCCGCCGCAGCGGCTGTCGACCTATCGTCTGGTCGATCTGGTGTTTCAGCAGCGCCAGGTGCCGTATCACGTGGCGATCGAAGTGGGCGGCTGGGATGTGATCAAGGAATACGTGGCGATGGGGTTGGGCATCTCCATCGTCACCGGCATCTGCATCACCAAGGCCGATGCCGGTCGACTAGCCGTGCGCAACATGAAGCAGTATTTCCCGCAGCGCAGCTACGGTGTGGTGATCCGCAAGGGCAAATTCCTCAGCACCGAGGCGCGCGCCTTCGTCGATCTGATTCGTCCGGGCCTGCTGGCCCGCGACTATGACGAGTCGGGGCACTCCCAGCGCTGAGGATCCTGTTGAGGCTTATTCGGTGTCGCGGTATTTACCGTGATAACCACGGAACAGCGCGCGTATCGCGAGCATGTCGGCGTCGAGGTCGCCGGCCGGATAAAACGGCTGGCCGAGCGTAAAGGTCTTGCTCGGATAGTCGAAAAACACAGGCAGCACCGGCACCTTCGCCGCATAGGCAATACGCAGGAAGCCGGTTTTCCATTGCGTCACCGGTTTGCGCGTGCCCTCGGGCGTGATGCCCAGCCACATGCGCGGCTTGCGGGCAAAGCGCGCGGTCATCTGGCCGACCACGTCTGTCGCTGCGCGGCGGTCGATGGGGATACAGCCGATCGGGCGAAGAATCAGGCCAAGCGGGCTTCGCAGTACCTCGCGCTTGATCATGATGTTGACATCCACGCCGAGCGCCACCTTCATCAGCAATCCCCACACGCCGTCCCAGTAGCTGGAGTGCGGAGCGCCGATGACGATCAGCTTCGGCAGATCGGGAAACTCGCCTAGCAGGCGCCAGCCGCCGAGGTGGAGCAGTCCCCGGCACAGCCAGGGCCAGAAGCGGCTGTCGATGCGCGGTGCCTGCGGCGGCAGCGGCGGTACCGTACTCACTCGGGCGACCACTGGCGCGAGCGGTTCTGCTTGGTCTTGCCGCGCTGCTGCTTGCCGACCAGGCGGCGCTCCTTCGAGGCGCGGGTGGGTTTGGTCGCCAGGCGCTTTTTAGGCGGCACCAGCACGTCGCGAATGATTTCGACCAGCCGCTCGCGCACGTCGTCGCGGTTGCGGCCCTGATCGCGAAAGCGACGGCCCTGTATCACCAGCACGCCATCGCCGGTCAGGCGGCGATCGCGACGCGCCAGCAGGCGCTCGCGTATCGCTTCGGGCAGCGACGGCGAGTGGACGACGTCGAAGCGCAATTCGACCGCACTCTCGGTGCGGTTCACATGCTGGCCGCCCGGGCCGTCGGCGCGCAAAAAGCGCTCGACCAGCTCGGACTCCGGTACGCTGATGCTGTGGCTGACGATCAACATGCGCGGAGTTTAGCTGGCGCGCGCGTCCGCTGCCGTGGATGGATCGGGCGGCATGGCGGCCGCGTCAGTGAAATCGTGGTCGAGGGGTGGAAGCGACCAGCCGAACCGCGCCAACAGATCGCTGTATTCGCGATCCAACGCAGCGTCGATGACCATCGGCCGCCCGTCCAGCGGATGCGCAAACTGCAGTCGCCGCGCATGCAGCAGCATGCGGTGGCAGCCGAAATACTGCTTGTACAGACGGTTGTGATCGCCGCGGCCGTGCTGGCAGTCGCCGATCACCGGATGGTGGATATGCGCCAGATGCTTGCGGATCTGGCGAAAGCGCCCCGTCAGCGGCTCGGCCTGAACCAGCGCATAGCGCTGCTGCGGATAGCGGCCCAGCTCGATCGGCACCTCGATCGTCGCCAACCGCTGATAACGGGTGCTGGCCTCGCGTCGTGGCCCGGTTTCGCGCGAACCCGGCAGGGCATAGTCGATCAGCCCTTCCTCGGGTTCCGGCCAGCCGCGCACCACGGCGAGATACTGCTTGCGCACCGAGCGCCCCATGAACTGCTCGCCGAGCGCGGCGGCCATCTCACTGGAGCGGGCGATCAACAACACGCCGCTGGTGGCGCGATCGAGCCGGTGCGCAAGGTAGACGTTGCCACCGAGCTTCTCGCGCAGCCGGTCGATCAAAAATTCCTCGGCGTTGCCGACCATCTTCGACCGATGCACCGCCAGACCAGCCGGCTTGTTGACGGCGATCAGCGCGTCGTCCTGATACAGAATCTCGATCATCGACAACAATCAGCGCGAGCGCGGCCAGCCGACGGCAAAGGCGATCAGTCCGGCGATGCTCTCAAGCATGGGCGGCAGCGAGCCGTGCTGCGGCGCCAGCGTCCACAGCAGGGCTGCGCTGATCATCAGCGAGCTGCCGAGCAGGCTGCAGGCAATCAGCCGCTGCTGCTGGCGTGCGCTGTCCTGCTGCAGTTTCAGCCACTGCGGATCGGGCACGCTGCGCTGTTCGCCGCGACCGAACTGGCGCAGCGCGTCGCGCACGAGCTCGGGAAACTGCGGCGCGTCGTGCAGCCACACCGGCAGGCGTTTGCGCACTTCGCGCAACGTGCGCAGCGGACTGTAGCGTTCGCGCAGGATGCGCTTGAGCACCGGATGCGCCACAGCCCAGATGTCGATATCCGGATCGAGCAGGCGACCGACGCCTTCGATATTCAACAGGGTCTTCTGCAGCAGAATCAGCTGCGGCTGCAGGGTCAGCTCGAAGCGCTGGGCGGTGCGGAAAAGCTTTACGACGAGGTCGGCGAGCGAAATCTGCGACAGCGGCCGGGTGAAGTAGGGCTCGCACACCGTGCGAATCGCGGCCTCCAGTTCATCGATCCGCAGATTTGCCGGCATCCAGCCGGCTTCCACGTGCAGCTGCGCGATGCGCGCGTAATCGCGCTCGAACAGCGCGATGAAATTCTGCGCCAGAAAATACTGGTCGGTTTCCGGCAGCGATCCCATGATGCCGAAGTCGAGCGCGATGAAGCGTGGCTCTTCCAGCCGCGCGGGGTCAACCCAGATATTGCCCGGGTGCGCGTCGGCGTGAAAAAAATTGTCGCGAAACACCTGCTCGTAGAAAATCCGCACGCCCTTGACGGCCAGCTTCTTGCGATCGAGTCCCGCCGCGTCGATGGCCGCCACGTCGTCGGTGCTGATGCCGTAGACGCGCTCCAGCGTCAGCACGCGCTCGGCCGTCAGGTCCCAATACACGGCCGGCACGTAGAGGTCGAAACCGCTGGCGAAGTTGCGCTTGAGCAGGCTGGCGCTGGCGCCTTCGCGCTGAAGGTCGAGCTCGTTCTCGAGCATCTTCTCGACTTCGGCCACGATTTCCAGCGGGCGTATCTTGTCGGCCCTCGGATGCCAGCGCTGCGCCAGCTCGGCCAGCGAACGCAGCAGGCGCACGTCGCGCGCGATCCGTCGATCGATGCCCGGCCGCAACACTTTGACCACGACCTTGCTGCCGTCGTGCAGTGTCGCGGCATGCACTTGAGCGATTGAGGCCGAGGCCAGCGGCGTTTCATCGAAATGGCCATACAGAAGGCCAATCGACGACTTGAGTTCACGCTCGACGATGGCGCGCGCCTCGCTGCCAGGAAACGGCTCGACCCGATCCTGCAGCAGCGACAGCTCGTCGGCGATGTCCGCTGGAATCAGGTCGCGTCGCGTCGACATTACCTGGCCGGCTTTGACGAAGATTGGCCCCAGCTCGGTCATGGCCAGCCGCAGGCGTTCGCCGCGCGACAGCGGGCCAACGTCCACGCGCGGTTTGGCAGCGAGCGGACGGAAGAACTTCAGCGGATTGACGCCCTTTTCCTCGCCGACCATTTCGTCGACGCGGTACGCCAGCAAGATCGAGATGACCCGCAGCAGGCCCGGCACCACGCGCAGGGGCATCATGCGGCGTTGTCCTGCAGGCGGCGAGCCAGCCGCTGCACGCGCGATTCCAGTCGCTCGCTGCGCTCGCGCAGCGTATCCACTCCGTCGAGAAAGCCTTCGACTTCGCCCGGTGCCAGTGCGAGACGAGACTCTTCGCGCAGCCAGTCGGCGCTGTCTTCGGTCAGGTGTGCGGCGGTTTCCTTCGCGTGGGCGAGCGCCTTGCGCACGGCCTTGGCGATGGGTACGCCGAGCACATCGCCGAAGGTGCGCGCAAACGCCTCTTCGAAATCGGGCGCGAAGGCGGTAGCGAGTTTTTCAAGTCGCCTCGCCAGTTCGGCGTCACCGGCAATGTCGACCTTGCCCGGCGAAATGCCGTCATCGTCGCGTTTGAACAGCATCGCCAGCAGGCTGCCCGGCGTGGCGGCAACGCGCAGCTGGCTACCGGATGCGTTTTCGTCGGGCGGACCGACTTTCAGATGTCCATCTTCCACGGTGACGGCCAACGCGATTTCCGGTCCGCGAAGATGCAGCAATATGCGGCGACCGTTCAGCGCGATCAGCCGCTGCTGCGTATCCGGATCCAGCGACAGCGTATGGTTCAGCGCAGTTTCCAGCGCGCGGCCGGCGAGTCGGCGCAGCGGTGGCGGCAGCCAGGAGTTGGGAGTGGCGTCGGTCATCCGTCGATTGTAGCCGGCCAGCCGTGTTCAGACCTGCATCGCGCCATCGAAGCCCAGCTGCCGCCATGCTTCGTATACGGCAATGGCCACGGTGTTGGACAGGTTGAGGCTGCGGCTATCGGGGCGCATGGGCAGGCGCAGACGCCGTTCGGCGGGAATCGCTTCGAGCACCTCGGCCGGCAGCCCAGCCGTTTCGCAGCCGAACAGCAGGGCATCGCCTGCGGCAAAACGCGCGTCCACATGGGCGACCCGGCCCTTGGTGGTGAAGGCAAACACGCGTGGCTGGCCGATGGACTCAAGGCAAGTAGCAAGGTCGTCATGCACCTTGAGGCTGGCGTACTCGTGATAATCCAGCCCGGCGCGGCGCAGGCGCGCGTCGTCCAGTTCGAAGCCCAGCGGGCGGATCAGATGCAGCGCGGCGCCGGTATTCGCACACAGGCGAATCACGTTGCCGGTGTTCGGCGGAATCTCGGGACGGAAGAGGATGACTTGCAGCATCCGCCCATTATCGCTTAGCCCGACGCGTATCGCGGCTAGGCAGCATCCGACAGACTCAACCGTGCACTGCGGGGCAAACAACACCGTCGGGCTTCATCGCGCACGCGGTCGGTGCCGTCAGCAGGGCGCTGGCCACTCGATTGCCATTGGCATGCTGCAAACCCTGCGGTCGGGCATTCAACATGGCACCCATGATCAGCGCGCACACGGCGAAGCACGCAACGAACAGGCCGCGAAGCATAAAGGTTTCAAATTTCATGGCGTTTCTCCTGGGAAAAGGCCGGTTGGCCTGTACCCAGATATGGCAATCGCCGTGCCAACCGGTGCGATGGCTGCGAAGCCCCGCTGCAGCTGGCTTTTCGTGTTTTGGCATGATGCGGGGCCGTTGTCCGCGGACAGCGGACGGACGCTTCCCGAACAGAGCTCCGGACACGTTTTCGACCAACCCGAGGCGAGTGGCGCGAGCAACGAAAAGTCGGCTTGAAAAATCTGGCCGTAAGCTATTGCGGACGCATCCCCTCGCCGATAGCCTCGGCGGTCTTCATCCACGCAACAAGGAGTACGACCGTGGCACGAAAATCCCTGGCTCTCGCGATCGTCGGCCTGCTAGCTCTCGCCGGTGGCAGCATGCTTCCCGCGGCCGCATCGGCGAATAACGAGGCGGCGCTGCAAATTCCGGACATTGCTTACACCCGCTTCGTGTTGCCCAACGGCCTCACCGTGGTCGTGCATGAGGATCACAAGGCGCCCGTGGTCGCGGTTGGCATCTGGTATCACATCGGCTCGGCCGATGAGCCCGCGGGCAAGACCGGTTTTGCGCACCTGTTCGAGCACCTGATGTTTTCCGGCTCGGAGAATCACAAGGGCACCTATTTCCAGCCGTTCGAACTGGCCGGCGCCACCGACCAGAACGGCACGACCTGGTTCGATCGCACCAATTACTTTGAAACGGTGCCGACCACCGCGCTTGATATGGCGCTGTGGATGGAGTCCGATCGCATGGGTCACCTGCTTGGCGCGATCGGCCAGAAGGAGCTGGACACCCAGCGCGGCGTCGTGCAGAACGAGAAGCGGCAGGGCGAAAACCGTCCCTACGGTCGCGTGGACGAAAACATCCTAGCCAAGACCTATCCGGCCAACCATCCGTACCACCACGACACCATCGGCTCGATGAACGATCTCAATGCCGCGTCGCTGGATGACGTCAAACAGTGGTTCAAGAGCAACTACGGCGCCGCCAACACCACGCTGGTGCTGGCTGGCGACATCACCGTGGCGCA
Source organism: Rhodanobacter sp. K2T2 (assembly GCF_013408815.1). Lineage (NCBI taxonomy): Bacteria > Pseudomonadati > Pseudomonadota > Gammaproteobacteria > Lysobacterales > Rhodanobacteraceae > Rhodanobacter > Rhodanobacter sp. K2T2. The sequence goes on along the minus strand of NZ_JACCCA010000004.1, from coordinate 271,868 downwards.
GGCAAAGCAGAAGGCGGCCGAATATTTCGGCGATATTCCGGCCGGGCCGCCCGTAGCGCGCCAGCAGCCGTGGATCACGCCGCTGGCCGCGTCGACCCGCGGCGTGCAGCACGATCACGTGGCGCAGCCGCGCATCACGCGTACCTGGGTGGTGCCGCAGCTGGGTACCGACGCGGCGATCCAGCTCAATCTCGCGTCGACCGTGCTCGGCGGCGGCAAAACTTCGCGGCTCTACCAGCGCCTCGTTTATCAGGACAAGCTGGTGGACGACGTATCCGCCAGCCTCAGCGATTTTGCGCTGGCGAATCAGTTCCAGATTCAGGCCGATGTGAAGCAGGGCGTCGACCCGGCCAGGGTCGAGGCGGTGATCGCCGAAGAGCTGAAAAAATTTCTCGCCGACGGTCCGACCCAGGACGAACTGGACCGCGCCAAAGTGGCCAGCCGTGCCAACTTCATCCGCGGCCTGGAGAAAGTGGGTGGCTTCAGCGGCAAGGCGGTGATTCTGGCGCAGGGGCAGGTGTATCGCGGTGATCCTGGCGCGTACAAAAAGGATCTGGCGCGCACCGCTGGCGCGAGCATCGCCAGCGTCAAGCAGGCGGCCGATCAGTGGCTGAGCAAGGGCGATTACGAGCTGACCGTGCTGCCGGCCGGCAAGGATTTCGATCCCGCCGTTGAAGACAGGGCTGTGGTGGGCCTGAGCGACGCCGCCAATCGCCCGGCACCGCTGCTGCCGCCGAAGCAGGCATACAGCGTGGGCAAGTCGCTGGTCGATCGCCGCAAGGGCGTGCCCGAGGTCAGCCAGTTTCCTGCGCTGAGCTTTCCCAAGCTGGAACGCGGCAAGTTGAAGAACGGTATCGAGGTGATTCTGGCCGAACGCCACACCATTCCGGTGACTCAGGTCGAGCTGCTGTTCGACAGCGGATACGCGGCGGATCAGGGCCACAAGCTTGGCACCGCCAGCTTCACCTCGACGCTGATGAACGAGAGCACCAAGGATCTCGATTCGGTCGAAATCGCCAAGCGCCGTCAGCGTCTGGGTGCCATGACCTCGGTGGGCTGCGGTTTGGACACCTGCTCCGCGTCGCTCGACACGCTTAACGATCAGCTGCAGCCATCGCTGACGCTGTTCGCCGACATCGTGCGCCATCCGGCGTTCAATAACGGCGACATCGAGCGCGTCCGCGGTCAGTGGCTGGCCGGCATCGCACAGGAAAAGACTCAGCCGATTGGCCTGGCGCTGCGCACGCTGCCGCCGCTTCTCTACGGCAGCCAGCACGCCTACGGCATTCCGTTCACCGGTACGGGCAGCGAGGCGGCGATCCGTTCGCTCACGGCGGCGGATCTGGGCACCTTTCAGCAGGACTGGCTGCGGCCGGACAACGTGAGAATCCTGGTCGCCGGCGACACCACGCTGGCCAAGATCATTCCGCAGCTCGACGCGGCCTTCGGGGACTGGAAGGCGCCCGAGTCCGCCGTGCCGAAAAAGAACGTTACCGCCGTGGCGGCGCAGCCCAAACCGCGCGTGTTTCTGATCAATCGGGCCGATGCGCCGCAGTCGCTGATTCTCGCCGGTCTGCTGGCGCCTTCGTCAAAGGCGGTCGACGATTTGGCCATCCAGACGGCCAATGGCGCCTTCGGTGGCACCTTTACCTCACGGCTCAACATGAACCTGCGCGAAGACAAACGCTGGGCCTACGGCGCACAGAGCCTGCTGATGGACGCGCAAGGCCAGCGGCCGTTCCTGTTTTACGCGCCGGTGCAGACCGACAAAACGGCCGAGTCCGCTGCCGAGGTGCTGAAGGAGGCGCGTGCGGTGATTGCCGACAAGCCGCTGACCGATGCCGAAGTCGCCAAGATCAAGGATCAAAGCATCCGCTCGCTGCCGGGCAGCTACGAAACCACCGGCGACGTGCTCGGTGCGATGCAGGGCATCGTGCTTTACGACCGACCCGATGACTACGTCCAGACGATGAAATCGCGCTTGGAAGGCATCAGCCCCGCGGCGGCCGAGACAGCGATCAAGGAGATCGTGAAACCCGACGCGATGACCTGGGTGATCGTCGGTGATCTGAAAAAAATCGAGGCGCCGGTGCGCGCGCTGAATCTGGGCGAGGTGCAGGTAATCGACGGCGATGGTCAGCCGGTGCACTGACGCAGCGTCGTTTTTCAGCGTTGATCACCCGCCACATGGTCGCCGCCGCGCGGAAGGTTGGTGCGGCGGCGATCAAGCGATATGGCGGCGTGCTAGGTTAGGATGCAGCCCGGGCGTTGAACCGCCCGGCCTTCATTCGTTGACCCATCGCGGAGCATGTCATGCGCAAGACCCTGTTGTTGCTCGTTCCGGTACTGCTGAGCGCCTGCACCTACGGCATCACGCTGGATGATGCGGCCAAGAACGTGCGTACGGTGTGGGGTGGCGATGTGTCGGGTTGCCGTGACATGGGCAAGGTCACCGTGTCCGTGCAGGATCACATTGGTCCGGTGGATCGCAACAACATCACCGTACGCGACGAGCTGGAAGTGCTGGCGCGCAATCAGGCGGCCGAGCTGCACGCCGACACCATCAAGCCGCTGGCCGATCCGACCGACGGCTCGCAGCCGTGGGGCGCCTACCAGTGCGGTTCGCGCCCGATCAACCCGCAGGCGCGTCCGCCGGCAGCGCCGAACAACGGCGCTTCGCCGCCGGGCAACGCGCAGACCTTTCCGGTCCACGGCGGCTGAAGCGCTTGTCTGCATCGTCATGCTCGGGCGGCGTGCGGCGCTGCAGGCGTGCTGCTGACCGCAGGCTTTCATGAACAAGCTGATGAAGGCGCCGCAGCGCCTGGCCAAGCGCATGCTGCCGTTTCGGCAGAAGGCGGCGTCAAAGACGCTGCTGAGCGGGCTGCCGGCGTTTGCGGTACCGGCCGATGCGATCGAGGTGCTGCCCGATCCCACAGCGTTCCGGCAGACCCTGCTGCGGCAGATTGCGCAGGCCACGCGCCGCATCCTGATCGTGGCGCTGTATCTGCAGGACGACGACGGCGGCCGCGAAGTGCTCGACGCGCTGTACGCGGCGTACGCGAAAAACCCGTCGCTGCAGATCCACATCTTCGTCGACTGGCATCGCGCGCAGCGTGGGCTGATTGGCAACGCCAAGAGCGAGGGCAACGCCGGCATGTACCGCGAGTACGCCGAGCGCTTCGGGCCGGGCGTGGCGATCTACGGCGTGCCCGTACAGAATCGCGAGCTGTTCGGCGTGCTGCATCTGAAGGGCGTGATCATCGACGATACCGTGCTCTATAGCGGCGCCAGCTTCAACGACGTCTACCTGGCCAAGCAGGGCCGCTATCGCCTCGATCGGTATCATCGGCTGCTGCATCGTGAGCTGGCCGATGCGATGGCCGGTTTCCTGCGCCGGCATTTTGTCGAAAGCGAGGCCGTGCGCCGGTTGAATGTGCCCGACGTGCCGAGCACGCGCAGCCTGTATCCGGCCATCCGCGCGTTGCGCGACGATTTGCAGGGCGCCCGCTACGATGTGCCGCACGATGTGCTGGGCCACGCGGATGTGGCGGTGACGCCGCTGCTGGGATTCGGTCGCGCGGACAACCTGCTCAACGACGTGTTGCTGGCGCTGCTGCGCGGCGCGCGTCGGCGGGTGATTCTGCTGACGCCGTATTTCAACCTGCCGCGACCGGTGCGGCTGGTGATCGGCCAGCTGCTGCGCCGCGGCTGCGAGATCCACATCATGGTCGGCGACAAGACAGCCAACGATTTCTATATTCCGCCGCCGCAGCCGTTTCGCACCATCGGCCTGTTGCCGTATCTGTACGAAAACAACCTGCGGCGCTTCGCGCGTGCGCATCGCCAGCAGATGGCCAGCGGCCAGCTGAATATTTACCTGTGGCGCGACGGCGACAACAGCTACCACCTCAAGGGCGTGTTGATCGACGACGATGTGGCCGTCATCACAGGCAACAATTTCAATCCGCGCGCGTGGGCGCTGGATCTCGAAAACGGCCTGCTGTTGCGCGACCCGGGCCACCTGCTCACGGCCAAACACGAAGCGGAATGGGCGGCATTGCGACAGCACGCCGTGCGGCTCACGGACGATCTCGCGCTGGAAAGCACGCGCAGTTACCCGGCCGAAGTGCGCAAGAATCTGAAGCGGCTCAACCGCACGCGGCTGGACCGGCTGGTCAACCGAATCATGTAAAGGTCTTTCGCTTAGCGCGTTCTCGCGTTGACCAGGCGATCCAGCCGCATGCCAAGCCAGCGATCCACGTCCGGCCATTCGTCGGCGAGGATGCTGTAGCAGACGGTGTTACGCAGCGTGCCATCGGGGCGGCGCTTGTGCGCCCGCAGTACGCCGTCGCGCTGTGCGCCCAGCCGTTCGATCGCGCGCTGCGAATCGAGGTTGCGATGGTCGGTGTGAAACTCCACGGCCACGCAGTTGACCGTTTCGAACGCATGGCGCAGCAGCAGGCGTTTGCAGGCGGTGTTGAGATGGCTTTTCTGCCAGCTTTTGGCGTACCAGGTGTAGCCGATCGCCAGCCGCGGCAGCTCCGGTGCCATGTCGTAATAGCGGCTGGTGCCGACGATCGCGCCGCTGGTTTTTTCGCGAATCGCGAACGGCAGCATCAGGCCGTCGGCGTGGCCCTTGAGCGCGGCTTCGATATAAGCGTGTGCCTTACCCGGCGCCGGCGCGCTGGTGAACCACAACTTCCACAACTCGCCATCGGCGGCGGCCGCTTCGAGTGCTCTGACGTGATCGAGGCTGAGCGGCTCGAGCGCGACGTGATCGTCCTGCAGCGTGATCGGGGCGAGTGGTGGCATCGGTAGTCCTTGAGAGAAGCCGTGCTCGAGCGAGTGCGGCGGCGACCTTATTCCGGTCATGCATCCAGGTCGGGAATCAGCTTGCTTTCGAGCCGGGCAATGCTGTCTTTCAGCAGCAGCTTGCGTTTCTTCATCCGGGTCAGCTGCAGCTCGTCGCGGCTGAGGCCGGCGGACAGCTGGTGAATCGCCGTATCGAGATCGCGATGTTCTACCCGCAATTCGGCCAACAGGTGAACGATGGCGGCGTGATCCTTGACCTGCATGGCAACGGGCAACGGCTGGGGAGTAAGCCTCCTAGTCTAGCTCCGATCGCTGACGCCGTTCGCTGCAGCGAGGGTGCAAACGGCGGTCGGCTAGAATGAGGTTAATCTTTGCGTTCAACCTGCCGCGCCACGAGTCGCCATGTCTGCTCAACCCGATACCCGCCGTTCGCCCGCCGCCGAGGCCGACAAGCTGGCACGCCGCTTGCGTCATCAGGTCGGGCAGGCGATCGGCGATTTCGGCATGATCGAAGACGGCGACAAGGTGATGGTCTGCCTGTCCGGCGGCAAGGATTCGTACACCCTGCTGGAGATGCTGCTGCAGCTGCAGGCCAAGGCCCCGGTGCGATTCGAGCTGATCGCGGTGAACCTGGACCAGAAGCAGCCGGATTTCCCCGCGCACGCGCTGCCGGATTACCTGCGCGCCCGCGGCGTGCCGTTCCACATCATCGAACAGGACACCTACAGCACGGTGACGCGGGTGATTCCGGCCGGCAAGACCATGTGCAGCCTGTGCTCGCGCCTGCGCCGCGGCGCGCTTTATACCTGGGCGGCGGCCAACGGCATCAGCAAGATCGCGCTGGGCCATCATCGCGACGATATCCTCGCCACGTTCTTTCTGAACATGTTCTATCAGGCGCAGCTGAAGGCAATGTCGCCCAAACTGCGTTCGGACGATGGCCGCCACGTGGTAATCCGCCCGCTGGCGTACTGCCGCGAGAGCGACATCGCCGACTACGCCGCGCAGCAGCAGTTTCCGATCATTCCCTGCAACCTCTGCGGTTCGCAGGAAAACCTGCAGCGCAAGGCCGTGCAGCGGATGCTGGACGAATGGGAAACGCTGCAGCCCGGCCGCAGCGAGAACGTTTTTCGCGCGCTGGGCCGCGTGTCGCCTTCGCATCTGGCCGATCGCGCGCTGTTCGATTTTTCCGCCGGGGACATGCATGCTGTGGGTTCGTCCGCGTGGAACGTCGACGCGGCGGGTGAGACGGCATTCTCGTAAGCTTGGGTGCTGACCCACCCCAGATCGATCCCATTCCCTGAGTAGAGTACGCACCGTGTCTTTTTTTGCATCCGTTGAAATGGCCCCCGGCGATCCGATCCTGGGCCTGACCGAAACTTTTGTGGCCGACGCTCGTCCGGGCAAGATCAATCTCGGCGTGGGCATTTACGTCGACGAACAGGGCCGTGTGCCACTGCTGCGTTCGGTCTATGAGGTGGAAAAAGCGCTGGCCTCGGCGGCCAAACCGCGCGGCTATCTGCCGATCGACGGCATGGCCGTGTACGACAAGCTGACCCAGCAGCAGCTGTTCGGCGCGGGATCGCCGGTGCTGGAAGCCGGGCGCGTGGTCACTGCGCAGACCGTGGGCGGTAGCGGCGCACTGCGCGTGGCGGCCGACCTGCTCAAGCAGGTGAGCGGCGCCAGCGGAAAAGTCGCCATCAGCAACCCGAGCTGGGGCAATCACCATGTGATTTTCCGCACCGCCGGTTTTCAGCTGCTCGACTACCGCTATTACGACGATGCCAGCCACGGCCTGGATTTCGCCGGCATGCTGGAGGATCTGGGCAAGCTGGAGCCGGGCACGGTAGTACTGCTGCATGCCTGCTGCCACAACCCAACCGGCGTCGACCTCGATGCGGCGCAGTGGGCGCAGACCATCGAGCTGCTGAAAGAGCGCAAGCTGCTGCCGTTCGTCGACCTGGCCTATCAGGGCTTCGACCAGGGTTTGGATGCAGATGCGACCGCCGTGCGCCTGCTGGCCGCCTCGGGCATCGAGGCGTTCGTGGTGGCCAATTCGTATTCCAAATCGTTCTCGCTCTACGGCGAGCGCGTGGGCGCGCTGTCGATGGTGGCGGCCAACCGCGACGAGGCGGCGCGCGTGCTGTCCAAGATCAAGCAGACCATTCGCGCGAATTACTCCAGTCCGTCGACCCACGGTGCGGCGCTGGTGGCCGGCGTGCTCGGCAGCGCCGAGCTGCGGGCGCAGTGGGAGCAGGAGCTGGGCGAGATGCGCGAGCGCATCCACGCGATGCGTGCCGGCATGGTCGAGCGGCTGGCCGCACACGGCGCCACGCAGTTCGCCTTTATCCCGAGCCAGGCCGGCATGTTTTCGTATTCCGGCCTGAGCAAGGCCCAGGTGCACCGCCTGCGCGACGAGTTCGCCATCTACGCGCTGGACAGCGGCCGCATCTGCGTGGCGGCGCTCAATCGCGACAATCTGGAAACCGTGGCCGCAGCGGTCGCTACCGTCAGCCGCTGAAGTCCCCGTTCGCCACCCGCCGGCGATCGTCAGGATCGCCGGGTGGCGGTGCAGCCATTTCCGCCTTCGGGCGACCATCATTCGGATATCCATGTTTTTTCGCAATCTCACGCTGTTCCGTTTTTCCCCCGCTGTTGCCGCCGATCTGAAGCGCCTCGACGAGGTGCTGGCCGAGCACCGCCTGCGCCCCTGCGGGCCGATGGAAATGTTCACCAAGGGCTTCGTGCCGCCGGTCGGGCGCGGTGAGGAGGCACCGCTGACCCATGTGGTGAAGCAGTGCACGCTGATGACCGTCGGCGGTGAGGACAAGCTGCTGCCCGCGCAGGTGATCAACGAGGAGCTTTCGCGCAAGGTGCAGAAAATCGCCGAGGAAGAAGGCCGCAAGGTCGGTGGCCGCGAGCGCAAGCGCATCAAGGAAGACCTGCTGAACGAGCTGCTGCCGCGGGCCTTCGTGCGCACCTCGCGCATGTCCAGCTACGTCGACATGAAAAACGGCTGGCTGGTGCTGGATACGTCCAGCCGCAAGTCCGCCGAGAACGCGCTGACCCAGATCCGCGAGGCGCTGGGCAGCTTTCCCGCCGTGCCGCTGGCGCCCGAAGAAGGCCCGCGCGTGCTGATGACCGACTGGCTGGCCAACGGCAATCTGCCGGCTGGCCTCACCCTCGGCGACGAATGCGAGCTGCGCGATCCGGCCACCGCCACGGGCGCCATCGCCAAGTGCCGCCGACAGGATCTGGATGCCGAGGAAGTGAAGGAGCACCTGCGCAACGGCAAGCAGGTGTTTCTGCTCGGCCTGACCTTCGACGATCGCATCAGCTTCGTACTGGGCGAGGATCTGATCATCCGCAAGCTGAAATTCCTCGACGTGGTGATGGACGAGCTGGGCGACAGCCAGCAGGACGCGCAGGCCGAAATGGACGCGAGCTTCGCCCTTTTGACGCTGGAACTGGAGCGTTTGCTGGGCAAACTCGAGGAGTGGTTTGGGCTGCCGCGCCCCGCTGATGGCTAAGAGCCTGTCCAGCATCTCCCCATGACCCGCGTTGAGTCGTGGCGAATGCCACGACTCAACCCTTCGGGCCGGGCCGGTTTGCGCCCAGGCCGGCGTCATCACTCGGTCGTGTACCGACGTACACTTCCTCCTTCTTCCTTGTCCTGAACGCAAACCGCCACCGGCGCGGGCCACGAGGAAATGATGGACAGGCTCCAACAAGAAATCCGCCCCATTTGGACGGCTAAAGCGGCATACTGGCTGTCCGGTGTGCTCGCGCGATTGGCGAAAACATCTCCGCGACAACAGCACGACGAGGCTCAAACGGGCAGCCGTATGGCGCAACATCTCGAAGGCGATTGGCTGGAACTGGCGACGGTCAGCGGCAACAGCATCATGGTGCTGAAGGCCGCCCACCCGCGCGCGCGGCGGCTGCGCCTCACCGTGACCCCCAAGGGTGCGCGGGTGTCGTATCCGTACGGCACGCATCCGGCCCAGGTCAATGCCTTTCTGCGCAGCCACGCGGAATGGCTGGAGAAAAAGCTCGCCGAGCTCAACCTCATCGTCGACCCGACTCCGCCGCTCCGGCTCGGTTACGCCACCGAGTTCCCCCTGCGCGGCGAAACGCTGACGCTGGACTGGGCCGAAGGCCCGTATCCGCGCATCGAGCCCAGCGTGACCGGCCTGACCCTGGTGATTCCGCGCCCGCATACGCGCGCGCTGCCGATCGCCCGTGGACTGCTGGCCTCCTACCTGGAAGGGCAGATGCGCCGCGACGTCTCACGTTGGCTGGCCACCTACGTGCCCTTGCTCGGCCTGGCGCCGACCGCGCTGAAAATCCGTCCGATGAAAAGCCTGTGGGGCAGCCTGGATACGCGCGACCGTATCAATCTCGATCTGGCGCTGGCCCTGGCGCCGTCGGCCGCGCTGCGCTACGTGCTGGTCCACGAGCTGTGCCACCTCAAGGTGCGCAACCACTCGGCGCGCTTCTGGGCGCAGGTGGCCAACCTCTACCCCGACTGGCAGGAGCAGCGCGACTGGCTGCGCGTCAACGGCGGCATGCTGAAGGCCGAACTCGATCGCCTGGTGGCCGACGTCGCCGACTGAGCCGGCCGTTGCTGCGTTTCCGCGGCACCGTTGCCTTCGATGCCCGTTCCGCGCACCATCCGCAGCGAATGCCGCATGTCGGCCATGCCAGCAGGGACTGATCATGCAACCATCGATTACGACATTGGCCGCTGCGGCGTGGCTGCTGTTTCTGTTTTACTGGCTTTGGAGCGCGCGGCGGGTTAAGAGTTCGGCCCGCGGCGAGCCGGTCTGGTCGCGTTTTTTCAAGTACTGGCTGCCGATCATCGTGAACCTGGTGCTGATGTTTCCGACCTCGCTGTACGAAGGCACCCTGCTGGGCACACGATTTATTCCCGACGTTTTGTGGCTGGCCGCGCTGGGTCTGCTGCTGGCCGTGGCCGGCCTGCTGTTCGCCTGCTGGGCGCGCGCCATTCTGGGCAGCAACTGGAGTGCGGTGGTGCAGGTAAAGCAGGACCACGAGCTGATCGAGCGCGGCCCCTACCGCTACGTGCGCCATCCGATCTACACGGGCCTGCTGCTGGCGCTGGTGGGTACGGCACTGCTGCTCGGCGAGTGGCGCGCCGTGCTGGGCTTCGTGATCATGTTCGTGTCGTTCTGGCGCAAGCTCAGGCTGGAGGAAACCTGGCTCAGCGAGTACTTCGGGCCGGCTTATGGCGAGTATATGCAGCGGGTCAAGGCGCTGATTCCCGGCGTGCTTTGAGCTTGCTCGGTACGAACGGACGCTCTGTTAAAGCGGCTGGAAGCCCGGTCAGGGTTTGCGCGTCTGCCGTACGTAGCGCGTGCCCAGCAGCACATCCCACAGCGGCGTGGTGACGCCGAAATTGCTGTCCGGGTGATAGTGGTGCACGTGGTGCGAACCGGCCCAGCGCCGCATCAGCGGATGCTTGAAGCGAACGTGGTGAATGGTGAAGTGGCTCAGGCCGTAGGCGATATAGCCCAGGGTGACCGCGCCCATCATCAGAAAAGCGAAGCCGACCGGCAGGATCAGCACCAGCAGGCCCGTCAGGACGAACAGCACCGCGCCAGGGAGAAAAAAGGGCAGCGAGTCGTAGCCCAGCGGCTTTTCGTGGTGAAGCTGGTGGCCCTGAGCGAACAGCGGTATGCGCGTGTGGAACATCCAGCGATGGAAGAAGTACTCCACGAAACTGAAGGCGAACAGCCCCAGCACGATCGCCGCCAGCCCTTCCATCAGGCCGCCGGTCAGGTGACGCCAGCCTTCGAAGAAGAGCATCAGGGCCAATGTTCCGTCCACAACCACCTCGGCCCAGTAATTGGTCCGCGTGGAAGACATCCGCATGACCGCATCCACGAAGGAGCGCCACAGGGTACGTCTTATCGGTGATGGCACCATGCCGTCTTCTTGCAAATACACACGCATGTCTCCGTATCGATAGTGTCATTGTCACATGTTGCTGTGCGCAAATCACAATGGCTGGCGATTTGCCGCTGATGCAAAGATAACCAGCACGACCTGACTGGAAGCGTGAATGCGGCCGCTATGAGCTGGCAGCCACTAGTGCGACAGCGCAAAACCCGTAAGGATCTGCGCCGTGGCCTCGGGCTTTTCCAGCATCGGAATATGGTTGCAGCCGTTGAGCGTGCTGCTGCTGATGGCGGCCGAATGGGTCAGACCGTCGCGCAGGCTGTCCAGCGCCGAGATATCGATAATCTTGTCGTCCCGGCACCACACGCCCAGCACCGGCATCGTGAGGTCGCCGAGCCGATTTTGCACGGCGAGATATTGCGAGGGTTCGCGCAGCTCCTTGAAATTCTGCTCGATGAACGCCCGATCGGCTTGATTGCGCTTGATCAGCACGTCGACAAAGCGGCCGGGCAGGTCCAGCGGTTTGTTCAGGGCCAGGGCAGTCATGCGCTCGAAGCCGGCGCGATCGTCGAAAATGAATGGGTCTTTGCCGGCCATGGCGTCGCGCGCAAACGCGTTCTCCTTGTATTGCAGGCCGAACGAATCGATCAGTGCCAGCTCGCTGACGTGGTCCGGGTGCTCGGCGGCATACACCCCCGCAATCGCCCCACCCAGCGAATGGCCGACCAGAATAACGCGCTGCAGCCGTAACGCCTCCACAAAGGCATCCAGCCGCGCCGCCTGGGCGTCGACGTTGTAGCTGGCGCCGACCACCCGCGTCGATTCTCCCCAGCCGGGCAGATCGGGGATGATCAGATGGAAGTGCGGCGTCAGCAGCTTGGCTACGTCCAGCCATACCTCCTTGCTGTCGCCCAGGCCGTGCAGCAGCACGATGGTCTGACCCTGGCCGCCCTCGTAATACACCCACTTCGTGTCGCCGACCTCTACCGAATGCTTGTCCAGATTTGCCGCCATCGCCTGGCGCATGAAGTTCGCCTTCATCAGCCACTGCGGCGCAAACAGATAGCTGCCGCCCAGCACGACGATCAGAATGCCCGCGATCCACCCGAGAAACTTCAGTCGCCGCAGCAGCAGGCGTTTCCACAGTGGACGGGTGGCTGGGATTGGCTTGGTCGAGGGAGGAAGAGCCATAGCAGAATTCTTTGAAGTGTTTCAGTGAATACAAACGTGTCGGTGATACGTCTCGACTGACACGAGCATATACGTGGCGCCGTTTACTTTTTAGCAGGGCTCGCTTTTGCCAGGATTCCTTCGACTGCTTGCTGGGTCAGCGGGTGATAGCCAGCCATGGCTTTCGCGTAAACCTGCTTGGCATAAGCCAGGCCCTCGGGCGTTTTCGCGAAGGCCTTGTACAGCGGCAGCGTGAGATAGAGACGTCCGATGCGGGTCATGTGTTCGGCCGCGGCGGGCCATACGTCCTTGTCGCCGGCGACGATGGCATGCACATACCAGCGCATGCCGATTTCCGCGTTGGGGGTGCCGGTGAGGTGCCAGGCGTCGTCGAGCGCTTTGATCTTCGCCAGCGCCGTGACATCGGGCAGGCGGTCGAGGAAGTACATCCACTCCTGTGTGTTCCAGCCTTTCGCGTCGAGCTTGTCGGCAGTGAGCTTGTCGGCGAGAAACGCCGCGCGCTCCGTGTCGATGGCGTCGAAGCGCGGCGAGTCGGGCAGCGGCGCGTCCTTGGGAATGCCGCTGCCGTAGACCCAGTCCTGCACCTCGGCCCAGCGCATCTTGCCCGGGTATTTGTCGATCAGATTGGGCTTCATATAGGCCAACATCTGCTCGGTGGTGATGCTCTGAAACGCGAAGTGGTCGAAGTAGCTGCGCAGGTAGGCATCGAAGTCGGCCCGGCCGAAGCGCTGCTCCAGCGTGCGCAGAAACCACGATCCCTTGTCGTAGGCGACGTCGGACAGCGCGTCGTCCGCGTCGACGCCGCGCAGGTCGGGGGTCAGCTTCTGCGCGTTGGCCGGCATGCTGCCGATGCTTTTTTCCAGCGCGCGCGCCGACAGCAGCGCCTCTTCGTCGGCCAGCGACTTGCCGTAGACGGCTTCGGTGATGCGCCCCTGCACGTAGGTGGTAAAGCCCTCATTGAGCCAGCCATCGCGCCAGGTAGCGTTGGTTACCAGATTGCCCGACCACGAATGCGCCAGCTCGTGCGAGATCACCGATGCCAGGCTCTTGTCGCCTACCACGATAGTCGGCGTGGCGAAGGTCATGTTGGCGTTTTCCATGCCGCCGAACGGGAACGACGGCGGCAGCACGATGAGGTCGTAGCGGCCCCAGCGATACGGGCCGTAGAGCCGCTCGGCCGTGGCGATCATCTTTTCGGTGTCCTCGAACTCGTGCGCCGCCTTGTGCACCATCGAGGGCTCGGCATACACCGCGCTGCGCGGGCCGGTCGCTTCGGCGGCGATGTCGCCCGCGGCAATGGCCAGCAGGTAGGACGGAATCGGATGCGGCTGGTCGAACGTGTAGTCGCCGTCGAGCGGGTGCTGCGCGTCGTTCAGCGCGCTCATCACCACGCGCACATCGCTCGTTGCCTTGATGTGGGCGTCGTAAGTGATCCGGATCGCCGGCGAATCCTGGATCGGCACCCACGAGCGCGCGTTGATCGACTCGGACTGGGAAAACATGAAGGGCAGTTTTTTGCCGGCCGTCTGCGCCGGCGTCAGCCACTGCAGGCCGGCCGCGTCGGGCGAGGTAGCGTAGACGATGCGCACACGCGTCGGATGCGTCGGCGTGGCGATGGTGAGTTTGCTGCCGAGCGCCTTGTCGCGCGGCGCCAGCGCATAGTTCAGCGGCGCGGTTTTGCCATCGGCCGAGACGGATTCGATCGAGGCGATTTTCAGATCCCGCGTGTCCAGCACCAGCGAGGGCGCCTTCGGATTTTTCCAGTCCAGTTTCAGCGTCGCCTGGCCGCTCAACTCACGCTGCGGAAAGTCGATGGTCAGATCGAGATCCAGATGCGTGACGCGGACCTGATCCGGCTGCGCGTACGAGTAGGGTTCGGCCGCCATGGCGGTCAGCGGCAACGTCGACGCCGCAACGGCAAACAGGGAAAGCAGACGCATGCAGACTCCGGAGAAAGCGAAATGCAAACGTTGAGTATGGCACTGGGGCGCTTCAGACGACTTGTGCCGAAAGGTGTGGATCGGCTGCGCGGGCGCCGCGAGAAAGCCGGGCTGTGCTTCAACGCGTTTGATCCACGCGCGAAATGCAGGGAGTGCTCCAGCGGAATGTCGAGCCATGTCGGCGACGGTGTAGTCGTCGCTGGCGATGAAGGGCCTCGTCGTCAACTGATCGTCAACAATCGCCAGCGCACGCCGTGCGGTCCGGCGCATGTTTTCGATCAATGGCGGGGACTGACTCGGTCACTGGCCGGCATTCCAGCGGGTGGGTCTTCGACTCGATTGGTTTTTGCTCGAAGCGCAGCCACTGCAACACCTTGGCTTGGTCAGCCGCATCGGTCTGCAACATGTCCCGCTGGCATCGACAAGATCGCAGGCGTTCTTGGCTAAGTAAGTGATGTCGTGGCGGTCGTGGATGGGAATGTCGAAAGTCGTGAAGCAGGTACCCATATTTTACCCGGGTGTTATTTACTTTTAATTATACCCGGGTATAATTTGCGCCTTACTAACTCGGGACATCGGCATGAGAAATGCGCTCTCGCACTCCTGGACTGGCTTTGACGGATACGACCGCATTGCATCTGGTCCGATTCACGTGGTCGCGGTGGCGGTGAAACGTGCCATCCAAAAGGGAGCTGCCGGTCCGGTACTTGTCTTTGACGACAGCAGCGGCCAGCAGATCGATATCGATACGAGGGGCACGGATGAAGAAGTCGTCGCCCGATTGGCAGACATGGGGCCGATGGATACGGGCGAAGAGACGGCAGAGTTTGGTCTCTCCGCACTTCCCACGGAACATATGGCTGGATCGTCGCTTCCGGCCGACCAACGTCGAGGACGGGGGCGACCGAAATTGGGCGTGGTGGCCCGAGAGGTGACGCTGTTACCACGCCATTGGGAATGGCTGGCGGCGCAGCCCGGCGGTACGTCCGTAGCCTTGCGCAAACTGGTCGAGGAAGCGCGGCGCGTCCATGGTCACAAGGACAAAGCTCGCAAAGCACAAGAGCGCGCCTACAGTTTCATGTCTGCGATCGCCGGAAACCTCGCCGGTTTCGAGGATGCTGCCCGAGCGCTGTTTGCGAACGATCGGCCCAAACTGGATGGATACATTGCCAGCTGGCCGCAAGATGTGCGTGACCATGTCATCCGACTCGTCTCTAGCGAAGGTACGCAGGTCGCTTCTTCAAGGCCGGATGAAAGGACAGCTGGCAAATGACGAATCCGACTTCTATCGAAGGCTATCTTGCGCCGTCACAGGAATCGGGACGCGCGTTCGGCATGCGTCAGATGACCGGAAGCGTGGTCATGCTGAATCTGCTGCGCTTTCGTGAAACGGCGGACTACTCAGCGACGCCCGGGTTGGCCCCACAAATGCCCATTACCGGAGCGGCGGCTTTCCGACGATATATAGAACACACCTTGCCCTATTTGCGCGAAACCGGGGGCGACTTGCTATTTCTCGGAGTCGGCGGCGCGTTTTTTATCGGGCCGTCAACCGAACGCTGGGACATGGCGATGCTGGTGCGGCAGCGAAGCGTCGAGTCATTTCTGGCGTTCGCCAGTCATGAAGACTACATGGCCGGCATGGGGCATCGAACCGCAGCTATCGAAGATTCGCGTCTGCTGCCGCTCTCGCAAATCGATCTGCCGTATACCAAGGAGTGATACATGACCCATCAAGTAACAGCCTTGCACGCCATGGACTCGACCGCGCCAGTTAGGCATCAGAAGGCGAGTGGCAACGTAACGATGCTGCCTCGTCATTGGGAGTGGCTGGCTCTTCAGTCACGCAGTGCAAGCGGAACACTGCGTCTATTGATCGACGACGCGCGTCGCGACCGGAACGGCGTGTACCGCGTGCAGGAATCGAAAGAGAAGTGCTATCGGTTCATGCGTGACATGGCCGGCAACCGTCCTCATTTCGAAGAGGCGATTCGGGCCTTGTTTGCAGCCAACGCTCCCATGTTCCACGAAAAAATTGCGCTATGGCCTACAGCTATCCGCGAGGAAATCGGAATACTGTCGGCGCCGATATGGGCAAGCGTTACTGAAGCGGAGAATGGGTTGTGACGGACCGGGCCAGAAGAAAAGACCTCGTCTTGGCCTACAAACTGGCGTTGCCGCGAATGGGCATCTTCTCCATCCGTAACGTGGTCACCGGCAGGATGCTGCTGGATCAAAGCAGCAATCTGACGGGGTCATTGAATCGCCATCGGATGGAGCTTCAATGGGGCGTCCACCGAAATCGGTTATTGATGGCGGACTGGCATGCGTACGGGGAAGCGCGATTCTCGTTCGAGGTGGTCGAACAAATCCATGAGCGTCACGAACCTGATTTCGATTACCGGGCGGAACTCGTGCGACGGACGGCATTCTGGAGAGCCAAGATACCTCTCGGCTCATCAGGTTCTTACCTTTGAAGTAGTTCGCGTCTCTAGCCTAAGCCAATCGCAGGCTCCGGCTCCTCATCGTAAGACGGTGCTTGGAAAGTCGACTGTCTGCCCGGGTTACAAGCAGGCATGGATCGATCGCGTTGCGCACCCGCCTATCTGCTGACACCTGGAGTGTGGGGACGGTGCAGAAAGTCATCTAGACGTATCGATCCGCCAGCCGCTCCGTCGCCCTCACCAGCTGGTCGACGATCGCCGGTTCCGATGCGGCGTGTCCGGCCAGCACGATATGCAGTTCGGCTTCGGGCCATGCCACGGCCAGGTCGCAGGCGCTTTTGACCGGGCAGATGATGTCGTAGCGGCCGTGGATGATAGTGGCAGGAATGTGGCGGATGCTGTCGACGTTGCGCAACAGCTGATCGGGCTCGAGCCAGCTGCCGTTGCGGAAGTAGTGGGCTTCGATACGCGCAAGGCTGAGTGCAACCTCGGGCGCGGCGAAGCCGGCTTCGGTCTCGGGGCTTTCGGCCAGGGTGATGCCGCCGCCTTCCCATGCGCCCCAGGCCTGCGCGGCGGCAAGCCGAACGGTTTCATCGTCCGAGGTGAGCCGGCGCCAGTAGGCTTCCAGCATGTTGCCGCGCTCGTCGGCGGGAATGGCCGCGGCGTAGCGCTGCCATTTTTCCGGCAGGATCCACGAGGCGCCGCCCTCTTCGTAGTACCAGCGAATTTCCGCCGGCCTGCACAGAAAGATGCCGCGCAGCACCAGACCGAGCGCGCGCTCGGGATGCGTCTGCGCGTACGCCAGCGCCAGCGTGGAGCCCCACGAGCCGCCGAACACTACCCAGCGTTCAATGCCGAGCTGTTCGCGGATGGTTTCGATATCGGCGACGAGGTGCCAGGTGGTGTTGTCGGTGAGATCGGCAAACGGCGTCGATTGCCCCGCGCCGCGCTGGTCGAACAGCACGATGCGGTAGCGCGCCGGATCGAAGAAGCGCCGGTGATACGTGGCCAGCCCCGCGCCCGGACCGCCGTGCAGAAACACCACGGGCAGGCCGTCGGGGTTGCCGCATTCCTCCACGCGCAGGGTATGCACGGCATCGACGGCCAGGTGCTGTGTGCGGTAGGGCTCGATCTCCGGGTACATCTCGCGCATGGTCAACATCCGGTCTCGGTCAGGTCTTTTTCGCTGTCGCGAAGTTCAGGGCGGCGGTGAGATCGCCGGGCGGTGGCCCGCCGGCGGCCACCATCGCGTTTTCGCGCACCGTCAGGCCGGGAAGTTTCTCCAGTCCGAAGCGACGGGTGATGAAGCGCGCGATCGAGCCGGTGTCGTAGATGGTGTGGTCGACGTGGCCGCGTTTGGCGAACGGCGACACCACGAGCGCGGGAATGCGCGTGCCCGGTCCCCAGCGATCGCCCTTGGGTGGCGCGACGTGATCCCACCAGCCGCCGTTTTCGTCCACCGTGATCACCACCAGCATGTTCGGCCACTGCGGGCTCTTCTGCAGCGCGTCGATCATGCGCGCGAGGTGCCGATCGCCGGCTTCGATATCGGAGGATCCCGCGTGCATGTTGAGGTTGCCCTGCGGCTTGTAGAACGTCACCGCAGGCAACTCGCCCGCGGCCACATCGACCAGGAAGCGATTGTCTGGTGCGGTCTCGCCCAGGCCACCGTCGCGCAGGTGCCGACGGCGCGCCTCGCTGCCGGGTGCCAGGCCGACAAAATAATTGAACGGCTGGTGATGCGGCTGGAAATTCGGCCGGTCCGGGTATTCGCCGAGCGGGCCGTCGCCGTGGCCGTCGAGCGCGGCCTGCCAGGCGCCGCCGTACCAGGCCCAGTCGACCGACTTCGCGGTGAGCATGTCGCCCAGATGCTTGTGTGTCTGCGGCGGGCAGGTGGCGGGATTGCTGGCATCGGCAAGCGTCGGATCATGCGGGTCGATCTTGAAACTGGGGGAGTACGGCGGCCCCATCGTGTTCACCGCCCAGAAGTCCGGCGTCAGCATATTGGGCGTCACAAACTTGGCCTTGCCGTCCATCGCGCTGGTTGGGGAATCCTCGGTCAGCTTCAGCCGATGATCGGTGACGTCGCCGCTTTCGGTCACCGCGATGCGGGCCTTGGCCACGCTCCGATCCGCGTTCGGATAGAAAGGCGGCTGCGCGGCAATCAGATACTGGTGATTGAGGAACGAGCCGCCAAACGCACCCATGAAAAAGTTGTCGCACAAGGTGTACTGCTCGGCCAGCCGCCACAGCCGAAGGTTGACCGAGCTGTCGCCGTAATGGCCCATCGGCATCGCGCCGCTGTCGCCCCAGGCGACGAAGCGATCGTTCTTGCCGCCGTTGATCTGCAGCTGGTTCTGGTAGAACGCATGGATCAGATCGCGCGTCACCAGCCCGTGCGGCAGCGGTTCGCCGTCGGGCGTGTGCAGGGCGAACGGCGCGTTGGGCAGGCCGGTGATATCGGCTTCGCCGATCTGGTAGGCGCGGTGGTTGACGACTTGCTTGTGCGGCACCAGCCCCTGCCAGATCGGCGGCAGCGTCTGCAGCACTTCGCCGTTGCGATCGCGCTGCAGATAGTCCTGCGGCTTCAATGCGCCGAGCGGTTTTTCCAGTCCCGGGAAATCGGCGAACAGATTGTTGAAGCTGCGGTTTTCCGCGTAGAGCACCACGACGGTTTGGATATGCTCGCGAAGCAGGGCGTCCAGCGCATCGTCGGGCAGCGGATGCGGTGCCGCGGCGGTACGGTCGCCGGCCTTCGCTGCACCTGCGCCTGCGAGCGCCACGCCAGCGCCCGCCATGACCAGCCCGCCAAGCAGACGGCGGCGTTGCGGGTTGGGCGGCGCCTCGTCGTTGGAAACGGGCGGTTTGTCGGTCGGTTTGTCAGTCATCGGATCGTTCGGGATGAAGCGGATTCAGGACTTCGGTACGGCCTCGTCGTAGAAGCGCGACAGGTCGGCCTTGACCTGCTTCAGCGCATTGACGTCGAAATAAATCATGTGGCCGGAAGGATAGAAACCGAATTCGATGTTCTTGCTGATCGACGGCTCCAGCCCGAGGTGGCCCAGATCGAACTGCGTCGCGTAAAACGGCGTGGCCAGATCGTAGTACCCGTTGGCCGAAAATACCTTCAGATGCGGGTTGCGACGCATGGCGCCGGCCAGGTCGGCCCCCACGTACGGCGCCTGGGTGAAGCCGTGGCCTTCCGTACGTTTCCAGTCCCAGCCGCGGTTGATCACGCCGTAGTTGTTCGGTAGGTACGGACGCTCTTCGTTGAACTTCAGCTGCTCGCTGGCGTACTGGTTGAATGCGGCTAGGTAGGCACCGGTGGCGGCATCGCTCGCGGCGTCGCCTTCGGGATTCTCCCCTGCGGCGTCAGGATCGATACCGACAAAACGGCCGTCCAGACGGCCAACTGTGCGACGCTGGTCGCGCAGCAGCTCCTTGCGGAAGCGGCTGGGATCGATGCGCAGATTGGCTTCGCGGATGTAGCTCGGCGACAGGCCGATGTACTGGCTCAACTGATTCGCCACACGGTCGGCCTCGGCCGACGTGATCGCGTCGCCCTTGGCCAGCGCCAGCGTGTAGTCGGTATTGGCGAACTGACGCACGCTGGCCAGAAAGCTGGCGATGTCGGCCGGCTTGTTGGGTACCTTGTCGTGATACCAGGCGATCGCCGCCTCGGTCGGCAGGTTGACGATAAACGCATGATCGTCGCCGGTGCTGGCCCAGACGTTGAAGTCGAGGATCGACGACATCAGCACCACGCCGTTGAACTCCATGCCCTGTTCCTGCAGCGTTTTTACCAGCACGGCCGAGCGTGTGGTGCCGTAACTTTCACCGAACAGGAATTTCGGCGAGTTCCAGCGATGGTTGGTGCTGACGTAGCGAGTGATGAATTTCGCGAACGCATCAGCGTCCTGATCGATGCCGTAGAAGTTCTTGCCCTCGGCGCCACCGACCAGCTGCGAATAGCCGGTGCCCGGTGCATCGATGAAAACCAGGTCGGTCTTGTCGAGCAGGCTGTCGTCGTTGGCGACGGTCTGATACGGCGGCGGCGGAATCGGCTGGTCGCCCTTGTTGGCCACGCGCACCGGGCCGAACGAACCCATGTGCAGCCACATGCTCGACGAGCCCGGGCCGCCGTTGTACATGAAGGTCACCGGGCGCTTGCTTGGCTTGCCGTCGTCCACGGTGTAAGCCACATAGAAAAAGCTGACCGTCGGCTTGTCCTTGTCGTCCTTGATCAGCAGCGTGCCGGCGGTGGCCTTGTAATTGATGGTGCGGCCGCCGATGCGCACGCTGTGCTTGGTCATCACGCTGCGTTCGGGCGGGATGGGCAGTGCGTCTTTCTTGCTGTCCTTGTCGCTCTGCGCCTTGGCGTCCGCGGGCTTGTCGTCGTCGGCGTGCACGGCAGTGCCTAGCGTCAGCAGCAGCGCAAGGGCGAGCGGGGCGAGAATCTTTTTATGCATGGCGATCATTCCGTGTCGATGGGTTGCGATCAGTGCGCGAGCGCGGCGCGATCGTAAAAGCCCGTCAGGTCGCTCTTCAGCTGCTTCAGGGCATCGGTATTGAGATAGATCATGTGACCCGACGGGTAATACAGAAACTGCAGGTTACCGCGCAGCGTCGGGTCGAGATTCATGTGCGCCAGATCGTATTCGGTGATGAAGAACGGCGTAGCGAAATCGTAGTAGCCGTTGACCGAGAGCACTTTCAGGCCCGGGTTGGTGCGCATGGCGTGCGCCAGATCGCCGGCCACGTAGGCCGTGGGCAGGGGGCGGCGCTGGTCGGCCGCCTTGTGCTTCCAGTCCCAATCCTTGCCGATGTCGCCGAAGGTGGGGCGATAGTCGAGGTCGCTGTGGTAGTTCAGCTGGCCGTCCAGATAGTCGTGGAATGCGCTGACGAAGGCGCCGCTGATGCCGCTGTCCGAGGCGTCGTAATCGGGGGTTTCGCCAGCCGCATCCGTGTCCATGCCGGTGAAGCGGCTGTCGTAGCGGCCCAGCGTCAGGCGCTGGTCGCGCAGCAGCTCCTTGCGAAAGCGGCCGAGGTCGATGCGCAGGTTGGCCTCTTCGATGAACGGCACCGACAGCCCCGTGTACGCGGCGAGCTGACGCGCCACGGCGTCGCGCTGGTCGTCCGGCAGGTTCTGCCCCTGGGCCAGGGCCGCCGCGTACGGGCCGCGCGCGAACGTGCGCACCTGATCGAGAAACGCCTTGAGATCGGCCGGCTTGTTGGCCAGCTTGTTGTGATACCAGGCCGCCGCCGCATAGCTGGGCAGATAGCCGATGTAGATTTCGTCATAGCCGGGCAGGCGGATGCCGTAGTTGAGGATCGACGACATCAGGATCACGCCGTTGAAACTCATGCCGGCATTCTGCAGCGCATCGACCAGCGCGGCCGAGCGCGTGGTGCCGTAGCTTTCGCCGTAGAGAAACTTCGGCGAGTTCCAGCGTTTGTTGATGCTCACATAGCGCTGGATGGCGCGGCTGAACGCGGAGATGTCCTGGTCGACACCCCAGAAGTCCTTGCCGGTGGCCTTGCCCAGCGGGCGCGAATAACCGGTGCCCACCGCGTCGATGAAAACCAGGTCGGTCTTGTCTAGCAGGCTGTCGCGGTTGGGCACCAGATGATACGGCGCCGGCGCGGTGGCTTCGGGGCTGGCGGTTTCGATGCGCACCGGCGCGAACGAGCCCATGTGCAGCCAGACGCTCGACGAGCCGGGGCCGCCGTTGTACAGAAACGTCACCGGCCGCTTGTCGGCCTTGTTGCCGTCAACCGTATAAGCCACATAGAACACGCTGGCCTGCGGCTGGCCCTTGTCGTCGCGGATGATCAGCGTGCCCGCCGTGGCCGTGTACTTGATCGAGTGCCCGCCGATGCTGGCACTGTGCTGCGTGCGCACGGCGCTTTCGGTGCTCGGTACCGCGGTTTCGTCGACCGCTTGCTTCTTGCTGGCGTCGGACTTGGTTGGCGCGGGTGCGTCGTCGGCATGGCTGGGGATGGTCGGCGCCAGCGCCAGTGCGCCAGCCAGTAGCAGTGAAATCAGGTAACGCATGAAGGCCCCGTCTCGATAAAGCGTCTTGGAAGTATGCGTGGGTGGCTGCCGCGGCGACCGTGACAAAAGTACTGGTTGCATCGATCGGGCCGGATAAATGCGTCGCGTGCCGCGGCCTCACGAATTACGATGAGTGCCTGTCCAAGCGTGAGTCCCTCCTGTGAATTTTCTTCGATGACCGGCACCGAACGCCTCGACGGTCGTACGCTCGCCTGTATCGGCACCGCCTTGCTGACGTGGTCGTCGGCGTATGCATCGATCGCCTATGCGCTGCCCTCGTTCACGCCGGGCGAAGTGGCGCTGGCACGGCTGGGCATCGCATCGATCTGCTTTGCGCTGCTGCTGGTGATTCGGCGCGTGCCCCTGCCGGCTTGGCGCGACTGGCCGCAGCTGGCGCTGTTGGGGGTGATCGGGCTGACGGCGTATCACATCTGTCTCAACTACGCGGAAACGCGCATTGCCAGCGGCACGGCGTCGATTATGTTGTCGCTGATTCCGGCAGCGACGGTTGCGGTATCCGCCGTGTGGCTGCGAGAACGGCTGCCCGCGCGCACGCTCACTGGGTTGGGTATCGCCCTGCTCGGCGTGGTGCTGGTGGTGCTGGCCAGCGGCAATCAGG
This sequence comes from Rhodanobacter sp. K2T2, assembly GCF_013408815.1. Taxonomy (NCBI): domain Bacteria; kingdom Pseudomonadati; phylum Pseudomonadota; class Gammaproteobacteria; order Lysobacterales; family Rhodanobacteraceae; genus Rhodanobacter; species Rhodanobacter sp. K2T2. The sequence continues at coordinate 248,885 of NZ_JACCCA010000004.1, read as the reverse complement.
TGAAATTTCAGCCGATGGCCCTGCTGGCGCTGGTCAGCGTGATCGCCTCGGCGATTTATTTTGTCGGGCAGAAGCCGCTGTTCGCGCGCAACAGCATGCTGGGCGTCACCGCGTTCACGTTTTTTGCCGGCACGCTGGGCGCGCTGCCGTTCGGCTGGCAGCTGCCGCAGGCGCTGGCCGTGGCGCCGTGGTCGCGCATCGCAGCGCTTGTATGGCTTGGTGTGGCTCCCACCTTTATCGGCTACCTGGCGTGGAACGCGGCGCTACGCCGTACGTCGGCGTCGCAGGTCTCCAGCTTCATCTATTTCTCGCCGCCGATCGCGGTGCTGATCGGCATGCTGTGGCTGCACGAGCAGCCCGGCGCGCTGACGCTGGTGGGTGGACTCATCACTATTCTCGGCGTGGTGCTGGCCAATACCCGGCGGCGTATCGTTGCGGTAGTTGTGACGGAGCCGCAGTAAGCTCGAACTTTGGGCGGACCTCGATGGATCAGACAAGGATCAGACACATGCGCAGAACCGATTTGCCCCACGGCTTGTTTCGGCTCGGCTTCGCCTTTTCAGTCGTGCTTTTCGGCCTGGGGTTTGCGCCACGATCGATCGCAGCTGCGGATATCGCCGCAACGACGGCTTCCATCAGTGTCATCGTGAGCGGAGAGGTCGGCCATCCGCTTACGCTCGATGCAACGGCGCTGGCCAAGCTGCCGCGCGTTACCGTGCAGGGTAGCGATCACGGCGTCAGCGGCAGCTGGTCGGGGGTACCGCTGAGCGCGATTCTTTCGGCCGCCGGCTTGCCGCTGGGCGAAGCGTTGCGCGGTAAGAACATGGCGCTGTATGTGCGCATAAGTGCGGCCGACGGTTATCGCGTGGTGTATGCGCTGGCCGAGCTGGACCCGCAGTTTCGCAACGAACCGGTGATTCTGGCCGACCAGCACGACGGCAAGGCGCTCGGGGCGAAGGAAGGGCCTTTGCGCGTCATTGCTCCGACCGACCAGCGACCGGCGCGGTGGATACGCCAGGTGACGCGCATCGACGTGCTGCGTGCGCCGGATGCGGTCGATCCGTCGCGTTGAGGCCGTCCCGCGATCGCGCCGATCGATAGTCGATGATCAGCGCTCGAATGCTTTCGACATACGGCGGGCCTGCCGCCTTGCGACTGCCACCAGCACCAGCGCCACGGCGACGAAGGCCAGCAGTATCGCTACCGCGTTGATCAGCACCTGCAGATAGCCGAGCTTTGGTACATCGAGAAACGGATACGGGTACGAGCCGTTCAGCGCGCCGCGTGCCAGCGCATAGACGAAATAGGCGGTCGGATAGATCTGCCAGGCGCCGACCTGGCGCCAGCGCAACGATGCCTTGGGTATGACCAGCCACCAGTGCAGCAAAAACAGCAGCGGCATGACGTCGTGCAACAGCACGTCCGCCAGCAGATGCCATCCCTGCGGATGCCACAGCTGGCGCAGCAGAAGGTTGTAGATGATGCTTACGATGACGATGCTCATCGCAGTCATCGAGTGGACGTCTGGACGTCCAAAGAATCGGCTTGTCGAACCGCGCGGGCCGAGCGCCGACGCGCTCAGCGCCAGGGCAACCAATACATTCGTGGTAATCGTGAAATAACCGATCCATTGCCACAGCGCGGCCGGCACGCTACGGTCATGATCGATCGCGAGTTGAATCGTGAGAATCAGCTGCAGGATCAGCGCGTACCAGCCGAGCAGGGCGGCGGTCGTCGAAAACGCCCTGGTGCGGTTCGCCATCGGCGTCGGCTCAGAGCTTGTACGCCCGATGGATGGCTACGATGCCGCCGCTGAGGTTGCGCACTTCCACGCGGCCGTAGCCGGCGCGTTCCATCATGCCCTTCAGGGTCTGCTGATCGGGGTGCTTGCGAATCGACTCGGCCAGATATTGGTAGCTGTGGGCGTCGCCGGCAAACAGCTGGCCGAGCTTGGGCAGCACCTTGAACGAGTGGAAGTCGTAGAGTTTGCCGAACAGCTCGCTCTGCACCTTGGAGAATTCCAGCACCAGCAGCCGACCGCCGGGCTTGAGCACGCGCAAGATGTCAGCCAGCGCCTTGTCCTTGTCGGTCACGTTGCGCAGGCCGAAGGCCATAGTCACCGCGTCGAACGAGTTGTCGGGAAACGGCAGCGCCTCGGCGTTGAGCTGGGTCCAGCGCAGGCCGCTGACCAGGCCGCGATCGGTCAAACGGTCGCGGCCGACGCCGAGCATGGCGGCGTTGATATCGCCGACCACCACTTCACCGGTCTCGCCGATCACCGGCTTCAGCAGCGCGGCGATATCGCCGGTGCCGCCGGCCAGATCCAGCACGCGATCACCGCGGCGCACGCCGCTGACGGCGACGAAATGGCGTTTCCACAACCGATGGATGCCGAACGACATCAGGTCGTTCATCAGATCGTAACTGCGCGCGACCGAGGTGAATACCTCGCCGACCAGTTTTTGCTTTTCGCCGACGGGTACGTCGCGGAAGCCGAAATGAGTGGTGGAATCGGTGCTGGGTTTGGGCTGCTCGTTCATGCCGGCAATGCTACAGGAATGGGGCGTGACGGGGCCTGTGTTGAAGGTCGCGTCGGGTGGCGGCTCGTGAAAGCCGTCGTGGCTGCATGTTGGGTTTCGCCTTTGTCTCAACCCAACCTACGAAGAAGTTTGGTCGTGGTGATGTTCGTGCTTGTGATGTTCGGTGGCGACATGGCGATCGTGCAGGTCGGCGCTGGAAGCGTCGGTGAGTACGGGTTCGGCGGTCGGCCGGGCTCCGGCATCGACGGGGTCGGCGAGCAGCGCGGGCGAGACCGGCGCTGTGGCTTCTTCCTCGTCATCGAGCCTGCTGCCGGCGGCGGCGTCCTTCTCGTTGTTGCCAGGGGTAATCTTGAGAATCGAGTGGCGCACTTCGCGCGACAGGATCACGCGCGCGTCGCGCACCATGCCTTCGAGCGCGACATCGTAATCGAGCTTGCCGGCGTCGTCGGTCCACACCACGCGGCGTTCGCGCAGCTTCTGGATGAAGCCGCGGAACAGCGCCTTGTCGAAGAACTCCGGTGAGGACAGTTCCTGCAGCAGGCTCAGCCGCTGTGCGGTCAGTGTGCATGCGCTTTCCAGCTCGGCGCTGGTCAGCGTGTGCGGGCCGTTCTTGGTCAGCGCCGCGATGGTGATGTAGTAACGCTCGAAGGCCTGGATCAGGCTGCGTGCGATCACCTTCAGCTGGAACGCGCCGTCGTCCTGACCGGCGCTGCGCTCGAGCACGCGACCGTCGCCGCTGGATTCGAGCAGGCCACGGCGCACGAAGAAATCGATGGTGTCCTGCAGCTGCGCGCCAAAGCCGTCGTCGTCCCACGGCAAGAACAGCTCGCCCTGGATGAACGGATAAATGATGCGGCCCAGCCGCAGCACCGACGCGCGCGACATGCGGCGGTTGTTGAGGAAGCAGCAGGCGACCCAGGCGGCCGCCGCGTTGAGGTGCAGCACGTTGTTGCGGAAGTAGCTGAGCATCGGCGCCTGCTCGGCGCTGACCGTCAGCACGTCGCCCAGCGGATGCTTCACGCGGGCGATCCAGCCCATCTGCTCGCCGTAGGCGATCATGCCAGCCGGGTTCATCGGCGTCATCGTGATGCGATCGGAATACGGCAGCTCTTCCATCAGCGACTTGCTCAGCGCCAGCTGCTCCAGCAGGTCGCTTTCGGCCATCGCGTGCTTGGGCGTGGCCAGCAGGGCGAGCGCCAGCAGATTGATCGGATTGATGTCCGCCGCGCGATTGACGTTGACCTGGATTTTTTCGGCCAGCCCGTCGACCACCTTGCGCAGCCAGTCCGGTTTGGCATCCGGGTCCAGCGTGGTTTCGCGCCAGTCGGGGCTGGCGGCATCGAGCATCGGGTTCAGTTCGATCGGCTCGCCGAAGTTCAAGGCCACGTGGCCATAGCGCTGGCGCAATACCTTGAGTCCGCGGATCAGGCCGATCAGCGATTCCTTTTCCTTTTTCTTGCCGCTGAGTTCGCCAGCGTACGACTTGCCCTCCATCAGCTTTTCGTAGCCGATGTAGACCGGCTGAAACAGCACCGGCCGGCGCGGCGCGCGCAGGAACGCGCGCACCGTCATCGAGAGCAGGCCGGCGTGCGGCGTCAGCAGGCGGCCGGTGCGCGAGCGGCCGCCTTCGATGAAGTATTCGATCGGCACGCCGCGGTCGATCAGCTGAGCCATGTATTCCTTGAACACTACCGAGTACAGCGGGTTGCCGGTAAAGCTGCGGCGCATGAAGAACGCGCCGCCGCGGCGCAGGATCAGTCCGACGATCGGCAGGTCCAGATTCACGCCGGCGGCGATGTGCGGCACTACCACGCCCGACACGTGCAGCTGGTAGGACATCAGCAGATAGTCGGCGTGGCTGCGGTGGCTGGGCACGTAGATCACCTCGAAGCCGGGCGCTGCGGCGCGCGCCTTGTCGAAGTGATGCATCGAGATGCCGTCGTACAGCTTGTTCCAGAAGTTGGACAGCAAGAATGACGCCGATCGCACGACCGGATGCGCGTAGTCGGCGGCGATTTCCATCACCATCTTCTGCGCTTTCTGCCAGGCCTTGGCGTGCGTGATCTTTTCCTTGGCCGCCGTGGCGGCAATTGCCGCGCGCACGGGTTCGGCATTGAGCACCGAGTCGACCACCGTGCGGCGATGCGACAGATCGGGGCCGATCACCGTGGCACGGATGCGATGGAAATGCGTGCGCAATACGCGGGCGATCTTGCGGGTGAGGCGCTCCGGCGCGATCTGGCCGGCTTCGTCCATGACGCTGCGCAGCGAGATCGGCGCCGAAAAGGTCACCACCGTGTCGCGGCCATTGAGCAGCAACGCCAGCAGCCGGTGAAAGCGCCCGACCATGACCCAGTTTTCCGAGAACAGCACGCGGAACCAGCCGGAGTCGCGCGTCGGTGCGCGGCCGACGTAGATCGACACCGGAACAATCTGGATATCGCGGTCGGGCACGCCCTCCAGCGAGCGCACCAGCTGCGCCAGCGGTTCGTTGGGGCTGCCCTTTTGATGACGCCCGAAGATCCAGCCCTCGCGGCGCGTGAGCGCGAACACCGAACGCTTGCGCCGGGTGCCGGCGAGCGACTGCATCGGGTTGGGCAGGCCGGCCTCCAGGCAGGCGCGCTGAAGAATCAGTGCGTCGGACAGGCTGTCGCGTTCGATCACGTAGCAGACCGGCGCGCCAGCCTGCAGCAGAGCGGCAGGCTCGGCCGGGTCACGCCGGATGCGCACCCACGGCTGCAGCAGCTGACCGGCCAGGTGGAACCACCACGGGGCGCGTTGGCGAGCGGGATGATCCGCGCTGGACATAGTTTGCATCCGACTATTCTAACGGCTGCGCTGATTAGTCTTTTGTTGGCGCGCTGCCGGCACCTGCCGAGGCGGGCGCAAGGGCGCTTGTGCCGCTGGCCACCGGGCTGAATGGTGCACTGGTAGCCGCTACCGCCGGAGCCGATGCGGCGCTCGCGGGTTGGCTTAAACGCTGGTGAGCTTGCCGGACGTTGTCAACCATGTCCTCGCTGTACCAGCGGTTGTCCACCTGCACCAGCTTGGATTCGCTCGACAGCGGCTTGCCCAGCAGGGTGTAGTCAATCTTGACCCGCGCGTGGCCGTTGCTGTTTTCAAGCTCGGTTACCTTGATCGAATCCAGTGTGTCGTCCACCGACAGGCCATAGTTCACCAGCAGCTGTTTCAAGCCGGCGTAGCCGATCGCGTACTTGGTCATCGTGGTATCGAAATTCATCGCGCGCAGTTGATCGGCGCTTTTCAGATCCAGCTTGCGCGCGGTGTCCACCGCAATACTCACCGTCTGCTTCGCCTTCGCCGCGTCGAACCACGGCGCCTGCTGCGCCCACGGCCCGAGCACATCAAGTGCGGCGTTGACCTGGGTCTTCTGCTCGGCGGTGACGCTTTTACTCTGCGCCACGGCGTTTTTCATCATCGCCTCGCCGACGCTGATCAGTACCGGAATCTGATCCTTGTATTTCGATTCCATCATGGCCAGCTTCGGCTGCAGCTCGGCATACAGCTTGTTTTCGGCGTCCGGCCCGGTGAGCTGCTGCATGGTGTCGTTGAAGCGGGCGCGGTCCTGATCGGTAACCGGCGGCTGCATCTTCTGCTGAGTGGCCCAGTCGGTGCGCAAGGTTGCGTAGTCGGCCGGCGGTAGCGCGTGCTTCCACAGGCCGTTGAAATCGCCGCTCTTGATCAGCTCGACCGAACTTTGCACCGCCGATTCCGGCGTGCTGCCGCCAGGCTGCGACGGATCGTCCTTGCTGTGGCAGGCCGTCAGAGCCAGCGCCGAAAACAGCGGCAGCAAGGCGTAGCGAAGGGTCGGTACTCGCATGGTGACGTTTCTCGCAGGGAGCTGGGCCGAAGGGCGGCGCCGGACCGGTCAGGGTAGAGGCCGGCATGGTGCTGAGCAAGGGCGGCACGAAGGATTTTGCGGCATCACAAAAAGAAAACCCCGCGGACCGAAGTCTCGCAGGGAAATCCGGCAGAGCCGGAAGGAAATGGCCTTGCCTGCAAAGCGCGTTGGTCAGCAGGTGTCGGCGGAGAGATATTAGCCGCCGATTGAACTTAAGGCAACGCTTTTCTTTAGTTAAATAAGTTATTGAATAAATTGACTTTTAAATAGAGCTTATTGATAGCGCAGTGCATCCAGCTTTTGCTGCCGCCGCTGATCGCGCGGGCTGCCGTAGTCGTTGTTGAACAGCGCCGGCTCCCATGAACCGTAAGTAGGGTTGGGCAGCACGAACCAGCGCGTGCCGATCCACGGCAGATAACGAGCTACCGTCTGGCGACGCGCGGCGACCGTATTGGTAGAGACATCCAGAAAATCGCCCAGCTGATCGCCGAACTGCATCAGTACGCGATAGCGGCGGCTGACCAACTGCCGACGGCAGCCTTTTTCGCTGCCGGCCTGCTCGCATCCATCGACCACCGTGCCGAGTCCCAGAAACGCATCCGGTCCGCTGACCGGGAAACCTGCCTGGCGCAGATTGCGCAGGGTGACCTCATCCAGATCCTTCGCTCGATTGGAGATGTAGATCACCGCCACGCCGTGGCTGGCCGCGAACCGGGTGAACTCGACCGCACCGGGCAGCGCCCTTGCCCTGGCCTCCCGACACCATGCGGCCCAATCGGCCTCATTGAACTCGCCGCCGCTCTTGATTACGCGCGCCTGATACGGCGAATTGTCCAGCACGGTTTCGTCGATATCCAGGATCACCGCGGGCGGCAGATGCTCGAAAGCGCCAACCCGATCGGTCTTGCTCAGCGCATCCCATTCGGCGTCGTGCACGGCCGGCAGCAGGCGCGCTTCGGCGTCGCGATAGGTTTGCAGATAGATAAGGTCGTGCTCGACCGCGGTCTGGCTCCACGCGACGGCGTTGAGATTGTCATCCGCGGGAACTGTCGCGGTCGATACCGCCGGTGCTGGGGTCGCGAGGGAAGAATGCTCCGCTTGCTTCGGCGCGCCAGCGCAGCCGGTCAGCAGGGCCATGGCCAGTGCAACGTTAGAGAGGCGCAGGGCCATGAGAATCCTTGAACAATCCGTCGGCGAGCGTGCCAGTTTACGACAGCCGACGATCCAGGCTGGCAGGGTCGTCCGCGTACTGACAGACTGCAGGCTCCGCATTATCTTCCGGTGCCATGACATGAACTCTCTGTCGTCCGATCTGCGCGAGCCGTCGCCCGCGATCGTCACCACCAGCTACGTTCTCGCCGCTGTCGCGCTGGGCGTGATTCTCGGACTGCATATGCTGTCGGCCTTGTTGGCCGGGCTGCTCGTCTACGAACTGGTCAACTCGATGTCGCCGCTGTTCGGCAGGCGGATCTCAGGCGCGCGCGCGCGGGTCATCGTGGTTGCCGCGCTGGGGGTGATCGTGGTGGGGCTACTGATCCTGCTGATTCTGGGCGCCATCAGCCTGTTTCGCACCGAGATCGGCAATCCCGAATTGCTGTGGCAGCAGCAGCTGATGCCGCTGGTGGAAAAAGCGCGCCAGCAGCTGCCCACGGTTATAACCAGTCATCTGCCCGACAGCGTGGACGACCTGCGCGTCGGTGCCGTCGACTTGGCGCGCAAGCACGCCGAGACGCTGCAGATTGCCGGTAAGGGCGCGGCGCGAGCCTTCGCGCATATTCTCATCGGCCTGGTGCTCGGGGCGATCGTAGCGCTGAGCCGAACCCGGCCCGCGCACCAGGTCGGGCCGCTGGCCGCAGCCCTGAGCCTGCGCTGCCAGCGGCTGGCCGAGGCGTTTCACAACATCGTCTTCGCGCAGGTCAAGATTTCGCTGATCAACACGATTTGCACTGCGATATTTTTGCTCGGCGTTCTACCTATTCTCGGCATCCACGTGCCGCTGGCCAAGACGCTGGTGGTGCTGACCTTCGTGGTCGGCCTGCTGCCGGTCATCGGCAATCTCTTATCCAACACGGCCGTCACCATCGCTGCTCTTTCCGTTTCGCTAGGCGTCGGTATCGCGGCGCTGGTTTTTCTGATCGTCATCCACAAGCTGGAGTACTTCCTCAACGCCCGCATCGTCGGTACGCAGATTCATGCGCGCGCCTGGGAGCTGCTGATCGCCATGCTCGTGATGGAGGCCGCCTTCGGCCTGGCCGGCGTCATCGCTGCGCCGATTTATTACGCGTATTTGAAATGCGAGCTTGAGGCGCGGCGGTTGATCTAAATCGATGGATCTAAGTGGCCGAAGCGATTGGTTTTTTAAGTTGATTTAATTCGGCACCCATTGATTTCCTGACGCATTTTTAGAAGCTCAACGATCAGGATCTCTCACTCTCAGCGATCAAACTCTCTCTGTGCCCATCACACACAGAAGCGTTGGTAGCGATGCTTTTGCCATCGAAGTGCCGTTGGTCTAGCGGAGGGCGAAATTTGCACTCAGCCAACGTTCTACAGCAAAGCGCAAGCAATTGAAGTCTTGCTCGGAATATCGTAATTCCATTCAAGAAACAGCAATATTTTGTGATTCTGTGGCTACGAAGACAGCAAGAAATAACTTGCACTTAGGAAAATCATGAAATTACGATTTGGCCGTCTATACGTCTAAATATTACGACTATAAAATGAGTCATTATGTCGCGGCATTCCAGATTTGTTAAAAACAAAAAACGCTGATAAACAGTTATGCCAGGGAAAAGACAAAGACTACCTTCTAGTCGCACGACGCGACTCTTGGGAAGCTTTGGACCACCACGGCAATAGGATGGTCGTATTTCGACAACGCTCGGTTTTCTAGGGGAATAAGAATGCTTAAACGCAAGCTAGTTGTTGCGGTGATGGCCGGATTGGCCGTAGGTTTCGTGTCAGTAGCGCAGGCGAATTCCACCTCTTCGGCCACGGCTCCTGCGAGTCAGTCGAACACAGCGCCATCGGATGCGAACCAGCCGGCTTCCGGTCAATCCACGCAGGATCAGACTCAGGACACGGGGCAATCGGCCCAACCTACGCCAGAACAGAAGAAGGCCAAACGCCTCGATGAGGTGGTGGTCAGCGGAACGCTGATCAACAATGCACAAATTCAGACCGCAACGCCGACCTACACGATTACCGCCGCAGATATCCAGTCGCACGGATTCAACAGCGTCCAGCAGGTTCTGCAGAGCGCGGTGCAAGCGACAGGTTCGGTACAAGGTCCGCAACAAAGCGGCGGCTTCACTCAAGGCGCTCAGACGGTCAGCCTGTATGGCTTGAACCCCGAATACACGCTGACCCTGATCGATGGCAAGCCTATCAGCCAGTTTGGACAGCTGTACAACGGCAGCAGCAACTTCACCAATATTTCCAATATCCCCATTTCGATCATCGATCACATCGACATCATTCCCGGCGGCGGTTCTTCGATCTACGGTTCTGCCGCCATCGCTGGCGTCATCAATATCGTCACCAAGGAACATATGGATGGTGCCGAAGTGACGGTTCGTACTGGTAACTACGACGGCGGCGGCGCCGCGGAGCAGCGTATCGCCTTTGCGTTTGGCCACGACTTTGGCAACCTCAATGTGCTCGGTGCGCTGGAGTTCAACAACCAGTCGACACTCTGGGCCTACCAGCGCTCGTTCACGGCGACGAGTAAAAATCCCTCGGCAGTTGGCCTCATTGCAGACTACGGCTCGATCGAGAACGGTACCTACACGGGCAACGAGCTGGGTTATGTCAGCCCACCGAATGGCTGCGGCGCCATGAGCGGATTGTTCAATGGCAGCACCTATCAGACCGCGTCTAGCGTGGCCACCCGCACAGGGACTTTCTGTGGCTCCAAGGACGTGCTGGGTTACACCACGCTGCAAAACCAGAGCCGCAGTTACGACGGACTGCTGAAACTGAAGTACGACATCAACGACAAGGTTCGTCTGTACAGCGATATTCTGGTCGATTGGCAGGGCCAAAAATTGACGCCGGGCTCCGATTTCAATTTCTGGGGTCCAATAGATCAACAATATGGTGGTTACATCGAGGATGCAAAGACCACCGATATTCTCTATCCGGAACGTGTTTTCGCGCCCGAGGAAGTCGGTAACAACTACTACAACCAGTTGGGTCGGCAGGACGATCTAATGTACCAGGCCGATCTGGGAGCCAAGGGGCAGTTCGGCGAGTCGAACTGGGATTGGGATGTGTATTTTCTGCGTTCCGGTGACCGCACCACTACGAGTACGCCAGAGCGTCTGGCCTCGGCCGTGGATGGCTATTTCAACAGCATTTTCGGGCCTTCGCAGGGAGTCGATCCCAATACCGGGCTGAACAAATACAACCCGAACTACGCGGCCTTCTTCACTCCGCTGACACCGGCGCAGTACGCCAGCTTTTCGCAAAATATCAGCGGCTCCAGCAACACCTGGGTCAACAATACGCGGGCCACGGTCAGCAACGATGCGCTGTTCGCCCTGCCGGGCGGCAACGCAGGTTTCGCGTTCCTGGTCGAAGGGGGCGGGCAGGCCTGGTACGAGCCGCTTAATCCGTTAATTGCCAATGGCGATATCTGGGGTCTTACTGGCACTGGCGGTGGCGGCACGCGCAGCCACTACGGTACCGCCTCCGAATTGAATCTGCCGTTGTTCAAGGAGCTGACGCTGGATCTTTCCGCGCGCTATGACCACTACAAGGTCAGCGGCGGTACCAATGGCAAATTCACCTATAAGGCGGGTCTGGAGTACCGACCATTTGAAACCTTGTTGCTGCGCGGGAACTACGCAACCTCGTTCCTGGCGCCGGATATGGCTGCGCTATTCCTAGGGCCCAGCGGCAACTTTCAGGACGTGACCGACTATTACTTGTGCGCAACGCAGGGCGGTAACCAGGGCTGTCAGGCAAATTACGAAGAGCAAGTGAACGGTACGCTCTACGCGAATAAGCAGCTCAAGCCCACGACAGCTACAAGCTGGACCGGAGGTTTCGTGTGGGCTCCGGTCGATCGTGCGAGCTTGAGTGTCGACTATCTGCATATCGCTATCGTTAACGAGGTGGCGCCACAATCCGCGGATCTGCTGATGAGACAGGACGCACAGTGCCTACTTAGCCAGCTTCCGGCCGGCTCTCCTATTTGTACGGCCGCACTGGCGCAGGTCACGCGTGATCCCCTTACGGGTCAGGTCACCAATATCGCTCAGTACTACGTTAACGTTTCCAACGAAGTAACCGACTCGCTTACAGCCGAGGCCAAGTACAAGTTCGACCGCACATCGTTCGGGCAGTTCGGTCTGCAGTTCGATTACAACGACATGCTGAAGCACTCTTACCAGATATATCCTGGCAGCCTGCCAATCAACCAGCTAACTAACCCACTCTACAGTTCAGAGTTCAAGACCATCTTCAGCGGCGCTCTTAGCTGGTCGCTGAATGACAGCTGGTCCAGCACGCTGTACGGCCATCGCTATAGCCCCACGCCGAATTACACCGCGTTGGTGGACGGTGCCGGCTACCCGGGGGCTGGTCGAGTTGCACCCTGGATCACATGGAACTGGAGCCTGACCTACACGCCGATCAAGGGATTGGACCTGTCGCTATTGGTCAATAACGTGTTCAATAAGATGCCGCCGAACGATCCGACGTACTCCAGCTTTCCGTACTACAACACGCAGAACTACAACGTGTACGGACGTGAAGTCATGGCACAGGTCGACTGGAAATTTGGTGGTGCGCAGAACTGAGTCAAGGCGAAGATCAAGTGTCTCTATAACGGGCCCTACATGGGCCCGTTTCTCTTCGTGGCCAAGCTTCTTCTAAATCGTCTTGACCCTGCTGCCAGTGACTTGTGAGTTTTGCAATGCCGCCAGTTCGCCACTTTGATGTCTCTTGGCGTTGCCGCGAACACTGGTAGCCATGGGCTACATGGTTTGGCAGCCCACCTCCTAAATTTCTAAAGGTGTCCGAAACAAATCGGTATCAAAAAATCACTTCGCTATCGTGGTCATTTAGCTAAGTCTTTTCTCTATAGAACACCTTTCCAACCGTGGTGCCAACGCCAGGTAGCAGGCATGCGCTTGCTCAGTTCGGCGTCGACGTCCCTCAGGTGCCGCGCTTGCAACACGTCTCGCCGACCTTTGCCTCCTGGCCTTCACCCCTTGAAGATCCTAACGATCGGTTAACTCGCCGAACTTCGATTTCTTCGCGCGTAGGCGTAAGAAAACCCCCTTAGCCATCCAAGTGCCGCGACGCGATATCGTTAAGATGGTCTTACGAATTGCGTAAATAATTGTTGCGATTTTTTCCGCCTCCATGATATTACTTAACACGTCATGAACTTAGATAAGTAAGAAATGGCAGTTAACGCGGCTGCAGATCTGTGCAGACGCCGAGCTCTATGAAGGTAAGTTGATATTTTTTAACAAGTTAATGACTCTGAGGGGAGTTTGAAAGATGATCAAGTCAAAAATGGCTGTCGCCATTGTGACCGCGCTTACACTTGTTTACAGCTCCACGCACGCGCAGTCGACGCCCGAGACCGATCAAACGGGTACATCGCAGCAAAATACGGACAGCGCACCAAGCTCGAAAAAGGCCAAAAAGCTTGACGAGGTCACCGTTACGGGCTCGCTAATCCCGCAGAGTCAGATCGAAACGGCTCAGCCCATCACGACGATTACTGCGCAGGACATCAAAGCCAAGGGTTTCACTACGGTGGCCGAGGCGCTGCAGGCAACCTCTTTCGCGGTAGGCAGCGTGCAGGGACAGCAAAACACGAACTCGTTCACCAACGGTGCCGAAACACTGAGCTTGTTCGGTCTGCCCGTCGGATTTACCAAGTACCTGATTGATGGCCGCCCAATGGGCAATTTTCCGGGCTTGTACAACGGCAGCGATACATTCAACAGCATTAGCGGCATCCCTGCCGATCTGGTCGATCACATCGATATATTGCCGGGTGGTCAATCTTCGCTTTATGGGTCGGATGCCATAGCGGGCGTCATCAATATCGTTCTTAAGAAGCATGTCGATGCACCAACGCTGGATTTGCGCTACGGATGGAGCAAGGACGGAGGTGCTGCGGATCGTCGTGTCAGTTTTGCTGACAGCTTCAGCGCTGGAAAATTCAACTCCCTGATAGGCATCCAATTTGAGAGTACCCAGCCACTGTGGACTCAAGACCGTTCGGTAACCAGTCATTATTTCACTCAGGGTACAAGCCCGGCAGTAGCCCAGCGTGACAGCGTTGTTGTTAACGCAGGCGGCGCTGATCCCGCAGGTTACCTGTTCTTGGATCCGTCAAATTGCGGCACCTCAGCGGGGCTTTTCGACGGCACGCTAGCAAAACAACATCGAGCCGGAAAGGGCGATTATTGCGGCACGTTTAGCCCCCCGAACGGAACGATCAAAAACGGTACGAAAACGGCGAATCTCTATACGCACAATACTTTCGACGTGAGTGATAACCTGCAGTTGTATGGCGACCTGCTCTACAACTACTCAGAAGAAAAGTCCACCACTGGCACAGGCACCTCTTTCTGGAGCAACCTCTACGCTGCGCCCGGTGGCTATTTCTATGATGATAGAAGCAAGGACTTGATTTCGGTCCAGCATATTTTTTCGCCGGAAGAAGTTGGCGGCTATGCGAATACCATGAATTCTCAGACGGAGAATTCCTACATGCTTACCCTGGGTGGCAAGGGCACTTTCGGACAATCCAACTGGGACTACGATTTGGGCTTTACTCATTCGGACGACCATCTGATCAATCGTGATTTTCAACGATTCACCGGGCCGTTAGAGACATACTATAAAAATCACGTACTGGGCGCGCAGATGGGCACCTACTACGGCTACCCAATATTTGAGCCAACATACGAAAATCTGTATAAACCGGTATCGCAGGCGGATTACGCAAGTTTCACTGGCTACACGGACAACCGTGCCAAGACATGGGACAACCTTGTCCGCGGGCAGTTGACTAACGCCTCGCTGTTTACTTTACCGGGTGGCGATGCCGGTGTCGCTGTGGTGGTGGAGGGTGGAAACGAAGGTTGGAATTCGTCCCCCGATCCGCGTTTGCTGGAAACCATTTCCGATGTTTACGACAATGGCAACCAAGATCCGTATGTTTGGGGCAACAGCGCAGTACCGGGTGCTGGTCATCGCTCACGCGTGGCGGCAACTACTGAGTTCCGGGCGCCGCTGTTCAGCCAGTTGACTCTGGACGTGTCTGGTCGTTACGACAAGTACAACGTTAATCCCCAGGACTTTAGCCACAAAACCTACAATATTGGCCTCGAATATCGTCCCTTTGACACTTTGCTTTTGCGTGGTCGGTACGGAACAGCTTTCAAGGCGCCAACGCTGTCGGATGAGTTCCAAGGCAAGAGCGGTTATTTCAGCACTGTCCCCGACTATCTCAACTGCGGTCGCCTGGGATTCAATCCCGCCAACATAACAAGCTGCACCACGCCATATGACAACGAGCAGTTCAACGGCCTGACTTATGGCAACCCGGCGTTGAAGCCCATCACGGCGAAAGTCTGGAGTTATGGTTTTGTCTGGGCTCCAATTGAGCGCATGTCGCTCAGCGTGGACTATTTGCACTTCGACATTAATAATGAAGTCGCACAGTTGAGTGCTAGCCAGCTTTCCAATACCGAGTACTTGTGCGATATCGGAACGCTTGACCCGGCTTCCGGTACATGCGCGCAGGCATTTTCAGCCATAACCCGCGGTCCCGGTAAAACGGTCGACGTTAATGGCGTGCCTACACAGCTTCTGGGTCAGATCACTAACATCTCGACGCCAAAACTGAATGTGGCCAACGAGCAGGTCAATGCAATCACGGCGGCCTTCAACTACGCATATGACTTCGGGAACTTCGGGCGCCTGAGTTACAACATGTCCTACTCGAATGAGTTGAAGCATGATTATCAGGATTTCATCACCGATCCCAAATTGGACGAGCTTCGTCACCCCAACTTCAGCACCGATTTCAAAACCAAAGTCAATGCTTCGCTTACTTGGTCGAAAGGCGACTGGAGCAGCACGGTATACGTCAATCGCTACGGGCGTACGCCGAATTATCTGGCTCAGTTGAATGATAACTATACGGCAAAGGGCGCCGGCAAGTTGGGCGCCTGGATTCTCTGGAATGCCAGCGTTACTTACACCCCAGTGAAGAATCTGGATCTGTCGCTGCTCGTGAACAATGTATTCAACAAAATGCCGCCAGTAGATCACAGCTATCCCGGTCTAACCGCGCAGCCCTACAATACGCTTGATTACAACGTTTATGGCCGAGCTATGTTCCTGGAGGCAAATTACAAATTCGGTTCCAATTAATCTGATTTGGTGAAGGCTTGAAAGTAAAAAAGAGCCCCGTTTTTACGGGGCTCTTTTTTATTAACATTAACGGAATGTCCATTTATCCGATCCAAGCCAAAATTCTAGCAATAGAACTCTAATGTGCTGTCGTTACGACGTTTCAGTAGCAACGCCGGCGTTCTCCAGCAGCTCCTGCAAAGCATCCAGTTGCGCGCCATATTTTTTCCAGCGATTCAAAGCGCTTCGGTAAATAGGTGCACGCACCTGCACTGCGCTGGCGGTGGCGATCGGTGACGGATTTTTCTCGAACCGGAGACAGCGCTCGTCCCACGGTAAACCGCAGAACTCGATAAGCCGCCTTGAATGAAGTTCCTGCGAGTCAACCAGTTCTTCGTATTGCACTTCCATGATGCGTCCGGGTAAAACGCGCTGCCAATGCGCCATCAATCGATCAAAGAGAACGTAGTATCTGCCCACGTCCAATAGATCGAATGAATAATCGAAGAAGGGCGATTTGGGCGCAAAGAGCTGGCGGAAATTACTGAGGCAGGTATCCATCGGGTTGCGTCGTAGGCAAACGATCTTTGCGTCGGGCAGCGCTTGGGCGATAAATCCGGCGTATAGAAAATTATGCGGAAGCTTGTCGATAAATTGCGGTTTCTGCCCAGTGCTTGGACGCGTGCTCGATAGATACATCTCGCCCAGTTTCGCCCAGTCGATATCGGCGGCGGCCTGGATCACCTCGGCATCGATAAGGGTCGCAGAATGGCTATTTGAAAAATGTCGGAAGGACATGGCAAAGTTGAGAAGCTCACCCGCCGATTGCACATATGGGTGGCTGGAAATGATCCGCTCTACCAGCGTGGTGCCGCTGCGTGGCATGCCGATGATGAATATCGGCTCGCTGGTCGCGTGGCCGCCAGAGGCAACGACGGGCACTTGGACAGAATCGGTAATTGCAGCAAAGATGGCTTCGTCGCGATGAATGGAATAGTCGCGCCCCGCACCGGCAGCTGTTTTTCCTCTCACAAGGTGGTCCAGCGCCTCCGGATAGCAGGCCAGGTCCTCGTACTCTTTCGAGAGCGCCAGGTGCAGACAGGTAAGCGCGGAAGTATCGCTGTTGGTCTGGCCAATGCCTGACAGAAGCGAGACCAAGCGCTCCACGTGATTTGCATCTGGTGTCTGGCGCCTTAGCTGTGCAAGCGTCAGATGCGCGCGCCAGTAATTCGGATTCAGGGAAAGACAAGCATCGAGTTCTACTTCGGCGTCGTCGATGTCACCGGCCGCGACCAAGGCTGTGGCGAGGTTGTATCGATAAGGAGCGTGGTTCGGTGCAAGCGCAACGACCTTGCGGAAAGTGGATGCCGCAGATTCGTAGCTGCCGATCTGCGAATAAATGACACCAAGCGTATCGAGTGACAGATGATCCATAGAATCCAGCGACGATGCATGGTCGGCAGCGACCTTTGCCTCGCGGTTCCGATTCGCGACGGTCAGTGCCTTGGCAAACTGAACGGCGTATTCGGCGCGCATAGGCTCCAAGGCCGATGCGCGGCGCAGGCATTCTATGGCCTGGGGTATTCGCTGTAGCTCAAGGTTCGAGATCCCCGCGATGTAATAACCCCCGGGATGACGAGGAGCCAGAGGCAGTAGCTCCGCCGCCATATCCAGTGCGGCGCCCCATTCGCGCTGATTGAATAGCCTGGTTAGCTGCGAGTACAGCGCGTCGGGATTGGTCATGGCTGCTCAAATCTGGACTTGTTCCGGAGAGGCTGTTTCAGCGCCGCCAGATGCACAGTGTCCATGTTTCGAAGCGTCTTTGAAACCGAATTCAGTGGAAAAATGCAATATCCGACTGCTTAAGTAAATCGAGCAAATCGGCCATCTTGGGTTGGTAATGTTTACAGCGATCAATGGATGTTGAGTAAAGCGGCTCGCGCACCTGGAAAACCATCTTGCATCTTGCGAGTTTCCCCTTGCAACGCGATCAAACGGAGAAATCGACACCAGCCTCAACCAGCAGTTTTTTTAAAGCTTCTGCCTGCGTTTCGTAGCTTTTCCAGCGCGTCAGCGAAGATCGATAGATTGGACGTCTTACCTGAAGCGAACTGAACGTGGCGACAGGTGCAGGATTGTTCTCGAAACTCAGGCAGGTGTCGTCCCAAGGCAGTGCGCAGAACTCCAGCATCTGACGTGAAGTTGCTTCCAGGTCATTCACCAAGTCTTCATAATGAATTTCCAGGATGCGTCCGGGAAAGGCTTGCTGCCAGTGTGCCATCAACTGCCGGAACTTGAGATAGTAGCGGCCGGTATCCAGAAGATCGGCGGAGTAATCGAAAGTCGACGTGGATCTGTCGAAGAGCTGACGAAAATTGCTGATACAGGTGTCCATCGGGTTCCGTCGCACGCAGATGATTTTGGCGTTGGGAAGTGCTTTGGCGATAAACCCGGCGTAGAGAAAATTATGTGGAAGTTTATCGACAAAGTACATCTCATCACGATTGAGAGGGCGGGCGTGATTAAGGTAGTCGTCGCCAAGCGATTGCCAGTCGAGATTTTCCGCGGCGGCTGCCATTTTTTCGTATGAATGAAGAAATGAGCCGCCATTACCTGAGGCACGCTGAAGCGCCATCGCAAAATTCTGCAATTCACCGGCGGAGTAAACGTCCTGATGACTGGTAAGGATGCGCTCGGCCAACGAGGTACCCGAACGAGGCATGCCCATGATGAAAATGGGTTCTTTCGTCGGATGGCCAGCAGTTACCGATTCCGTGATCGGAAAAGCACGCATCAGGTTGTCGAACATTGACGCATCGCGCGCCGACGAATAGGGGCGGCTGCGTTTCAGCGCGGCCTTTCCGAGCGAGAGATGGTCGAACGCCTTCTGGTAGTCCGAAAGGTCTTCGTACTCCTTGGCCAGCGCCATGTTGAGGTGAATTCCTGCTTCCACATCGGCGGGGTTCAGCGCCATCAGCGAGCGCAGGGCCTTAATGTGATTTTGCTCGGGCGTTTGCCGTGTGATATGCGCCAGTGACAGATGCGCTTGCCAATAGCGTGCATCTGTGGCGATGGTTTTCTGCAACTCGGACTCCGCTGCATCCACGCAGCCGAGCGCTATAAGCGAAGTGGCAAGATTGAAGTGCAGCGAAGCTTTGGCCGGAGCGATGTTTATCGCCTGCTCGAACGCCTCGACCGCCTTGCCGTGTGCCTGCGCCTTGGCAAAAATGATTCCCAGAGTGTCCAGCGTGGCGGGATCGTCGGGGGACAAAGATAGCGCTCTCTCGGCGGCTGTTCGCGCCTTATTCCACTGGCCTGTGGCCGAGAGGGCCTTGGCATGAAGCGTTGCGAAATCGGCTCTTGTCGGGTCAATGGCGCTCGCGCGTTCCAGATATTCCGTAGCTTGATCCATTTGCTGCAACTCCATGCATGCGACGCCGGCGATGCCATAGACGCCAGCGTGATTTTGAGCGACGGGGAGCAGCTTGGAGGCGAGCGTATCTGCGTCCCGCCATCGCCCTGCGCGAAAGGCTGTTACAAGCTCTGCGTAGAGTTCAGATGGATTGATCATTTGGACTCACCGGTGCTCCGATTGCACAGTCCGATCGATGCTGGCATTTGTGGATGCCGCTTGATAGTAAGGATTATCATGCTGGCGGCAGTCATCCACCCGCCAGCATTGCCGCAATTTTCGCCATATGCGATTGCGCCGTTTCGCGGGTGACTTCCTTATCCGCTTCGGGATCTTTGCCTTGCCAGTGCAGGTCGACTTGCGGCAGTTCCTGCAGGAAGCGGCTGGGCTGGTTGCTGTAGACGTCGCCGTAGCGCTTGGTCTTGGCCGACCACGAGAGGGTGAGGAGTTCCTTGGCGCGGGTAATGCCGACGTACATCAGGCGACGCTCTTCGTCGATGCGGCCTTCGTCGATGGCGCCTTCGTGCGGCAGGGTGCCGTCCTCGCAGCCGACGATGAAGACGAAGCGAAACTCCAACCCCTTGGCCGAATGCAGGGTCATCATGCGTACGGCGTTGCCCGGTTCGTCGCGATCAGCGTGGCTGAGCAGGGCGAGCTGGGCGGCGAGGTCACCCGCGCTGTTGCCTTTCTGCATGGCGCGAAACCAGTCCGCAAGTTCTTTCAAATTGCCGAGCCGACGCTCGCGCAGGCTGGCGTCGGGCGTGCTGGCGATGATCTGCGCGGCATAGCCGGTGCGGGCCAGGATCAGCTCGACCAGATCGGCGGCGTTCTGATGCAGAGAAGCGCTGCGCAGTTCGTCGAGCAGGTTGGCGAACGAGGCCAGCGCGGCGGCCGGGCGCGGCGTGAGCTGGCGTAGCACGCTGTCGCTGCGGGTGGCGTCGAGCAGCGACGTCTGCCGGCTTTGCGCAAGCTGGCCGAGTTTTTCCAGCGTGGTCGAGCCGATCTCGCGCTTGGGCACGTTGACCACGCGCAGGAACGCTGCGTCGTCGCTGGGGTTGGTCAGCAGGCGCAGGTAGCACATCACGTCCTTCACCTCGGCCCGGTCGAGAAAGCTCAGCGCGCCGGTGAGGTGATAGGGAATGCGCGCCAGGCGAAAAGCTTTTTCCAGCGGACGCGCCTGGAAGTTGCCGCGGTAGAGGATGGCGATGTCGTGCCAGCGCGCCTTGTACTTTTCCGCCAGCGTGGTGGCGATCGCGGCGACGCGCTCGGCCTCGTGCTCGGCCTCCTTGCATTCCAGTACGCGGATCGGTGGCCCTTCGGGATGCTCGCTCCACAGTTTCTTTTCGTGCAGGTGCGGGTTGTTGGCGATCAGCTGGTTGGCCGCGCGCAGGATGCGCTTGCCGCAGCGGTAGTTCTGCTCCAGCTTGATCACGCGCAGGTTGGGCCAGTCGCGGCCGAGCTGGTCGATGTTCTCGGGGTTGGCGCCGCGCCAGGCGTAGATGGACTGATCGTCGTCGCCGACGCAGGTGATGCCGCCGCGCTCGCCGGTAAGCGCCTTCAACAGGCGGTACTGGGCGTCGTTGGTGTCCTGGTATTCGTCGACCAGCAGGTAACGCAGGCGCTCCTGCCAGGTCGCGCGGCATTCGGCGTCGCTCTCCAGGATGCGCAGCGGCAGCCGTATCAGGTCGTCGAAATCCACCGCGTTGAAGGCCGCCAGCCGCTGCTGGTACATGTCATAGATGGTGGCCGCCTCCAGCTCGCGCGCGCTGCGCGCGGCGGCCAGCGCTTCTGCCGGCGACAGGCCGCCGTTCTTGGCGCGGCCGAGCAGGTTACGGATGCCGAAGAGCACGTCGTTCTTCGCACCCTTGGGCGCCAGCTCCTTGACGATGGCGCCGCTGTCGTCCGAGTCGAGTACCGAAAAGCCCCGGCGCAGGCCGGCGCGGGCGTGCTCGATCTGCAGAAACTTCAGACCCAGCGCATGGAAGGTGCACACGGTCAGCGCCTGTGCGTCATCGGCGCTGACCAGCTGACCGACACGCTCGCGCATCTCGCGGGCGGCCTTGTTGGTGAAGGTGATCGCAGCGATTTTCGAGGCGCTGAGGCCCCTGCGCGCGATCAGCCAGGCGATTTTCTGGGTGATCACCGAGGTCTTGCCGGACCCGGCGCCAGCCAGCACCAGAAGCGGGCTGTCGCAGTGTTCGACGGCGGCCAGTTGTTGCGGATTGAGCATGGTGGGATACGTGGCGTGGGCTGGTGATGGTAGCAAAGGGCGGGGGTGGAGCAGGGGCGAGGGATGAGTAGCGAGGGCGCCCGTTGTTGCTGTTGGTCATTCATCAGCCCCCTGCGGGTGCAGAACAGACCGAGCTGGCCAAACTAGTCTCTCGTCTCTCGCCCCTGCTCCGGCACCCAACGCGCACCCGTCTCCGCGCTACCATGCCCGTCCGACCGTCCGACGCGTGCCCATGGCCAAGCTCTATTTCTACTATTCGGCGATGAATGCCGGCAAGACCACCTCGCTGCTGCAGAGCGCGTACAACTATCACGAGCGCGGCATGCGCACGTTGATTCTTACGCCGGCGCTGGACAATCGTTACGGCGAGGGCGTGGTGGCGTCGCGCATCGGTCTGAAGGCGCAGGCCCGGCGCTTTGGCAGCAAGGAAAATCTGCTTGCTCTGGTCGAGGCCGACGTCGCCGCCAACGGTGCCCTGCATTGTGTCTTCGTCGATGAAGCGCAATTTTTGACGCGCGCGCAGGTCTGGCAGATCAGCGACGTGGTCGATCGGCTGACGATTCCGGTGCTGGCATTCGGCCTGCGCACCGATTTCCGCGGCGAGCTGTTCGAAGGCAGCCAATATCTGCTGGCCTGGGCGGACAACCTCGAGGAGATCAAGACCATCTGCCATACCGGCCGCAAGGCCACCATGGTGGTGCGGGTGGACGAACACGGCCGCGCGGTAAAAGATGGCCCGCAGGTTGAGATTGGCGGCAACGAACGCTATGTCTCGGTCAGCCGCGCCGAATTCAAGAAAATCAGCGAGGGCAGCGCCAGTATCGAGCTGCAGCAGACGGTATTGCCGCTGAACGACTAGTGCGCTGCGCACGTCACCCGAACACGAACCATGACCAGGAAACCCGCATGAGCCAACCGATCATCATCCCCGCCTGGCAGCGCCCGCACTGGCAGCCCAGCGACGAGGAGGTCCTTCTGCAGTTCTACGTGTTCGGCAAGTTCGAGGCAGTGCGTGTGCCTTCGGCGGATTACGGCAGTCCGGGCCTGCCCGCCGGCATCGAGGCGGTGAACCACAATCACGCCAGCCTGCGCCAGTGGGAGGGCTATCCGCTGAAGGGCGGCATGGGCCGCATGTTCAAGGACGATGCGCCCGATGCGTACAAGCTCGCGGTGGACTCGCCCGAGGTGATGGTCGTACGCGGTACGCTCGCGGACAGCGAGGCGACCGGCTACCTGCGCGACACCTTCGGCGTGCTGGCTGGCCTGCTCGATATCGGCGGCGTGGCGATTCTCGATCCGCAGACCCTGAGCTTGCTCGACGCCGATGCGTGGCGGCGCCGTTTCCTCGTGCGCGATGGCGCGCCGATCCGTAACCATGTGCTGATCATGCGCGACGCGGAGTCCGAGCCGGATCATTCATGGATCCATACCCGCGGCATGCGCAAGTTCGGTCGGCCCGACATCAGCATCCGCGGCGTGCCGGATGCGCTGAGCAATCACGCGGGCATCCTCTGCGAGAAGCTGGTCGAACTCGAGGCGCTGGGCGCGCATTTCGTCGATGGTCAGGTGCTCGAAATCGACGGTCTGGGTGCCAGCGTAGTCGCGCAGCTGGGCGGCGGCCTGGATGACGAGGACTTCAACAATACGTTTGTCGAGTTTGAGTGGCCTGAGTAGAGAAGAGCAGGGGCAAGGGATGAGTAGCGAGGGGGTATCAGTTTATGCCGCGGCGGGATTGGTCCATTGAGGCAATTATTCATCTGTCGAAATGCGCGCGTTCTTACTAACCCCTCGCCCCTAATCCCTCAACCCTTTTTTACCTTCACTTCTGACAGCGCGGACACCAGAACGTCGACCGCTGCCCAAGCACCGCCTGTTTGATCGGCGTGCCACATACCTTGCATGGTTCGCCGGCGCGACCGTAGACGTTGAGCTCGCGGAAAAAATAGCCGGGCGCGCCGTCGGGGTTGAGAAAATCGCGCAGGGTCGTGCCGCCGCGTTCGATCGCCCAGGCCAGAATGCGTTTGACCTCGGCGGCGAGCGACGCGTAGCGCTCGCGCGACACCTTGCCCGCGGCGCGGCGCGGGTCGATGCCGGCGGCGAACAAGGCTTCGCTGGCGTAGATATTGCCTACGCCGACGACGTTGGCGTTATCCATCAAGAACAATTTCACCGCGGCAGTGCGTCCGCGCGCGCCGCGCCACAGCGTGTCGCCGTCGAACGCGTCGGTCAGCGGTTCCGGTCCTAGTGTCGCCAATAGCGGGTGCAGTTCGCCAAACGGCTGCCACAGCAGACTGCCGAAGCGGCGCGGGTCGGTAAACCGCAGCACGCGGCCGCGCTGTTCGGCGGTGCCTTCAAGCACGATGTCGACGTGGTCGTGCTTGCCGATCGGCGCTTCGGGCGGCAGCACGCGCAGCATGCCCGACATGCCCAGGTGCAGCATCGCGCTGCCGGCTGCGGTGTGGATCAGCAGATATTTGGCGCGCCGCTCGACGCTTTCGATCACCTGCCCCGGAAGTCGCTCGCTGATTTCCGAGGGAATCGGCCAGCGCAGGTCGTTGCGACGCAGCGTCACTGCCGCGATGCGTCGACCGGCCAGATGCGGCTCGATACCGCGTCGGGTGGTTTCGACTTCGGGCAGTTCAGGCACGCATCAACTCCAGTCGGCGTGAAAGCTGCCCAGCTTGTCGATGCGCTCGAAAGTGTGTGCACCGAACAGATCGCGCTGCGCCTGAATCAGATTGGCCGGCAAGCGCTCGGAACGGTAGCCGTCGTAATAGGCGATGGCCGAGCTGAAGCCGGGCACGGGCACACCGATGCGCACGGCCGTGGCCACGACTTCGCGCAAGGCCTCCTGGTACTTCTGCGCGATCTTGCCGAACGTCGGCGCCAGCAGCAGGTTGGCCAGTTTGTCGTCGTGCTTGTAGGCGTCGGTGATGTCCTGCAGAAAGCGCGCGCGAATGATGCAGCCGCCGCGCCAGATCTTGGCGATGGTGCCGTAATCGAGCTTCCACTGGTACTCCTCGGCAGCGGCGCGAAGCTGGGCAAAGCCCTGCGCGTAGGACACGATCTTGCTCAAGTACAGCGCGCGGCGCACCGACTCGATGAAGGCCTTGCGATCGCCTTTAAATGCCTTGGTTTTCGGGCCGTGTAAATAGTTGCTCGCGGCGACGCGCTCGTCCTTCAGCGACGACAGCACGCGTGCGAACACCGCTTCGGTGATCAGCGGCAGCGGTACGCCGAGATCGAGCGCGCTCTGGCTGGTCCACTTGCCCGTACCCTTCTGCGCGGCGCGATCGAGAATCACGTCGACCAGGTCCTTGCCGGTTTCTTCGTCCTTCTTCTGGAAGATCGTGGTGGTAATTTCGATCAGATAGCTGTCCAGCTCGCCCTCGTTCCACTTGCGGTAGACCTTGGTCAGCTCCTTGTTGGACAGACCCAGCACGTGCTTGAGCACCGAGTAGCTTTCCGCGATGAGCTGCATATCGCCGTATTCGATACCGTTGTGCACCATCTTGACGTAATGGCCGGCGCCGTCGTCGCCCATATAGGCCACGCACGGTGCGCCATCGGGCGCCTTGGCGGCGATTTCGGTGAGGATGGGTTCGACCAGGTCGTACGCATCGCGCGGGCCGCCAGGCATGATGGATGGGCCGTGCAGCGCGCCCTCCTCACCGCCGGAAACGCCGGTGCCGATGAAGTGGATGCCGGCCTTGGCCAGCTCCTGGTTACGCCGGATGGTGTCCTTGAAGAAGGTGTTGCCGCCGTCGATCAGCACGTCGCCCTTGCTCAGCAGGGGCTTCAATTCGGCGATCACCGCATCGGTACCCGCGCCCGCCTGCACCATCAGCAGAATGCGTCGTGGTTTTTCCAGCGAGGCGACAAACTTTTCGATCGTGTAGCTGGGGACGAACTTGGCGCCCGGGTTGTCCTTGAGGACTTCGTCAGTCTTCTCGCGACTGCGGTTGAAGATCGACACCACGTGACCGCGGCTTTCGATATTCAACGCCAGATTGCGGCCCATCACCGCCATGCCGACCACGCCAATTACGCCCTTGCCGGTCGAGGCAGCGTTTTTGCTAGCGACTTTTTTGGCGGCGATGCTTTTCTTGGCAACTGCTTTTTTGGAAACGGTCTTCGTGGCGGATTTAGCCGCTGTTTTTTTGCTTGCTGCCGGTTTGCGTTTGACGGGCGTGGCCATGGGTCGGACTCCTGCTGTCGGTGCATGAAAGATGGGGCGCACACTGCGCCGCGCAAGGTGAAGCTAAGGTAGCTTGCCGGCCTGGCCGCGTGATGCTCGGGGCATATAGCGAACCGATACTAGCGCCACGCGCCCGTCCACGCGCACGTAGCACTGCGGGCCGGTGACCGATATCTCGCCAAAATCCAGCGAGTGGCCGTCCAGTGCCAGGGTGGCACTGGGCGGCGTCAGGCCGATGCGGGCGGGATCGAAATCGCTGGCTGGGCGCCAGCGCAGTACCGGAGCGGCTGCCGTTTCGGTGAGCTCGCCAAGGCGCCCGTCGTCGGCGCGCACGGCGGCACCGTCGATGCGGTACCAGTGCCCGTCCCGCTTGGCGTAATGCTCGGTCGGCGCATTGCCGGTATGCACTTCAACGTGCGAAATGGCGGATGGCTCCAGTGCCAGCAGGGTGCCGGGTGCTTCGCGATTTTCCTGTCGCCATTGCCACGCCGCGAAGGCCAGCACAGCGGCCGCAGCAAGCAATAAAAGAAGGCGTTTGCGAACGGAACGACGCATCCTTCAACGCCGCCGCCGGCGCCACACGATGAGCGTGCCGATCAGCAGCAACAGCACCGGCAGCACGATCAGAAAGCCGACGCTCACCGCGCTGAGCTCGCCCTGCGAGATCTGCATGATCCGGTCCGGTGCGCCGCGCGGCGGCAGGTCGACCAGCTTGTCGTCACCGAGCAGCCAGTCGAACACGCGTTCGCCCAGCGCACGGTTGCCGCCGTTGCCGAGGAAGCTGTTGGAAAGAAAATCGCCGTCGCCGATCACCACCACGCGCTGCTCGCTCTTGTCCGGGCTCGGTGAGAGCCGGCTCAGGGCAAAGCCGAAATCCAGCGGGCCCTTCAACTCACCGGAGGCCGCATCGAAGCGAATTTCCGAAGGCTGGCTGTCGTCGATCGGCTTGAACTCGGTCCAGCTCTGCGGACTGGAGCGCAGGAAGGCATGCACGGCCCAATCGCCCTGCGCGATCTGCGCCAGCGCCGACACCTGCGGAAACAGCGTGGTCAGCGTAAAACCGCGAGTGATGGCATTGGGCACGTAGTCGCCGAGCGCAATCATGCGGGGATCCTTCAGACCCAGCGCGGCACCCGAGCCATCGACCAGCACGCCTGGCAATACCCGAACGCTCAGCGCGGCGGATAGCGGGCCGAGCCCCAGATCGCTGTTGCCCGGTTCGGTCAGCCACAGCAGGTTGCCCCCATTCTGGACATAAGTCACCAGTGCCTGCACCGCGCCGGGTGGCAAGGGCAGGGTCGGGCTGGCAAGCACCACCAGATCGGTGTGTTCCGGCACCGCTGAGACCTGCGAAAAGTTGAGCGGCACGGCGCGCATGCCACGACCTTCCAGCTGTGCCATGAAGGTGCCGAGGTCGGCGTTGGCCTTGCCGTCGGCGCGTCGCTCGTCGTCGCCGGTGACGAAGGCCACGATGCGGTCGTTGCCGCGCACCAGGCGCTCCAGCGCATTGGTGAGACTTCTTTCGGACAGCTCATCCAGCCGCTGCTCGCGGCCGCGGTAGTGGACGATCAGCGCGCCATCCACGGTGAGGCCCAGCTCGCGCATCTTTGCCGGGTCCAGCTGCGGGTCGACGAAACGCAGCGTCAGATCGGGCTTCACCTGCTGATAGCGCTGCAGATAACCGGCCACGGTCTGGCGCAGGTCGCCCTGCGGATTGGCGTAGCTGACGATGTCCACCGGACCGTCGAGCGTGGCGAGCACCGCGCGGCTTTCCGGCGACAGGCTGCTGCGCCCGTTGGCGGTCCAGTCCGACTCGTGAAAAATGCGCGTGCTGAGGTAGCCCACAGCGCCGGCTACGAGTAAAAGGATCAGCGCAAACAGCCAGCCGTCCAGACGTCTAAACAAAGTGCGCATCAGCCGCGCTCCCTTTCGGCGGACAGTCGCTGCGTGGCCAGGGTCAGCGACACCGCGATCAGCAGCAAGAACCAGACGATGTCCGTGGTCGACACCAGCCCGCGCAGCATCGGCTGGAGATGCGAACTCATGGCCAGCCAGTTAATGGCGCCGCCGTTGATCCCGGCCATCTGTGCACCCAGGTTGACGTACCACAGCGCCAGCGTGATCACCAGCGCGGCGGCCGCGGCGATCGCCGGGTGCGAAGCAAACGTCGAGCAGGCGATGCCCAACGCCGCCAGCGCGGCGAGCGTCAGAATGAGTCCCAGCGTGGCCGCGGCCAGCTTGCCCCAGTCGAGGTTGACGAGATGAGCCAGTGCCAGCGGCATCGCCAGCGTCAGCAGCAGCCACAGCAGCAGCCATCCCAACACGGCCAGATATTTGCCAAGCACGATGCGCGAGGCCGTCACGCCTGCGGCGAACAGCAGCGGCAGCGTGCCGCTACGCCGCTCGCCGGCGATTACCGACATGGTCAGCAGCGGCACCACCATAAAGCCGAGTTGGACCAGCTGGGCCAGCAACGGTACGGCCACCAGGTCGGTAAAGCCCGGACTATCGGGCAGCGCCGCGCGCTGCATCTGCGACGAGAGAAAGGTACCCATCAGCAGGGTGAAGTTCCACGCCAGCCAGGCCAGCGTGATGGCGGCCAGCACCCAGGCCAGCGGGCGCACGATCAGGCGACGCCATTCCAGCCGCGCCACGGCGGAGGTATTCGTTCCAAAAGAACTCATGCGGCGCGCGCCGCGCCGGCGTTGCCGTGCATGGCGATGTCGAAGAAGGTTCGCTCCAGCGCCCCATGATCGTCGCCATGCACGAGGCCGTCGTGGCGCAGGGTGCCCTCATGCAGGATGGCGACACGGTCGCAGACGGCGGTGACTTCGGTCAGCAGGTGCGTGGACAGGATCACCGCCGTGCCGCTCGCCGCCTGTTCGCGTATCACTGAGCGCAAGGCGGCAACCTGTACCGGATCGAGCGCGTTGGCCGGCTCGTCCAGCACGAGCAGGGCCGGGCGGTGCAGCAGGGCGCAGGCCAGCCCGAGGCGCTGACGCTGGCCCTGCGAGAGCACGCCGGCCAGGCGATGCGCCAGCGGCTGCAGTTCCAGTCGTTCAATGATCGCCGTTCGGGCCTCGCGAAGCGCCGCGCCTTTGAGTCCGCGAAGGCGGCCGTGGGCGTCGAGGTGTTCGCCGACGGTCAGTTCAGGCCACAGCGGCGCACGCTCGGGCAGCCAGCCGATCAGTCGGCTCGCCAGCTCGGGATATTCCAGAAAATCCTCGCCGTTCAGCTGGATGCCGCCACTGTCAGGGCGCAAGGCGCCGGCGATCATCGACAGCGTGGTCGACTTGCCGGCGCCGTTGACCCCCAGCAGCCCCAGCACCTGGCCCGGCTGTAGTTGAAGGTTGAGGCCTTCGACGGCGCGGCGACCGGCGCGGCGGCGGGTGAGATGGTCCAGTTGCAGAACAGGAGCTGACGATCGGGTGTTGGCGGTCATTGCCTGATTGTCATCGCGACACCATGGTTAAACAACAGGTGGCGAGCATGGCGGCGCCATATACCTTTTTCACATCCTCTCGCTTGACCAGCTGTTACTATTATGGTGAGACCATGCTGGCGAGTACGGGATTCGCCATCTAGACTCATCTGACTCACTACCTCTTGGTGTCTCTCATGCTCGACGCGGTGCTGAATTTCCTCAACAACGGTGTCACCGGCGCAAGCTGGGGCGACATGTTGATCTACCTGCTGGTCGCGACCCAGCTCACCATCTTCACGGTGACGCTGTATCTGCACCGTAGCCAGACTCACCGCGGCGTGGATTTCCATCCGGCGCTGGCGCATTTCTTCCGCTTCTGGGGCTGGATCAGTACCGGCATGGTGACGCGCGAGTGGGTGGCCGTGCATCGTAAGCACCACGCCAAGGTCGAGACGGTCGACG
This sequence comes from Rhodanobacter sp. K2T2, assembly GCF_013408815.1. Classification (NCBI taxonomy): domain Bacteria; kingdom Pseudomonadati; phylum Pseudomonadota; class Gammaproteobacteria; order Lysobacterales; family Rhodanobacteraceae; genus Rhodanobacter; species Rhodanobacter sp. K2T2. The sequence goes on along the minus strand of NZ_JACCCA010000004.1, from coordinate 219,367 downwards.
ACCCGCATAGCCCGATGATCTACGGCATCAAGAAGGTCTTCTGGGACGGTGTCTCGCTGTACCGCGAGGCCTGCTACTCCAAGCAGGACATGGAGCAGTACGGCCGCGGCACGCCGGACGACTGGGTCGAAAACCATGTTTATGGCGCCCATCCCTATTGGGGCCCGACCCTGATGCTGCTGATCAATCTCGCCCTGTTCGGCGTCATTGGTGCGGCCATCTGGGCGATCCAGATGATCTGGATCCCATTCTGGGCGGCCGGCTTCGTCAACGGCATCGGCCACTGGTGGGGTTACCGCAACTTCGAGAGCGCCGACACCGCCCGCAACCTGATTCCGTGGGCGTTCTGGATCGGCGGCGAAGAGCTGCACAACAACCACCACGCTTTCCCCAGCTCGGCCAAGTTCGCCCTGCGCAAGTGGGAGTTCGACATCGGCTGGGCCGCGATCTGCGGCCTGCGCGCCATCGGTCTGGCCAAGGTGCTGCGTGTGGCGCCGTCGCTGGACGTGCGTCCGAACGTGCCGCTACCGGATGCCGACACGCTGCGCGCCGTGCTGACCCATCGCTTCCAGGCCATGACGGATTTCTATCGTGGTGTGATCGTGCCCACGATCGGTGAGGAAGCGCAGCATGCCGGCGAAAGCCTCAAGGCCGTACCGCGTCGCCTGCGCCGCGCGCTGGCCGACGGCGGTCGCTGGCTCGACAACGAAGGCCGCGATCACCTGCAGGCGGCGCTGGCTAAGCGCCCCACGCTGAGCACGGTGTACGACTTCCGCAATCGCCTCGCGGCGTTGATGGAGCAGCGCGGCGCCGATCAGGCGCTGCACGGACTGCAGCAGTGGATCCGCGAAGCCGAGGAAAGCGGTATCCGCGCGCTGCAGGATTTCGCGCAGAAGCTGAAGGGCTACGCGGTCGCCGCGCACTAAGCTCAGCGTTAGCTGTTTCTAAAAATACCCGCCATCCCGGCGGGTATTTTTTTGTCCACAATACGGGCGAAAGAACGTTATCAGCGAGTAACCCCCCTTGGTCGCGGTGGTTTTAAGCGAGCTGGCCTGCTTTGCGAGTTGCCTTGAGCAGTGCGGGTGTCAGTTCGCGTCTGGCGTGTCGACGATTCAGAAACCGTTGCGCGTTTCAGCCTCTAGCTGAGTATCAGTCGAGAAAGCGCTCGACGTATGCGGGATCAGGCAGGCGGCAGTGCGTGCGTCGACCGAACAGACGATAGCGATGCCGGGCGACCCTATAGGTTGGATCGCGGACGAACCGCGGCACGGCGCGGATCATCCAGGCGACGATCTGCCAGCCCCGGCCAAGCCCGGCGAGCACGCGGATGAGTGCCTCGGTATCCGTGAATCCGAGCCCATCTTGCACCAGTAAAAACGACGAGGGGTCGTCCGCCGAAAGCCCGTGCGTCAGCAGCAGGCGTCGGCCGTGGTTACCTTGCATGGCTGCGAGACGATAGCGGCCGACGCGATCGTGCCGCAGCAAAAAATCGACCCAGCGGTTGCACAGTAGGCAAACGCCATCGAATACCACGATTGGCCGATTCTCAATATTCATCAACGATCTCCAGCCGGACGCGATATGCCACCAGGTGTCCGAGCAAGGGTAACCGGGCATGAGTGTGGAACGTGTAGCGTCCGTTTTCGACGCGCAGCGAACAGCAGACGGAGGCGGAAGCGAGCCAGGCTCGCCGTCATATCTCGATGATGCGTGCTGCCTGATGGCCGCAGCGGGCGCCAAAAGAAAACCCGCCACGAGGGCGGGTTTTCTATCGCGGCCTTGAAGCCGCTGCTACCTGGAAGCTTGCGCTTGCGCGCACTCGATTACTTGATCTTGCCTTCCTTGTAGATCACGTGCTTGCGCACGACCGGATCGTATTTCTTGAACTCGAACTTTTCCGGCGTGTTCTTCTTGTTCTTCTGCGTGGTGTAGAAGTGGCCGGTGCCGGCCGAAGAGATCATGCGGATCTTGTCTTGTGTCTTGTTAGCCATGGCTCAATCCTCAGACCTTGTCGCCGCGGGCGCGCATCTCGGCAATCACGGCTTCGATGCCGTTCTTGTCGATGGTGCGCAGGGCATTGTTGGAAACGCGCAGCTTGATCCAGCGATTCTCGCTGGCAACCCAGAAGCGGCGCTCGTGCAGGTTGGGCAACCAGCGACGGCGGGTGCGGTTGTTCGCATGCGAGACATTGTTGCCGGTCTGCACACCTTTACCGGTGACTTGACATACACGGGCCATAACGACCTCCTAGATTGGGTTTCAAGGCCGAGGCGCGTTGCCAGGATCCATGAGAACCGCGGATTTACCGCCCGTTAGCCAGGGCAGTATCGGCCCAGCGGCGACTGGCGCCACGCGATGCTGGAGGGTGTTTCCAACGCAATGACCGCAAGGCCCGCATCGCGTGGCGGGCTCCCCAGAGTATCTGGGTCGGCAGTGGCTAGCCGCGCATTCTCGCAGAAAAATCTCGCGCCGCGCAATCTACGGCGCAATCTGGCCGATCAGCCGGCGTGCGTGCCGCGGGGATGTATGGAACAATCCACCTCTTTTTTGTTCCACATAGACTCAACGACCGAGGAAATTCCGATGGCAGAAATTATCACCAACGGCCAGGCCAACGGCCAGGCCGACCAGCCGCAGCTGGTGGTGCAGAAGATCTATGTGAAGGATGTTTCCTTCGAAGTGCCCAACGCACCGCAGATCTTTCAGGACGTCAACGAGACCGAGCAGCCGCAGGTCCAGCTGAATCTGGGTCAGAAAGTCACCGAGATGGGCAACGACCAGTACGAAGTGGTGCTGAGCCTGACGTTGACCTGCACCGTCGGCCAGCGCACCGCCTACCTGGCTGAAGTGGAGCAGGCCGGTCTGTTCGGTATTGCCGGCTTCAACGAGATGGACAAGGCCGGCATCATCGGCAGCTACTGCCCGAACCTGCTTTTTCCGTATGCCCGCCAGACGATCTCCTCGCTGGTGCTGGAAGGCGGTTTCCCGCCGTTCCTGCTGCAGCCGATCAACTTCGATGCGTTGTTCGCCGAGCAGCAGCGCCGGATTATGGGCGGCGACGAGGTTCCGGCCACGCTCAACAGCTGAATCCGGGCGCTCGACATGGCTGAACGTTCCACACTGGCGGTACTCGGCGCCGGCTCCTGGGGTACCGCGCTGGCGGCACTTACTGCTCGCAACGGTGTGCCGACCACGCTGTGGGGGCGCGATCCGCGAGCCCTGGACGAGATGGCAGCGAGTCGCTGCAATCGGCGCTATCTGCCGGATATCGAGCTGCCGGCCTCGCTTCACTATGAAAGCGATCTGGCTGCCGCCGTGCGCGGCACCAGCATCGTGCTGATCGTGGTGCCCAGTCACGCGTTCGCCGCCATGCTGGTCGAGCTGGCGCCGCTGCTCGACGCCGATACGGCGATTGCCTGGGCGACTAAGGGCTTCGAGCCGGGTACCGGCCGATTTCTGCATGAACTGGTGGCGCAGCAGCTGCCGGGTCGGCCGGCGGCCGTGGTCACCGGGCCCTCGTTCGCGCGCGAAGTGGCGGCGGGTTTGCCCAGCGCCGTGACCGTGCATTCGGACAACGCGGCATTTGCGCAAACCGTCGCCAGCCTGCTGCATGCGCCGAATCTGCGCGCGTATTCCGGCGGCGACATGCTGGGCGCCGAGCTCGGTGGCGCGATGAAAAACGTGCTGGCCGTTGCCACCGGCATCGCCGACGGCATGGAGTTGGGCCTGAACGCCCGCGCCGGCCTGATCACCCGCGGCATGAACGAGATGCTGCGCCTCGGCGTGGCGCTGGGCGCGCGGCCGGAAACGCTGATCGGCCTGTCTGGCCTGGGCGATCTGGTGCTTACCTGCACCGGCGATCTCTCGCGCAACCGCCGGCTCGGTCTGGCTCTTGGGCGCGGCATCGCGATCGACGAGGCCGTTCGGCAAATCGGTCAGGTGGTGGAAAGCGTGCTGACTGCCGACGAAGTCGCCCGGCTGGCCGACAAGCACGGCCTCGATCTGCCGATCAGCGCGGGCGTGCGCGCCGTGCTGCACGGCGAAGTGACGCCGGTCGACGGCCTGCGATCGCTGATGGCGCGCGAACAGAAGCCGGAATATCCGCGCGGCCTGTTCGGCACCGTTTAGCCGGTCCGGCCGGCCCGGTGCCGGCCGTTCGCTCGACTGTTCATAAAGACCGCGGCGGAACGACGGTTGCAAGTCTCCCTGCACTGCTAAGCTCAGTGTTTTGGTCGTCGCCACGGACCGCATGCGCATGCAGCAACCGGACGAAAAAGAGCAGGCCGCGGCGCTCGCCGTCGGCGAAGAGGATACGCTGCCGCTGGCGTGGCGGCGCCTGCTGGCTGCGCCCAAGCCGGTTGCCACCGAAGACCACGGCGTGCTCGGCTTTTTTCTGGAAGTGATGCCTGAAGAGGGTGCCGTCTACGCGCACATCGATGTGGCACCGGTGCTGCTGTCGCAGCTCGAGAACGGCCGTTACACACGCCCGGTGCCGCTGGACAGCAAGCATCTCGGGCAGTTGTTGCTACAGCCGCACGAGCAGCGCCTCGCCGCCACGGTGCTCGGCCTGCCCCAGAGCCTGCGCAAGAGCCGCAGCTACGCCCGGCTCAGTGGCCACGTCGGCGACACCTTGCTGGCCGAAGTGCTGGATACCGCGCCGTGCTTTCTGGGCGGCTTGGCCGGGCTGCGCCTGTCGCGCGGCAAGTCGCACCCGCTCAACTGGCACTGGGTGATGGAGGCCGACGGCAGCCAGCGACTGCTGCCGCAGCTTTCCAGCAATCAGCGGCTGCTGCGCATCGACAGCCTGTGGTATCTCGATGCCGAGCGCGCCACGCTGGGCATGCTCGACGCGGCCGCCGAAGAAACGCTCTGGCTGGAACTGCCGCCGCTGAAACACGAGCACGGCAAGCGCCTGCGCAGCTGCCTGCCCAACAGCCGCCTCGCCACGCGCGTGCCGCTGCCGCAGGTCTTCGGCGAGCTGCGCCGCTCGCAGCTGGCGCCCAAGCCGGTGCTGACCCTGCATGCGCTCACCCGACACGCGCGGCTGGCCGCGGGCACGCCGCCGCTGGGCTACGCGCGGCTGGCCTTCGACTACGCCGGTGAGCGTCTGCCCGGCCGCGGTGGCGATCCGCTGGTGCGCCGCGTGCGCAACGGCCAGCTGGTGGAAATCACCCGTCGCCGTGCCGACGAACTCTCGGCGATGGAGCAGCTCGAGCATGCGGGTCTGACGCCTGGCGTCGATACCGAAGGCCTGCCCTGGGACGTCGCCGACACCTTGCCCGACGACGCCTGGTTGTTTCCCGGCACCGGTTACGCCGGGGCGCTCGAGGTCAACACCCCGGCGCGCTGGCTGGCGCTGCGGCCCAAGCTCGAGCAGGAAAACTTCCAGGTCGAATACGCGCCGAGCTTTCCGTTCGAAGTACTGGAAGGGCCGGTGCGCTGGTATGGCCACGCGGTCGAGGACACCGACGATCACGCCTTCGATCTGGAGATCGGCATCGAGCTGGACGGCCAGCGGCACAACCTGTTGCCCGCCGTCGCCCAGGCGCTGACGGAAAATCAGCTGAGCCTGCGCCCCGCGCCGAATGAGCCCGACGATGCCGTGTGGTACGCCCCGGTCGACGCGCGCCGGCGCGTGCCCGTGCGCCTGAAGGAGCTGCGCGGCCTGCTGGCACCGCTTGCCGAATACCTCGAAAAGCCGCGCAAGAAACTCCATCTGCCGCGCGTCCAGGCCGGTCGGCTGGAAGAGCTCGTCGACGCCATGCCCGGCGGCAGCGCTCTGGAGGCCTCCGAGTCGCTGCGCGGGTTTGCCGGGCGCCTGCGCCATGCAGCCGAGCGCGCCAGCGACGAGGTGCCCGAAGGCCTCACCGTCGAGCTGCGTCCGTATCAGCGCGAAGGTCTGCGCTGGTTGAATGCGCTGGCCGAGGCGGGCGTCGGCGGCGTGCTGGCCGATGACATGGGCCTGGGCAAGACGCTGCAGCTGATCACCCATCTGCTGTCGCTGAAGCAGGGCGGCGCGCTGAGCCAGCCGGCGCTGATCGTGGTGCCGACCAGCCTGATCCCGAATTGGCAGTCGGAAATCGCCCGCTTTGCGCCGATGCTGAAAGTGCTGACCCTGCACGGGCCGCAGCGCGCCGAGGAATTCGCCCAGCTCGGCGCGCAGGACATCGTGCTGACCAGCTATGCCCTGCTGCCGCGTGACGTGGTGCCGCTGCGCAAGCAGCCGTTCGCGCTGATCGTGCTGGACGAGGCGCAGCAGGTGAAAAATCCGCGCACGCAGGCACGCCGTGCACTGCTCAGCCTGCGCACGGCGCGCTACGTCTGTCTGACCGGCACGCCGCTGGAAAATCATCTCGGCGAGCTGTGGTCGCAGGTCGATCTGGCGGTGCCCGGCTTACTGGGCGACGAGGGCGCGTTTCGCCGCTTCTATCGCGTGCCGATCGAAAAGCAGCACGACGAGGAGTGCCAGCAGCGGCTCAATCTGCGCTTGGCGCCGTTCATCCTCCGACGGACCAAGGCGCAGGTGGCGCAGGAGCTGCCACCGAAAACCGAAATCACCCGCCGCGTAGTGCTCGAAGGCCGCCAGCGCGATCTGTACGAAGGCCTGCGCCTGTCGCTGGCCGAAGAGCTGCGCGAGGTCATCGCCCAGCGCGGTATCGCACACTCCGGCATCGTGGTGCTGGACGCGCTGCTCAAGCTGCGCCAGGTCTGCTGCGATCCGCGCCTGGTGAAACTCGAAGTCGCGCGCGGCGTGCACGAGTCAGCCAAGTTCGAGATGCTGATGGATATGCTGCCGGCGCTGCTCGACGAGGGCCGCAAGGTGCTGCTGTTCTCGCAGTTCACCGGCATGCTGAAGCTGATCGCGGCCGAGCTCGACCGGCGCCGCATTCGCTACGTCACGCTCACCGGCGAAACGCGCGACCGCGCCGAGCCGGTGCAGCGTTTTCAGAACGGCGAGGTGCCGCTGTTCCTGCTGTCGCTCAAAGCCGGCGGCGTCGGCCTCAACCTCACCGCCGCCGACACCGTCATCCACTACGACCCGTGGTGGAACCCCGCCGCCGAAGCGCAGGCCAGCGACCGCGCCCATCGCATCGGGCAGGACAAGCCGGTCTTCGTGTTTCGCCTGATCACCAGCGGCACCGTCGAAGAGCGCATCGAAGAACTGAAAGCACGCAAGGCCGAACTCGCCGCGGCCGTGCTCGAAGGGGGCGGCAGCCGCGAAAAGCTCAGCTTCGATCAGGGCGATCTGGATGCGCTGCTGGCGCCCGGTTGACTATCTGAATCCAGATTTTTGACGTCATCCTCGCGGTTTTTTTTCGGTGAGGTGCACCACTCAATCGCGTCAATCGCGCGAGGCGATCTCGTCGATATGGTGCAGCATGTCGGCCGGATCTTCGTAGACGCGGAACGCGCCGGCCTCCTGCAGTTCGGCAATGCCATAGCCGCCGGATAGCAGACCGACGCCGAGCGCGCGTGCGCGCTGCGCGGCCAGCATGTCCCAGACGCTGTCGCCGATCACCAGCGCGTTGCGGATGTCGACGCCCAGTCGATCGGCGGCGGCGATGAACAGGTCGGGGTCGGGTTTCGCGTGGCGCACCTGATCGCGCGTGACCACCGGCACCTTGGTGGGGTCGACGCCGAGCGCGGCCAGATTGTGGCGCGCGGTTTCCATTCGACCGCTGGTCGCGATGGCCCAGGGGAATTTGTTTTCGGTCAAAAAATCCAGCAGCTCGCGCGCCCCGGGTAGCGGCTGCACCGCATCCGCTGCCGCCAGCCGACCGAAGGCCGCAGCGTGGTTGTGGCGTAGGCGCAGCAGCGAGTCCTCGCTGAGGGTAATGCCGGTTTCGCGCAGCAGCATGTTGAGGAACAGGCCGCCGCTCATGCCGATGCGGCGGTGAATGCGCCACACCGAGACCGGCACGCCTTCGGCATCCAGCGATTCCTTCCACGCCAGCACGTGCTGGTAGACGCTGTCGACCAGGGTGCCGTCGAGATCGAACAGGAACGCGGTTTTATCGAGCGGCATGAGTACTCCTGCAACGCCAAATCAGCGTTGGATTATGTCAGGCCGGATGTGACGACAACGCAGCGCGCCGCGACGATTTCGCATCGCGGGCGCCGAAGTTCTAGTCGCGGCGATTCAGCAGCGAGCCGCCCGATTCCACGATCGCGAGCGCCGCGGCGCCCACCAGGCCGGGCTCCGGATTCATGATCGCCTGCGTCGGCACCTTCTCCATCGTGTCGCGGAAACGGCCCTTCGCTTCGAAGCGCTCGCGGAAGCGGCCGCGCTCCATCCACGGCAGCAGGATCGGCACCAGGCCGCCAGTGAGGTATACGCCGTCCCAGGCGCCGATGGTCATCACCAGGTCGCCGGCGACGCTGCCGAAGATGCCGGCAAAGGTTTCCACCACCTGCACGCACAGCGGATCGCTGTTGCTGTTGGCGCGCTGGCTGATGTCTTCGGGCTTCAGCGATTCGGGCGTCTTGCCGGCGATCTCGCACAGCACGTCGTACAGGTTGACCAGGCCGTTGCCACAGATCAGCCGCTCGTTCGACACGCGGCCGTAGCGCTGGTTGAGGCGCTTGAGAATTTCGATATCTTCCGGCGAGTGCGCCGCGAAGCCGGCGTGACCGCCTTCGGTCTGCAGCACGCTGCACTTGCCCTGGCGGATCAGCAGGCCGCCCACACCGAGGCCGGTGCCGGGGCCGACGATGACGAAGGTCTGCTCGTCCTGTGTGCCGGGTTTGGGCAGCGGCAGGCCGCCGACGGGCACCAGATCTTTCGGCTGCAGCAGCATCACCGCCATGCTCTGGGCGGCAAAGTCGTTGACCAGGTGTACCGACTCCATCCCCAGCTCGGCCTGCAGCCTCGGCGCGGAAATGGCCCACGGATTGTTGGTGATCTGCACCGTCTCGCCTTCGCTGATGCGCCCGGCGGCGGCGATCAGCGCACGGTTGGCTTCCAGTCCGCTGTCCTTGAAGTACTGGCGTATCGCGTCGGCCAGCGAGGCGAAGTCGTTAACGTGATAGCGCCGTACGGTGTCCATCTGCAGCGGCGTGGCCCCGTTCGGGTCGGACAGGGCAAATCGCACATTGGTGCCGCCGAGATCGGCTAGCAGGGTCGGGGCGGAAACACGCATCAGAGCTCCATCGGACAAAGCGGAAAACGCCAAGCCTGCCGGGAATGCCGCCCATCGTCCAGCGTTACGGTCAATGACACCCCTTTTCAAAGTGCTGCCGGGCGGAAAGTCCGCCCGGCTCACGCCTTATTTCTTGCCGTTTGCGCTGCCACCCGAGGCGCTGCGCAACGCCGTCAGCAGGGCCTCGCCGTTCGGGCTGCCCAGGCCGGTGCAGGCGTCCCAGCCGGCCGCCGCCTTATAGGTGCCGTTGTTGCCCTCGGTAATGTCGTGAAAGGCGGCCTTGCCGGCCTGATACAGCGCCACATGGCCATCGCCCAGCGTGGTGCCGAGCGCCTGGTTGAGTCGCGCCACCAGCGCCGCCCAGAGTGGCGCGACGGCGCTGGTACCGCCGTACACCAGGTCCTTGCCGTCGACGCGTATCTGATAGCCCGTGAGCGGGTCGGCGTCGCCCGCCACATCGGGCACGCCGCGCCCCTTGAAGCTGGCCGCGCCGGTTGGCACCTTCGATGAGGCCTGCCATGTGGGCAGCGGATAGACCGTACTCACGCCGCCGCCGGTGGCGCCGTTGCCGGTGGCCGTTTCGTTCCACACGACTTCGCTGGCGATCTTGCTGCCGCTGGCGGTGAGCTTGGTGCCGCCGCAGGCCAGCACGCTCGGGCTCGAGGAGGGAAAGTCCACGTGCGGCTGGCCGTCGGTCTCGCCATCGGTAGAGCCGGCGTCGCCCGCGGCCACGGTGACGGTAATGCCCAGCGCGATGGCGTCCTGCAGCGCCGACTCCAGCGCGTCGCGACCCTGCGGCGCCCAGCTGTCCTCCTGGCCACCCCAGCTGATCGACATCACCGTGGGCTTGTTGGTGGTGTCGTGCGCCGCCTGCGCGATAGCGTTGTAGAAGCCCTGATCGGTATTGGTGGTGAAGTAGACGACGAATTTCGCGCCGGGCGCCAGCGCGCCGGCCACCTCGATGTCTAGCATCACCTCGCCATCGGCATCGCCGCCGGGCGTATTGCTGCCGCCGTCGACGGACACGCTCGTTACGGTCGGCCCCTTGATGCCCAAACCGGAAAAATACGTATCCAGATCGGCCTGCTGATAGCCGCCGCCCAGCTCGATGATCGCGACGGTCTGGCCGGTGCCATCGGTACCGGCGGGAAACTGGTACAGCTCGCCCAGCTGCAGCGGCGTAAAGCTGTTGATGGGTTTCGCCAGCGGCTTGCGGAAGTGCGCGGTGGCGACCGGACGCTTGTCCAGTCCAAGCACCGCGATGATCGCCGGGTCGGGCAGGGTCGGTTCCTGCGCGCACCCGATGAAGTGCGCGCCGCTGCTGCCGATCGCGTATTGGCCCAGGTCCACGCCGAAGGCGTCCTTCATGCTCTGCGCGGTGCCGCTGAGATGCAGCGTGCGCCGGTCCATGTGGCAATCCAGCTCGCGCATGCCGTGCTTTTTGCTGAGCGCTCGCACGCGCTCCACGTCGGCCGGGTCGGCGCCGTGCCGATCGGCATAATCCGCGCGGGACATCGCCGCGTGCGGCCACGCGGCGGCAGGTGGCGCGGCGCGGTGGCGAAAAACCAGGGTCACGTCGACGGTGGCGTTCGGATCGTGCGGCCCGATGTAGCGGACGTCGGTGGGCAGGCTGGAGCGAGTCGTAGCATTCATGAACTTACCTCGGAGCAGTGGCGATCGATGGAGGACACGTCGAGCATGCGCAAGACTGCGCTCATGTGGCGAGATGCAGGACACGTTCGAGATTCGGCGTTCAGCCCAGGGTGAGGTCTGTGCAGGTCGCGTGTGCTGTGAAAGCTGCGGCCAGCCGTCGCGCCTGCATCGGCGCGATCTGGCCTAAAATGAACGCCTTATTCAACGTCTGGATTTGCGATGAGCTTTCCTGCCATCCGCATGCGCCGCATGCGCCGCGATGCGTTTTCCCGCGCGCTGATGCGCGAGCACACCCTGCACAGCAGCGATCTGATCATGGTCGCCTTCGTGATCGAGGGCGAAAACCGGCGCGTGGCCGTGCCATCGATGCCGGGCGTCGAGCGGCTCTCGATCGACCTCCTGCTGCAGCTGGCCGGCGAATGCGTGGAGCTAGGCATTCCGGCATTGGCGCTGTTCCCCATTACCGACGCGCCGAAAACCGAGGACGCCGCCGAAGCGTGGAATCCCGACGGCCTGATGCAACGCGCCACCCGTGCGCTGAAAGCGACATACCCCGAGCTGGGCCTGATCGGCGACGTCGCGCTCGACCCGTACACCTCGCACGGCCAGGACGGCCTGATCGACGAAAACGGCTACGTCGTCAACGACGCCACCGTCGAGGCGCTGATCAAGATGTCGCTGGCGCAGGCCGAAGCCGGCATGGATTTCGTTGCGCCCTCGGACATGATGGACGGCCGCATCGGCGCCATCCGCGATGCACTGGAAGAAGCCGGCCACATCCACACGCGCATTCTCGCCTACTCGGCAAAATACGCCTCCGCGTTCTACGGGCCGTTCCGCGACGCCGTCGGCTCGTCCGCCAATCTCGGCAAGGGCAACAAGCACACCTACCAGATGGACGTGGCCAACAGCGACGAAGCCCTGCGCGAAGTCGAACTCGATATCCAGGAAGGTGCCGACGCCGTCATGGTCAAACCCGGCCTGCCGTATCTCGACATCGTGCGCCGCGTAAAAGACACCTTCGGCGTGCCGACCTTCGTCTACCAGGTCAGCGGCGAATACGCGATGCTCAAAGCCGCCACGCAAAATGGCTGGCTGGATGAGAAGGCGGTGGTGCTGGAGTCGCTGACGGCGATGAAGCGGGCGGGGGCGGATGCGATTCTTACGTATTTTGCGATCGATGCGGCGCGGTGGATTCGGGGGGATTAGTTCTTACTCTTTTTGATGTGCTGTATCGATCACACCGTTTGCTGTAGGACTCATTTCGCTATTCACTTTTTTGACTTCGTAAATCTGACGCCAAGGTCAGGTATTGATGTCACGAGGGCTTTGGATTCCATGAGCGACCCATTAATTACTCGTCAGGACGTCCAGGGGCGCGCGCAGGTAGATGCATTGGCGCCAGTTGAGCCAAAGGAAGCGCTAAAAGTCGCTCGAAAGATTTGTCATCCGTGGTACAGATGCCAGTCGCTAACGAAAGTTGCAGAGCACTGGGGTACAAAATCGCAGCGGATGGCGATTCTTATCGAGGCTCTCGAGTCTGCCCAGTTGCAGGAGGAGATCAATAGGATAGTGACTGTGTCCGCTTGGCCCTTACGGCTTATGGCTTCTCTGGAAATCGATACAACAGCGGCCTACTTGGTGAAACTTGTGGAGCAGGCAAATGAAGAGCCTCACGGACTGCGCAGGGCAGACGCGCTATTTGCGGTGGTATCTCGTCTTGAGAATTATCCAACCTTGCAAGCATTAGTCGCCCCATCTCTTATCGCCGCGCTCTTACAGAGGCATGGGAATCGCGTTGATCGACTAATTCGGTTTACTGTAGGAACTCTAAAAGACACAATTCCCGAGATGCTTTCGCCTTTGATTGCCCACCATCACGAAGGAAAGCAAAAGCAATTACTAGTTGCGTCTCTCAGGAAAGAGTAGCGCACGTAGGTTGGATTGAGCTTGCGACCGTGGAATGCCGAAACGAACATTCGCGCAGCGAATGGCCCGCAGGGCGGCTCGCCGAGGCGAGCCGTCAACCCAACATCTTCGTGGCCTGATGTTGGGCATCGCTTTGCTCAGCCCAACCTACGACGATCCTTTCCGCTATTCACTACCTGAGTTTTGCCATGACACCCACGCGCCTTGAAATCACCCGCCCCGACGACTGGCATCTGCATCTTCGCGATGGTGATGCGCTGGCTTCGGTGATCGGCCATACCGCGCAGCGGTTTGCGCGCGCCATTGTGATGCCCAACCTGAAGCCGCCGGTGACCACGGTGGCGCAGGCCGAGGATTATCGTGGGCGGATTCTGGCGAGCCTGCCTGCGGGTATGCGCTTCGAGCCGCTGATGACGCTGTACCTCACCGAGGACACTTTGGCCGAAGAGATTGTGCAGGCCAAGGAAAGCAGCAGCGTGTTTGCGGTGAAGTATTACCCTGCGGGCGCCACCACCAATTCGCAGTCCGGCGTGCGCGAGCTGTCGCGCGTCTACCCCGTGCTCGAAGCGATGGAGCGGCACGATCTACCCCTGCTGTTGCATGGCGAGGTCACCGATCCGGATATCGACATCTTCGATCGCGAACGCGTTTTTATCGAGCGTCATTTGCTGCCGCTGCAGGCCAGGTTTCCGGCGCTGCGCATGGTGCTCGAACACATCACGACGCGCGATGCGGTCGAGTTCGTCAGCGGTGCCCCGGCGAATGTGGCCGCCACAATCACGGCGCATCATTTGCTGCTGAATCGCAATGCACTGTTCGAAGGCGGCATGCGCCCGCACAACTACTGCGCGCCGATCCTCAAGCGGGAGACGCATCGCACGGCGTTGCTTCAGGCGGCGACCAGCGGCGACACGCATTTTTTCCTGGGCACCGACAGCGCGCCGCATCCGCGCGAAGCGAAGGAAACGGACTGCGGTTGCGCCGGGCTCTACACGGCGCACGCGGCGCTGGAGCTGTATGCCGAAGCATTCGAGCAGGTAGGTCAGCTCGATCGGCTCGAAGCTTTTGCCAGCTTTCATGGCCCGGATTTTTATCGCTTGCCGCGCAATAAGGAACGCATCGCGCTCGAGCGCGCGCCGTGGATCGTGCCGGCCGAATATCCGTTGGCGGGGTCGACGTGCAAGCCGATGCGCGCTGGTGAGTCAGTCGCCTGGTCTATCGCGACGTAGGTTGGGGTTCGCGCCAGCGAAACCCAACAGGATGCGCGACGGTTGTTGGGGTTCGCTGGCGCTCACCCCAACCTACGCGATTGCGCCGCGGGCTGTCTCAGTACGCGAACTCGCGGAAAACCGGATCGACGCTGCCGTTCCAGGGGCCGTGAAAGAGTTCAAGCTTGCGCTCGGCGGGGGTCTGGTTGGCCTGGACGATTTCGATCATCGGCTCGAGGAAGATGCTTTCGTCAGCGCCGTGCTGGTTGAGGCGTGCGCGGCGTTTGAGGCCGGCGCTGGCGATCTTCAACGCTTCTTCGGACAGGTCACGCACGGTGCCGTTGCGGAACGGCAGCTTGAGGCCATATTTCGGCACGCCATCGCGCAGGGCATGACGTTCCTCGCGACTGAAGTCCTTGACCAAGTCCCACGCGGCGTCCAGTGCCTCGTCGTCGTACAGCAGGCCGACCCACAGCGCGGGCAGGGCGCATAGCCGGTTCCACGGGCCGCCGTCGGCACCGCGCATTTCCAGGTACTGCTTGAGGCGGACTTCCGGAAAGGCGGTGGTGAGGTGGTCGGCGAAGTCCTTCATGGTCGCCTTGGTGCCCGGCAGCTGCGCCAGTTCGCCGGCCATGAACCGCTTGAAGTCCTGCCCGGCCAGATCGATGTATTTGCCGTCCTGAAAACTGAAATACATCGGCACGTCGAGGATGTAATCGACGTAGCGCTCATAGCCAAAGCTGTCGTCGAAGACGAAGTCGAGCATGCCGGTGCGATCCTTGTCGGTATCGGTCCAGATGTGCGAGCGATACGACAGATAGCCGTTTGGACGTCCTTCTGTAAACGGCGAGTCGGCGAACAGCGCAGTGGCGATCGGCTGCAGAGCCAGGCTGACGCGGAATTTCTTGATCATGTCCGCCTGGCTGGAAAAATCCAGGTTCACCTGCACCGTGCAGGTGCGCGTCATCATGTCCAGGCCGAGCGAACCAACCTTGGGCATGTATTCGCGCATGATCTTGTAGCGGCCTTTCGGCATCCACGGCATCTCGTCGCGCTTCCACTTCGGCTGAAAGCCCATGCCGAGAAAGCCCAGGCCCATCCCGTCGGCGATCGAGCGCACTTCTTCCAGGTGCGTGTTCACTTCGGTGCAGGTCTGGTGGATGGTTTCCAGCGGCGCGCCGGACAGCTCCAGCTGGCCGGCCGGCTCCAGCGTGATCGAGGCCATGTCGCGCGACAGCGCCACCGGGTTCTCACCCTCGCGCGTCACGTTCCAGCCGTAGCGGGTGGCGATGGTTTCCAGCAGATGCTTGATGCCGCGCTCGCCCTCGAAGGTCGGCGCGCGCAGGTCGTCGGTGCGGAAGCCGAACTTTTCGTGCTCGGTACCGATGCGCCACGCCTCGCGCGGCTTTTCGCCGGCGGCAAGGTAATCGATGAGCTGCTGGCGGCCCTGAATCGGCGTGTTCTTGACGGCGCTGGGTATGGACACGGGGACTCGCCTTGCTTGGATGTGCACAGACTAATGGGGGGCGCGGCATGACAACAAAAGGGCCGGCCGACGGATAATTGTACGCGAGAGTTCAGATGATGCTCGCGGTCTATGCGGCGTGGATTGGCGCACCGCAGCCGCCCGCCCTTCGGTGCGACAGCTAGAAACGAAGAGGCCGGCAATTCGCCGGCCTCTTCGTCTAGCGCCTGTCTCAGGCGATTAGCGCTTCATCGAATTGAAGAACTCGTCGTTCGACTTGGTGTTCTTCATCTTGTCGAGCATGAATTCGATGGCGCTCAGTTCGTCCATCGGGTGCAGCAGCTTGCGCAGGATCCAGATCTTCGCCAGCAGGTCGGGATCGATCAGCAAATCCTCGCGGCGGGTGCCGGAGCGGTTGATGTCGATCGCCGGGTACACGCGCTTCTCGGAAATGCGGCGGCTCAGATGCACTTCCATGTTGCCGGTGCCCTTGAACTCCTCGTAGATCACCTCGTCCATCTTGCTGCCGGTTTCGGTCAGCGCGGTGGCGATGATGGTCAGGCTGCCGCCTTCCTCGACGTTGCGGGCGGCGCCGAAGAAGCGCTTGGGCCGCTGCAGCGCATTGGCGTCGACGCCGCCGGTCAGCACCTTGCCGGAGCTGGGGATCACGGTGTTGTAGGCGCGCGCCAGACGCGTAATCGAGTCGAGCAGGATGATCACGTCCTTCTTGTGCTCGACCAGGCGCTTGGCCCGCTCGATCACCATCTCGGCGACCTGCACGTGGCGCACGGCCGGCTCGTCGAAGGTCGAGGAAATGACCTCGGCGCGCACGGTGCGGGCGATCTCGGTGACTTCTTCCGGACGCTCGTCGATCAGCAGCATGATCAGATGCGCTTCGGGATGGTTGTACTGGATGGCCTGCGCGATGTTCTGCAGCATCATCGTCTTACCGGACTTCGGCTGCGACACGATCAGGCCGCGCTGGCCCTTGCCGATCGGCGCGATCAGATCGAGCACGCGGCCGGTGATGTCTTCGCTGGAGCCGTTGCCGCGTTCGAGCTTGAACGCCTTGCGTGGGAACAGCGGCGTCAGGTTCTCGAACAGCATCTTGTTCTTCGACGCTTCCGGCGGATCGCCGTTGATGTCGTCGACGCGCAGCATGGCGAAGTAGCGCTCGCCTTCCTTCGGATGACGCACGCGGCCGGTGATGTAGTCGCCGGTGCGCAGGTTGAAGCGGCGGATCTGGCTGGGCGACACGTAGATGTCGTCGGGACCGGCCAGGTAGGACTCATCGGCCGAGCGCAGGAAGCCGAAGCCGTCCTGCAGGATTTCCAGCACGCCTTCGGCCCAGATGCCGCCGCCGGAGCGGGCGTGCGCCTTGAGCACGTTGAAGATCACGTCCTGCTTGCGCGCGCGCGCCACGCCTTCGTAGACGCCGAGCGACTCGGCGAATTCCAGCAGCTGCGGCGCCTTCATGCGCTTGAGCTCGGTGAGGTTGATGACGCGATCGTTGCTGCCCGGATCGGCGTTGTCGTCGTCGACCGGCAGACCGTTCGGATTCGGCCGCGGATTGTTCTGCGGACGCTGCGAACCCTGCTGCGGACCGCGCTCGTTGCGCTCGTTGCGACGGCGGCGGCCGCGCGGGTCGCGGTCGCGTGGGTTGTTGGGGTTGTTCGGGTTATTGCCCTGGTTCGGATGCTGCCCGGCGTTCTGGCCGCCGTTGGAGCCGCCGTTCGGATTCTGACCCTGGCCGCCGTTCGGCTGGCCCGGGTTCGAGCCATGCTGGCTGGGCTGGCCCTGGTTCGACGAAGGTGGCGTCGACGATGGCTGGCCAGACGAAGGCTGATTCGAAGACGGCGGTGACGCGCCCTGATTCGATGAGCCCTGGTTGGATGACGTCTGGTTTGATGAATTCTGGTTGGCGCTGGGAGCGTGCGGCTGCGCCTGATTCCCATCGCGAGGCGCCGCGTTCGGGTTCGGCGCCTGCGCCGTATTGCCCGGCTGGGCGGACTCGTTGCCGTGGCTATTGCCGTGAGACGGCGCCGGTTCGCGCGGCTCATGCGAGGCGCGAGGCAAAGGCAGAGGCGGTTGATGGGAAGACGATGCTGCAGGCGGCGGATTTGCCGGTGCCGACGCCTGTGGCGTGGAGCGCTCTACGTTCGGCTGCTGGGCCGGCGGTGCGTGCGCTGCGCCGGACTTCTCAGCCGCCGCGGCCCGCGCGGCAGCCATCTCCGCCGCGGTGCGGCGCGGCGCGCGCTGGCGCGGCTCGGGCTTGCCTTCGGATGCAGGCTTGGTATCGGCGCTTTTGGCGTCGTTGGGGTTTTTATTTTCGTTATCAGACACGGGCTATCCTCGCGGGGCGCCGTTGAACTTCAGGAGGGGTGTTTGTGCGTCGCGCAGAAGGCGCTCGGGGACAGGACTGTCCCGACGGACTGATTGAATCTAGCACTCGTCAGGTGCCGGCGTAAAGCCTCGTGCGCCTACCTGACTCGGTCAGACAGGCGCGGTAAAGCGGTTTGGCTCTGAGCTAGCTCAGATGGCCTTGTCGATCATCTGGGTCAGCTGACCCTTGCTCACGGCGCCGATCTGGGTCGCTTCGACCTTGCCGTTCTTGAACACCATCAGGGTGGGGATGCCGCGCACGCCGTAGGTCCGCGGCGTCTGCTGGTTCTGATCGATGTTTACCTTGACCACCCGCAGCTTGCCTTCGTACTGCTTGGCCAGCTCGTCCAGCATCGGCGCAATGGCCTTGCACGGGCCGCACCATTCGGCCCAGAAATCGAGCAGCACGGGCGTATCGGACTTGAGCACCTGCTGTTCGAAGGCGTCATCGGTTACATGGGTAATCAGGTCGCTCACGGGAATCTCCGAGGCTGTGGGGCGAAAATCGCAGAAGGAATAAATGGGGCGGCGGGCGAATAAATGCAAGGAGTGACGGCGGCAGGCCTTCATCAGCTACACTCACGTGCCCATGAAGCCAGAGTTGGGGCTGAATAGAGGCATCGCCGAACCGGCGGAGCTTCATTGCAGCGTAACTCCGGGCACGATTCAAGGGCGGCCTTGCAAACCGCCCGTCGGACCGCCGTCAAACCCGGCGTCGCCAGCCGCGGCGCGACCTTGCCGACTATTCGACAGTGAACCAAGGCTTCACTGCGCCCCGCGCACCCGTCCTGCACCGCCATGTGCCGATACCGGCAATGAAGCGGGTGCAGCGCATCACGTCGCCACGACGGCAAGCTGCCGTTGCGGCCAAGGCCCTTATTCCACTTATGTCACAGACCGTACTCACCGATACCTTTTTCACCAACTTCGATCTTCATCCGCTGCTGCAGCAGGGCCTCGACGAGAGCGGCTTCACCCGCTGCACGCCGATCCAGGAAATGACCCTGCCGCTGGCACTTGGCGGGCGCGACGTCGCCGGCCAGGCCCAGACCGGCACCGGCAAGACCTGCGCCTTCCTGGTCGCGATGATGAATCGCCTGCTCACTACGCCCGCCGTGGCCGAGCGCAAGGACAGCGATCCGCGCGCGCTGATCATCGCACCGACCCGCGAGCTGGCCATCCAGATCGACAAGGACGCCAAGGCGATTGGCCGGCACACCGGCCTGCGCAGCGCGCTGATCTACGGCGGCGTCGATTACGAGAAGCAGCGCCAGCAGCTGAAGGACGGCTGCGACATCATCATCGCCACGCCGGGTCGCCTGCTCGATTATCACAAGCAGGGCGTGTTCGGCCTCAACGGCGTCGAGGTCATGGTGATCGACGAAGCCGATCGCATGTTCGATCTGGGCTTCATCGCCGACGTGCGCTTCATCTTCCGCCGCCTGCCGGCGCGCGAGCAGCGCCAGGTGCTGCTGTTCTCCGCCACGCTGAGCCATCGCGTGCTGGAGCTGGCCTACGAGCACATGCACAACGCCGAAAAGCTGGTGGTCGAGAGCGACAACGTCACCGCCGACAAGGTGCGCCAGCTGGTCTACTTCCCGGCCAAGGAAGAAAAGCTGCCGCTGCTGCTGAACCTGCTCGAGCGCACCGCGGCCGAGCGCAGCATCATCTTCGTCAATACCAAGGCCGCGGCCGAGCGCGTGACTGACCGCGTGAAGCGCCAGGGTTACCGCGCCGGCGCGATCTCCGGCGACGTGCCGCAGCTGAAGCGGCAGAAGCTGCTGCAGCGTTTCCAGGAAGGCCAGCTGGATATCCTGGTGGCGACCGATGTGGCCGCCCGCGGCCTGCACATTCCCGCCGTCAGCCACGTCTTCAACTACGACCTGCCGCATGACGCCGAAGACTACGTGCACCGCATCGGGCGTACTGCGCGTCTGGGCGCCGAGGGCGATGCGATCAGCTTCGCCTGCGACCTGTATGCGATGTCGCTGCCGGATATCGAAACCTATATCGGCCAGAGCATCCCGGTCGCCAGCATGGATGCCGATCTGCTGATCATGCCCAAGCCGAAGGCAATGGACGCCGAGTTCGCTGCCAACACGGCCGCCGACAGCGCCGAGTTCGGCGACATCGTGCCGCCGCGTCCGGGCGAGAAGCCGCGGCGTTCCGGCGGTGCCGGTGGCGGCAGTCGCGATGGCAGCCGCGGGACGGGTGGTAGTCGTAGCGCCGGCGGTTCGCGCTCGTCTTCCTCCGCTTCGCGTCCACCGCGCGAGCGCCGGCCGGACGTGGCGGCAGCTGCCGTTGAATCCGCGCCGATCGACGTGCCGGTGCATGCGACCGAAGGCGTCGCTGTTTCGGCGTCCCCCGATCCGGCGGGTGCCGGTGGTGAGGTTGGCGATGCGGTGCGCAAGCCGCGTCGTCGTCGCGGTGGCCGCAACCGTCGCCGCGAAGGCGTGGCGGAATCCGTCGGCGCAGCGATCCAGAGTGGCGATGCTCAGACGCTGGTCGGTGCGAAGGAAGGCAGCCGCGCACCGCGCGGCGAGCGCCGTCCGCCGCGCGAGCGCAGCGGTGCAGAAGCTTCGTCGAACGGCGGCCGTCCCTCGCGCCAGGTCGCAGTGACCTCCGGCAACGCAGCGAGCAAGCCTGCCGGCGACGCGCCGAGCGCGAAAAAACCCGGCTTGTTCAGCCGGCTGACGCGACTGTTCACCGGCCGCTGATGGCACCATCCCTTTCGCAGCCTATGCCGCGAAGGGGATCAGAAAAATCGTGAGCAGGATCGCGGTCGTCCTGGCTGAAGCGGCGGCGACCGCAACGCATGCGGGCCAGCCATTGGGCGCGTGCTTCCCTTATCCTTGCCGCTGGCAACACGACACGCAGGTTCGGGGACGCTCGGTGATCCATTTTGATCAAGTCAGCAAACGCTACGACGGTGGGCACGAGGCGCTGTCGCAGCTTTCCTTTGAGGTGCCTACGGGCGAAATGGCTTTCGTCACCGGCCATTCCGGCGCGGGCAAGAGCACGTTGCTCAACCTGCTCGGACTGATCGAACGGCCGTCGCACGGCGTGATCATGCTGGACGGACAGAACCTGGCGAAGGTTCGCGGCGGCGGCGTGCCTAAGCTGCGCCGGCGCATCGGCATGGTGTTTCAGGATCACCGGCTGCTGATGGAGCGCACGGTGTTCGCCAATGTCGAGCTGCCGCTGACTATCGGCGGCGTCGCTCGTCCCGAGCGCGCCCGCCGCGTGCGCGCCGCGCTGGAGAAAGTCGGCCTTCTAGCCTATGAGCGTCAGCTGCCGGCGACCCTCTCCGCCGGCGAGCGCCAGCGCGTCGGTATCGCCCGCGCCATCGTGGCGCGGCCGACCCTGCTGATCGCCGACGAGCCCACCGGCAATCTCGATCCGCAGCTGGCGATGGAAATCATGGGTCTGTTCGGCGAATTTCAGCAGGTCGGCACCACGGTGCTGATCGCCAGCCACGATTTGCCGCTGATCAAACGCATGAAGAAGCGCGTCATCGTTCTCGATCATGGCCGTCTGGTCGCCGATCTGGCCGCACAGGAGGTGCTGTGAGCATGCCGCCGGAGAACTTCCCCGTCGATCAGGCCTCATCGCCGCGCGCCGAGAAAACCCAGGGCCGACGCTTCGCCAGCTGGCAAGAGCATCACGGCTGGAGCGCGGTCGCCAGCTTGCGCCGGCTCGGCTCGCGTCCGCTGGGCAGCCTGCTGACGATCGCCGTGATGGGCCTGGCGCTGGCCTTGCCGCTGGCGTTCTACCTGTTGCTTGGCAATGTGCAGAAGCTGGGCGAGACCTTGGGCCAGAGTCAGGCCATCAGCGTGTTCCTGCAGCCCGATCAGAGCGCGCAGCAGGCTCAGCTACTGGCCAAGCAGCTCGGCGAGCGGCCGGAAGTGGCCTCGGTCAGCGTCAAGACGCCGCAGCAGGGTATGGACGAGCTGGCCAAGATGCAGGGTTTTACCGGCGCCCTGAAAACGCTGGACAACAATCCGCTGCCCTACGTGCTGCAGCTGCAGCCGCACGAGGAGCTCGGCGCCGCGGCGATCGGCCAGCTGGTCACGGATATTCGGGCCATGCACAGTGTCGACATGGTGCAGGACAGCGGCACCTGGCGGCAGCGCCTCGATGCGCTGCTGGCGGTAGGCAATCGCGCCGTGCTGGTGTTGGCCTCGTTGCTGATTCTGGCGGCGCTGTTGGTGGTGGGCAATACGGTGCGCGTCGATATTGCCAGCCGGCATGAAGAGATCGGTGTGCTGCTGCTGATCGGCGCCAGCGGGGCCTTCGTGCGCAGGCCGTATCTTTACGCAGGCATTTGGTACGGCCTGTTCAGCGGCATGCTGGCCGCCCTGCTTGCAATCGGCATCGAGTTTGCCCTGGCCGACCCGGTGGCGCAGCTCAGTCAGGCCTACGATGGCAAGCTGCAGGTCGGCGGTCTGCCGCTGTGGCTGCTGCTGGCGGTGCCGCTGGCCGCGGCCTTGCTGGGCTGGTTTGGCGCTCGGCTGGTCAGCGCCTGGCAGTTGCGCAAGGCGGCTTGAGCATCGGGTCGGCTGACAGTAGTGACGCGCGTCGCAGGCATCGCCGGGTGTTCCGGGCACTCTCAAGGTCAAACGACGGCTCAGACCAGGCATGCTCGCGGTTCGTTCGCGTACATGTTGAGATAGTAGGGTTGAAGATTCACGTAGCACGTACGGCAACGAGTAAGGCAAGTTGAATAACGCAATGATCGCGACCATCAGCAACCGTCTCACCACGACAGCGCCGCGCGTATTGGTGGTCGACGGTTCGCGCGTGGTGCGTCAGCTGCTGACCCGCGTGCTGCTGGCCGAGCTACCCGAAGTCGAGGTCATCGGCAGCGGCAGCGGCGCCGACGCGCTGAAGCTGCTGCAAGAGAGTGCCTTCGACTTCATTACCATCGCGCTGCGTCTGCCCGACATGGACGGGCTCGACCTGGCGCGATCCGTGCGTTCCACCGCGTCGCAGGCCTACGTGCCGATCGTGGTGGTTTCCGGCGATGTCGACGATCGCCTGCTGCGCCGCTCGCTCGGCGAGGACGTCACCGATTATTTCGACAAGGCGCTGGGCTTGCAGGCGCTGGCCGAATTTATCCGCGGCTATGTCAGCCCGCAGATGCAGGCCGAAGGCACCGTGCTGTATGTCGAGGACAGCCGCGTGGTGGCATTGGCCACGCGCCGCATGCTCGAAAAGATCGGCCTCACCGTGCGTCATGTAGTCAGCGTCGAAGACGCGCTGGCCATGCTCGAAACCGACAAGGTCCTGGGCTGGACCGGTGCCGACGTAGTGCTTACCGACGTGAGCCTGAAAGGCGAGCTCACCGGCGGCGATCTGCTCGAGCGCATCCGCAACGAGTTCGGCTACGGAAAGGGCCGGCTGCCGGTGCTGGTGATGACCGGTGATGAAAACCCGGCCAACCAAGCCGCCCTGATCAAGGCCGGCGCCAACGATCTGGTCGAAAAGCCGGTCGAGGAGAAACTGCTGGTGACCAAGCTGCTGTTTCAGCTGCGCGTGGCCCAGCATTTGCGCAGTCGCGCCACCGGCGCGTAAGTGAGTTCGACGGCTTGAGCGACGAACAGGTCAAACGCGATCACATCAAACTGGAGCCGTCGTGGAAGGCGCGCATCGGCGATGCCTTGCTGACCCCGGCCATGCAGTCGCTGGCTGCTTTTCTGCGCAGCGAAAAACAGGCCGGCAAGAAAATCTATCCGCCCGGCCCGGAAATTTTCGCCGCCTTCGAACACACGCCATTCGACAAGGTGCGCGTGGTGATTCTCGGACAGGATCCCTATCACGGCCCCGGTCAGGCTCACGGCCTGTGCTTTTCCGTGCGACCGAGCGTGCGCGTGCCGCCGTCGCTGGAAAACATCTTCAAGGAAATTCAGCGCGATCTCGCCATTCCGCGACCCGATCACGGCTGCCTCACCTCGTGGGCCGATCAGGGCGTGCTGTTGCTCAACAGCGTGCTCACCGTGGAAGAAGGGCAGGCCAACGCGCATCAGGGCAAAGGCTGGGAAGGCTTCACCGACCGGGCGATCGACGCGCTCAACCGCGAGCGCGAGGGCATCGTGTTTCTGCTGTGGGGCTCGTACGCGCAGAAGAAGGGACAGCTGATCGATACCACGCGCCACTGCGTGCTGAAATCCGTCCATCCGTCGCCGCTCTCCGCCCATCGCGGCTTCATCGGCTGCGGACATTTCTCCGCGGCCAATCGCTATCTGGAAGAGCGTGGAAGCGCCCCGATCGACTGGTCGCTGCCGCGCGCAGCGTGCTAGAAGATGACGAAAACGGCGTGCTCGACGTGTTGATTAGATGGCAGCCGACCATTGGCGCCTGCTTCAAAAACTTTGCGGATCTGACGTTTTCGTCGTTGCCCATTACGTGCTCTACCGGTTTGTCTGATGTATTCGTTCCCTATGTCGGTGGCCGCGCGCAAAGACGATCTCGCGCTTAAAATCCGGTTCGATTCGAGCATCAAGAACGACACGGCACACCTTCGGGCGATCTGAAAAAAGCATGTCGTGCAGGTGTCCGGTCATGGTATCCACAGCGCGCAGCACGATACGCCTGCTCTGTGATTCCTCCCATGCCCTGCCCACCATTTTTTTATGGAGTGCATGCCTCATGATCAAACCGCTACGGAAAGTGTTGAGCCTGTTTTTTTGCGCAACATCGCTCTTTTTCCACGCCTTTGACGTCCATGCAGCCAGTTCCAATATGTCGGACGGCCAAACTGAAGCCCAACCCAGCACACTGGCTGCGGCGAGTGCATCGAAGTCGGGTGCCAATGCTGCGGTGTCGATGAATACATACAAGGACATCCACGGCAGGAGCGTGCAGACCGATATCGCGGTGTTCACTGCCGCGGATCAGACCAGCGTGACGCCGGCGGTTTCCCATGGCTACGAGAAGTACGGCGCCTACTGCTTCCGCTGCCATGGCAAAGATGCGGTGGGCGGCGTATACGCGCCGGATCTGCGCAAGTCGATGGCCAATGGCATGACGTACCCGCAGTTTCTCGGCACGGTGCTCGGCGGCAGGTCGGCCAAGGGCATGCCGTCATGGGCGGGAGTGCTCGGGGAAAAGGACATCCACGCGATCTACGACTACATCAAGGCACGCCAGCTCGATCTGATTGCCGGTGGGTCTCCGCCGTCCGGCTGATCGACGCGAAGCGCTCCGATCAGGGTTTGTCTGTCGAAGCTGTTTGGCAAATAGTCGTGCTCTTGTGGCCACGCGCTGTAGCTGCGTGGGAAGCACGCACGCTGCCGCCGCCGGTGAGCGGGTCAATGCCGGCGCTCAACTTCCCCTGCGATGAACTCACTCCGCCTCTTCTTTGATTGTTGTCATGTGACCGGTACAACGATGTACCGGATTCGTGACACCCATCGAGACAACCCCGCAGCGGTGTCTCCAATGCGTTGAATCTAGGCGCTATTTCGGCATTGGCATCTGGCACGCAATCTGCAGTTACCAACGCAGTAATACAACGGCTGCGTGCAGGATGCCGGGGTGCGGCCGCCAATAGCTGTGCACCCGGTGCGCTACAGGAACCAAAGACCGGTATGCGGCCATCCCTGGATCAATGTCCAGAATGATTTTCAGTGACACGCAGAGGAGAGGAAATCACCATGAGTTCTCAAAACAGTGGCCGTTCACGGCGGTTTACGTGGTGCGTCACCATGCTGGCCGGCCTGGGGTTGACCGTCGGTGCGACGGCGGTGGCCCAGACAAGCGATATGAGCGCGACGTCAAGCATTGCCAAGAGCGCAGAAAACCCGGACTTGTGGCCCGCGCCGGGTCGCAACAACGAGTTGACGCGTTTCAGTCCGCTGACGCAGATCAACGCCGGCAACGCAGGCAACATGCAGTTCATGTGGAGCCAGTCGCTCAGTTCATTGCGTGGCCAAGAAGGTCAGCCGATCGTTGTGCAAGTGGGCGGCAAGCCGATGATGTTTCTGGTCAGCGGCTGGCCGAACGTCGTGCAGGCGCTGGATCTGTCCAACCCGGATGAGCCGGTGACGGTCTGGAATTACGTCAAGAAGGACGGCCGTGACGACAGCGCCGTCGCCATCGCCTGTTGCGACACCGTGAACCGCGGCCTCAACTATGCCGACGGCAAGGTGATCTTCCATACCCTGGACGGTTACCTGATCGCGCTAGATGCGTTGACCGGCAAAGTGGACTGGAGCGACAAGCTCGCCTCTCCGGAAAAGGGTCAGACCATGACCGGCGCGGGCGTGATTGCCGGTAAGAACATCATCATCGGCTACGGCGGTGCGGAGCTTGCGGCGCGCGGCAGCGTTGCGGCCTACTCGATCGACGATGGCAAGAAGGTCTGGGGCTTCTTCAACAACGGTACGGCCAAAGATGTCGGCATGACGGCGGACACCAATAAGGCCGTACCGAAGCATGGCACCCTGAAGACCTTTCGCGGCGTCGATGAGTATCCCGGGGACGAGCATACGCGCGGCGGCGCCACCGTCTGGGGCTGGATCAGCTACGACGAGAAGCTGAACCTGATCTACTACGGCACCAGCAATCCCGGCACGTGGAGCCCTTCGTATCGCTGCAAGAACGACACGTGGGAAAAGTGCAACGACGGCACGCAGGACAACAAATGGTCGCTCTCGCTCATTGCGCGAAATGCTTCCACGGGTGAGATGGTGTGGGCCTACCAGCTGACGCCGTTCGACGAGTGGGACTACGACGCCATCAACGAAAGTGTTCTGGTCAACATGGACATCGACGGCCAGAAGAATCGCCCGGTGCTGGTGCATTTCGACCGCAACGGCTTCGCGTACGTACTGGACCGCAGAGATGGCAAGCTGCTGCGCGCGCACAACTTCGTTCCGGTGAACTGGGCCGAGAAGATCGACGTGGGCGGCACGGATCGCCCAATCAAGGTCAAGGCGCATTCGCCGTTCGGCGTTGACAAGGCCGTGCAGGCTTGCCCGGGCGCCATGGGCGGCAAGGATCAGCAGCCAGTGGCGGTGGATCCGAGTAACCCGCAGGTGTTCTACGTGCCGACCAACCAGTGGTGCATGGAAGATACGCCGTTGAAGCGCACCAGCACGCAGCAGGGCTCCGGCTACGCGTTCGCCAACGTGTACATGTACGAGCCCACGGCGGGCCTTGCGGGCCAGGTCCAGGCCTTCGACGTCGACACCGGCAAGATCGTGTGGAAGAACCCCAACAAGTACCAGACCTGGAGCGGTGCGCTGGTTACAGCTGGCGGCGTGGTCTTCTACGGCGACATGGTCGGCAAGTTCCGCGCGGTGGATTCCAAGACCGGCAAGGAGCTGTGGGCGCGTAACCTGGGCTCGGGCATCATCGGCAACCCGATCAGCTACAAGATCAACGGCCAGCAGTACGTGTCGGTGTTCGCCGGCATCGGTGGTTGGAGCGGCCTGCCGGTTTCTGCGGGTCTGAACTTCAGCGACAAGTACGGTGCGATTGGTGCGACGGCCATGGCCAAGTCCACCAATCTCAACCTCGTGCCGCTGGGTGGCACCCTGTATACGTTCCGCCTCGGCGGATCGGAACACCAGGCCGTCGACACCACAAAGTGAGAGCGTGTGCAGCGTTGATTTGTAGAAGTGTACGAATCAACGCTGCATGTTGAAGTCGGGCCGGGGTTGCTGTGTGCAACCCCGGCTTCGATGCGCAAACGTCACGTGTCGGCGACGAACGTGGAAAGTCCTTTCAAAGTGCGGTCAATGAAATGAAATTCGGCACTGCAATATTCGCTGGAGGCCTCGCGCTGATGGCGGCCGGACTGGCGCCGGCGCAGGAAAAAACCTATTACAACCTCGACCAGAAGTTCAGCGAGATGACGGCGGCCG
This sequence comes from Rhodanobacter sp. K2T2, assembly GCF_013408815.1. NCBI lineage: Bacteria > Pseudomonadati > Pseudomonadota > Gammaproteobacteria > Lysobacterales > Rhodanobacteraceae > Rhodanobacter > Rhodanobacter sp. K2T2. The sequence goes on along the minus strand of NZ_JACCCA010000004.1, from coordinate 191,721 downwards.
ACCAGACCGCTGCAAAAGACGCCGCCCTGCACCAGCAGATGCGGCCGCTGACGGCCTGTGCAGATCCCGCCAACATGCCGTTTTCGGACCGCAATGGCGACGGCATCGACAACCAGATCGTCAAAGTGCTGGCCGACGCCATGCACACGACGGTGCGGTTCTACTGGATGTCCTATCTGGAATCCGGATTCGTGAAAAGAGCATTCGGCAGCGCGGCCGAGCCGCTGGGAAACTGCGATCTCGTGGTCGATATTCCGGACAGCGTTTCCGGCGTTTTGATGACCGACCCGATCTACCGTTCGACCTACGTTTTCGCATATGGCAAGGACAGCGGCATCCATATCAAGAGCCTCACCGACCCTGCGCTGAAGAAGCTGCGCGTCGGCGTGTATGAGACCTCGGCCGTGCGCCAGGCGCTGGCCGAAAACGGTATCAAGAACGATGTCCACGTGCTTAGCGTCAGCTACGACACCGAAAGTAACAATGGCGCCCTGCAGCAGTGGCGACAGGTTGAACAGGTGCTGGATGGCAAGCTCGACGTGGTGGGCACATGGGGGCCGTTTGCCGCTTACGCCCAGGTGAAGAAACACGCGCCGATCGTGCTGCAACCGGTGAACCTGATGTCCGACCACGTGCAGCTGGAATACGCCATGGCCATCGGCGTGCGCGAAAACGACGTGGTTCTCAAATATGCGCTGGACAACGCGCTGGATACATCGGCAGACAAGATCAAGGCGATTCTCGACGACTTTGGCGTGCCGCTGGTCCAGTGCAGCGAATGCGTGGTGCAGGGCAACCTGCCGTCGCACGGACCCTATTCGATGGGCGCCAGCAGCTACGCGCGCTATCAGCAGCCGCTTGATACGGAGCTGATCCACGTCGACACATCGCAGACGGCGCCCGGCGAAACCGTCACGCTGCAGGACATCAAGAAATCGCTCGCCGCAGGCGCCGACCGCAGTGCCGAACTGGCGCAGGCGGTGGTGGCATCCGACGCTGCGCGCATCAAGTTTCTCGCCGCGCATGGGGCGGATCTCAATGCACGCGACTCCATGGGCGCCACCCCGCTGACCAGTGCCGCCGGCGCCCGCGACTCCGACACCGTCAAGCTGCTGCTTCAGCTGGGCGCGGACGCCAACGCAAGCAACGGAGACGGCGTGACGCCGCTGATGACCGCGGCGCAGCGCGATCATGTGCCGTCGATGGAGGCGCTGCTGCAGCACGGCGCCAGCCTGACGGTGAAAGATGCCAAAGGATTGACCCCGCTGTGTGGCGCGCTCGAAAACCGCAGTTTTCTGGCCGCCACCACGCTGCTCAATGCGGGCGCCTCGCCCAACGCGGCCTGCGGTGCCAACGGTCTGACGCCGTTGATGATCGTGGCCACGCACCTGGAGGCGGAGCGCAGCGGCAATGTTCCCGTCGACGACGGCCTGTACCTCAGCGATGGCGTTGCGCCGCAGCAGGTGGGCAAGTTGCTGGTTAGCAAGGGCGCTGATGCGAACGCCCGCAGCAAGAGCGGACTCACCGCCCTGATGGTCGCCGCCGGCCACGACAACGCGCCGCTGATCGGTTTGCTGATCCAGGCCGGCGCGAAAGTCGACGCGCGTTCCGACGACGGCAAAACCGCGCTCGATATCGCCAAGGAAAATGGCAGCGACGCGTCCATACAGACACTCGACGTGATGAGCCGCTTCGCGCCCGTGCAAAGTCCGAGCGGTGCTGCAGCGGAGCCGCCACGATGAGGCGACGCATCGCCATCATCATCGCCACCGTGTTTGCATCGGCGCTCGCTGCGGCAGGCCCGGCGGCACCAGTGAGCAAACCAGCCAGCAAGCAGGCCAATAAGCCAGCCGCAAGCAGCGCAGCCAAAAGCAACGAATTCGTTACGCATTACGCGTATCTGGGCAAGGCCTACCGGGAGCCGGCGCCACTGTCGCTGCTCAAACCCGCGGTCATTCCTGACGAAGGGCTTGCCGGTGTGCGTCTGGGAACCAACTACAACAACCAAGCGGGAAAATTCCTGGACCTGAAGTACGTGCTGGACGAGACGATGCTGCCGGAGGATGGCGACGTGGTCGCCGCAGCAAAAAAAATGCTGGCCGCCGGTGAGCATCTCATCATCGCCGACCTGAAAGCGCCGGACCTGCTGGCGGTCGCCGATTTGCCGGAAGCAAAAAACGCGATCATCCTGAACATCCGCGCGCGCGACGACGTGCTGCGCCAGACCCAGTGTCGCGTCGATGTTTTCCACCTGATTCCCAGCGACGCGATGCTCACCGATGCGCTGGCGCAGTATCTGGTGTGGAAGAAATGGACGCGCTGGTTTCTCGTGCGCGGCCAGCATCCGGAGGATGTGGAGTACGCCAACGACATCACGCGTTCGGCCAAGCTCTACGGCGCCAAGATCGTGGCCGAGCGCGCATACGAGCTGCAGACCGGCGCACGCCGCGTGGATACCGGTTATCAGGAAATCCAGACGCAGATGCCGATGCTGACGCGCGGCGTACCGGATTACGACGTTGCCTTCGTCGCCGACGAAACCAATTCCTTCGGGGTCTACCTGCAATACCGGACCACCGATCCGCGGCCCGTCGTGGGCACCGACGGCCTCGAGGCGACGGCGTGGGGCGCCGCGTATGAGTCCTACGCGGCGCAGACGCTCCACGACGATTTCCTGAAGCTTGCGAATCGCGAGATCACGGTGCGTGACTACGAAGGCTGGCTCGCAGCCAGTCTGCTGGAGATGGCGGTGAAGCAGGGCAGCGCTCGCAACGTCGATGCGATCCGCAAATACATCAGCGCCGACAGCCTCAGGCTCGCCGGCTACAAGGGCGAGAGCATGAACTTCCGCAGCTGGGATAACCAGCTACGTCAGCCGATCCTGCTGATGGATCAGCTGTCGCTGGTGTCGGTCTCGCCCCAGCCGGGTTTTCTGCACCCCGTGTACAACACCGACACCCTCGGTATCGACCAACCGCAAAGCCAGTGCAAGTTCTCCAAATGAAAACAGCCAACCCCAAGCGACCTCACGCGCGCTTTGCCGCGATGTGTTTGCTGCTGCTGATGCTGGCCGCCCCACCAGGATGGTCGGCGACGCTGTTCGTCACCAACGAGCGCGGCAATACGGTGACGGTGCTGGACAGCATCACGCTGAAGACGATCAAGACCATCCCCACCGGCCAGCGCCCGCGCGGCGTGGTGGCGTCGCCGGATGGCAAATGGGTGTACGTATGCGTGGGTGACAGCAACCGCATCGATGTCATCGAGGTGGCCAAGCTCGCGGTGACGCGTACGTTGCCATCGGGGGCCGACCCGGAGTTGCTGGCGCTGAGCAACGACGGCAGCCGCGTCTACATCGCCAATGAGGACAACTCGCAGGTCACCGTGCTCGAAGCGATGACCGGCAAAGTGCTGGCGCAAATTCCCGTGGGCTCAGAGCCCGAGGGCATGCGCGTGAGCCCGGACAACCAGATCACGGTGGCGACCTCCGAAGGCAGCAGCCTGGTCCATTTCATCGACAACAAGACGCTGAAACTGGTCGCTACCGTGCTGGTGGGTGCGCGTCCGCGCGTGGCCACGTTCACGACCGACGGGCGCTACGTCTGGGCATCCTCCGAGGTCGGCGGCACGGTGTCGGTGATCGACGGGCGTACGCATCAAGTCGTGCAGACGATCAACTTTGCCATTCCCGGGATGCGCGCCGAGTTCATCCAGCCGGTGGATATCGTGATGTCGAAGGACGGCTCGCAGGCGTTCATTGCGCTGGGGCCGGCGAACCACGTCGCCGTAGTCGATACGAAGACGTACAAGGTGAGCGATTACATCGTGGTGGGACAACGGCCGTGGCACATGGCGCTGTCTCCCGACGGGTCGAAGCTTTATAGCGTCAACGGCTTCACCAACGATGTGACGGTCGTCGATACCAAATCGCTCAAGCCCGAGGTTTCAGTAAACGTCGGTCGCTTGCCTTGGGGCATTGCTGTGGTGCCGTGACTGGCTGGCGACGCGGAGTTCGGTGATGGTGCGCAAGCGCACGCAGAAGATGATTGATTCATACAGCTATTCGAAGGAGAGGCCCATGTTACGAAAGACCGTGTATAGCTTTACTGCTGCTGCTTTTGCCGTAGCCGGTATCAGCCTGGCGCTCGCCACCAACAGCCTGGCCGGTTCGCCCGCGGGGCAAGCCGGTTCGTCGGCGGCTCCGGCGGGTGCCGCCAGCATTCATGTCCCGGCAACGTACGAGTCGATGGACACCGGCCACACCGGCATCGTGACCGAAAAGGAAGCCCTGGCCGCCATGCCCAACCTGAACTTCAAAGCCGCCGATGAAAACGGTGACGGCCAGCTGGATCGGGTCGAATTTTCGGATTTGCAGGACAAGGTGGCGAACGGAACCTGGACCAACGCGGTCGCCAAAACGGAAGCCGTCAACGCGATAACCGGCTACGACGACAACCCGGTGGACGTGGTCGCCAAGGCCGCGAAAGGTTCGCTGAAAAACCCCTACGATCCGAAGAACGGCACCATCGCCGCCCAGGGTCACGAGCAATTTCTCAATCACGGCTGCAATGCCTGCCATGGTGGCAACGGCGGTGGCGGCATGTGTCCGCCACTCAACAACGGCGTGTGGATCTACGGTCCGAGCGACGACACCTTGTTCCGCCTCGTTGCACTGGGAAGCCAGAAACTGCAGGAGGCGGGTTTCGCACGGATAAGCCCGGAAACCCCCGCCCTGATGCCGCAGCAAGGCGGCACGACGATTACCAAGGCGGGTGACCTGTGGAAGATCATCACCTGGATCAAGTCGATGAACACGAAGGACCAGGCAAGCCTGGATCGTGCACCGACGCTCGATCCCGGTGCCGCCGTTGTAGCGTGGGCCACCGCGCACCGTGCGACGGCGAAGGTATGTCATGCCAGCACGGCCTCATCGTGGGATGGCGCGAACGCGCGGTAAGTCGCGATGCAGGTGAAGGCTCAATGACCTCGCCCCGAGTTACGACGCAGCACGGGCTACCGTCCGTGACTGCGCGTGTCCGGCATCGCACAGCAAACGTCGCACGGCCAGTGGTCTAAGCTGCGATACGAAGGTCACATCGGCGTGTATCGGGAAAGCTCAGCATGACTCGTCGCGTTGCGCAGGAGCGGTATTCATATGAAACGCGGACAGGCGAGAGTGAACATGGCATCGACTCATTTCATCACGCGCATGTTCGCGCTGTTCTGTGCCGCGCTCCTCACGATGATGCCAACTCCCGCTGCGCGCGCCGAGGTTGCGCACGACGTTCCCGAGTTGCGGGTCGGAGTGCTGGAGTTCGGCTCGGTCGGGTGGGAAATCGATACCGTCCAGAGGCTCGGTTTCGCGAGCAAGCATGGCATCCGGTTGGCGGTGGTGCCGCTGGCGTCGGAGAACGCCTTGAAGGTGGCGTTGCTGGGCGGCAGCGTCGATCTGGTCGTCTCGGACTGGTTCTGGGTCGCCACGCTGCGATCACGCGGTCAGGACTACCAGTTTGTGCCGTTTTCCCGGACGGTCGGCGAGGTCGTTGCCAATCCGAAGGCGGGCATCCGTTCGCTCGCCGACCTCAACGGCAAACGCTTCGGTGTGGCGGGCGGCCCGGTGGATAAAAGCTGGTTGATCGCGCGTGCCTACGCGCGCAAGACGTACGGCATCGATCTGCAGTCTGCAGTGAAACCACAGTTCGCCGCAGCGCCGCTGCTCAATCACCTGATGCTCGATGGCGAGCTTCCGGCCGTGATCAACTTCTGGCAGTACGGCGCCAGCCTCGTTGCACAAGGCATGCGGCCGGTGATTACGGTGGAGCAGATGCTCAAGGGGTTGGGCGTCAAGACCGACCCGCCGCTGCTGGGCTGGGTATTTTCGCAACGCTGGGCAGAAACTCACGGCGATGCCCTGCGGGCCTTTATCGCCGCGACCTACGATGCCAAGCAGGAGCTGGTGCGCTCGGATGCCGCCTGGCAGCCGCTGCGCAGCAAGGTCAAACCCGAAAACGATGCGGTCTTCGCCGCGATCCGGCAGGGTTACCGGGACGGCATCGTCAACCGCTTCGGCGCACCCGAAATCCAGGCCGCCGGACAACTGTTTCATCTGGTCGCCGAAGAAAGCCACGGCGAACTTACGGGTGGCACGAGCGAGCTGCCGGCGGATGTGTTCTGGAGCGGATTCCGTCGGCCATGAGTTCTGTCCGTCATCGCGCGGGTACTGGCGAACTGCCTCGAGCCGGCGGCAGGTCCGAGACGCAGGTGGTGGCGCTGACACGGTGGCGTGGGTCACTGCCGTCGGGGCGCGGGTGGCTGTGGCGCGTCGCGTCGCTGATCGGTCTGGCGGTGGTGTGGGAAATCGCGGCGCAACTGGCGGGCAGCAATATGCTGCCCACGCCGGTCGCGGTGCTCGCCGCGATGTATCGCGATACCCGCAGCGGTCAGCTTGCGTTGGAACTGGGTATCACCATGGCGCGCGTGCTCGCGGCGTTCGTCGTCGCCATGAGCATAGGCACCGTGGTCGGTTTCATGATGGGCCGTTCGCGCAGGCTCAACTTGCTGCTGGACGGCCCGCTGGTGCTGGCGCTGAACATTCCGGCGCTGGTCATCACCATCCTGTGTTACTTGTGGCTCGGACTTACGGAAGTGGCCGTGATCGTGGCTGTGGCCCTCAACAAGATTCCGGTTGTGGTGGTGACCGTGCGCGAAGGGTCGCGGGCGATCGACGCGCGCCTGCTGGCGGTGGCGCAGGTATATCGCGTACCGCGCACGGTGACGCTCAGGCGGGTGATCCTGCCGCAGCTTTATCCGTACCTCATCGCCTCGGCCCGCAATGGTCTGGCGCTGATCTGGAAGATCGTGCTGGTGGCCGAGCTGCTTGGACGCAGCAATGGCGTGGGTTTTGAACTCTCGGTCTTTTTTCAGTACTTCGACATCACCAGCATTCTGGCGTACACGCTGGCGTTTGCTGCGCTTGTCATGATCATCGAAGCCGGCGTGATGCGGCCTTTGGAAAAACGCGCGACGCGGTGGCGCGAATGAAAGGCTTGAACATTCATGTCATCGAAAAACGCTACGACGATGTCGCGGTGCTGGCCGATGTCGACATCACCATCGCCGACGGAGAATTCGTCGCCATCGTCGGGCCTTCCGGCGTGGGCAAGACGACGCTGCTCAGCATGGTCGCCGGTCTGGACGCCGACTACAGCGGATCGATTCGCTACGACGGCGTGCCGCTGGCCGCGCCCGGTCAGTCACCGCCGGGCCTGGGCATGGTGTTCCAGGAACCGCGGCTGATGCCGTGGCTCACGGTGGGCGAGAACGTGCGGCTGGCGGAAGCCGAGCGCCTGGCGCGCGACCGCAGCTATGTTTCGTGCGCGGATCGCTTGCTCGACGAAGTCGGGCTGCGCGCTTCCCGCGATGCGTGGCCACACCAGCTCTCCGGCGGCATGCAGCGTCGCACGGCGCTGGCGCGGGCGTTTGTGGTCGAGCCCTGGCTACTGCTGATGGATGAGCCGTTCGTATCGCTTGACCCGCTGGCAGCCGATCAGCTGCGCGCGCTGCTGCGGCGGCTGTGCGCGCGCGTGCGGCCGCTGGTGCTTTTCGTTACCCACAACTTGAATGAGGCGCTGGTGCTCGCCGACCGCATACTGTTTCTCGGCGATACGCCGGCGCGCGTCGTACTGGACTATCGCGTCGAGCCGACGGATAGTCATGATCTGGACAGTCCCGAGATCGCTGCTCTCAGCCGTCAGCTGCTGGCGCGCCATCAGGGGCTGCTATCCGAGATGGCCGGGTCTGACCCGGACGAAAGCTGGCGTCGCAAGGAGGGTGTGTGAAGTCTGTTGCCTCGGTGTGGTGGTGGGCGTTGTGGGTCGCGCGGCCGCAGCAGAGCGTGGCGCGATGAATGCGCACAGCGAGGTATCCACGCCCGCGTCGGCACCATCCGAAGAGGCTGCACTCGCGCTGGCAGTGGAGGAGGTCAGCAAATCCTACGGCGCGGTCAAGGCGCTGGACCGCGTGTCACTGCACGTGGCACGGGGCGAGTTCGTGGCCCTGCTCGGCCCCAACGGCGCTGGCAAAAGTACGCTGTTCCAACTGCTCACCGGATTGTTTGTGCCCGACGCCGGGCGCATCGAGGTGGCGGGCTTCGACATGCGCCATCAGGCGCGCAAGGCACTCGCGCGCCTGGGCGTGGTGTTCCAGCAGCCGACGCTGGATTTGGACTTGAGCGTGGTGGCCAACCTGCGCTTCCACGCACGGCTGCATGGCATGGGTCGCGGCGCGCGCGCGCGCATCGATGCCGAGCTGGAGCGCATCGGTTTGACGGAGCGGGCCAGGGATCGCGCGCGGGCGCTTTCCGGCGGTAATCGCCGCCGCGTCGAACTGGCCCGCGCATTGCTGCACGACCCGGTCGTGCTGCTGATGGACGAGCCGACGGTCGGACTCGATCCCGCCTCGCGCGAGCAGCTGGTGGCGTATGTCCACTCGCTGTGCACGCATCGCGGCGTCGGCGTGCTGTGGGCAACGCATCTGGTGGACGAGGCCGAATCCGCCGACCGCGTCATCATTCTGCACAAGGGTCACTGGATCGCTTCGGGCACCGCGGCGGAACTGCGTGAGCGCACCGGCCAGCGCTCGCTGCGCGACGCCTTCCTCGACCTGACCGGCGAATCGTCGGTCGCGCACGAGGAGGCGGTGTGATGGCTACGAAACCCGAATGGCAGCAAGGCGTGCCGGCAAGGCGCTCCGGTTCGATCGTGAGCCACGCCCTGCAGGCGCTGCTGGCGCTGTCCTCGCGCGAAACGATCAAGTTCCTGCACCAGCGCGGGCGACTGCTTTCCGCGTTAGTGCGGCCGAGCCTGTGGCTGCTTATTTTTGCGGCCGGTTTCCGCGACGTTTTCGGCGTCTCGGTGATTCCGCCGTACTCGACCTATATCGAGTACCAGGTTTACGTGGTGCCGGGACTGCTGGGCATCGTGCTGTTGTTCAACGGCATGCAGTCGTCGCTGGCGATGGTCTACGACCGTGAGATGGGCTTGATGCGGCTGTTGCTGACAGCGCCGTTGCCGCGCTCAGTATTGCTGACGTGCAAGCTGCTCGCGGGCACCTTTTTGTCGATCCTGCAGGCATACGCGTTTTTCGCGATCTGCGCGCTGTTCCGGCTCGACCTGCCGTGGTGGCCCGGTCTGCTGCTGGTGCTGCCGGCGATGTTCCTGACCGGGCTGATGCTCGGCGCGCTGGGCTTGCTGGTATCGGTGTACATCAAGCAGATCGAGAACTTCGCCGGGGCGATGAACTTCGTGATCTTTCCGATGTTTTTCCTGTCGCCGGCGCTGTATCCGCTGTGGAAGTTGCAGGAATCCGGGGCCACCGTGGTCTATCAGCTGGCGCGCTTCAATCCGTTTACCTACGGCATCGATCTGATCCGCTACGCCATGTACGGGCAGATGAACTGGCTTGCGTGCGGTGTGGTTGCCGCGTCGCTCATCGTTTTTCTGGGGCTGGCGATATGGGGCTACGACCCGCAACGCGGCGCGGTACGGCACAAGCGCCAGGGCAGCTGAGCTACTTCTGCAAAGCGGTCATCTGCCACGGCAGTGCGCACTTCCTTGGTGTCGGCTGTCCCGCACGCGGCACACTGATCTGTCACGAATCCGATACAGCACGCGGATTACGCCGCGACACGGTCGCCGCAAGTGGCTGAATCACGGTGTCCCGGCGTTTTCGCCATCTGGCATCTGATGTGCATGATACGTTCCTGACTGCCCACCTAAGCGGAGGGTTAATGGTTTTGTTGATAGTTATAAGGAACGATGGATTATGAAGTCACGAGCTGCAGTTGCATGGGAAGCGGGCAAGCCTCTGTCGATCGAGCAGGTCGACGTGGCGGGACCCAAAGCGGGCGAGGTGCTGGTGCGCATCGTCGCCACGGGCGTATGCCACACCGATGCCTTTACGTTGTCCGGTGCCGATCCTGAAGGCATGTTCCCGGTCATTCTCGGTCACGAGGGTGGCGGCATTGTCGAAGAGGTGGGACCGGGCGTGACGTCGCTGAAAGTCGGCGACCACGTCATTCCGCTGTACACGCCCGAATGCGGCGAGTGCGAATACTGCCTGTCGGGCAAGACCAACCTGTGCCAGAAGATCCGCATCACCCAGGGCAAGGGCCTGATGCCGGACGGCACCAGCCGTTTCTCGATGAACGGCAAGCCGATTTTGCACTACATGGGCACCAGCACTTTCAGCGAATACACCGTGCTGCCGGAGATCTCGCTGGCCAAGATCAATCCGGCCGCGCCGCTGGAGAAGGTGTGCCTGCTCGGCTGCGGTATCACCACCGGCATCGGTGCGGTGCTGAATACGGCGAAGGTGGAAGCGGGCGCCACGGTAGCGGTGTTCGGCATGGGCGGTATCGGCCTGTCGGTCGTGCAGGGCGCGGTGATGGCGAAAGCCTCGCGCATCGTCTGCATCGACATGAACCCGGAAAAGTTCGTCATGGCCAAACTGCTTGGCGCGACCGACTTCATCAACCCGAAGGATTACCCCGACACGCCGATCCAGCAGGTGATCGTGGATCTCACCAACGGCGGCGTGGACTATTCGTTCGAGTGCATCGGCAACGTGCACGTGATGCGCTCGGCGCTGGAGTGCTGCCACAAGGGCTGGGGCGAGTCGATCATCATCGGCGTAGCCGGCGCGGGGCAGGAAATCAGCACGCGTCCGTTCCAGCTGGTGACCGGCCGCGTGTGGCGCGGCAGTGCGTTCGGCGGGGTGAAAGGTCGCAGCCAGCTGCCGGGCTACGTCGATCGCTACATGAAGGGCGAGATCAAGATCGACGAGATGATTACCGAAGTGCTGCCGCTGGAGCGCATCAACGATGCCTTCGAGCTCATGCACGCCGGCAAGGTCATCCGCTCGGTGATCCACTACTGAGCGATGGGCTGATCCTCATGCTCGACAAACACGGCGCGCATCGACGCGACGCATCCGGGTTAAACGCCGCGTTAGCGCGCATGCCCGGCGTGGCGACGACGTGTGATCAGCTTTTTTCCAGTCCATTCAAGCGCACGACATCGTGCAGACGCGGGAAGGCCCGCGGCGTTTTGCTTTGCATCCATCGGCGGTCATCAGCCGCTAGCCACCCTCGTGGCCGGCGTAATTAAGGCCGGTTGAATCCAGTGATACCTCTATCAAGGAGAGACACCATGGCAACTCATATTCATCCCGCGGTCGACAACGGCGTCAAGCCGGGCAAGGACAACTTTGCCGGTGGCACGCTGACCTGTCATTGCAGTGACAAGCCGGTCAAGGTCAAGGTCGGCGCACAGACCGCGCACAACCACGTCTGCGGCTGCAGCAAATGCTGGAAGCCCGAAGGCGCAACGTTCGCGCAGATCGCTGTCGTATCGCGTGACAAGGTCAGCGTGGAAGAGAACGGCGACAAGCTCGCCGTGGTGGATGGCAAAGCAGCCATCCAGCGGCACGCTTGCAAGGTCTGCGGCACGCACATGATCGGCCGCATCGAGGACACCGGGCACCCGTTCCACGGCCTGGACTTCGTGCATACGGAGCTGTCGTCCGAAGAGGGCTGGTCGGCGCCGACGTTTGCCGCATTTGTCTCCTCGATCATCGAGCAGGGCTACGACCCGAGCAAGATGGATGCGGTGCGCGGCCGCCTCAACGAGCTGGGCCTGACGCCGTACGACTGCCTGTCGCCGCCATTGATGGACGCCATTGCCGCGCATGTGGCGAAAACCAAGGGCACGGCCTACGCCGGCTGAAGGTCCGCCTTGGAAGGAAACGCCAAGCCAGCGCTGCGGGTCGTCCTTGCCGACGACCACGCGGTGGTGCGTGCGGGCTACCGGCGGTTGCTGGAGCTGGAGCCGGGGCTGCGGGTCGTCGCCGAATTCGCCGATGGCGAAAGCGCCTACCTGTGGCTGTCGGAGCAACCGGCCGATGTGCTGATCCTCGATCTGTCGATGCCGGGCCAGGGCGGCCTGGCAACCCTGCAGCGTCTGCATCAGCGCGTGCCGCGGCTGCGCGTGCTGATCTTTACCATGCACGACAGCCCGGTGCTGGCGGCGCAGCTGCTCAAGGCCGGTGCGAGCGGCTATCTCACCAAGAGCAGCCCACCGGAATCGCTGATCGACGCCGTGCATCAGGTGGCGGCCGGTGAGCAGGTGCTCTCGGTGGATATTGCGCAGGCCATGCGAAAAGGCGAAAGCGACCTGCCGCATCAGCAACTGTCGCCGCGTGAGTTTGACGTTTTTCTGCTGTTGGCGCAGGGCATCGCGGTAGAGCAGATCGCCAGCCAGCGCTGCCTCAGCGTGAAGACAGCGGCCAATTATCAAACCATCGTCCGGCATAAGCTCGGCTTGAACAGCGCACTGGAAATGTATCGTTACGCGCAGACCTGCGGGCTGCTTGCCCAGGTTCCCTGAGAGAACCGCGCACGCCATCGCGAGACTTCAGGAAGGATAGTCCGGCTCACCATGGGCGAGTCGATCGTTCGTTAGCGACGTCGCCGATACAGGCTGTAGCGGCAATCGTGCCCGGATGGTCAGCCCCGGTCGCGAGCTGTGCGGGTGAGTGGCGAACATGTCGATCTCACCGTGCAGCGCCCACACGCGTTCGCGCATGCCGACCAGACCGTTGCCGCGATAGGCCGCCTGCCCGGGATCGGTCAAGCCGTTGCCGTCGTCGCACACGGACCATTCCAGTCGACCGTCGTCGTGCAGCGCGAGCCGAATGCCGACGCGCGTGGCCTGCGCATGGCGCGCGATATTCGTCAGTGCCTCCTGCGTCAGCCGGTAGACGGTCAGCGCGACATCGCCGCCGACGGCATGCTCATCGATCGCCATAGCCAGTTCGAAACGCGTGCCCTGATCGGGCATGTCGCGCCAGCTGTCGACCAGCTCGTGCAGCAGACGATGCAAGGGCAGCGGTTCGTCTTCGTCCTCATACGGCTGACGTGCGCGCAGCCGCTGCAGCAGATCGCGCAAAGCGTGCCGCACGTGTTCGCAGTGCTCGGCGAGTGCGTTGGCGACATCGGCCAGCGGCGGCTGACCGAGGCTGCGGCGCACCAGCCATGCGGTGTCCGCACGCATCGCCGTGAGCCGCTGGCCCAATTCGTCGTGCAGCTCGCGCGCCAGTCGGCTGCGTTCGTCCTCGCGCAGGCTGCGCAGCTGCAGGTCGAGCCGACGGCGTGCCTCCTGCGAGGACGCCAGCGACTGCGCCATGTGGTTGAGCGCTTGCCCGATCGTGTGCAACTCCAGCAGGCGCAGCGGCGGCAGCCGATAGTCGTAGCGATCGCGCTGGTACTGACCGATCGCGTAGATGATCTTGCGCATCGGTCGCAGCGCCAAGCGCAGCGCCACGTAGACCGCCAGCAGCGTCAGCGCGCCGTAGCCGAGCAGAATGCCAAGCAGGCCGGCGATATCGGTCAGCGACTCGCTGCGCTCGCTGCCCGGGTCAAGCAATAGTGTCACGTGAAATCTCCGGCCATCCGCGCGCTGCAGGTTCCATTGCGGCGTGGTGGGCTTGACGCCGCCGTAGGCGGGCGGCAGCAGCCACGCGTAGCCGCGCTGCAGCGGTGTGGATGTTTCCGGCAGTCGCGGTAACAGATCGTTGCCGTGGTCATCCTGCAGCTGCAGCTGCAGATGCCGCAGCCGGCCTTGCGCGCTGATCTGGCGCAGCGCGCTGAGGTGCGCCGGCATATCGCCGGCCGGCCCGCTTTCCAGGCCATCGAGCTCGTCGAACAGGCGCGCTGTTTCGGTGGCGCCGCGCTCTTCGCGCGCGATGTTCAGCCGTGCCTGCCACAGCGCCAGCAGCAGCGCGCATGCCATCATGGCGAGCGAAACAGCGGCGATGCGCAACATCAGGAATCGCGATAGACGCATGCTGTGGCCGCTCGCTGTCGGGGACTCAGCGCATGGTAGCGGTTCGGCATTCGGGAGTTCTTCCCGTAGTCAAAAAGGCCTGCGCTGCTTTAGCTTTGCGCAATGCATTCGCTCGCGCGTCATTGCACGACGCGCGAGCGAATGCGTTGACCGTCAAACCGATCAGGCTGGGGTATCCGATACGATGGGTCATGTCACCGATCATCACGCAGTAATGAACGGATGTTCTCGCCTGCGCATGCTGCCGCGCGCGCTGCTGTTTCTGGCATTGACTGGCGCAGGGTTTGCGCAGGCGCAGGAGGCGCCTGGCAGCAACGCAGCGACGCCCACGGCATCCACCTCGCAACCGCCGACGAATCAAAACACGCCGGCCGAAGCCAAGCAGCTGGCGACCGTCGTGGTGCAGGCCACGGCCTTGCCGGGCGGCAAGGCGCTGGACGCCGACAAGGTGCCGGGTAACGTGCAAAGCCTGTCGGCCGCCGACCTCATGCGCAACGGCTCGGCCAGCATGACCCAGGCATTGAACTCGCAGCTCGGCAGCATCAGCGTCAACGACAACCTCAATGATCCGTATCAGCCGGACATCCTCTACCGTGGCTTCGAGGCATCGCCGGTGCTGGGCACGCCGCAAGGTTTGGCGGTGTATCAGAACGGCGTACGCATCAACGAGGCGTTCGGCGATACGGTGAACTGGGATCTGTTCCCCGACATGGCGATCAACCGCGTGCAGCTGGTCAGTTCGAATCCCGTGTATGGATTGAACGCGCTGGGCGGCGCGATCTCGGTCGAGATGAAAAACGGCTTCAACTATACCGGCGGCGAACTCGAGCTTTCCGGCGGCTCGTTCGGCCAGCGCTCCGCGGGCGCACAGTACGGCGCCAACAACGGCACGTTCGGCATCTACGCGGCGGCCAAGACGCTGAATTCGGACGGCTGGCGTGATTTCTCTTCCGATGCGCTGCGGCAGTTCTATACCGACCTCAGCATGCGCACGGACAAACTCTCGCTCGACCTCAGCTACACGCATGCGGAAAACCATCTGGACGGCCAGGGCTCGGCGCCGGCGCAGGAGTTGGCCGTGAGTCGACGGCTGGTGTTCACAGGCCCACAGGCCAACGACAACGAACTGAACTTCGTCACCTTGAACGGCACCTACCAGGCGACCGACCACTGGTCGGTGCAGGGCGTGCTGTACTACCGCCAGTTCACCCAGCGCGTCTCCAACGGTAACACCACCGATTACACCGCCTGCACCGATGCTGCCTTAGCCGGTTCGCTGTGCCAGTCCGACGGCGTGACGCCGGTCAGCAACGCGGCGGGGCAGCTCCTGCCGGATATTTCGCAGGGCGGCACGGTGCCGATCGGAGAAAACGATTTCGAGACCATCGACTCCTACAGCCACGGCGCGACGCTGCAAATCAGCAACGATCAGTCGATCTTCGGGCACGATAACCAGTTCACCGCCGGCGCCACGTTCGATTATGCGCACACCCATTTTTATTCCGGCGCGCAGATCGGCGTGATCGATGACCAGCTCACCGTGCTGCCATCCAATCTTTATGTCGATACGCCGGAGAGCTCGCCATTTGGCGCCGTGCCGGTGATTCTCGCCGCCAACAATCGTGACATCGGCGGCTACCTTACCGACACCTTCAACGTGACGCCCGATGTCGCCCTCACCGCGAGCGGCCGCTACGACGTAGCGCACATCGACCTGCAGGATCAGCGCGGCACCAGCCTTAATGGCAACAACCGCTTCAGTCACTTCAACCCGGCCGTCGGTGGCACCTACAAACTATCGCCGACCCTCACCGCGTACGCCGGCATCGCCACCAGTACCCGTACGCCGACGGCCAGCGAAATCGAATGCTCCGATCCACTGAAGCCGTGCCTGCTGCCGTCGAACCTTGCGGGCGACCCGCCGAACCTGCGGCAGGTGGTAGCGCATACCGCCGAGTTCGGTTTGCGTGGAAATATCCCGGATGCGTTTTCCGCCGGCGGCGTAGCGACGTGGAACCTCGGCGCGTTTCGCACCAATTCGTTCGACGACATTTACGGCATTTCCACCTCGGTCAGCAGCGGCTTCTACCAGAACATCGGTTCGACGCGGCGCGAAGGTATCGAAGCCGGCTTCAACTACACCACCGACAAGTGGTTGATCTACTTCAGCTACAGCTATGTCGACGCCACGTTCCAGTCCGCTCTGCAGCTGCCGTCGCCGTCCAACCCCTTTCAGGATGCGGACGGCAATATCGAGGTGCGTCCCGGCGACCGCCTGCCAGGCATTGCGAAGAATCGGGTAAAAGCTGGCTTGGACTATGCCGTCACGCCGCAGTGGAAGCTTGGCGCTTCCATCATCATCGCCAGCAATGAGTATTACTTCGGCGATGAGTCGAACCAGAACAAGCCGCTTCCTGGCTATCACGTGGTGAACCTGCATGCGAGCTATCAGCTGGCCAGAAACGTGGAGCTGTTCGGGTCCATCGATAACGTGTTCAACGCCAAATATGCGACGTACGGGATTTATAGCGATCCTACGGGCGTGAATGCGCCTGGCGTACCTGTCGACGGGGTGAGCAACGGCCCCGGTGTCGATAACCGCTTCTACAGCCCGGCGGCACCCACCACCTTTTACGGCGGCGTGCGCGTGACCTTCTGATCAGCCAGGCAGGGCGATATCGTGTTTGCGCATCTTGCGGTACAGCGTATTGCGACTGACGCCCAACGCACTGGCGGCGCGGCTGATATTCCAGTGCAGCCGTTCGAGTTCGCGCAGCAGCGCATCGCGTTCGGCCGACTGCAGCGGCGCCGCGGCATCCTTGCTCGGCTGGCTGGCGGCGGTCGACGCATCGCCCTCGGTGATCTCGTGCGGCAGGTTGCCGATGCGAACCACGCCGTCGCTGCACAGCGCCGCCGCCGTGCGCAGCGTGTTGCGCAGCTGGCGGATGTTGCCGGGCCATGGATAGTCCAGCAGCTTTTGCATCGCATCGTCGTGGATGCTCGGGATCGGCTCGTTGTTGTCGTCATCGGCCAGCAGCGCCGTGATCAGCTCGCGCTTGTCGGTGCGCTCGCGCAGCGTCGGCAGCTGCAGGGTGATGCCGTTGAGGCGGTAGTAAAGATCCTCGCGGAACTCGCCGGCCTGCACCATCTGCAGCAGGTCGTGGTGGGTGGCGCTGATGATGTGCAGATCCACCGGTACTGCCTGCTCACCGCCCAACGGCACGACCTCGTGTTCTTCCAGCACCCGCAGCAGCCGCGTCTGCATGTGCAGCGGCATGTCGCCGATTTCATCGAGAAACAGCGTGCCTCCGCTGGACTGGCGAATCTTGCCCAGATGTCCCTCGCGCGCGGCGTCGGTGAACGCGCCGCGGGTGTAACCAAACAGCTCGCTCTCGATCAGCGCCTCGGGAATCGCGGCGCAGTTCACCGCCACGAACGGCTTGTCAGCCCATGCACTGGCCAGGTGCAGCGATTTGGCAAACGCCTCCTTGCCTGTTCCGGTCGCCCCCTGCAGCAGCAGCGGTACCTTGCGTGCAAACAGATGGTGGCCGCAGTGAATGTTGTGCTGCATGCGCGCGTCGGCCACCACGTGCTGGCGCGTGGTCGAGTGAACGCCGCTGGTTTCCTTCTTCGGCCCGCGTGAGATGGAGGCGGACTGCGTCGTGGGCGTGCGCACGCGGGCAAAAAAGCGGCGCCCGTAGGCGACATCGCGCACCGGCCAGAGCAACGAAGCATCCGTGGCCGCACGGCGCTGCACGGTTTCGAAATCGAACGGAAAAATCGACGTCAGCGGTTTGCCGACGAGCTGCGCGCGCGACATGCCCAGCTGCGCCATCGCGCTGTCGTTCACGGCGCACACGATGCCGTCGCTGCCCACGGCCAGCAGCGCTTCGTGCAGCAGGCCGACAAACTCCGGGCGGCTGTGAAAGCGCAAGACCCAGGTCGCGGCGCATTCGCGCATGAAACGGCAGCGCGAAATCAGGTTGGCCGACATGTTGACCAGCGCCATCGTGTGGCGCTGGATCAGTCGCGTATCGCCGGCGTTGACCGTCGAAGCATCGAGTACGCCGAGCACCTTGCCCTGAGCGTCCACCACCGGCGCGCCCGAGCACGACAGGCCGATATTGAAGCGGCGAAAATGCTCATCGCGATACACGGTGACCGGTACGCCTTCGGCCAGGCAGGTGCCCAGACCGTTGGTGCCTTCGTACTGTTCGCTCCACATCGCGCCGATGCGCAGGCCGGCGTCGCGGAACTCGCGCGTCAGGGTCGGGTCGGTGATCGCACCGAGGATCACGCTGTCGGTATCACTGAGTATCACCGCGTAGCCGGAGCCTGCGATCATCTCGTACAGGCTTTCCATCTCGGCTTTGGCCACGTTGAGCAGTTCGCCGAACTGCTGCTGGCGCTCTCGTACGGCCTGCGCGTTGAGCACCGGTGTGGCGCGAACCGCATCGGGAGCGGTGCCGAAATCCTCGACGCAGCGTTGCCAGGATTTACTCACGTGCGGCGCAACGTTGATGCGGCCCAATCGCTCCAGCAGTAGCCCGTCGACGTGCGATGCCGCGTGGGTAATCTGCATTTGGCTGCTCATGCGTGGCTCTCTCGACGATGGACAGCCGTGTCTCAGCGGCACGCGGCCAGCCCCATGGTGGTGTCGTTTGGATCGATGCACCGAAGAATGGTCCCGGCGGCGCCGGTAAGCAAACTGCAGCGCAACATTTGGTACGCAGTGTCACCACCGCTTGTGCCAGAACAGCGACACTGGGCAAGCGTCTTTTCGCGCCGGATGGCCTGGCGCCTGGCGTTGAGCGAGCGGGCAAGGTTGGCTCGGGTTTTGCGTGACTCCAGGCGATCTGCCTCAGCGAACAAGCGCCGTTCGCCGATGGGCTATATCGATCAAGCGACGGGGCGCCGCGCCTGATACTTCGCCCGGCGATTAAGCAAAGGAGGGGCTATGACGCAGGTAAGGGTCGTGCAGCACCTGGCCAACCCGGCAGACCTGGTGTGGGCGATGGTCGGCGACTTCGGCGGCCTGCACCGCTGGCATCCGCAGGTTCGTAGCGTCGATTTATCGTGGGAGGGACGTATCCGCACCGTCCACTACGCCGACGGTAGCCGCGCGGTCGAGCGGCTGGAGGCACGCAGCGACGCTATGCGCCGATACGTCTACGTGGTCGTCGATGGCAAAGTACCGGTCAACAACTGCCGCGCCACCCTGCACGTCAAAGACAGTAAAGGCGGCAGTACGGTCATGTGGTCATGCGAATTCGAACCGCTCGGCGACGGCGAAGCCAGCGCCAGCGAATCACTGCAGGCGCATTATCACGAAGGGTTGATGGCGTTGGTGTCGGCGTTGGATGGGCCGTAACGCAGAGCGCTGACGTTTCCAATTTCCGGAGTTCGCTCTGTGCAGGTATCGCTTTCGACGATGACGAGAAGTGCCGCAACCACAGACCCGCGGCGCTATTGCCCATTCACCGCTGCGCCGAGGCCTTCCCGGGATCGCTAAGCTCGCTCGCCGACCAGCTGCCGCCGACGTCGCCGATCAGCGAGACGGTGTCGAGCAGGCGCTGCTGCTGCACGTTGAGCGCGCTTTGCTGGGTGCTGAGGCTGGTGGCCTGGGCGGTGGATACGGTGGTGTAGTCGACGGTGCCGGCCTGGTATTCGTTGAAGGCGATCTCGGCGCCGCGGCGGGCGTCGCGTACGGCGGCATCCAGCGCGTCGCCCTGCTGAGCGAGGATGCGCAGGCCGGAAAGGTCGTCTTCCACGTTCTGAAACGCGGTCAGCACGGTGCCGCGATAGTTGGCGACCGAGGCTTCGTAGGCGGCTTTTGCCGCAACGACATCGGCATGGCGTGAGCCGCCGTCGAAGATGGTTTCGCTGACGTCGGCGCCGAGCGACCAGATGTGGTTGGCGGCGTGCAGCAGGCCGGCCAGCGGCGATTGCGAAAAGCCGTCGGCGCCCGATAGCGACAGGCTGGGGTAATAGGCCGCGACAGCGACACCGATGGCCGCATTTTCCGCCGCCATCTGGCGTTCGGCCACGGCGATATCCGGGCGTCGCTGCAGCAGGGTGGAAGGTACGCCGGCGGGTACGGTCGGCAGCGCGGGCAGGCCAGTGCTGTGCGGGATATCGAGATCTTCGGGATTCTTGCCGACCAGCACGGCGATGGCATGCGCGTACTGCGCGCGGGTCACGCCGAGCGCGAGCAGGCTGGACTGGGCGTTTTCCAGCTGGGTGCGCGCGCTGATCGCATCGGACGGCGGTATGGTGCCTGCCGCATCCTGATTGCCGACCACGCGCAGCGACTCTTTGTACGTGTCGACTGTTTTCTGCAGCAGGTCGATATTCGCGTCGGCAATGCGCAGCTCGATTACTGCCGTCGCCAGAGCGGTCTGCTCGGTCAGGGTGGCGTTGGCCAGGGTCGCCTCGCTGGCCTGCGCGGTCGCCTTGTTTTGCTCGATGGTGCGACGGACCTTGCCCCACAGGTCGGGCGCCCAGCTGACGTTGCCTTCGAGCGAGCCGGAGTTGATCACGCTGCCGCGCGTGCTACCGGCCGCGTTCGTCGCCGTGCCGGTGCTTACGCTGCCGCTGCGTTCGCGCGTGCCCGAGCCGGTTACGCCAACAGTGGGAAATAGCCCGCTGCGCGCCTGCTGCACTTCGGCCAGCGCTTCCTGGTAGTTGGCGTAATCCTGGCGCACGGTCTGATTGGACACGGACACCATCGGTTCGAGCTGGTTGAGCAATGGATCGTTGAAGCCGGTCCACCAGTCGGTCTTGGGCGCAGCAGCGGAGGGCTGCGCCACCGTCCATCCGGGCAGCTCCTTGTACTGGGTCGGCACGGCGACCTTCGGCCGCTGGTAGTCGGGGCCGACCATGCAGCCGCCGAGGAGCAGGGCGAGCGAAGCGGCTAGAGCCGTCAGCGGGATCTTTGTGTTCATGCGCGTACGTCCGATCGTTTGTTCCACGGCAGCGTGTCCGACCATTTGGCCAACCTGGCGCGCAGGCGGTCGAGGTAGAGGTAGATCACCGGCGTGGTGTACAGCGTGAAGACCTGGCTCAGAATCAGGCCGCCCATCACCGTGATGCCGAGCGGCTGGCGCAGCGAAGCACCCTGGCCGATGCCGATGGCCAGCGGCACGGCGCCGAGCACGGCCGCGGCGGTGGTCATCATGATCGGGCGCAGACGCACCACGGCGGCGTCGTGGATCGCCCGCTGCGGCTCATAGCCTTCGTCGCGCTGCAGGTGGATTGCCACGTCGATCATCATGATCGCGTTTTTCTTGACGATGCCGATCAGCAGGATGATGCCGATCATCGCGATCACCGAAAACGGCGTGCCGAAAATCAGCAGCGCCAGCGTGGCGCCGATGCCGGCCGAGGGCAGGGTGGAAAGAATGGTGATCGGATGCACGGTGTTTTCGTACAGCACGCCGAGCACGATGTAGACCGCACCCAGCGCCGCGAGAATCAGCAGCGGCATGGTCGACATCGACTGCGCGTACACCTGCGCGGCGCCGGCGAAGCTGCCGTGGATCGAGGCCGGCAGGCCGAGCTGCTGCGATACCTGGTTGATCGCCTCGGTGGCCTTGCTCAGCGAACCGCCCGGCGGCAGGTTGAACGAAATGGTAGCGGCGACCAGGCCGCCCTGATGGCTGACCTGGGTTGCCGTGTGGTTGCTCACGTAGGTTGCCAGCGCGGGAAACGGCACCAGCGTCTCGGCGGCCGTGCTGTCGGCGCTGCCGCTGGAGCTGCCGCCCTTGGCGTTGGAGATCGCGTTGGTCAACTGGTTGGCCTGCGCGTTTGCGTTGAGCGCATTGGTCGACGACGACGTTTCCGTGGTGCTTTCGGCCGACTCGGCGGTGACGCCCTTCACCAGCGCGCTCGACATCTGTGTCTGCGCCGTGCCGCTGGCATTGCCAGCCGCGGTGCTGAAGCGCATGCGGTCAAGCATCTGCGGGTATTGCCAGTATTTCGGCGCCACTTCCATCACCACGTAATACTGGTTGAGCTGGTTGTAGACGGTAGACACCGTGCGCTGGCCGAAGGCGTCGTACAATACGGTGTCCAGCTGGTTCGGCGCGAAGCTGTAGCGCGCGGCCGTGGCGCGATCCATGTTGACGTAGATCTGCAGGCCGTTCTGCTGCAGGTCCGAGTTGACGTCGGACATCTGGCTGCGCTGCTTGCCCAGCGCATCGACCAGCTTGGGAACCCAGGTGAACAGTGCGGTGGGGTCGTCGCTGGTCAGCGTGTACTGGTATTCCGCGGCGGACGAACGGCCGCCGATATGCAAATCCTGCGCAGCCTGCAGAAACAGCTTGGCGCCGGACACGCCGTTGAGCTTGGGCCGCAAGCGATCGACCACTTCGGTCGCCGAGAGCTTGCGCTCCGCCAGCGGCTTCAACTCGATAAAGACATTGGCGGTGTTGAGCGCGCGACCGCCGGTGAACCCTGCCACCGATGCCACGGCAGGGTCTTTCTTCACGATCGCCTGCAGCTGGGCCAGCTTCTTTTCCATCGCCTGAAACGAAATGCTCTGGTCGGCGATGATCTGACCCATCAGGATGCCGTTGTCCTGCTCCGGAAAAAACGTCGACGGCAGCAGCTTGATCAGAAACACGTTGAGCACGATCAGCCCAACCAGGGTCAGTCCGACCAGCAGCGCGTGATCGAGCACGGTGGTCAGCGAGCGCGAATACGCGTTCTGGAAACGCTCGAACTGCCGCTCGTACCACAGCGCCCAGCGCGCCTTGGAGTGCAGCGTCTTTCGATTCAGCACGAATGCTGCCATCGTCGGCGTAATGGTGAGCGAAATCACCAGCGAAATCATGATCGCGATGGACAGCGTCACCGCAAACTCATGGAACAGCAGGCCGACGATGCCGGGCATCAGCAGGATCGGCAGAAATACCGCGATCAGCGACAGGCTCATCGAAATCACCGTGAAGCTGACTTCGGCGCTGCCTACCAGCGCGGCCTCCTGCACATCCATGCCGGCCTCGACGTGGCGCACGATGTTTTCCAGCACCACTACCGCGTCATCCACTACGAAGCCGGTGCCGATGGTCAGCGCCATCAGCGACAGGTTGTCGATGCTGTAGCCGAGCAGGTACATCGGCCCGAACGTGCCGACGATCGACAGCGGCAGCGCTACCGCGGGCACCAGGATGGCGCGCGGCGACTGCAGGAAAATAAACACCACGCCGATGACCAGCAGCACGGCGATGAACAGCGTGCGCTCGGTGTCGCCGACCGCTGCGTTTACCGACTGCGAGCGATCCACCGCAATGCCCACATGCACATCGTGCGGCAGCGTGGCCTCGATCGACGGCAGCACCTTGCGGATCTGCGCGACGGTTTTCACGATATTGCCGCCGGGCAGCGGAAACACGATGACCAGCACCGCGTCCTTGCCGTTGTAGAGCCCGGCGTTGCGAATGTTTTCGGCGGAATCCTGCACGTCGGCCATGTCGCTCAACTTCACCGCGGCATTGTTGCGATAGGCGATGATGAGGTCGCGATACGGCGCGGCCTTGTTGATCTGGTCGTTCGACAGCACCTCGAAACGCTGATCGCCCTGATCGATATGGCCCTTGGCACTGTTCGCATTGGCCGCGCTGATGGCTGCGCGCACGTCTTCCAGGCCGATGCCGTAGCTGTTGAGCTTGTCGGGCTCCAGCTCCACGCGCACCGACGGCAGCGCGCTGCCGCCCAGGGTGATCTGGCCCACGCCGTCGACCTGCGACAGCTGCTGCTGGATGACCGAATTGGCGGAGTCGTACAGCTGCGCGCGGGTCAGGGTTTCCGAGGTCAGCGCCAGCACCATGATGGGCGAATCGGACGGGTTGTATTCGCGGTAGGTCGGGTTGTTGCGTAAGGTGGACGGCAAGTCGGCGCGCGAGGCCTGCAGCGCGGCCTGCACGTCGCGCGCGGCGCCGTTGATGTCGCGACCCAGGCCGAACTGGATGGTGATCTGCGCTGAGCCGACCGAGCTGGTGGAAGTCAGTTCGGTGACGTCGGCGATCGTGCCCAGGCGGCGCTCCAGCGGCGCGGCGACGGTGGAGGCCATGATGTCGGGGCTGGCGCCGGCCATGCTCGCCTGCACCACGATCACCGGAAAGGTGATGTTCGGCAGCGGCGCCACCGGCAGCTGGAAATACGCCAGCAGACCGGACAGCAGGATGGCAACGCCGAGCAGGGTTGTCGCCACCGGCCGCTTGATGAAGACGCCTGGAATACTCATCGGCGCGCGCTCACGGGCGGTGCTCGATCGCCTGATCCGACGCCGGTCCGGAGGAAGGCGCCGTCGGCTTGCGGCGGAAACGCAGCGACAGGCGGTCGAACAGCAGGTAGATCACCGGCGTGGTGAACAGCGTCAGCACCTGGCTCAGGGTCAGGCCGCCGATGATCGCCAGGCCCAGCGGCCGGCGCAGCTCGGAACCGGTGCCGGTGCCCAGCAGCATCGGCAGCGCGCCCAACATAGCTGCCAGGGTGGTCATCAGAATCGGGCGGAAACGCAGCAGCGAGGCTTCGAAAATCGCCTCTTCCGGTGACTTGCCGTGCTCGCGTTCGGCTTCGAGCGCGAAGTCCACGATCATGATCGCGTTCTTCTTCACAATACCGATCAGCAGCACGATGCCGATGATGCCGATCACGTCCAGATCCTCGCCTGCGATCATCAGCGCCAGCAGCGCGCCGATGCCAGCCGACGGCAGGGTCGAGAGAATCGTCACCGGATGGATGAAGCTTTCATACAGCACGCCGAGCACGATATAGACCGCGATCAGCGCGGCGATCAGCAGATACACCTCGCTCGACAGCGAATCCTGGAACGCCTGCGCGGCACCCTGAAACGACGAGGTGATCGACGACGGCAGATGCACGGCCTGCTCGGCCTGATTCACCGCATCCACTGCCTTGCTCAGCGAGGCATCCTTGGCCAGATTGAACGAAATCGTCACCGCCGGGAACTGCGCCAGATGGCTGATCGCCAGCGGCGCCTTGGTGATCTGGATCGCGGCGATGCCCTTCAGCTGCACCTGGCCGCTGCTGCCGGTCTGGCTCGGCAGGTAGATATTGCCCAGCGATTCGATCGTCGGCAGGCTCTCTGGCTTGGCGACCAGGATGACGCGGTACTGGCTGGACTGGTCGAAGATGGTCGAAACGATGCGCTGGCCGAGCGCGTCGTACAGCGCGTTGTCGATCGTGGCCGGCGTGATGCCGTAACGCGCGGCCAGCTGGCGATTGACCTCGACGTTGACGCTGAGGCCATCGTTGTTCAAATCGCTGGTCACGTCGGTGATCGACGGAATCTGTTTCATGCGCGCGACCAGATCGGGCACGTACTGCATGAAAGCCTGCTGGCTCGGTCCGCGCAGCACGAACTGGTACTGGTTGGGCGAGATGGTGGTGTCGAGCGTGAGATCCTGCTCGGGCTGCAGAAACAGCTTGATCCCCGAAACATTCGCCGCTTCGGTCTGGATGCGCCGGGCGATTTCGGCGGCGGTCGAGGAGCGATCCCCGCGATCCTTCAGATTGATCAGAAAGCGGCCGTTGTTGAGCGTGGTGTTGGTGCCGTCGATGCCGACATACGAGGTGAGGCCGGCGACGTCGGCATCTTTCAGAATCGCCTCGGCCAGCGCCGACTGCCGCCGCACCATCGCCGTGTACGACACCGAATTGTCGGCCACGCTGATGCCTTGGATCACGCCCACGTCCTGCGTGGGAAACAGACCCTTGGGGATCACGATATAGAGAATAACGGTCAGCGCCAGCGTGCAGAGAAACACAATCAGCGTGAGCGTCTGCCGCGCCATCACAAAGCGCAGACCGCGCTCGTAGCCGGCCAGCGTCTTGTCGAACAATCCCTCGCTGATCCGCTCGAAGCGGCTCGGGTGACGATCGGACTGCGCGCGCAGCAGGCGCGCACAGAGCATCGGCACCAGGGTCAGCGAGACGATGCCTGACAGCACGATGGTCACGGCCAGGGTCACCGCGAATTCGCTGAATAGACGTCCAATTACGCCGCCCATAAACAGCAGCGGGATCAGCACCGCAATCAGCGAAATGGTCAGCGACAGGATGGTGAAGCCGATCTGTCCCGCGCCTTCCAGCGCCGCTTCGAGCGGAGTGCGGCCTTCCTCCAGATAGCGCACGATGTTCTCGATCATCACGATCGAGTCGTCGACGACGAAGCCGGTGGCGATGATCAGCGCCATCAGCGACAGGTTGTCGATCGAATAACCCAGCTGATACATCACCGCCAGCGTGCCGATCAGCGAGACGGGCACCGAAATGCTGGGGATGATCGTGGCCGGCACGTTGCGCAGGAACACGAAGATCACCAGCACCACCAGCGCGATGGCCAGAATCAGCTCGAATGCCGCATCGGAAACGGATGAGCGAATCACGCCGGTGCTGTCCGAGACGATCTCGACTTTCATGCCCGCGGGCAGGGTGGACTCCAGCTGCGGCAGCTGCTGCTTGATCTGATTGACCGTGGCGATGACGTTGGCGCCCGGCTGGCGCTGCACGTTGAGCACGATGGCCTGGGTCTTGTTGTACCAGGCGCCCTGTTCGGTGTTCTGCGCCGACTGGGTCACCCGCGCCACGTCGCGTAGGTACACCGGCGCGCCGTTCTGATACGCCACGACCGTGGCGAGGTAGTCCTTCGGGTCCTCGATCTGATCGTTGCCGTTGATCGTGTAGTCCAGATTCGGACCGTCGAAGTTGCCCTTGGGCTGGCTTACGTTGACGTTGGCGATCAGTGAGCGCAGGTCGTCGATATTGAGCCCGTAGGCGGCCAACTTCTGTGGGTCCGCTTCCACGCGAACGGCCGGCACGTTACCACCGGCCGGCGTCACCAGGCCGACGCCCGACACTTCGGAAATCTTCGCACCGAGGCGGTTGTTGGCGACGTCCTGCAGCTGCGGCAGCGACATCGAGTTGGAGGTGACCGCGAGCGTGAGGATCGGCTGGTCGGCCGGGTTGACCTTGGCGTAGGTCGGCGGCGCGGGCAGGCTGGTAGGCAGTAGGCTGTTGGAGGCGTTGATCGCCTCCTGCACGTTTTGCTCGGCGATATCGAGATTGAGCGAAAGGTCGAACTGCAGCGTGATCACGGACGCGCCGGCCGAGCTGCTCGATGTCATCTGCTGCAGGCCGGGAATCTCGCCCAGCTGCACTTCCAGTGGCGCAGTCACCGTGGTCGCCATTACCGTGGGGCTGGCGCCGGGGTAGAAGGTCTGTACCTGGATCGTCGGGTAGTCGACGTCGGGCAGCGAGGACACCGGCAGAAACTTCACCGCCACCAGGCCGACCATCACCACGGCGATCATCAGCAGCGACGTCGCCACCGGCCTGAGGATAAACAGGCGGGAAATATTCATCGGATCGCCTGCCTGCCGGTTACGAGGCGCTATCGGCGGAGGCGGTAGCGTGTTTGCGCCTGCCGTGGGGCGGCTGCGCGCTGCTGGCAGCGGCGGCCGGCGCGTCGGTGCTGCCGGCGGCGGCCGGGTTGGCCGACTTCTTCGCCGAGGCGACCTTGATCTTGGCGCCGTCGCTGAGCCGATCCATGCCGTCGGTCACCACCTGCTGGCCGGCGGAAAGGCCGGAAAGAATCACGGTGTTTTTGCCGTCGCTCGGTCCCTGGGTGATCTTGTGTACCGAGACGGTGTTGTCGCTGCCGACCAGATAGACGTAATCGCCCGGTGCACCGCTTTGCACCGCCGGCGTCGGCACCAGCACCGCGTTCTGCAGCGTATCCACCAGCAGCTTCACGTTGACGAACTCGTTCGGGAACAGCGCTTCGTCGTCATTGGCGAAGGTGGCGCGCAGATTTACCGTACCGGTGCCCGTCGCCATCTGATTGCCCAGCGCGTACAGCGAGCCGGTGGCGATCTGCTTGGTATTGTCGCTGTCGTACGCGGTGACCGGCAGCGCGGCGTTGGCACCTTTGAAACGCGCCAGCACCTTGCTCAGCGAGTTCTGCGGCACGGTGAACTGCACCGTGGTCGGCTTCATCGTAGTGATGGTGACAATGCCCGGCGAGGTCGACTGTGTGACGTAATTGCCCGGATCCACCAGGCGCAGGCCCACGCGTCCGGCAACCGGCGCGGTGATATGGCAATAGGCCAGGTCCAGATCGTATTGCGCAATGCTGGCGCGATCGGCCTGTACGGCGGCCTCGTCCTGCTGCACGGTGAATTTCTGATCGTTATAGGTCTGCTCGGCAATCGACTTCTGCTCGTGCAGCTGGGTGTAGCGGGCGAGATCGGAGCGTGCCTGGGCCAGCGTGGCCTGATCTTTCGCCAGCGTCGCCTGCGCCTGCTGCTTGCTGATTTCATACTGACGCGGATCGATTTGCGCCAGGAACTGGCCCTTGCTCACGTCCTGGCCTTCCTGATAGCCGACGGCCGTGAGGTAGCCGCTGAGCTGCGGCAGCACGTTGACCGTCGCGGTCGGCGTCACCGTGCCCAGTTCGCTGAGGGTCTCCGGCATGCTGCCGAGCGTTGCCGTCGCCACGCTGACGACCTGGGCCGGCGTGCCGACGCGCGCCTTTTTGCCGTTGAGCAGGTGAAAAATCACGACAATCACGAGGACGACGACCACCAGGATCGCGATCCACAATCCGCGTCGTTTGCGAGGGGGATGGCCGGCTGCTGCGGGGGGCGGGGCGGTCATACGCGTGCTGCCTGGTATGGGTGTGTCATAGCTAAAGCGCTTTCACTCATCAAAACAGCGTCATCCTGGACGGCGCGGAGCCGTCATCCGTGTTCTATCGACAGAGTAGCGTCACAGGAAGAGTTTGAACGGCTTAATGCCGATTCGGTTGACACATCAACGACATGCCATGCCCGACGGCCATGCTCGCAACCGGGACGCACGTGGGTGAATTGCCGCACTAGCGCTATCTACACATCTAGAGGTTCATGCTGCAGGTGCAGCAAGGCCAGGCTCGGGCATCGTGGATTGGCACTTGCTTCATGCCTGCGATATGGACTTGCCAGAGCATTTGTTGTACCATCTAGTACATTAAAGGCCGAGAACTTGTGCGGCCTTTGGCACTCATAGATGGCGAGTGCTAAATTGACACGTAGTTTTGGAGGTTCGACCCATGTCTCAATCTTTGGTGACCGCCAGCCTGCCACTGCCGAGCGTCGTTGGCAGCCTGGATGCGTACATTTCGGCCGTTCACCGCATTCCGGTGTTGACGGTGGAAGAGGAACAGTCGCTGTCGCGCGATTATCTCGAAGAGGCCAACCTGGCTTCGGCGAAAAAGCTGGTCATGTCGCACCTGCGCTTTGTGGTGCATGTGGCGCGCGGCTACAGCGGCTACGGCCTGCAGTTGGCCGATCTGATCCAGGAAGGCAATATCGGCCTGATGAAGGCGGTCAAGCGCTTCGATCCGGATCAGGGCGTGCGCCTGGTGAGTTTTGCCGTGCACTGGATCCGCGCCGAAATGCACGAGTTCATCCTGAAGAACTGGCGCATCGTGAAGGTGGCCACGACCAAGGCGCAGCGCAAGCTGTTCTTCAACCTGCGCAAGAGCAAGAAGCGCTTGGGCTGGATGAATGCCGCCGAGGTGAGCTCGGTAGCGAAGGATCTGGGTGTGCCCGAGGCGACTGTGCGCGAGATGGAGTCGCGCCTGTCCGGCCGCGATATCGGCTTTGAAGCGCCGACCGATGCCGACGACGACGCCAAGCCGGCACCGGCTGCGTTCCTGATCGACGAAGGCGCCGATCCGTATGAGAACGTGTCCGACGCCGACCACGCCGACAACCAGATGCAGAACCTGACCGACGCGCTGGCGCACCTGGACGAGCGTTCGCGTCATATCGTCCAGCGCCGCTGGCTCGACGACGACAAGGCCACGCTGCAGGATCTGGCCGACGAGTACGGCGTGTCCGCCGAGCGCATTCGTCAGGTCGAAGCCAACGCGATGAAGAAGATGCGCACCCTGTTTGCCGCCTGAGCACTGGCGCATCGTTGACCACGAACGGCCTCCTTCGGGAGGCCGTTTCGTTATGCTAGCGGCTGCCCTTCCTGCATAGATCCACATCGATGCCGCGCATTCTGGTGATCGAAGACGACGACGTGACCGCCCGCGAAATTGCCGCGGAGCTGACCGGTCACGGCATCGACGTCGATCGCATCGCCGACGGCAGCGAGGGGCTGCTGCGCGCGGCCGACCCCTGCTACGACGCGATCACGCTGGACATGATGCTGCCCGGCATGGACGGCCTGAGCGTGGTTACGCGCCTGCGCGCGCAGGGCGTGGCGACGCCGGTGCTGATGATCAGCGCGCTGTGCGACGTGGACGAGCGCGTGCGCGGCCTGCGCGCCGGCGGCGACGATTACCTGACCAAGCCGTTTGCGCCTGATGAGATGCTGGCGCGTGTCGAAGTACTGTTGCGCCGGCACCGGCCGCAGTCGCCGCAGACCGTGCTGACGGTGGCCGATCTCGAGCTGGATCTGGTGCGCCACGTGGCGCGTCGTGCCGGCAAGGAACTGTCGCTGCTGCCGACCGAGTTCAAGCTGCTCGAATTCCTGATGCGTAACGCCGGGCAGGTGCTGACCCGCACGATGATCTTCGAAACCGTATGGGGTTTTCATTTCGACCCCGGCACTAATCTGATCGATGTGCATATCGGCCGGCTGCGCCGCAAAATCGATACTGCAGGGCTGGCGCCGCTGATCCACACCGTGCGCGGCTCGGGGTACTGCCTTGCGCAGAATGACTGAACGATGGCGCTCCACTACGGCGCGCCTGATCATGATCTACGGCGTCTTTTTTGCGCTGTGGGGCGGCGTGGTGATCGGCCTGATCTACTGGCAGGCGGCCAGCTATCTGGGCCGCGTATCGGATGAGCTGATCGGTCGCCAGGCGGCGTATTTTTCGATGCTCGACGAGCCGACGCGCCTGCGCGCGCTGAAGGACTACGACACCCTCGAAACGCGGCGACTCAACGCCTGGGGCGAGTTCGACGCGCGCGGAAATTACCTTTCCGGCACGATCACGGCGTTGCCATCGCATGTGCCGATCAACGGCGCTGTAGCCTTGCTGCCCGAAGGCGTTTCGCGCAACGACGTCAGTGGTAACGACCACGGCCGCGTGCGCGCGGCGGCCGTGCGTTTGCGCGACGGCCGCGTGCTGATGATTACGCGCGACACCAGTATCGTCGACCGTATCGGCACCATCGTTCTGCAGGCCCTGCTGTGGGGGCTTTCGCTCACTGTCATACCCGGTTTTCTCGGCGGCTGGCTGCTCAGCCGCGGGCCGTGGCGCCGGGTGCATGCCATCCGCGAGGCGACGCTGCCGATCATGCAGGGCAACCTGTCCCAGCGTCTGCCGGTCGGTCGCCGCGGCGACGAGCTGGACATGCTGGCCGGCATCGTCAATGCGATGCTCGACGAAATCGAACGCCTGCTCGGCGAAGTCAAAGGCGTGTGCGACAACATCGCGCACGATCTGCGCACACCGCTGACCCGGCTGCGTTCACGGCTGTACCGTCTGCAGCAGCAGTTCGGCGAAGGCAGCGAGGAGGCGGCGGCCATCGACGCCTGCATGATCGATACCGACGCGCTGCTCGATCGTTTTCGGGCGCTGCTGCGTATCTCCGAACTGGAAAACCAGCGCCGCCGCATCGGCTTCGGCGAGGTCGATCTGGCCGAAATTCTGCGTGAGGTGCACGCGCTGTATCTGCCGCTGGCGGAGGATCGCGGCCAACAGCTGGCGCTGGAGCTGCCGGTGCTTCCGCTCATCCATGCGGATCGGCATCTGCTGCTGGAGGCATTGAGCAACCTGGTCGCCAACGCGATCAAGTTCACCCCCTCCGGCGGCCGGGTGGAAATCCGCGCACGGCCGGCCGATGATGGCCCGTGGGTCGATGTCGTCGACAGCGGGCCGGGCATTCCGCCGGATCAGCGCGATGCGGTGATTCGTCGCTTCTACCGCACCGAAAGCAGCCGCAGCACCCCCGGCTCGGGGCTGGGATTGAGCATCGTCAGCGCGATCGCGCGGCTGCACGGCTACACGCTGGAAATCGCCGGCAGCGACCGGGGCGCTCAGCTGAGCCTGCACTGCCGCGCGGCTCGGGCGGTATAAGAGCCTGTTCACGATCTCCGCGTGCCGAGTCGGCAAGGGCCATTCGTAACGCTTTTCGCACCGTCGCATGAAAATATCTTCATGCCCGGAATCGCGGTGGAAAAGGCGCCTCGTGGCAAAATTCGCTGCTACGCAACATTTCCGCGGGATACTCCATGCAGGCCCTCGTCCGGATCGCGCTGTCGCGACCCTACACCTTCGTCGTTCTGGCGCTGTTGATCCTGATCATCGGCCCGCTGTCGGCGATGCGCACGCCGACCGACATTTTTCCGGACATCAACATCCCGGTGATCGCGGTGGTATGGCAGTACACCGGCCTGCCGCCGGACCAGATGGAAGGCCGAATCACCTCGCCGTACGAGCGCGTGCTGACCACCACGGTCAATGACGTCGAGCACATCGAGTCCAAGTCGATCGCCGGCTTCGGCATCGTCAAGATCTTTTTCCAGCCGACCGTCAACGTGGCCACGGCCAACGCGCAGGTTACCGCCGTATCGCAGACGCTGCTGCGTCAGCTGCCCGCCGGCACCAATCCGCCGCTGATTCTCAACTACAGCGCATCGACCGTGCCGATCATCCAGCTGGCGCTGTCGGGCAAGGGCCTGAGCGAACAGAACCTGGGCGATCTGGCGCTCAACATCCTGCGTCCGCAGCTGGTGTCGGTGGCTGGTGCGGCGGTGCCCTATCCCTACGGCGGCAAGACCCGTCAGGTGCAGATCGACGTCGATCCGTCCGCGCTGCAGGCGCGAGGACTGTCGGCCAACGATGTAGCCAACGCGCTTGCGGCGCAGAACCTGATCACCCCGGTGGGCACGCAGAAGATCGGCGATTTCGAATACACGCTGCAGCTCAACAACGCGCCCGACGAGCTGCAGGGGCTGGCCGACCTGCCGGTCAAGACCGTCAACGGCACCACCATCTATATCCGCGACGTGGCGCACGTGCTCGACGGCGCGCCGCCGCAAACCAATATCGTGCACGTCGACGGCGGCCGCTCGGTGCTGATGAGCGTGCTGAAGAACGGTTCGGCCTCGACGCTGGCCATCGTCGCCGGTATTCGGCAGCGGCTGGAAGATGCCAAGGCGACGCTGCCGGACAACCTCAAGATCGCGCCGATCGGCGATCAGTCGATCTTCGTGCGCGCCGCGATCTCCGGCGTCGCGCGCGAGGGCATCATCGCCGCGGCGTTGACCAGCCTGATGATTCTGCTGTTCCTCGGCAGCTGGCGCTCGACGGTGATCATTGCGGTGTCGATTCCGCTGGCGATTCTCTCCTCCATCGCGGCGCTGTCGGCCATCGGCGAAACGCTGAACATCATGACCCTGGGCGGTCTGGCGCTGGCGGTGGGCATCCTGGTCGACGATGCCACCGTGACCATCGAAAACATCAACTGGCATCTGGAGCAGGGCAAGCAGGTCGAGCAGTCGATCCTCGATGGCGCCCAGCAGATCGTCACGCCGGCCTTCGTGTCGCTGCTGTGCATCTGCATCGTGTTCGTGCCGATGTTCTTTCTCGAAGGCGTGGCGCGCTTCCTGTTCGTGCCGATGGCCGAGTCGGTGATCTTCGCCATGATCGCCTCGTTCATCCTGTCGCGCACCCTGGTGCCGACGATGGCCAAATACTTGTTGCATCCGCACGTCGATGCCGACGGCAAACACGAAGAGGTCAAGCCGACGCGCAATCCGCTGGTGCGCTTCCAGCGCGCGTTCGAAGCCCGCTTCGAAAAGGTACGCGCCAGCTACCACGGCCTGCTGGCGCTGGCGATGGAGCATCGGCGCCTGTTCGTGACCGGTTTCATGGTCTTTGTGGTGCTGTCGTTCGCACTGGTGCCGACGCTGGGCCGCAACTTCTTTCCCGATGTGGACGCAGGCCAGATCCTGATGCACGTGCGCGCACCGGTCGGCACGCGCCTGGAGCAGAGCGCGCAGCTGTTCGCGCAGATCCAGCGCAGCGTCAAGCGCATCATCCCCGCCGAGGAGCTGGGCACAGTGGTCGACAACATCGGCCTGTCGAACTCCGGTATCAACAACACGTACAACAACACCGGCACCATCGGCGAGCAGGACGGCGATATTCAGATCGCGCTGAATGAGGGACACCACCCGACCGCCGACTACGTACGCCAGATGCGCGAGAAACTGCCGCACGAGTTCCCGGGCGTGACGTTCTCCTTTCCGCCGGCCGATATCGTCAGCCAGATCCTGAACTTCGGTTCGCCGGCACCGATTGCGTTGCAGATCCGCGGCCCGAAACTGCCGGCCAACTTCAAGTACGCCGACACGCTGCTGCGCGAGATCAAGCGGATCCCCGGCATCGCCGATGCGCGCATCCAGGAGTCGCAGGCAAGCCCCGGCTTCAAGATCGACATGGATCGCACGCAGGCACAACTGCTCGGCATTACCGCGCGCGACGTCACCAACAGTCTGGTGGTGAATCTGGCCGGCTCCAGCCAGGTGGCACCGACGTTCTGGCTCAATCCGCAAAACGACATCTCCTATCCGATCGTGCTGCAGACGCCGCAATATTCGCTCGATTCCCTGGCCTCGCTGCGCAACCTGTCGATCACCGGCAGCAACGGCAATTCGCAGGTGCTCGGCGGCCTCGCCACGGTAAGCCGGCAGGCCACCAACGCAGTCGTCGATCAGTACAACATTCAGCCGGTGGTGCAGATCTTCGCCACCACCCAGGATCGCGACCTCGGCGGCGTCTCGGCCGATATCCAGAAAGTCATCGCCGCGCACGACAAGGAGCTGCCCAAAGGCTCGCACGTCGAGCTGCTCGGTCAGGTCAAGACAATGAACAGCGCGTTTTCCGGCCTGCTGTTCGGCCTGCTCGGCGCGCTGGTGCTGATCTACTTGCTGATCGTGGTGAACTTCCAGTCGTGGGCCGATCCGTTCGTCATCATTACCGCCTTGCCTGCGGCGCTGGCTGGCATCATCTGGATGTTGTTCGTCACGCATACCGCGCTGTCGGTGCCGGCGCTCACCGGTGCCATCATGTGCATGGGCGTGGCGACGGCCAACTCGATTTTGGTGGTGAGCTTCTGTCGCGAGCGCCTGCACGATCACGGCAATGCGCTGGATGCGGCACTGGAAGGCGGTTTTGTGCGCTTCCGCCCGGTGCTGATGACG
Source organism: Rhodanobacter sp. K2T2 (assembly GCF_013408815.1). Lineage (NCBI taxonomy): Bacteria > Pseudomonadati > Pseudomonadota > Gammaproteobacteria > Lysobacterales > Rhodanobacteraceae > Rhodanobacter > Rhodanobacter sp. K2T2. The sequence goes on along the minus strand of NZ_JACCCA010000004.1, from coordinate 156,583 downwards.
GCGCTGGCGATGATCATCGGCATGGCGCCCATGGCGCTCGGCCTCGGCGAGGGCGGCGAACAGAACGCGCCGCTCGGTCGCGCGGTGATCGGCGGCCTGATTTTCGCGACAACCGCGACCCTCCTTTTCGTGCCCGTGGTGTTCAGCATGATCCACGCGCGCTATGTCCATAAACCCGATCCCCACAAACCCGATCCGGCGCCAGCTTCCGGAGAGCCTGCCCATGTCTGATACAAGCCGGTCCGAGTCGAACTCAACCTTTCCCACGCCCAAGCCGCCGTCGCGTCGAGGGGTTCGCATAGCCGGCGTGATCGCGCTGGTGGTGATCGTCGTCGTCGTGATTCTCGGCCTCGCTACGCGCGTGTTCGAAGCCAAGCATTTAAAGACCTGGACCGACGAGCAGAACGTGCCGACCGTGAACGTCGCCGCGCCCGAGCAAAAGGGTGCCGGTGCACCGCTGCAGCTGCCCGGCCGCATCGAGGCGTATACGCAGGCGCCGATGTATGCGCGCACCGGCGGTTACCTCAAGTCGTGGAAGGTCGATATCGGCGGCAAGGTCAAGGCCGGCCAACTGCTCGCCGAGATCGAAACGCCCGATCTGGATCAGCAGCTGCTGCAGGCCAAGGCCGACCTGGCCAGCGCGCAGGCGAACGAGTCGCTGGCGGCAACGACCGCCAAACGCTGGCAGGCGATGCTGGCCTCCGATTCGGTAGCCAAGCAGGAGGTGGACGAAAAAACCGGCGATTACACCGCCAAGCGTGCGCTGGCCAATGCGGCCAAGGCCAATGTCGATCGCATCGAGGCGACCAAGGGCTACGCGCGCATCGTGGCGCCATTCGACGGCGTGGTCACCGCGCGCAATACCGACGTCGGCGCATTGATCAACGAAGGCAGCAGCGGCGGCGGTCAGCCGCTGTTCGTGGTGTCCGACGTCAGCAAACTGCGCGTTTACGTCCAGGTGCCGCAGGCTTTTGTGCCATCCATTCCGGCTGGCGCCACCGCGCAGTTGACCGTACCGGAATATCCAGGTCGCACGTTTACGGCCAAGGTCGACGCGTCGGCGCAGGCGGTCAACGCCAGCTCGGGCAGCACCTTGCTGCAGCTGTCGGTCGACAACGCCGACGGCAAGCTGATGCCGGGCAGTTTCACCAACGTGCAGTTCAAGCTCGATGCCAATGCGGCCGGCCTGCGCGTGCCGGCCAGCGCGCTGATCTTCAATGCCAGCGGTCTGCATCTGGCGACGGTGGGTAGCGACAACAAAGTCACCTTCAAGACGGTGACGATCCAGCACGACTACGGCAAGACTGTGGAAATCGGTTCGGGCATCAGCGCCAACGATCGCGTAATCGACAGTCCGCCCGATGGGCTGGTCGATGGCGACCAGGTGAAGATTGCCCAGCCGCAGGCCAAGGACAAGCCCGATGCCAAAGCCTGAGATGTCGGGCCGCAACCGCACCGTGCGTTCGGCCGTGGCTTTGCGCTGCCTGCCGCTGGCGATTGTCGTGGCGTTGGCCGGCTGCTCGCTGGCGCCGCCATACAAAACCCCGGCCGTGCCCGTTGCGCCGTCTTACCGGAACGCACCTGCCGACAGCGGCATGTGGCAGGCCGCGCAGCCGTCCGATCAGCTGCCGCGCGATCGCTGGTGGCAGCTGTATCACGATGCCCAGCTCGATCGGCTGCAGCAGCGCCTGCTGGCCAGCAATGCCGACATCGCCGCCGCGCTGGCGCATTACCGCCAGGCACAGGCGTTCGATCTGCAGTCGCGCTCGGCGCTGTTTCCCACCGTCAGCACGAATGCCAACGGTCAGCGCGATCGCGAGTCGGATACCAAGCCGCTGCGCGGCGCCACCTCGCCGGCGGACTACAACTCGTTCACTGTCGGCGCCGAAGCCGATTACGAGCTGGATCTGTGGGGCCGCATCCGCAACACGGTCGAGGCGAGCAAGGCCGAGACGCTGGCATCGGCCGCCGACCTGGCCTCGGCTCAGCTGAGCCTGCAGGCGCAGCTCGCCGACAATTACATCCAGCTGCGCGGTCTCGATCAGCAGATAGCCCTGTTCCAGCAAAGCATCGATGCCTATCAGAAAGCGCTGAAACTGACCCAGAACCTGCACACCGGCGGCATCGTGTCGGGGCTGGACGTGGCGCGTGCGCAGTCGCAGCTTTCCACGGCAAAATCGCTGTGGTCGCAGGCGCAGGCGCAGCGCGCGCTGATCCAGGACGCCATCGCAGTATTGGTCGGCGAATCGGCCAGCACGTTCGAGCTTGCCTCACAGACCGACACCATCGACCTGCCGCCGGTGCCGACCGGCGTGCCGAGCACCTTGCTGCAGCGTCGTCCGGATATCGCCGCGGCCGAACGCCGCGTGGCCGAAGCGAACGCGCGTATCGGCATTGCGCGCGCCGCCTATTTCCCGTCGCTGACGCTCAGCGCACAGGGCGGTTTCCAGAGCGCGCAATATCCGGGTCTGCTCACTGCGCCCAATCATTTCTGGGCCATCGGCCCGTCGCTGTTCGAGACGATTTTCGACGGCGGCAAGCGCAAGGCTGGCGTGCGTGCGGCCAAGGCGGCCACCGATGAAGCCGGCGCGCGTTATCGTAGCGTGGCGCTCAATGCGTTCGCACAAGTCGAGGACAACCTCGCCCAGATCGATCATATCGGCGTCGCCCGCACCGATCAGAAAAACGCTGCCGACGCGGCGCAGCACTCGGTCGATCTGTCGATGGACCGCTACAAAGAGGGCGCCGTCGGCTATCTCGACGTGGTGCAGGCTCAGACCACCGCACTCGATGCCCAGCGCAGTCTGCTCGGACTCAACACCAACCAGCTGCGCGCCAGCGTACAGCTGATCAAGGCGCTGGGCGGCGGCTGGTCGACGGATCGGCTGTCCACCGTCACGCATTAAGGTTCATGATGCACGTCGAGTCTTGTGGTCGCGATGCGATCGTTCAGGCCGACATGCATGACTGCGGGTGAAAGTATCGGGTAGGGCCTCAAGCGGCATGCCTTTTGCATGGTTCTTTTGCATGATTCCAGAGCGTCGCCGTGCCCGGATCGGACGTTGCCGTTATCTTTCGGGATCCACCGGGGCTTGCGGTCGACGATTTGCCGATTGGACCGCAAACCAAGCAGGCAGCGTCATGAATTTCTTGCCAGGAATAGATTCCATCCATGTCTGAGCACAAACCGCCTTCAAAAAAAACGGCTAGCCGGGTCGACTGGAGCGAGCCGCATCTTGAGGCGTTGCTGAAAAAGACCGAAGGCTGGCTGTTGGACAACCGCGGGAGCTTTTTGCCGCAGGACATTGAAGTCCGGATAGGCTGGGTCGACACCATGACCAGCAGCAGCGTCGACAGCGCCCGACCAGGCTCGCTGGTGTGGGAGCATGATCAGGTGATGGTGATCGAGACGAATTTCACGATCGAGCAGGGTGAGCTTATTCGTATCGAAAGAATGGCGGGCGCGAGCGTGCAAACGGTGTGCGGCACCTTGATCGAAAGTCGGCCTGGCAAGCGAGTCAACGATGTCGAAAAAGGTATCCATCTTCATTGGGTGAATATGCGCTGATTCGTCGCCTGGATCGCCATCCGGCAATCAGACGATGGGGAGACAGCCGCCGGTCGAAAGATTCGGTTGGGCCGATGCGGTACGGTCGTTCGGACCGATGCTCGGCCGATACCTCAGCGATGCGAGCTCGCCCCTCGTCCCAGCGCAATACCCTTCAATACGTTGAGCGCCTGCGACAGCGCATAGTCGCCGGTGGCGAGTTTGGCGTCGTCGGCGCTGCCGTCGTCATTGATGTCGTCGCCGGCGTTCTTGTTCTCGTTGGCCAGATGGTTGGGCAGATCGGATTCGGAATTGATCAGCGCGGCCGGGCTGTCGGCCTTCTTCACGGTGAGATCGGCCAGCGCGATATCCGGCTTGATGCCTTCGGCCTGAATCGAGGTGCCGTTGGGCGTGTAGTAGCGCGCCGTGGTGATCTTGACTGCATGATCGGCGTCCAGCGGCAATACGGTCTGCACCACGCCCTTGCCGAAGGTGCGCTGGCCCATCAGCAGCGCGCGATGGTTGTCCTTCAGCGCGCCGGAAACGATTTCCGCAGCCGAGGCGGTGCCGTTGTTGGTGAGCACGATCATCGGCGCGCCGTTGAGCAGATCGCCCGGATGCGCGCTGAAACTCATATTGGAATCCTGCAGCCGGCCGCGCGTGCTGACGATCACACCGCTGTCGAGGAAGTCGTCGCTGACCGCTACCGCGGCCGTGAGCAGGCCGCCGGGATTGTTGCGCAGGTCGAGCACGGCGCCTTTCTGCGGGCCGTTTTTCTTGATCAGTTCGCCCAGCTTCTTGTCGAGATCTTCGCCGGTATCGTCCTGGAACTGGCTGATGCGGATGTACGCATAGCCAGGCTCCAGCTCGCGCACCTTGGCGCTGCTGACCGCGATGTTTTCGCGCACCAGGTGCAGATCGATCAGCTTGTCGCTCTTCGCATGCACGATGGTCAGCTCGATCTTGCTGCCGGGCTTGCCGCGCAGCTTGGCGTACATGTCGTCGATGTTTTCCGAGTTGATCACGGTGCCGTCGATCTTGACGATGGTGTCGCCGGCCTGGATACCGGCGCGCGAGGCTGGCGTGTCATCGATCGGCGAGACGATGCGCAGCACGTCGCCGTCCTGCAGCACCTCGATGCCGAGGCCGCTGTACTGGCCGGTGGTATCCTCGTTGAGCTGGGCCAGGCCGTCCTTGTCGAGGTATTCGCTGTGCGGATCGAGTCCGCTGAGCATGCCGGTGATCGCCGCCTTCATCAGCGTCTTGTTGTCGACCTTTTCTACGTACGCCTGTTTCACCACCTCGTAGACGCGGCTGAAGTTGCGAATGTCGTCGAGATCGACCTGGTCGGCACCGGCGGAGCTGGCGCTGGCCGGCGTCGCCGCGGTGCTGGCCGATGCCGGAATGTCGGCAGGCGCGACGCTGGACGAGGCGGCGGGCGCGGTCTGCGACTGCGCAAACGGTAGCGCGAGCAGCAGCGGCAGTGAGGTCAGCAGAGCGATCTGGCGGCGAAGCGGACGACGCATGGAATGACTTCCTGTAACCATTAACGATGAAGCGAGGGGACACCGCGCCGTAGCGCGACGAAGGGGGTTGGAGGACGGTACCGCCAGGCGTGTGACAACCGAATGCCGGCGTAATTCATCCTCCGCACGATGCTAGCCTGCGTCGCCATGCCGGCGGCGTCAACGGCGCTGGCTCAGCCAACTGCGCGGGTCCACCGGCTGGTTGTCGCGGCGCAGTTCGAAGTACACGCCGGTATTGACGCCGGTGGTCGGGCTGGCGGTGCCGATCGCGGCGTCCGCTTCGACCTGATCGCCGACGCCGTGCAGCAGGGTTTCGTTGTTACCGTACATGCTGAGCCAGCCGTTGCCGTGGTTGACGATCAGCAGCATGCCGTAGCCGCGCAGAAAGCCGGCGTAGATCACCTTGCCGCGCGCCACCGCGTGCACTTCGCTGCCGCCGGCCGCCTTGATCAGCACGCCGTTGCCGAAGGTATTGACCACACCCGCGGCCGGCCATGGCAGATTGCCGCGGATATTGGCGCTGGCCTTGCCGACGTCGATCGGCGGTGGCGGTGCGTTCTTGCCCGGGTGGTTGCGGCGTGCCGCTTCGCGCGCGACGGCGGCCTGCGCCTGGGCTTCGCGCGCGGCATCGTCGATGGCTTTCTGCAGCTTGGCGACCAGTTCGTTCAACGCCTGCGCGTTCTGCTTCAGTGCGGCCAGCTTCTGCGCCTGATCCTTGTATTGCGCGTCGGTGTCGGCCGCCAGCTTCTGCTGGGCGAGGCGCTGCTGCGCCAGCGTCTTGGCCTGCTGCTGGCGCCGATCGCGGGTGGCCTCCAGCGACTGCTGCTCGGCGGTGATGGCGGTCTGTAGTTCCTGCAGCTTGGCCAGGTCGGCCATCAGCTGCTGTACGCGCTGCACGCGATCCTGCTGGAAATACTTCGAATACATCAGTGCGCGGGAAATCTGCGCCACGTCCTCATCGCCCAGCAGCAGGCGCAGGTCCGAACCCTGGCCCAGCGCGTAGGTGGCGCGCAGCAGTTCGCCGATCGCCGCGTGCTGGCTGTCCAGACTTTGCTTCAGCGTGGCCTGCTGTTGCTGCAGATCATCCAGCTGCCTCTGCTTGGCGGCCAGCTCGGTATCGGTCTGATGCACCGCGCGCGCGGCCGTCGCCAGCGCGGCGGCCTGTTTGGCCAGCTCGGCATTGGCGCTGTCGCGGCGCGCGGCCGTGTCGGCCTGCTGCTTGGCGAGCGCATTCATCTTGGCTTGGATATCGGCCAGCTTTTGCTTGGCGTCCGCCTGCTCGCTGCCGCTCTTGCCATCCTGCCGCGCCTGCGCCGAGGAGGCGACCAGCGCACAGCCCAGCGCGACGGCGACCAGCAGTCCACGGATGAGGGGTTGGGGTGCAAGCGGTCGGGCAAGGCGGGCAGTTGGAGGCATCCGGCAATTATCACCGAGCCGGGGATGTGTAGCGAGCCGCCTGACGAATCGGCGCCGTCAAGCGGGTGTGGCCGTACAGGCCGCACCCGCGAAGGGTTGGCGCTGTTGTTAAACAAACGTAGCAGCGCGCAGGCCGTGCGGGCGGCTGTGGTGCGCAGGCCCGTCGCTTCGGCAACGTGCCGCGGTTGCCGTATGGCCGTCCAAATGCTTTGACGCTTCGCAACAAGTGTGTTTTAGTCGGGGCAACTCCGTTCGCAGCCAAGGCGCTATCACCTCGCCGGCTTCGTGCGCTCAATCATTCCATCTGCCGCGGAGGCCCGATGGCGCAGTCAATCTCCACCACGTTGTACGACCCGGCTTTCGAACACGACAGCTGTGGGTTCGGTCTGGTCGCGCAAGTCGACGGCCACGCCAGCGCGTGGGTGGTCGATACGGCATTCGAAGCGCTGGCCAAACTGTCGCATCGCGGCGGCGTCAACGCCGACGGCATCAGCGGCGACGGTTGCGGTGTACTGATTCATACGCCGGCACCGTGGCTGCGCGCGCTGGCCGAGGAGGCCGGCATTGCGCTGACCGAACGCTTTGCCGCCGGCCTGGTGTTTCTCGATCCTGCCGGCAGCGACGGCAGCGCGGTGCTGGAAAATTATCTGTTCGAAGAAGGCCTCAGCGTGGCCGGCTGGCGCGAGCTGGCGGTCAACGCGGATGCCTGTGGCCCGATGGCGTTTTCGAGTTGCCCGCGCATGCGGCAGGTCTTCGTCAATGTTGCCGACGGCATGGACGACGAAAAGTTCGAGCGTGCGCTGTTTCGCGCCCGGCGTCGCGCCGAAACGGCATTGCAGGACGATCCGTCGTTCTATGTGGTGACGCTCTCCTCGCATGTGATCGGCTACAAGGCGATGGCCGCGCCCGGTCATCTGCGCGAGGTCTTTGCCGATCTTCGCCACCCCGCGCTGGTCAGCGATGCGGTGGTCTTTCATCAGCGCTTTTCCACCAACACCTCGCCGCAGTGGCGTCTGGCGCAGCCGTTTCGTTTGCTGGCGCACAACGGCGAAATCAACACCATTCGCGGCAACCGCCGCTGGATGCAGGCGCGCGAAGCGATCCTGCATTCGCCGCTGGTCGACCTGAGCGACATCGGTCCGCTCGTGCGTCAGATCGGCTCGGATTCGGAGAGCCTGGACAACGCGCTGGAAGTGTTGCTCGCCGGTGGCCTGGACATGCTTACCGCGATGCGCGTGCTGGTGCCGCCGGCCTACGCCGCGCGCGAGGACATGGACGAAGATCTCGCGGCGTTCTACGAGTATTACGCGCTGCACATGGAGCCGTGGGACGGCCCCGCGGGTCTGGTGATGTGCGGCAGTCATTACGCTGCGTGTGCGCTGGATCGCAACGGCCTGCGCCCGGCGCGCTGGGCGCTGTCGGATGACAATCATCTGATCGTGGCTTCCGAAGCCGGTTTGTGGGACATGCCTGCTTCGAAAGTCGTCGGCAAGGGTCGGCTCGGGCCGGGCCAGATGCTGGCAGTGGATTTTCGCGCCGGCAAATTGTTGTTCGACGCCGACATCGACGAGATCAACCGCAAGCGCGCGCCGTTCCAGCAGTGGTTGCGCGAGGGCATCACCTACCTCGAATCCGACCTGATCGATCCCAGTCTGGCGGCCGAGCCGCTGCCGACCAACGAGCTGCATCGTTGGCAGAAGCTTTACGGGCTCACGCGCGAAGAGCGCGAAACCGTGCTCAAGGTGCTCGCCGAAACCGAGGCCGAGCCGACCGGTTCGATGGGCGACGACACGCCGATGGCGGCGATGTCGCGTCAGGTGCGGCCGCTGTTCGATCGTTTCCGCGAAGCCTTTGCGCAGGTCACCAATCCGCCGATCGATCCGCTGCGCGAGCTGCTGGTAATGTCGCTGATGACGCAGATCGGCGCCGAGGGAAACATCTTCGAGCTGTCGGCGAAAAACGCCAAACAGATCCTGCTCAATTCGCCGATCTGCTCGCAGCGCAAGCTGCGTCAGATTCTGGCGCTGCCGCAGTACGTCAACGGCACGGTGCAGGTCGACCTTTGTTACGCACCCAGCGAGGGACTCGAGGCGGCGCTGCGGCGCTTTTGCCGCGAGGCCGAAGCCGGCGTGCGCGGCGGCGCGGGCATCGTCTTCATCACCGATCGCTACCCGAACAAGAAAACCCTGCCGGCGCACGCGCTGCTCGCTGTCGGCGCCATCCATGCGCACCTCACCGAAAGCGGCCTGCGCTGCCAGTGCAACCTGCTGGTCGAGACAGCTACCGCGCGCGACGCGCATCAGTTCGCCTGCCTGATCGGCTTCGGTGCCACCGCGATTTATCCATGGCTCGCATATCAGAGTCTGTTCGAACTCGGCCGCGATGGGCATATCCATCATGGTGACAACAACCAGCGCGAAATCGGCCGCAGCTATCGACGCGGCATTCGCAAAGGCCTGCTGAAAATCCTCTCGAAAATGGGCATCTCCACCGTCGCGGGCTATCGCGGCTCCCAGCTGTTCGAGATCATCGGGCTGGCGCCGGAAGTGGTCGCGCTGTGCTTCCCCGGCACGCCGTCGCGCGTCGGCGGCGCGGGTTTTGCGGAGCTGCAGAACGATCAGCGCCTGCTCGCGGCCGAAGCGTGGAATGAGGCCAAGCCGCTTCACGCCGGCGGACTGTACAAGTTCGTCTACGGCGGCGAGTACCACATGTACAACCCCGACGTGATCGACACCTTGCAGCACGCGGTGCGCACCGGCGAGATGGCCGACTATCGCCGCTATGCGCAGCAGGTCGATTCGCGGCCGCCGTCGGCGCTGCGCGATCTGCTGTTGCCGCACGGCATGGGCGAGCCGATTCCGCTAGACGAGGTCGAACCGGTCGAGGCCATCCTCAAGCGCTTCGACTCCGCCGGCATGTCGCTCGGTGCGCTGTCACCCGAAGCGCACGAGGCGCTCGCCACCGCGATGAATCGCCTCGGCGGCCGCAGCAATTCCGGTGAGGGTGGCGAAGATCCCGCGCGCTACGGCACCGAGCGCATGTCCAAGATCAAGCAGGTGGCCTCGGGCCGCTTCGGCGTTACGCCGACGTACCTGATCAATGCCGAAGTGCTGCAGATCAAGATCGCGCAGGGCGCCAAGCCCGGCGAGGGCGGCCAGCTGCCCGGTCACAAGGTGGATGCGACGATCGCGCGACTGCGCTTCGCCAAGCCCGGCATCGGCTTGATTTCGCCGCCACCGCATCACGACATCTATTCGATCGAGGATCTGGCCCAGCTGATTCACGATCTCAAGGAAGTCAATCCGACCGCGCTGATTTCGGTAAAGCTGGTCTCGCACGCGGGCGTCGGCACCGTCGCCGCCGGCGTGGTGAAAGCGGGCGCAGATCTGATCACCATTTCCGGTCATGACGGCGGCACCGGCGCCAGCCCGCTCACCTCGATCAAGTACGCCGGCACGCCGTGGGAACTGGGCATGGCCGAAGTGCAGCAGACGTTGCGCCGCAACGGCCTGCGTGGCCGCGTGCGACTGCAGACCGACGGTGGCCTGAAGACCGGACTCGACGTGATCAAGGCGGCGATGCTGGGCGCTGAAAGCTACGGTTTCGGCACCGGCCCGATGGTCGCGCTGGGCTGCAAGTACCTACGCATCTGCCATCTGAACAACTGCGCCACCGGCGTGGCCACGCAGAACGAGCGGCTGCGCAAGGATCACTTCATCGGCCTGCCGCAGATGGTGATGAACTACTTCCGCTTCGTCGCCGAGGACGTGCGCCTGCACATGGCTGCGCTGGGTGTGCGCACGCTTGGCGAACTGGTGGGGCGCAGCGATCTGCTGACCCAGGCCGAGGGCAGCACGCCGGTGCAGCGCCAGCTCGATCTGTCGCGGTTGATTTCCAGCGATGGACTCGGCGTCGAGGTGGACAGCGCCTGCGTGATGGCGCGCAACCCGATGCGCGATCCGGCCGCGCTCGCCTCGCGCATCAGCGCCGACGCCGACGAGGCGATCACCAGCGGGTACAGCGCGACCTTCAGTTATGCCATCGCCAATACCGATCGCGCGATCGGTGCGCGGCTGTCGGGCGACATCGCGCGCCTCTACGGCGACCACGGCATGGACGCCACGCCGATCACCCTGAAGCTGGAAGGTGCCGCGGGTCAGAGCCTGGGCGCGTGGAACGCGGGCGGCGTGCAGATCGAACTCACCGGTGAAGCCAACGACGGCGTCGGCAAGGGCATGACCGGCGGACGCATCATCGTGCGGCCACCGCCGGAGTCGCCATTCGCCAGCCAGGACGCCTCGATTCTCGGCAATACCTGCCTGTACGGTGCGACCGGCGGTGAACTGTTTGCGGCCGGCCGCGCGGGCGAACGTTTCGGCGTGCGCAATTCCGGCGCGCTGGCGGTGATCGAAGGCGCCGGCGACCACTGCTGCGAATACATGACCGGCGGCGTGGTGGCCGTGCTCGGCGCGTGCGGTTTGAATTTCGGTGCAGGCATGACCGGCGGCTTCGCCTACGTGCTCGATCTGCAGCGCACGTTCGTCGACTGCTACAACCACGAGCTGGTCGACATCGTGCGCATTTCACCCGAGGGCATGGAGCATTACATGCAGCATCTGCGTGGGCTGATCGCGCAGCATGCCGAACACACCGGCAGCGCCTGGGCCCGACATTTGCTGGGCGATTTCCGCGGCCTGCTGCAGCGCTTCTGGCTGGTCAAGCCGAAAGCGGCCAGCCTGGCCGCCTTGGCCGACGAACTGCGGAGAGCCGCGTGAGCCATAAGCTATTCCGTTTCATGGATCTGCCGCGACAGCCGCCGCGCTACGTGCCGGTGGCCATTCGCGTGCTCGGCTACGGCGAGATCAGCGGCGACTTCGCCTCGACTGAAGCCAGCGCGCAGGCCGGGCGCTGCATCGACTGCGGCAACCCGTATTGCGAAAACACCTGCCCGGTGCACAACTACATTCCGAACTGGCTGAAGCTGGTCGAAGAAGGCCGCCTGTTCGAAGCCGCCACGCTGATGCACGAGACCAATCCGCTGCCGGAAATCTGCGGCCGCGTCTGCCCGCAGGATCGCCTGTGCGAAGGCGCCTGCACGCTGGAGCAGGGCGACTTTGGCGCGGTGACCATCGGCAGCATCGAGCGCTCGATCACCGACGAGGCGTTTCGCCAGGGCTGGCGGCCGGATCTGTCGCACGTGGTCGAAAGCGGTCGTCGTGTCGCGGTCGTCGGTGCCGGGCCCGCCGGGCTGGCCTGCGCCGATCGGCTGCGCCGTGCCGGCATCGCCGCCGACGTGTTCGATCGCCAGCGCGAAATCGGCGGCCTGCTGACGTTCGGCATTCCACCGTTCAAGCTCGACAAGAGCGTGGTGCGCACGCGTCGCGACGTGCTCGAAGGCATGGGCGTGCAGTTTCATCTCGGTGTGGAGATCGGTCGCGATATCGCGTTCGAGCAACTGCTCGCCGACTACGACGCCGTATTCATCGGCACCGGCGCCTATACCTTCGTCGATGGCCAGCTGCCCGGCGCCGAGCTCGACGGCGTGCATTACGCGCTGCCGTTCCTGATCGCCAACGTCGATCGCCTGATCGACGAGCAGCCGGTGCCGGCCGCCCTCGACCTCAACGGCAAGCATGTCGTGGTGCTGGGCGGCGGCGATACCGGCATGGACTGCAACCGCACGGCGATCCGCCTTGGCGCGGCCTCGGTGACCTGTGTCTACCGCCGCGACGAAATGAGCATGCCCGGTTCGCGCCGCGAAGTCGGCTCCAGCCGCGACGAGGGCGTGCAGTTTCTGTTCAATCGCCAACCGACCGCATTGATCGGTGAAGGCAACAAGGTGCGTGCGGTGCAGGTCGTCACCACCGAACTCGTCGACGACGGCAAGGGCGGCGTGCAGCTGCGCAATGTGGAAGGTAGCGAGAAAGAGCTGCCTGCCGACGTGGTGATCCAGGCCTTCGGTTTTCGCGCCAGCCCGCCGGCGTGGTGCGACGCTTACGGCATCGATCGCGATCGCAGTGGCCGTATCCTCGCCGGCCACGAGGGCCGGCTGCCGTTCCAGACCAGCCATCCGAAGGTCTTTGCCGGCGGCGACAACATGCGTGGCGCCGACCTGGTCGTGCGTGCGGTCTACGACGGGCGCGAAGCAGCCGGTTCGATCGCGCAGATGTTCAGTGAGCTGGAGCTGGCGGAAGTCGAATACGCCGTCTGACCGGATGTGGAACGTGCCTGCTCAGGCGATGCTGGCGGTTAAGGTGATCGTGTCGAGCGTGAAACTTCCGTCCGCGGCCACGGCGAAATGCTCGCGCACTTCGGGTGGCGCATGGCGCTGCAGGCTGTGGATGGCGGCAACGTGTTCCGCGGCAGTCTTCGTGCGAGCGACCCAGTCGTCGAAGCGCAGCGGCAGCCGGCGGGGCGTGAGGCTTTCGATGGCAAAGCCGGCCTGCGCCAGTGCGGCGATCCATTCGGTCAAGCGGTAGTTGCGCACGTGAGAAATATCCCGCAACACCTCGATCGCCTGCAGGTAGGTATCGAGCAGGGGGTCCTCCGGCGCGATGACGTCGATGAATACCGCGCGCCCACCGGGCTTCAGCACCCGCCTTGCCTCCCGCAGTCCGTTATCCCGCTGTTGCCAGTGGTGCGTGGTGAAACGCGCAACCACGATATCGAAGCTGGCGTCGTCGAACGGCAGTCGCTCCGCCGGTGCCTGTTGCACCGTGATATTAGTCAGGCCCTGCTCGATCGCGGCGGCCTGCACGGTAGCAAGCATGCTAGCCGTAACGTCGCAAGCCATGACCTGATCGACCAGGGGTGCGGCGCGGTAGCTGACGTGCCCGCCGCCGCAGCCCAGGTCGAGCAGGCGCGCGGGTCGATGGTCTCTCAGCAGGCTTTCGATCTGGTCTAGATCGGCGCCCCGGCGGTGGACTTCGCTGGTCAGGTAATCGTTCGCGCGCGCGCTGTATTGTTCGGCGGCAAAAGAAGGTGGGGATGTGCTCACTATGAAGACCTCCATCGGGTGGTTCCGGGATTCTGCATCCGGCGCGCCGCTGGTGTAAGTTGCGTCATTATCCCGGTATGAAAACTTCCCCTCTCGACACGGCTGACGACGCGCGCCACCTGCTGGGCCGTTTTCTGCGCGCGCGCCGAGAGGCGATGCCATGGAGCGCGGTTGGCGCATCGGCCGTGTCCGCGCGGCGCCGCACGCCGGGTTGGCGCCGCGAGGAAGTCGCCGAGCGCGCCGCCATCAGCACCACCTGGTACACCTGGCTCGAACAGGGGCGCGAGATGTCGCTGTCGGCATCCGCGCTGGCGCGTCTGGCCGATGTATTGCGGCTTTCCAGGGCTGAGCGTGCCTATCTGTTCGAGCTGGCGCGCCGCCGTGATCCGGCACCGCCGTCCATTGCCGACGACACGGCGGCAGCGCCGGCCTTATGCGCCGCCGTCCACGCGATGCGCATGCCGGCCTATCTCCTGGATCGAACCTGGCGCCGCTGCGCCTGCAATCCCGCGGCGGCGGAGCTGTTCGCGCCATGGCTGGCCAGTGGCGAGCCTTGTCTGCTGCGCTACGTGTTTCTCGATCACTCGGCGCGGAATTTCATTCGCGACTGGGACGAGCGCGCGGGTCGCCTGGTGGCCGAATTGCGCGCCGAAAGCGCGCTGTATCCCGACGATGCGGCGCTGGCCGGGCTGATTGCAGCGCTGCAGCGGGACAGCGCCGCCTTCGCCGATTTCTGGAGCCGGCACGGCGTGCTGGCCCGCGAGGGCGGACTACGCACGTTCGACCATCCGCAGCGCGGGCTTGTCTCGTACGAGCAGATCACGTTGGTGCCGTCGTGCAGCCCCGATCACAAGCTCGTGCTTTTGATGGCGGTCGGCGATGTTTCCGGCAACGAACGTCGGCGGCCCTGACCGCATGCTCAACAGACTCTGGTTCGGTTTTTTCCTGGTCGCCGCAGTGGCGGCACTGTCGCGCTGGCTGATCGGTGGCGACGAGACCGTGTTCGCCGCGGTGGTCGGCTCGCTGTTCGACATGGCCGATCTGTCGGTGAAGGTGATGCTGCTGCTGTTCGGCACGCTGGCGCTGTGGCTGGGCTTTCTCAATATCGCCGAGGATGCCGGGCTGGTCGAACGCACGGCACGCATACTGGGTCCGCTGTTTTCGCGCCTGATGCCGGGCGTGCCGCGTGGCCATCCGGCGATTGGATTGATCACAATGAACTTCGCCGCGAACGCGCTGGGTCTGGACAACGCGGCCACGCCGATCGGCCTGCGCGCGATGCGCGAACTGCAGACGATCAACCCGTCGGCGGATACGGCCAGCAACGCGCAGATTCTCTTTCTCGTGCTGAATGCCTCGTCGCTGACACTGCTGCCGGTCACCGTATTCGTCTATCGCGCGCAGGCCGGCGCGCACGACCCGACCCTGGTGTTTCTGCCGATCCTGCTGGCGCACTTTGCGGCCAACCTCACCGGACTGTTGTCGGTCGCCTACATGCAGCGCCTGAAGCTGTGGGACCCGGTGGTGATCGCGTGGCTGGGCGGGGGCGCCTTGTTGCTCGGTGGTTTTATCGCGCTGCTGACCTCGCTCACCGCCATGGCCCTGGCATCGTTCTCGTCGCTGCTGGGCAACCTGATGCTGTTCGGCGTAATCCTCGTGTTTCTGTGCGCCGGTGCGTGGCGACGTGTGCCGCTGTTCGAAAGCTTCATCACCGGCGCAAAGCAGGGCTTCGACGTGGCGAAGGACATCTTGCCGTACATGATCGCGATGCTGTCCGCCGTCGGCGTGCTGCGCGCGTCGGGCGCGCTGGACTTCGTGCTGAACGGCATTCGCTGGCTGGTGCTGCATGCGGGCTTGGATGACCGTTTCGTCGATGCGCTGCCGACTGCCCTGGTCAAGCCGTTTTCCGGCAGCGCGGCGCGCGCGATGCTGATCGAGACGATTCATCACTCCGGCGTGGATAGCTTTCAGGCGCTGCTCGCGGCGGTGATCCAGGGCAGCACGGAGACGACGTTCTACGTGGTCGCCGTGTACTTCGGCGCGGTCGGCATCAAGCGCGTGCGGCACACCATCGGCTGTGCGCTGCTGGCCGATCTGGCCGGCGTGCTGGCGTCGATCGGCGTGTGCTACTGGTTTTTTGGAGCGATCAAATAATGCGGGTGCATGAGTCTGCTGGAGCGCCACGTCCGTGTGCGTAATTGCGCTGGCCTGGAACGCGCATCCACGCTGGCGACTCGTGCTGGCCGGCAATCGCGATGAATTTCATGCGCGGCCCAGCGCGGCGCTGGCGCGCTGGCCTGACGCCGATATCATCGCCGGACGCGATCTGGAAGCCGGCGGCACATGGCTCGGGGTAACGGCCCAGGGCCGCTGCAGCGTGGTCACCAACGTGCGCAATCCCCGCGATGCGCAAACGGGTTTGTCGCGCGGTCTGTTGGTGACGGATTACCTTACCCACTCCGATGACGCCGCCATGCACGCGGCGCGATTGCAGTCGGTGGCGGCGGACTACCGCCCGTTCAATCTGCTGATCTTCGACGCGGATCGGGCGTTTCATATCGGCAACCGTCCGCGGCCAGCCCTGCATGCGTTGAGCGATGGCATACATGGCCTGTCCAACGCCGAGCTTGATACGCCATGGCCGAAAACACGCCGGCTGTGCGTGCGCATGCGGGAGTGGATCGACGCGGATCGTGGTATGACCGATGCCGGAGATGTCACGGCGCTGTTTACGGCGCTTGCCGATGAGGAAATTGCCGCAGATGCCGATCTGCCGGACACCGGTGTCGGCCTCGAACGGGAGCGATGGCTGTCGTCGGCGTTTATCCGCGGCGAGTCGTACGGCACGCGCGCCAGCACGATCGTGGCGATCGGTCACGATGGCCGTGGCGCGATCGTCGAACGTCGCTTCGGCCCGAACGGGCGCTTCGATGGTGAAACGCGGCTGCCCATCGAAGGGCGCCGCCATCACGACGCCGTGTTGAGCTAGCACGCACCGATCGTCGCGTCGCCAGCCTACGCAAGTTGTCGGTGCGTTCGCCTTGGTGTCGCATAGCCTGCGGCCTAGGCTTCGGTATCCACCATGGACGGGTGATATCGATGCGCAAGACATGGCTGCTGCCGATGATGTTTCTCGCCGCATGGTGCATCACTGGCGCGCGCGCCCAGGACTGCCCCGCCTGGCCGCCCACGCAGGCGCGTGCGGAGATGCTTGCGCTGCACGATCGGTTGGATAGCTGGAATCGCGCGTACCGGGCGGGCGATCGGTCGCCGGTCGACGATGCGGTTTACGATCGGGCCTTGGAACGATTTCTGCGCTGGCGACGCTGCTTCCCCGCGCAGGCACCGGCAATTCCTGCGCATCTCGCCGACGCCACCGGCAATGTACGTGCGCCGGTCGCGCAGACCGGCCTGGCCAAGCTGCCCGATGCGGCGGCAGTCGGTGCATGGATGCAGGCACGTGGAAACACGGATCTCTGGGTACAGCCCAAGGCCGACGGTGTGGCCGTGACGCTTTTGTATATAAACGGCCAATTGAGCGAAGCCATTAGTCGCGGCGACGGACTGCACGGCTCGGATTGGACAGCTAAAGCACAAGTTATCGAGGCGATTCCCAAGCGTCTGCCGCATGCGCCGGCGCGCGTGGTGCTGCAGGGTGAAATCTACTGGCGCATTCCCTCTCACATTCAGGCCAGCGACGGCGGCATCAACGCACGCTCGGCCGTTGCCGGCGCGATGGCGCGCGACACGCTCGATGCCGCCACCGCCGCACGCATCGGCCTGTTTGTCTGGGACTGGCCGAGCGGTCCCGCCGATATGTCATCACGACTGGCAGGCATGCAGGCCATGGGCTTGATCGATAGCGTGAGCTATACCCGCGCGGTGGGTTCCATCGACGACGTGCAGCACTGGCGCGCGCAGTGGTATCGCCAGGGCATGCCGTTCGCCGCCGATGGCACCGTGGTGCGTCAGGGCCGCCGACCGGCCGCATCGACGTGGCCGGCCACGCCACCGGCGTGGGCCGTGGCGTGGAAATATCCGGCCGCGCAGGCGCTGGCCGAAGTGCGCGCGGTAACCTTCACCGTAGGTCGCAGCGGTCGCATCACACCCGTGCTGGAACTGGAGCCGGTGCAGCTGGACGATCATCGCGTGCAGCGCGTCAGCATCGGTTCGGTGGCGCGCTGGAAGGAGCTCGATATCCGCCCCGGCGATCAGGTCGAGATTGCCCTCGCGGGCTTGACCATTCCGCGCCTGCAGTCGGTAGTCTGGCGCACGCAGGTGCGCGCGCCGGTGACCGTGCCCGATCCGCAGACGCACGATCCGTTGAGCTGCTGGCAGATGGCGCCCGGCTGCGAAGCGCAGTTCCGCGCGCGACTGGTCTGGCTCGGCGGCAAACGCGGCCTGCATCTGGATGGCCTCGGTGCGGATACCTGGCAGGCCTTGATCGACGCGGGGCTTATCCATGATCTGCTGGACTGGCTGAGCCTCACGCCTGCGCAGCTGGTCAAGGTGCCGGGTCTGGGGCAGGCGCGCGCGGCGTCCCTGGCACAGACCTTTGCCGATGCGCGCAAGCGGCCTTTCGCCGACTGGCTTCGTGCGATGGGCATGCCGCCGACCGCGGATATGGCGCTGCCCGACTGGGCGACGCTTAGCCCTCGCAGCGCGGAAGACTGGCAAGCGGCAGGCGCCGGTCGCGCGAAATCGGAACGCCTGGCGGCGTTTTTTGCGCATCCTCAGGTTCGTGCGCATGCCATAAAGCTGCACGCGATCGGGGTGCAGGGTTTTTGAACGCGTCTACCGAGTCAGCTTTTCATCTGGCCGTCGAGGTAATACCACTGGGCGTCCTCCCGCACGAAGCGACTGGTCTCGTGCTGGCGCTGCGCCCGCCCGCCACCGAGGCGATAGCGCGCGACGAACTCCACGCTGGCGTGGTTTTCATCCACGTCGTGATGCTGGCGAATGTCCAGTCCCAGCCAAGTGGGTAGGGGTTGCTTTGCATCGAGGCCCAGTGACACGGGCCGAGAGGAGGCGTGCCAGCTGGCCAGAAGAAAATCCTCGCGTTTCAGCACGTAAGCGCTGTAGCGGGCGCGCATCAATTGCTCGGCGGTGATCGCGAGCTGGCCTTCGTGTAGGCGGCCGCAGCAGCCTTGGTATCCGGCCGGGTTGCCGCAGGGGCAGGGCGTGGTGTCGGTCGATGTCATGGCGTCTTTTTACGCGAATCGCCCGGTTTTCCCTAGCGGCGTTTCAAGTGCCTTGCCTGCGCCAGACCCGGCAGCGGTTATTGGCCGGCATGGCGATGTCGTCGATCAGGGTGAAGCCGGCGCGTGTCGCCAGCGCATCCACGGCTTCGGCGTCGCGTATGCCCATGTGCGAGCCGCGTGACTGCAGCGATCGATCGAAGGCTGCGTTGCTCTCGCTGCTATAGCGTCCGGCATCATTGAACGGGCCGTAGATGATCAGCGTGGCGCCGATGTCGGTCACGTGCGGCAACCGGGCGAAAAGCTGCTCGACCTCGGACCACGCCATGATGTGCAGCGTGTTGGCGCTGAATACGGCGTCGAAGCGATCGTCAGGCCAAGGGCTGCTCACGTCCAGCATCAGCGGCGGCGGGGTATTCGACAAGGCGGCCTCGTCCAGCCACGCGCGAATGCCGGGAAGATTTTCTTCACGGTCCGAGGCCTGCCAGATCAGCTGCGGCAGATGGGCGGCGAAATATGCCGCGTGCTGGCCGGTACCGCTGCCGATTTCCAGCACCCGTCGGGCACCGGCAAAATGTTCGCGCAACACGGCGAGGATCGGATCGCGATTGCGTTCGCACGCAGGCGAATGCGGCTTGTTCATACCGTCAGTGCAACCGGAGTGGGACGGCCAAGCCAGGCGCGGCCGCCGGAAGCGCGCGAGCTACTCAGGCCGGATGACCGCGCAGCACGCGTGCCGGCAGAAACAGAATGGCAGTGAGCAGCGCAAACACGGCGCCGACGGTGATGCCGACCAGCCGGAACGGCAGGGCGATCAGCCAGACGATGGGATAGAGCACCAGCGCCAGCAGCGCCAGCGGCCAGCAGAAAACCAGCAGCAACAGCCAGAGCACGAACCCGACCATGTCACGCCCTCCGCGTAGGTAGTGCGACAACTCTAGCGCAGACGGCTGGCGCTGCGTAGATGACTCTCGACACCCCGGTCGGAGACGTTCGATATCGGCTGCGCCGCCAGGGCTGATGTCAGAGCTTCAAGCCTTTGGACGAATGCGGATCGCGAGCGCAACGGCGCCGTCGCGAAGCGTTACCTGGCTTCGCCCGGAACCGTTTCGCCAGGTATCCCCGGCGTGCAATACGCCGACGGCCGTATCGATCTCAGCGCGTGCCGCGTAGACAAGAACCACATCGGGCTCTAGTCGGTAGGTGCCGGGTTCTGCCATGACGACGACGTCGCCCCAGGCTTCTGCCCGGCGCACCATCAGATTGAAATCACGGGTCGCGCCATCGACCAGCGTCACGGCTATCGTGGCTTCGCCGGCAAACGCGAACGGTACGAACGGCGTATCCAGTGCGTGCTTGCGATCGTCGTCCAGCGTCATGATGAAACCGGCCCCTTCGAGCAGCACGATATGGCGGTCGATACCCGGGAAGGATGAGAATGGCGCGGCGCTGTTTACTTCGGCGACGCTGACTCGCCACAGAAAGTGGTCGGTATGTGATTCGGACGGCTGGACGGCTATTTCCTGCGTCGTTCCCATGCCGTTTTTCCACGGCACGGAAAGACAATCGCTGCGGCGAATGATCGATGAATCGTCGGAAGGCTTGCTCATGCGGTGCGCTCGATCACGCGTTGAAACGGCGGTAGGGCGCGCAGCATGCCGGCGCCGTAGCGCTTCAGTATCACGCGGCGATCCAGCAGCACGATGCGGCCCTGATCGGTTTCGTTGCGGATCAGGCGGCCGCAGTACTGCGTCAGCAGCCGTGTCGCCTCGGGAACGCTCACCTCAAGAAACGGATTGCGGCCGCGCGATTCCAGCCACTCCGCATACGTGGCGCCGACAGGGTCGGTCGGCACGGCGAACGGCAGCTGGGTAATCACCACCGTCTCGCACAGCTTGCCTGGCAGATCGAGGCCTTCGCCGAACGAGGCGAGGCCAAAAAGCGTGCTGCCCTTACCGGCCTCGATATCGGCGCAGTGCTCGGCGACCAGCTGCGATTTGCCCAGTGAGCCCTGCGCTCGCACTTTGCGCACGTTCGCGATTGGCAGCTTCTGCAGCACGCGATCGAGCTTGGCGCGCGAGGTGAACAGCACCAGGTTGCCTGCGTCCCAGTCGAGGTTGTCGGCGAGCCATTCGCTGATTTCCTCGGCATGCGCTTCGCGCGCTTCGGGCAGGGTGCGCATGGCCGGAATTTCCAGTCTGGCCTGGCTGGCCAGATCGAACGGCGAAGGCAGGCTCACGCACACCGCGTCATCGGGCAGGCCGACCGAGTCGGCGAAGCCGCGGAAGTTGCCGCCCGCGCTCAGCGTGGCCGAGGTCATCACCACGCCGCTGGCATTGCCCCACAGCACGGCGCCGAGCATGCCGCCAGCAGATACGGCCGAGGCATGACAGACCAGCTGCTGGTCGGCGGTGAGGGTGACCCAGCGCGCCAGTGGCGGCGCGTTGTCCACGTCGCTGGCAGCCCAGGATCGCCAGCAGCGCGCCTGCTTTTCCAGACGTTCCAGCGCGATGCCGAGTTCGCGCGACAACGCTTCCTGGGTCGGGCCGCCGTCGGTCATTTCGACCACCGCACGGCGCACCGCATTCAACCAGCGCTGGATTTCATCGGTGTAGACGCTCAATACCCGCGCGTGCTCCACCCACGGTTCGGGCAGTTGGCCGAGCGAGCCGCGGTACATCGGCTCGGCCTCGGCCGGATCGGGGAGCCAGCCGAGGCGAATCTCGCGTTCGAGTTCCTCCAGCGCATTGCTGAGCTCCTGCAGTTTCTCGTCGCCCTTGTCGAGGCTGAGCTTGCCGATCGACTCCTTGTCCGTCAGCGAGTAGGCCGCATGCACCTGCCGGCCGAGTCTGCTCAGCTGGCGGGCGCTGAGGGTCATGTAGACCTCGGCGGTGCCGCGATCGATCGCCTTGGCCGCCACATGATGGCCTTCGTCGAAGATGTAGAGCGTTTCGTCCGGCCGCGGCAGGATGATGCCGCCCCAGCCTTCGTCCTCGCCTGGCATGGTGAGGTCGGCCAGCACTAGATCCTGATTGGCGACGATGATCTCGGCATCGTCCACCGCGCGGCGCGCGGCGAAAAACGGGCAGACCATAAAGTGTGCGCACTTGCGGCTGGTGCAGCCGCCGGCGCTGGTGGTGATCATGGGCCGAACCAGGTCGCTCACCGGTTCCGGCGCGGTGTCCATGTCGCCGTCCCACTCGCGGCGATCGAAGGCGGCGCTGAGCTTGACCAGCGTCTGCTTGTCGCGCGCTGCCGGCGGTTTGCTCCAGATCGCCAGGTCGGCGTCCATGCCGGCCAGGCCCATCTGGCCGGAATCGTCGAGGCTGGCGGTGGCCATGGCCAGATTGCGCGGACAAAGGTAGCGGCCGCGGCCCTTGGCCAGCGCTACCTTGGCCTCGATGCCGTTAAGCCGCAGATACTGCGGGATATCCCGCTGCACCAGCTGCTCCTGCAGGGCCACGGTGGCCGTGGCAATCAGCAGCCGCTTTTTCTGGAAGCGCGCCACTTCCAGGCCGGCGATCAGGTACGCCATCGATTTGCCGGTGCCGGTCGGCGCCTCGATCACCGCCACGCCGCCGGTCTGGCCCAGTGCCTTGGCTACCTCGGCAATCATCTTGCCCTGCGACGCGCGCGGGCGGAAACCCGGCAAACCGTCCTTGATGCGTGCATAGGAAGCGCGGATGGCATCTTTCGTGCTGTCAGCGAGCATGGATGAGTGGTTCAGCCTGTGGCGCGAGTGAGGTGCGTAATGGTCGGGGAGCGAGTGAATCATTCAGCGGCATCGACGAGTCGTGCATCGCCATCGGTGCGTGCATGGGCGCGCGGACGGCGCAAGAAAATCCGCTGCGGAAACCATTCGTTAGTTTATCGCCATTGTCGTCGGGCGGCTTTGTTGGTTTGCCCGAAGGGGTATGCTAGTCAAATGGTGAGCGTTGGTAAGCACGGGCTTGGGGGAGTCCATCGATGAATGACGTGGACGTGAAGTCGGCCCACAGCTCCACGCATCTGCTATGGCTGACGCGGCTGATCGCGGCCAATACGCCCGAAGAAGTTGCCACGGTGATCGCTGGCGCCTTGCTTGAGCACCCTCATTGCGCGGCCGCCTCGGTGGTGTGGGCGCTGGATCAACCGGGCAAGCATCGCTGCGTGCCGCCGACTCGTTTTGCTGATGAAGACTGGACTTGGCTCTACGCGGCGGCCAGTTCCGGCAAGCCGCAGTGGAGCGCGCAGGGCGATCGCATGGCCCTGCGCCTGTGCGAAATGCCCGAGTCGGCGCTGATAGTGGTGGCATTGCATCCGGGCTACGAGTGGTCCGACGTTCCCGACGAGCTGAAGGCGCCGATCGTATTGGCCGGCCAGTACCTGCGTCGCGCGCTGGAGTGGTCCGAACTGCAGTACTCGCACCTGCAGTTGGAGCGTTCCGAAACGCTGCAGCGCGCGCTGTTCGCCATCTCCGACATGGCCGGCTCCGATCGCGATATGCCCGACATGCTGCGCGGCATCCACGCTATCGTCAGCACGCTGATGTATGCGGAAAATTTTTTTATCGTGCAGCTCAATCGCGAGCGCGACACGATTCGCTTCCTGTATTTCGTCGATACAGAGGATTCGACTCCGCCGGGCGACTTTCAGGACATGCCGCTGCAGGACATTGAGCACTCGCTGACCTGGTACGTCATCAAGGATGGTAAGGCCCGCATGGGTACGGCCGAGCAGCTGTTGGCCCAGGTTGCCGGCCCGGTGATTCAGATCGGTTCGGACAGCCACGAATGGCTCGGCGTGCCGATGCTGCGCGACGGCCAGCCCGGCGGCGCGCTGGTGGTGCAGAGCTATCAGGCCGGCATCGGTTTCACGCAGGACGATCTGAACCTGCTGGAGTTCGTCGGCAGCCATATCCTCACCGCGTTGGAGCGCAAGCAGACCAAGGAGGATTTGGAGCGCCGCGTGCAGCTGCGCACGCTGCAGCTGGCCGAGGCCAATCGTGGGTTGCAGCAGGAGGTCCTGGAGCGCCAGCGCGCCGAATATCTGCAGACGGCGCTGTTTCGCATCGCGCAGCTGGCGACGGCCGACATCGATCAGCAGGAGTTCTATCGCCGCGTGCACTCGGTGGTGGGCGAGCTGCTGAATGCGGAAAACTTTTTTATCGGCCTGCTTTCCGATGATCGTCAGCAACTGATGTTTCCCTATGCGGTCGATGCGGTGGATGAGCCGCCGCCGAGTCGCCGGCTCGGGCGCGGGCTCAGCGAGTTCGTGCTGCACAGTGGCGTCGCGCTGCGCGCCGACAATACCGACATCGGGCGAATGGAGACGCTCGGTCAGATCGCTTCCGGGCGCACCGGTTCGCCCGCGCGCTGCTGGCTCGGCGTGCCGCTCATCGTCGGCGACGAGGTGATCGGTCTGGTCACGGTGCAGAGTTACACCGAGGAAAATGCCTACGATGCCGCCGACGAGGAGCTGCTCACCTTCGTCGCCACGCAGATCGCCAACAGCCTGACGCGGAGGCGTGCGGCCGAATCGCTGCGTCGGGCCTACGAGCAGCTTGAGCATCGCGTGGAAGAGCGCACGCAGGCGCTGCGCAAGGAAATTATCGAACGCGAGCGGATCCAGGATCAGCTCAAGCACCAGGTCATGCACGACTCGCTCACTGGGCTGCCCAACCGCAGTTATCTGCGTGACCGCATCAATCGCGTGCTCAACCTGCTCAAGCACGAACCGCTGCACCGCTGTGCGCTGCTGTATCTGGATATCGATCGGTTCAAGATCATCAACGACAGCCTGGGTCATCTGGCTGGCGATGACGTGTTGAAAGAGGTGGCGGCTCGATTGGCCAGCTGCGTGCGTCATCCCGATCTGGTGGCGCGACTGGCCGGCGACGAGTTCGCCATTCTGCTGGAAAACGTCGAAGACGCCTCGATCGCCACCGCGGTGGCGCAGCGCGTGCTCGATGCGCTGAGCGCGCCGATGCCGGTGGCCGGCAAGGAATTGCAGCCTACCGCCAGCGTCGGTATCGCCATTGGCGACAGCCACTACCACGACGCCGACGAAGTGCTGCGCGACGCGGACATCGCGCTATACCGCGCGAAGGAATTGGGCCGTAAGCGTTACGAGCTGTTCGACGAGACGCTGGCGAAAAACGTGGTCGACGTGCTGGCGATGGAGGTCGACTTGCGTCGGGCGCTGCAGCAACAGCAGTTCGAGCCTTACTTCCAGCCGATCTGCCGACTCGACGGCGGTCAGGTCGTGGGATACGAGGCGCTGATCCGCTGGAACCACCCGCAGCGCGGACTGCTGCGGCCGGCGGATTTTCTCAAGATCGCCGAGGACAGCGGGCTGATCGAGGAGATCGACTGGCGCATGTTCGAACTCAGCTGCGGCCTGCTAGCTGGCCACGGCTCGGATGAGATCTTCATGACGTTCAACGTGTCGGCACTGCATCTGCGTCACGCCGATTTCGACACGCGGCTGATCCAGCTCCTGCAAAAAACCGGGCTGCCGCCGCCACGACTGGTGGCCGAGGTGACCGAGGGTGCGCTGCTGGACAATCCCGAACGCGTGCGCGGCACGCTCGACCGGCTGCGCAGCATCGGTGTCGGCGCGGCGCTGGACGATTTCGGCACCGGCTATTCGTCGCTGAGTTATCTGCACTCGCTGCCGCTGCGCATGCTGAAGATCGATCGCGCCTTCGTGCTGGAGCTGGACAAGGAAGGCAATACCAACAGCACCACCGTGGTGGCTGCCATTCTCGCGCTGGCGCGTGCACTCAACATCCAAGTGATTGCCGAAGGCATCGAGACGCAGGCACAGCGCGATGCCCTGCTGGCGATGGGCTGCGAGATGGGCCAGGGCTATCTGCTCGGTCGCCCCGCGCCGATCCGGCAGTGGCTGGAGCCGCACAAGCCGACCGCATAGGTTGCTCGCTCGGCAGGCATCGAACCCAGGCAGAATCAGGCCGGCTGAATGATCTGCCGCAGCGCCTGTTCGAACGCCTCCGGCGGCTGCCCGCCGGAAATCAGATGACGATCGTTGATGATCGTGGCCGGCACCGACTGGATGCCGTGCTGCAAGTAGAACTGCTCCTGCGCGCGCACTTCATCGGCATACACATTGCTGGCGAGAATGCGCTTCGCCTCGGCCGCATCCAGGCCGACTTCCTCGGCCAGTCGCTGCAGCACCGCATGGTCACTGACATCGTCGCCATCGGTGAAATAGGCGCGCAGCAGCACCTGCTTCAGCGGCACGTGCCTGCGCTCCAGCTCGGCCCAGTGCAGCAGCCGGTGCGCGTCGAAGGTGTTGTAGACGCGGGTGTGGCGATCCATGCGGAACGTCACGCCCAGCGAAGCGCCGCGAGCGCGGATGTTTTCGCGATTGACGTCGATCTGTTCGGCCGTGCTGCCGTACTTGCGCATCAGATGTTCGGTGGAATTCTCGCCTTCGCGCGGCATGTTCGGATTCAGCTCGAATGGCTGGAAATGAATGTCGGCAGCCACCTCGTCGCCGAGACTTGCCAGCGCCTGGCGCAGCGAGGCCAGTCCGATCGCGCACCACGGACACGATACGTCGGAGACGAAATCGATCTTGATCGGAACGGGTTTGACGGGCGCCGGCTTGGCAGCGGCGGTTTTGGCTGGATCGGTCACGGAGATACCTCGGTGCGTGCTTGAAACCCACATATAGGGACGCTTGACGCAGCAATCAATTCCGCGAGAACGATTAACCGATCAGTGCGCCACGATACTGAGCGCCACCGCTTCGGCGACCTTGATGCCGTCGACGGCGGCGGAAAGAATGCCGCCGGCGTAGCCCGCGCCTTCGCCGGCGGGATAGAGGCCGCGCGTATTGAGGCTTTGAAAACTGTCGTCGCGCTTGATGCGCACCGGTGACGAGGTGCGCGTTTCCACGCCGGTGAGTACCGCGTCGTGCAGGGCGAAGCCTCTGATCTGACGGTCGAACGCGGGCAGCGCTTCGCGAATCGCTTCGATCGCATAGGCCGGCAGCGCGCTGTCGAGGCTGCCCAGCGTAACGCCGGGCTTGAACGAGGGTTCGACGTCGCCTAACTCGCGCGACGGCTGCGCGGCAATGAAATCGCCGACCAGCTGGCCGGGCGCGTTGTAGTTTTCGCCGCCCAGCGCATACGCGCGACTTTCCAGCGCCCGCTGCAGCGCGATGCCGGCGAGCGGGTGGATCTGCCCGTCGGTGGATGCCGGATCGAATGGTACGAAGTCCGCCGGCTCGATGCCCACCACGATCGCGGCGTTGGCGTTGCGTTCGTTGCGCGAGTACTGGCTCATGCCGTTGGTGACCACGCGTCCGGGCTCCGACATCGCGGCTACCACGGTGCCGCCGGGGCACATGCAGAAGCTGTAGACCGAGCGCCCCCTGCCGGCGTGATCGCCGGTGACGTGATGCACCAGCTTGTAATCGGCGGCGCCGAGCAGCGGATGGCCGGCCTGCGCACCGAAGCGCGCGCGGTCGATGATCGATTGCGGATGCTCGACCCGAAAGCCGATCGAGAACGGTTTGGCTTCCAGGTAGACGTTGCGTTTGTGCAGCATCTCGAAGGTGTCACGCGCGCTGTGGCCGATCGCCAGCACCACGTGATCGGCGAGGATTTCTTCGCCGCCTTCCAGGCTCACGCCGCGCAGCTGGCGCTTGCCATCGGCACCGATGTCGATCAGCAAATCGTCGACGCGGCGGCCGAAGCGGATCTCGCCACCCAGCGACTCGATCGTGGCGCGCATGTTCTCCACCATCGTCACCAGCCGAAAGGTGCCGATATGCGGCTTGCTGACGTAGAGAATTTCTTCCGGCGCACCGGCCTTGACGAACTCGGTGAGCACCTTGCGGCCGTGATGCTGCGGATCGCGGATCTGGCTCCACAGCTTGCCGTCGGAAAACGTGCCGGCGCCACCCTCGCCGAATTGCACATTGGATTCGGGATGCAGGTTGCGCTTGCGCCAGAGATCCCAGGTGTCCTTGGTACGCTCGCGCACGGCCTTGCCGCGGTCGAGGATGATCGGACGAAAACCCATCTGCGCCAGGATCAGTCCGGCAAACAGCCCGCACGGCCCGGTGCCGATGACAACGGGCCGCCGCGGCAGCTGCGTCGGCGCCTGCGTGACGAAGCGGTAGCTCGTGTCCGGCGTAGGCCCGATATTCTTATCGCCGGCAAACCGCTGCAGCAGTTCGGCTTCGCGCGGCGTATCGACATCCAGCGCGTAGATCAGCAATATCGCGCCGCGCTTGCGCGCGTCGTAGCTGCGCTTGGCCACTGTGAAGCTCAGCGGCTCTTTCGCATCCAGTTTGAGCCGCGCACGGATCGCCTTGGGCAATGCCTCGTCGGGATGGTCCAGCGGCAGCTTGAGGTCGGTGATTCGCAGCATGAGGGGTGGGAGGCAGTCGATCGGCGCGGCTGAGCGCAGCGGCTCGGTCGGCTATTGTCGATGCGATCGCGTGAGGCGACAAGGCGCGCTGTAACTTCGGTCTTACATGGCAAACCGGGATGGATATGCCGTGGCGCGTGGAAATCGGTCGCGCTGGGAAAATTGAGCGGCCACGCTGCGAACAGGTGCCCCGCCGCGTCACCTCACGCGGCCAGCATGGTCAGAAATTGCTCGCCGGTTGCCTGCGGGTGGAGCAGCAGATAGCGCGTGCCCTGACTGCCGTGGCGGCGTGCAGCCGCCCTGCAGATCAGACCATCGCAAGCCGCTTCCGCCGGCAGCATGGGCGAATCGGCTTGGCGTGGACCGCGGCTGATCGAACCGTGCTGCGGTCCACCAACGATGATGTATTCGATATGTTCCATGAGAGCTCCCTCGCCGAATGGGTTTTCGTGGTACGCCTCAGTTGATGCAGGGGGCGCGCCAGCAGGCGAGGGCAAATCGAGGTACGCATCACAGTTCGGCAAGGTGCATGACGGCGGCGAGCCGCCGTCATGCAGACACTTTGAACAGGCTCTCAGGCCTTGCCGATAAAGTCCTGCTTGCCCAGTTCCGCGCCGGACTCGCGCAGGATGTTGTAGGCGGTGGTGCAGTGGAAAAACACGTTCGGGAAAACGAAATCGAGCAGGTAGCTCTGGCCTTCGAAGTTCAGCTCGCCATTGCGGGTCTTCATGGTGATCGCGCGCGTTTCGCTGCCGTCGATCTGCTCGGGGGTAAAGGTCTGGATGTACTCGACCGCGCGGGCGATGCGTGCCTGCAGCTCGTCCAGCGTGGTTTCGGTGTCGTCGAACTTCAACGGCTCCACGCCCGCCAGGCGAGCCACGCCGTTCTTGGCCATGTCGGTGGCGATCTGTACCTGCTTGACCAGCGGCAGCATGTCTGTGATCAGCCGCGTCTGCAGCAGGGTCTGGTCGGTGACGCTCTTCACCGCAGCGTGCTCGGCACCCTTCTTAAGGACATGGGCAAGGTTTTCGAGCGCGCGAACGGTGACGGGTACAGCGGTCTGATACATCGAAATGGTCACGGTGGTGTTTCCTTTGAGTCGTGCTGAAAAGATGTGAGGGGACGGTCATTGCTGGCCAGCGGCTCGTCGCATGGCGGTTCGGGCGTAAAGTGCTTGAACGGCATCACCGGCGCGAGTTCATCGCTGGCCGCTGGCGCGACAATCTTGTCGGCGCGCGTCATGCTGAAGGCGATCAGCGCGGAGACCAGCAGCAGCGCCGCACTGAGAATGAACGCCGCGCCCGGCAAGTGAACCGGCGCATGGTCGCTGATGAACAGCGCGAAGATATTGGCGAACAGCGCCGGTCCGAAGATACCGGCGAGGCTGGCCAGGCTGGTCAGCGCGCCCTGCAGCCGGCCCTGCTCGTGTGGATCGACCTGCTGGGTCATCATCGCCTGCGCCGGCGGACCGGCCAGTCCGCCCAGGCAGAGAAACGGAATGCCGGCCAGAAAAACCCAGGCGACAGGCGCCAGCCCTAAGAAAAAGTAGCCGACCACGCACAGCAGCAAGCCGCCGATAATCAGCCGGCGCTCGCCGAACGTCGGCATCAGTCGGCGCACCAGTACGGCCTGCACCAGCCCGCTGCACAGGCCGACCAGGGCCAGCGTATAGCCCACCGCCTGCGGCCCCCAGCCGTAGCGGTAGTCGGTATAGAGCACGTAGGTCGAATTGAGCGAGAACTGCGCCAGGTTGATCAGAAAAAACACCGCGGCCAGGCCGAACACCTGCGGATAGCGGCGCAGCAGGATCAGTGCGCCCAGCGGGTTGGCCTCGCGCCAGGCGAATCGCACCGTGCGTTTTTCCTTTGGCAGCGATTCGGGCAGCACGAACAGGCCGTAGGCAAAGTTGATCAGCGACAGCACGCCGGCAATCCAGAACGGCAGGCGGATCGACAGATGACCGAGAAAGCCGCCCAGTGCCGGGCCGATGATGAAACCGACACCGAAAGCCGCACCCAGCGTGCCGAACGCGGCGGCGCGCTTCTCCTTCGGCGTGATGTCGGCTATGTAAGCGTTGGCGGTCGAAAAGCTGGCCGCGCATACGCCGGAAATCGCGCGTCCGACAAACAGCAGCCACAGCGACGGTGCAATGGCCATCACCACAAAATCGACACCAAGGCCGAAGCTGGAAATCAGGATCACCGTGCGCCGCCCGTAGCGATCAGACAGCGCGCCCTGCACCGGCGAAAACACGAACTGCATCAGCATGAACAGCGCGCCGAACGCGCCCGACCAGACCGCCGCCTTCGCGATGCTGCCGCCGATCAGATCCACGATCAGATGCGGCAGCACCGGAATGATGATGCCGAACGCCAGCATGTCGACCATCACCGTGACAAAGATGAAAGTCAGCGCGGCGCGACGGTGGGTAGATTCGGAGGTCGGCAGCGGGCTCATGGGTCAGGGCTGGGCAATGAGACGTGCACGATAACCGAACGCCGCCGCACAATCCTGCGGCTGAAAGGCATTTGGGCCTGAGGTTCGGGTAACGGGCGGCGCTAGGCAGGCGCGCCGATCCAGTCCGCGACGGCGGCCGGCTGTTCCAGATGCAGATGATGGCCGCCGGCCAGATGGTTGACGACGATGTTCGGCACGCAATCGGCGCGCGCCTGCATCGGGGCGCTGGGCAGGTAGGGCGTCGCGGGCTCGGCGAGCAGCAGCGCGCTGGGCGCTTCGATACCGCGCAGGATGGCGTGGATTTGCGACTCGGCCTGGCGCATGGCGCTGGTCTGCATTAGCCGCGGATCGCTGCGCCAGCGCCAGCCGCCCTCGGTTTCGATCAGGCCGCGCGTGACGATCGGTCGCGCCAGCTCTGCCGCCAGTCCGCTGGCCATCACCCGCGCGCTCACCGCTTGTTCGACATCGCGAAACACGCGCAGCGGTTTGCGGTTGCCGACATGTGGCGTCAGTGCCTCACGAAAGCGCTTCAACGTCTGTGTGCCGTCGTCGCCGAGCGGACCGAGGCCCTCGATCAGGCAAAGGCGTTCAATGCGCTGCGGCGTCGCGGCGGCAACCAGGGCGGCGATGCCGGCACCCATCGAGTGGCCGAGCAAGGTGTAGCGATCGAGCTGCAACGCGTCCGCCGCGTCGAGCACGGCGCGCACGTAGTCGAGGTAGTAGTAGCTGGCGCCGCTCGCCAGGTGATCGGAATGGCCGTGACCGGGCAGATCCAGCGCGATTACCTTATATCGCTCGGTCAGCCGCGGCGCGAGCAGCGCATAGCTGCCGGCGTTGTCCAGCCAGCCGTGCAGGGCCAGTAGCGGCGGCGCGCTATCGTCACCCCAGACCTGCACCGCCAGCGCGAGATGCGGCAGGGCGATGCGGCGTTCAGTCGGCGCGATCACGCAAGGCCTTGGCGCGGCGGTCGGCATCGACGACGCGCTGTTTCGCGGCGGCGGGATCGTAGTCGGTGGCAAACTCGTCCCAGCCCTGGCCGTGGCGTAGGATCAGCGCCGCGAGACTGCTGACCTGCTCGGCGCTGTCATTCAATGCGGGGATGTAGCGCAGCGTGCTGCCGCCGGCTTCGATAAAAAAATCCCGGTTCTGCATGGCGATTTCTTCCAGCGTTTCCAGACAGTCGACCGAAAACCCGGGGCAGGCGACGTCGAGACGTTTCACGCCCTCGGCGGCGAGCTTGCGCACGATCTGGTCGGTGTACGGATGCAGCCAGCGCTCGCGCCCCACGCGCGACTGAAAGCTGATCACCAGCTTGTCCTCGGTCAGACCCAGCCGTTCGCGCAGCAGGCGCGCGGTGGCATGACACTGGCAGAAATACGGGTCGCCGGCATGCAGGTAGCGCTCGGGGATGCCGTGGAAGGACAGCAGCAGCTTGTCGCCGCGGCCGTTAGTCTGCCACCAGCGCTCGATGCTGGTCGCCAGCGCGCCGATATGCAGCGGATCGTTGTGGTAGTCGTTGATGATGCGCAGCTCGGGCGGCCAGCGCAGCGTTTTATAGGTGTCCATCACCGCGTCGATGACCGAGCCGGACGACGTCGCCGAATACTGTGGATACATCGGCAGCACGAGCAGCTTGCGTACGCCTTCGCGCTGCAGTCGTTCGATGGTGCTGGCGACCGACGGTTCGCCGTAGCGCATGGCTAGCGCCACGCGAATCGGGCCGTTCGGGCGCTGGCGGCTCAGCTCGGTCTGCAGTCCGGCGGCCAGCGCCTCGCTGCCGACGCGAAGCGGCGAGCCCTGTTCGGTCCAGACCTTGGCGTAGGCGTGGGCCGAGCGCGTGGGCCGCAGCCGAAGAATCACACCGTGCAGGATCAGCCACCACAGCCAGCGGCGCACTTCGATCACGCGCGGGTCGCTGAGAAATTCGGCCAGATACGGCCGCACGGCTTTGGCCGTGGGCGCGGCCGGTGTTCCCAGATTGACCAGCAGCACGCCAGCCTGAACGGGCGGCAGGGGCTGCCCGTTGGAATGACCGGCAACGCCGGTATAGTTGTTGTAGGGCATGGTGGCGTCGCGCTTGAAGCAGGCGCATGAGTCTGCCACAAGCCTCGCGCGCTGCGGTGCGCGGCGTCATTAGCTTATTCATCTCCAGCCTCAACTCTTCCACCCTCACGCGGAGCCATCCATGTTCAAGACACCACTGCATCGCCTGCTGCTGATCGGCGCGGCCCTGTTGCTGCCTGCCATGGCCGTGCATGCCGAGGATCCGCCGCTGGTGCGCGCCAAGAATGCCGTGCGTGTGCTGAGCGAAATCATGGAAGCGCCGGACAAGTCGATTCCGCAGGATCTGCTGCGCGACGCCAAGGCGATCGCGGTGATCCCCGACGTGCTGAAGGTCGGCTTCGTGTTCGGCGGCCGCCGCGGCGAGGGTCTTATTTCGGTGAAGTCGCCGGACGGTACCTGGTCCAATCCCAGCTTTGTCACCGTTACCGGCGGCAGCATCGGTTTCCAGGCCGGCGTGTCGTCCACCGACCTGGTGCTGGTGTTCCGCACGCAACGCGGCGTGGATTCCATCGTCAACGGCAAGTTTACCGTCGGCGCCGACGCCTCGGCTGCCGCCGGCCCGGTTGGCCGCACGGCGACGGCTTCCACCGACGCGCAGATGAAGGCGGAGATCTACTCCTACTCGCGTTCGCGCGGCCTGTTTGCCGGCGTAGCCATCGATGGCGCGGCACTGCGCATCGATTACGACGCCAACGAGGCGGTATACGGCGCAGGCATCACGCCGCGTCGCATCTTCGAAGGCGGCGTCAGCAACGTGCCCGGGCCGGTCGTGGATTTTCGGGACCGTCTTGAGGAGTACACTTCACGCTAGTTGTCGGGCTCGGGTTGCTGCCTGAGCTCCATGGGTTCATTCGGATCGGTTCAGAGGTCATCATGGGTTTTGACAGTATGTGGCACTGGATCATCTTGCTGGTCGTGGTGCTGCTGGTATTCGGTACCAAGAAGATTCGCAACCTCGGCCCAGACCTCGGCGCCGCCATCCGCGATTTCAAGAAAAGCGTCAGCGGCGATGACGAAGCCAAGCAGAAGGAGGCCGAGGCCAAGCGTCAGGACGCGGAGCACTTGCGCGCCGACCCGCCGGTGGACAGCACTCGCACCGGCACCACGCAGGGTCAGCGCGACTCCAGCGAAACCAAGTAAGCGCGCGGCGGGCGGAGCGGGGCCATGATCGAGAGCGTCGATGATCGAGCTTAGTCTCGGCAAAATGGTGCTGCTCGCACTGATCGCCTTGATCGTGCTGGGCCCGGAAAAACTGCCCGGCGCGGCCCGTACCGCTGGCGCGTTGCTGCGCCGCGTTCGCAGCGGCTGGGACAACGTCAAAGCCGAAGTCGAGCGCGAGCTGGAGATCGAGGAGATCAAGCGCAGCGCGCGTGAAGCTGTGGCCAGTGCTGAGGCCGCACAGCAGCACGTCAAGAACACCTTGAAAGAAACCCACGACCCGTTTGCCGAAGCGGCCGCCATGGTGAAGCTGCAGCCGCCGGCACCGGATGCTGCGCTGCCATCGCAAGACGCAGCACTACAGGAGCCGGTCGCCGGCGGGCATCTGGTAGCTTCGCAGCCGGCCGGCGCCACGTCCGCGAGCCCGTCCCCCGCAAGCGCAGCGCGCGCCGCTGAAACATCAGGCGAGCATGTTAGCGATAGCAGTCAGGCACCGGAGGGTGTGCAGGCCGAGCTGCCGCTGGACGCGCCGCTCACCAGGCCGGAGCGCGATCCCACACATGACAGGGATACGCCGCATGGCCACGCCTGAATCCGACGCCCCCGATGCGGAGGAAGGCCTGCAGGGGCTTTTTTCGCACTTGCTGGAGCTGCGACTTCGCCTGATGTGGGCGGTGGGCACGGTGCTGGTCGTACTTATTGCGCTGGTGCCGTTTGCCAACCGACTCTATGCCGAGCTGGCCAAGCCGCTGGTGGCGCGGCTGCCGCAGGGTGCGCATTTGATTGCGACCGAAGTCACCAGCCCGTTCATCACGCCGCTGAAATTGGCCTTCTATACGGCTCTTTTCATCAGCATGCCGATGGTGCTTTATCAGTTGTGGGCGTTTGTCAGTCCCGGCTTGTACAAGCACGAAAAGCGGCTGGCGCGGCCGCTGCTTGCGGCAGCGCTGGTACTGTTCTACATGGGCGGCGCGTTCGCGTATTTTCTGGTGCTGCCTGCGGCGTTTCGTTTCCTCACGGCGGTGACGCCGCAGGGCGTGGAGATGATGACCGACATCACCCACTACCTCGATTTCGTGATGCTGATGTTCTTCGCCTTCGGCCTGTGTTTCGAGGTGCCGGTGGCCGTGGTGATCATCGCCGCGATCGGCCTGGTCGATCTGGAAAAGCTGCGCAGCGCGCGGCGCTATGCGATCTGCGGCGCGTTCGCGATCGCTGCGCTGATCACGCCGCCGGACATCACTTCGATGCTGATGCTCGGCATTCCGATGTGCCTGCTTTACGAGCTGGGGATTCTGGCGGTGCGCTGGTTGGTCAAGCCCGGATCGCTGCGGCGCGATCTGACGGAATAATCGTGTTGCCGATCGTTCGACCGATCAGTAAAGATCGATCGGATCGACGTCCAGCGACCAGCGCACGTGCCGCGCCTGCGGCATCGCGATAAGTGCCAGCCGCCACGGCCGCAGCAGGCCATGCAGCACGCTTCGGCTGGCCGCCTCGAGCAGCAGCTGGCCGCGATGACGGCCGGCGCGCAGCGGCATCGGCGCGGGCATCGGCCCGGCGATCTGCAGTTCGGCACTTTCCGGCAGCGCCGCATGCGCAGCGGCAAGAAACGCATCGACCGGCTCGCGCGTGGGCGCATCGGCGCGCAGCAGCACCTGATGGCTGTACGGTGGCAGCTGAATTTGCCGGCGTTCGGCCAGCAGTTCGCGCGCGGCCGCGGCGTACCCGTGAGCGAGCAGCCCACGCAGCAGAGGATGCTCGGGCTGATGGGTTTGCAGCAGTACGCGGCCGGGTTTGCGTGCGCGCCCGGCACGCCCGGCCACCTGCACCACCAGCTGCGCCATGCGTTCGCCGGCGCGGAAATCGACGCTGTGCAAACCCTCGTCCACGCCGACGATCGCCACCAGGGTGAGGTTGGGCAGATCGTGCCCCTTGGCCAGCATCTGCGTGCCGACCAGGATCGCCGGCTGATCGTTCTGCAGCGTGGCCAGCAGCTGCTCGAACGCGTCGCGCCGGCGCGTGGTTTCGCGATCGACGCGCAGCACCGGCACCTGCGGAAAGTGTGCGATCAGCGCCTCTTCGAGGCGCTCGGTGCCCTGTCCCTGCGGCTTCAGGTCGGCCGATGCGCAGACCGGGCAGGCGACAGGCACGCGCTGGCGAAAATCGCAGTGATGGCAGAGCAGCTGACGGCGGCCGGCGTGCAGGGTCAGCGGTCGGTCGCAGCGTGGGCAGTCGGGGTGCCAGCCACAGCTGCGGCACAGCAGCACGGGGGCGTAGCCGCGGCGGTTGCGAAACACCAGCGCCTGCTCGCCACGCGCCACGGTTTCCGCTACCGCCGCCAGTAGGGCCGGCGACATGCCGTGCTCCAGCCGCTGTGCGCGCATGTCGATGATCTGCACCTGCGGCGGGCGGATCGCACCGGGCCGCGCGCGCAGATGAAGCGTCCGGTAGCGGCCCGCTTCCGCATTTGCCAGCGACTCCAGTGACGGCGTACCCGAGCCCAGCAGCACCGGCACGTTCAGCGCGCGTGCGCGCACCACGGCCAGATCGCGCGCGTGGTAGCGGAAGCCTTCCTGCTGCTTGTAGGCGCTGTCGTGCTCCTCGTCGACGATGATGATGCCGGCCTCCGGCAGCGGCGTGAACATCGCCGAGCGCGTGCCCAGAATCACCCGCGCGCTGCCGGCGCGTGCGCGCAGCCAGGCGCGTGCGCGATCGCCTTCGGACAGGTTCGAGTGCAGCACTTCCACGATGACGCCCAGCCGCTCGCGCAGGCGACGCACGGTCTGCGGTGCCAGGCCGATTTCCGGTACCAGCAGCAGCGCCTGCTTGCCCTGCGCCAGCACCTGTTCGATCAAGGCCAGATAGACCTCGGTCTTGCCGCTGCCGGTGACGCCATCAAGCAGGAACGGCTGATATTCGCCCAGATGTGCGCTGACGGCGGCAACCGCCTGCTGTTGCTCGTCGTTCAACTGCGGCGGCAGCGAAGCGGGCAGGGCGTGATTCAGCGGCGGCCGTTCGCTGCGCTCGATCAGGCCTGCAGCAGCCAGCCGCCGGCTGGCATCGCGCCAGCCTGGCAGGCGCTCGGTCAGTTCCTGCGCGCTGAGGGCGCGTTCGGCCAGCAAGGCCAGCAGCTGCTTGCTGCCGCCGCGCCGGCTGCCGGCATCGTGCGCGCTCTGACCGGCGGCGCTGAGCGACCAGTATTCATCGCCGATGGCCGGCAGCGGCCGCGGTTCGCGCAGGGCGAGCGGCAGCGCGTTGGTATACGCCTCACCCGGAGCGCCCAACCAGTAGTCGGCGGCCCAGGCCAGGGTCTGCATCAGTTCGGCATCGAGCAGCGGCGCGTCGTCCAGCAACCGGATGGCCGGCTTCAGTCGGCTGCTGCCGACTGCGGCCTGCGCATCGATCTCCACCACCACGCCAACCAGCTTGCCTCGACCGAACGGCACCCAGACACGGCTGCCCGCCTGCGCCGACCCTTCCGCAGGCGGCAAGTAGTCGAACAGGGTCGGCAGGGGCACCGGCAGGGCAACGCGTAGAACGGCAGGCATGCTTTCCTCGTGATCGGGCAGTGTAGCCGGGGATGTGCCGCTGACCATCCGCCGAGCCTTGCGCCCGCGGGTAAAAAGCGGCGAGTGGAGCTTGCGCGCACTAGCTCCTTAAATATCGAGAAACGAAGGCTAAGTGACTCACCCTGGTAAGGTTTTACGCTTATCCACAAGACCTGTGGATAAGTCTGTGGATGTAAAGGGGAGCGGAGGCCTCAAGGCCCGCCGTGACGCCCTTCGGGACGGCTTGACCAAGTTTTCATCACGAAAAATAAATCTTTGAAATCAATAATTTGAAATTTTGCGTCACCTGGCATTCACACAATTGACCCAAGCCATTCACACCGCTTGACAGGCAGATGACGCTGTGCAAAACCGACGAAGAAGGGCTTCTTGAGAGCGCATTCCTAGATCGTCCATACCCACCGCAGCCGGCGTCAGTAGGCAACGCTGAGCACGCCGGCAATCGCGAGTGCGAACGTCAGCAGCACGCAATAGCACCAGCCGATAAACAGGTATTTGAGGATCGTCATCGGCCAGCCTTGCCGATAAACACGCTTCTGCATGATCAGCAGATAGATCGGCGCCCAAATCCACAACGCCAGATTGATCCAGCCAAGCGGCGTGGCCAACCACGGAGCGGCCGGTTTGACCCAGGCGGCGAGCATGCCGACCAGGGCGCCCAGCATCAGGCTGAGAAAAAGAAAGGCATGGCTGTGCAGCGCCACGATCAGGTGCTCGATGTAAAGGCGGTGCTTGAACAGGTAGACCAGCTTCAGCAGCAGCGCGAAGACGGGCATCAGCACAAACATGGTCGGCGGAAGAACGCCGAAGAAGCCGGTGATCATGCGCTGGACGGATTCCTCGCGCGCGGCCGCGTCGCCATGCCTGAAGTTGTGCAAATTCGCTTGCATGTGCTGGCCAAGCAGGTTGAGGCGCGCGTTGGCCGCATCGGGCAGCCAGTCGATGTGCATGGTCGCCATGCGGGTCATGCCCTCATCGTCATCTTTGCCGCGCCCATGGGCGCGCTTGCCGACCGTCGTATCGGTATCGCTCGCGGTGGATGACGTCGATGTCGGGGGCGACGCCTGCGAGGCGGCTGGCGCGGGCGCTGCCCCCAGGGCGAGCAATCGTTGATTCGCCGCGTCGCGCATTTTCTGCGCAGCCATGTCCATATCCGGCTTGGCTACGTTTGGCAGCGAGGCGCGCGCACGATCCAGTTCGGCCAGTTGCTGCTTCAGCTGTTCGCGTACTTCGGCTTGCGTGTGAGCATCTTCAAACGCGTTGCCGTTGGTCACCACCGGAAGGTTCCCGCGAATCATTTTTTTGCTCAGTGAATCGAGCTGCAGGTGGATCATGAAAAACGCCAGCAGGCTGAGGACGAACATCAGGCGGAACGGCGCGATGTAGCGCACGCGACGGCCACTGAAATATTCCAGGGTGAGAAAGCCGGGTTTCAGCAGCAGCGGCGGTATGGTGTGCACCGCGCGGCCATCGACGTGAAACACGATGTCCATCGTGTCTTCGAGCATGCCGTGGATCGGCTTGAGCACGCTGTGGATCGACTGACCACATTCGTGGCAGAACTCGCCGTGCATGGCCGCGCCGCAATTGGCGCAATGCTGCCCTTCGTAGCTGGTGAGCTTGTTCATGGAATCCCCGTCCGGTCGTCTCCGGCTCAACCACCGATCTTTGCACAGGCTGCGCCGTGTGGCAGCAAGCGTGGCTCAGCAGCGATGCAAAGAGGGGGCGCGCCGCTCGGTCGGGCTGCTCGGTTAGAATGCGCCGCTCATGAATACGCCACGTCGATGAAAGCTTTTCGCCCCGAACGCGTGCGTCTGATGCACGAGCTGCGCGCCACGGTGCGTCTTGCGCTGCCGCTGGTATTCGCCCAGCTGGCGGCGATCGGCAGCAACGTCATCGACGCGCTGTTGGCCGGACATTTCAGCGCGCACGTGCTCGGCGCGGTAGCGGTCGGCGCAAGCATCTGGTCGCTGGCCATCGTCAGCGGCATCGGCATGATGATGGCGGTGCCGCCGTGGGTGGCGCAGCTCGACGGCGCCGGTCGGCGGCTTGAAGTCGGTGCGGTGTTCCGTCAGGCGCTGTGGCTGGCGCTCGGCATGGGCGTGCTGCTGTGGTTTGCGGTACGTCACGCCATGCCGTTGATCGAGCTGATGGGCGTCACGCCGAGCCTGCGCCACGACGTGCAGGCGTTTCTGCTGGCGATCAGTTGGGGTGCACCGGCGCTGACCTGTTATTTCGCCCTGCGCGGTTTGTCCGAAGGCTTGTCATTGACTCGGCCGTCGATGTATTTCAGCCTCGGCGGTCTGGCGCTGCTGGTGCCGCTGGGCTATGTGCTGATGTTCGGCAAGTTCGGTTTGCCGCCGCAGGGCGCGCACGGTTGCGGCATGGCCACGGCCGCCGTTCTGTGGATCGAGATGATGGGACTGGGCCTTTACGTGCTGAAGCATCCCAACTACCGCGGCCTGGGTCTGCTCGATCATTTCGAATGGCCGCATCTACGCCGCATTGCGGCGCTGGCGCATGTCGGTCTGCCGATGGCCGTGACCTTGCTGGCCGAAGCGGGATTGTTCGTCGCCACGGCGCTGATCATCAGCTCGCTGGGCGAGGATGTGATCGCCAGCCATCAGGTGGCGATCAATATCGCCTCGCTGTTTTTCATGATCCCGCTGGGGCTGGCGATGGCGATCACGGTGCGGGTCGGTAACGCGGTGGGACGGGGCGACGCGCGCGGCGTGCGCTACGCGGGCTTTTGCGGCATCGGTTTGACCCTGGGCACGCAGCTGGTCTCGGCGGCGCTGATGCTGGGCCTGCCGCACTTCATCGCCTCGTTATATACGCACGATCCCAAAGTGATCGCGCTGGCGGTGCAGCTGATCATGCTGGCCGGGCTGTTCCAGTTTTCCGACGGCATCCAGGTCGCGTCGAACGGCGCGCTGCGCGGGCTGAAGGACACCCGCGTGCCGATGGCGATTACCTTGTTCGCCTACTGGATGATCGGCATGCCGCTGGGCTGGTGGCTGACATTTCAGCGCGGCATGGGCGCACGTGGCATGTGGATGGGTCTGATCGCCGGGCTGTCGGTGGCAGCGGTTTTGTTGTTTATGCGATTCTGGCGCAGCGCCTGGCGCAAGCGTTGGCACCGTGCCGCAGTGACCGAGTCGGCCTTACCCGCTACGCTTGAAGTCTAGTGCCACTCCGTATCCACCCCATGACCTCACACGAGCAGCACGCATGACGCCACCACTGCCGCCGCCACGCCGCCCGCGCGGCTTCTGGGCTTTCATCCGCTCGCTGGGGCGGGGCATCAACGTCGTGCGGCTGGTGATCATCAACCTGCTGTTTTTCACGCTGCTGTTCGTCGTGTTTCTGGCGATCGTCGGCGGCCTAGCCGGCGGACGCATGGCGCGCACGCTGCAGAACGACAGTGTGCTGGTGCTCAAACCGCAAGGCCAACTGGTCGAGCAGTACAGCATCGACCCGTTGCAGCGCACGCTCGACGGCCTGTCGGGCAACGAACCGAAGCAGGTGCAGCTGCGCGATATCGTCGGCGCGATCGACGCCGCGGCCAAGGACAAGCGCATCACCCGCATCGTGCTGCTGCCGGATGATTTGCAGGGCGGCGGTTTTGCCGCGCTGCGCGAGGTCGGTGCCGCGCTGGACCGGTTTCGCGCCACCGGCAAGCCGGTGATCGTCTGGGCGGTGAATCTGGATCAGGGCCAGTATTACCTGGCCGCGCATGCCGACCGCGTGCTGATCGACCCCCAGGGTGGCGTCATGCTCACCGGCCTGGCCGACTACCGTCTTTTCTACAAGAATCTGCTGGACAAGCTCGGCGTCGACGTACACCTGTTCCGCGTAGGCCAGTTCAAGAGTGCGGCCGAGCCGTACATCCTCGAGCAGGCATCGCCGGAAGCGAAACAAGCCGACAGTTACTGGCTGGGCGGCCTGTGGGATCAGTATCTTGCCGAAGTCGCCACCCTGCGCAAGATCGATCCGGCGACGTTGCGCGACGACATCGACAACCTGCCGCAAACCATCGCCAGCACGCAGGGCGATCTGGCCCAGCTGGCCTTGAACGAACATCTGGTCGATGGCCTGGCCACGCGCGCCGACCTTATCGCGATGCTGCGCAAGGAAGGCGTGCCGGCCGACGACAAGGGGCATAGCTTCCGCCAGGTGGATCAAACCCGTTATCTGGCCAGTCAGACGTCTTCGCCAGGCGGGTTCGAACCTGGTGTGGCGATCGTCGTGGCTGAAGGCGAGATCGCCGGCGGCAAGCAGTCGCCGGGTTCGATCGGTGGGGAATCCACCGCGGCGCTGATTCGTCAGGCGCGTGAGGATCGCAAGACCAAGGCGTTGGTGCTGCGGGTCAATTCACCCGGTGGCGAGGTGTTCGCGGCCGAACAGATTCGCCGCGAGGTGCAGATGACGCGCGATGCTGGTATCCCGGTGGTCGTGTCGATGGGCGACGTAGCGGCCAGCGGCGGCTACTGGATTTCGATGAACGCCAACAAGATTTTCGCCGAGCCGAACACGATAACCGGCTCGATCGGCATCTTCGGTCTGTACTACTCCATTCCCAACACACTGGCCAAGTTCGGTGTGCAGAGCGACGGCGTGGCGACCGGACCGATGGCCGGAGCGTTCGACATCACCCGGGCGTTGGACCCGAAAGTCGGTGCGGTGATCCAGGCGATCATCAACAAGGGTTATCACGACTTTGTCGGTAACGTGGCGACGGCACGCGGCAAGAGCTATGACGCGATCAACGCGATTGCGCAGGGCCGCGTATGGACCGGGCAGCAGGCGCTCGATCGCGGTCTGGTCGATCAGCTCGGTGGCCTGGGCAACGCGGTGGCCGATGCCGCAAGCCTGGCGAAGCTGGGCAGCGACTATCCGGTGCGCTACGTCGAGCCGCCCGCGGGCGGGTTCCAGCGTTTTCTGCTCGGTCTCAATCAGAGCGCCAGCGTCCGCATCCTGCAGTCGTGGGGGTTGCGGTTGCCGAACTGGGTAGCCCAGATGCCGGCACTGGCACCGGAGCTGCAGCTGCTGCGCACGGCCAAGGCGGGTACGCCCAATATCTATGTGGACTGCCTCTGCAGCCCGCACTAAGAAGGTGTGTCCGCCGCGCGTTCTATAGACGCGCTTACGGCTACTGCTGCTGCGCCTCGATCTGCTTGCGCTGTTCCTCGGCCTGCCTGTCGACGATTTTCTGCACGTCCTTCGCCCGTTGCTCTTCGGCGCGCATCGCATCGAAGGGCGTCGCTATCGGCGGGGCTTTTGCCACCGGCTCGGGCGGTTTGCTGGAGCAGGCGGCCAGGACAAGCGCGCCGAGCAGAATCGGTAGCGGCTTCATGAGGTTTCTCTGGCGGGTTCGATGGATCCAGTGTCCTGCCATGGACTTGCCTCGGCAAGGTTTGTCTTGCCGACGACGATGCGCGCGAGCGGCATAGGCTTTAAGCTGAGCGCATGAACAGCCGCATCGACGCTTGGCAACTGCAGGGCCATACCGCTTTGATCACCGGTGCCAGCAAGGGCATTGGTTACGCTGCCGCGCGCGAGTTGGCTGGGTTGGGTGCCAACCTGCTGCTGGTGGCGCGCGATCCGAATTATCTCGAACAGGTGATGGTCGAGCTGACCGACGATTTCCCCGAGGTCGAGGTGTTGGCTTTCGGCGCGGACCTGACCCAGGCCGAAGAGCGCCTTGCCGTGTTCGACTGGATTGCCGACCTTGGCGCGCCGCTGTCGCTGCTGGTCAACAACGCCGGCGGCAATCAGCCGCTGGCCACGCTGGACTATCGCAGCGACGAATACCGTCAGATTTTCGAGCAGAACGTGTTCGCCGCGTTCGAGATGTGCCGTCTGGCGCACCCGCAGCTCGTGCAGCATCCGAACGCGGCGATCGTCAATGTCGGCTCGGTGTCCGGCGTCACGCATGTGCGCACTGGCTCGGCCTACGGGATGAGCAAAGCCGCGTTGCACCAGCTCACCCGCAACCTTGCCGCCGAGTGGGCGGTGGACGGCATCCGCGTCAATGCGGTCGCGCCCTGGTATATCCGCACCCAGCGCTCGGAGCCGGCGCTGGCCGACGCAGATTATCTGGACGAGGTGTTGGAACGCACGCCGCTGAACCGGATCGGCGAGCCGGAGGAGGTCGCCGCGGCGATCGCTTTTCTGTGCCTGCCCGCGGCCAGTTACATCACGGGGCAGGTGCTGGCGGTCGATGGTGGTTTCTTGAACTACGGGTTCTGAGAGCTTCTGGCGGCGCTTTGAGTGCCCTTTCTAAAAATCCGCTTCGTGTTCTTCCGCAGCGAAACCCAGAGTGACCGCACCTTCGCCAACATTGACCATACCGGTGATGCCCATCGGCGCCTCCATCAGCTCCACGCCGGATTCTTGGCAGGCCGCCTGCAAACCTGCATAGCCCGGCAGCGTAGCCAGCACCCCGAGATCGCCGCCGTAGCTCACGCATACAAAAGGAACCAGCAGGCCGTTCCGCACGCGCTGCGCGGCATAACCGAACAGCGCCTCCGCGCCGTGCTCGAAGCCGCGTACCTTGCCCACCGGCCCGGTTTCACCGCGATAGCCGCGCAATAACGGCTTGATGTCCAATGCCGAACCCAGTACCGCGCTGAAAAGGCTGACGCTGCGATCGTTCTTTTTCTTGGCCCGCGCGCGGAGGTAATAGAGATCTCGCGGCAGCATGTAGCCATAGCTGTTATTGGCGATGTACGTAAGACGCTCGCGAATCGCCGCAGGCGTCTCGTGGGCCTCGATCATGCGCGCTGCTTCGTAGGCCGCAGGCGCCGACCCCGCAAAAATATTCCGCGTGTCCACTACCCGCATCATGAAAGGCCCCGGTACCCCGGCGGCTTCGCGTACTTTGCGATAGTTCTTGAGGACGGCAAAGCTCGCCCGGTTCACGCGTTCGTTGATCGCGCTGCGCGTTGCCATGATGGTGAGGCAGAACATGCAGTCGTGATCGAGCACGAGCTTTTCCAGGAACAGGCTCTCCACCTCTTCGACTGAGCAGGGCTCGGTTTCCGCCGAGTGGCTGCGGCTGCCCAGGCGGCGGTCGATAAAGCGCTGCATCTCAGCCGGCTCGCGGTCGTCCATGAAAACGTCACCGTCCACCCGCACTGTAATTGGCATCACGACGATCTTGTGCCGCTGCAAAAACGCCTGCGACAGATCGCAACCTGCGTCGATAGCCAGACCCATCCGCATCTCGCGTCCCCTCATGAAAGGCAGGCGAAACATAGCATGCAATGTAATCAATGGCGCAGACTAGGAGGGGGGCGCTGCCAAGTCTCAACTAGCTGGAGTTGCGGCCTTAAGGGAGGGCTAGCCGCGGTGCACGGGTACGTTGCTTCTGAAAATAAAGTCCGGGATTGAGCTATGTCGGCGAATCAGCCCAAGCTAATGACTACCTGTGAAGGATCAAATCAGCCTTAGTTTTCATCGTTGCGTGATGGGCCACGTCACCAGCGCGGTACTGCAGAAAGAGACCATAAGAGACTGTTTAACAAGGCTGTTCATGTACAAAATTTGTTGACAA
This sequence comes from Rhodanobacter sp. K2T2, assembly GCF_013408815.1. NCBI lineage: Bacteria > Pseudomonadati > Pseudomonadota > Gammaproteobacteria > Lysobacterales > Rhodanobacteraceae > Rhodanobacter > Rhodanobacter sp. K2T2. The sequence goes on along the minus strand of NZ_JACCCA010000004.1, from coordinate 111,707 downwards.
CGCGTAAAATACGCGTGATAAATAGGATCTGGGGTGAAGTCTCGTTAACCGCGGTTACACGGCGTCAAAATTTTGATTTTGCGGCTACGCCTGAGTTTGTGAGTCTCTAGCATGTGCAAAGTGTTCACGAAACGTTACTTCCCTGTTAGTATCGGGACGAAATTAGGGTTTAGTGGGTTTGGAAGCATTGGCTTAGGGGAACTTTAGGCCGGCTGGCATTTTTTGGGCAGACCATTTCTGACCCATGGTGATAATTAATCGGAGGGTGTCGTAATGAAACTTGGGGTCACAAAACTTTCTTCGTCAGTTCGCCTGGCGCTCTCGCTGGGTGCCGTGCTTGCTGTAGGCGCCACCAGCAACGCTGTATTTGCCCAGGACACGGGTAGCCAGCCCGCCTCGACGACACAGTCGCCGAGCGACAAAAAAACGTCCGACCTGCAAACCGTTGTCGTTACCGGTTCGCTGATCCGCCGCGTCGATCTGGAAACGGCCAGCCCCGTCGTAACAATCGATCGCGCGCAAATCCAGGCAACAGGCAAGGCCACCTTGGGTGACTTAATCCAACAGCTGCCGACGATGACGGGCGGCAACGTGAATCCGCAGACCAATAACGGTGGCGGTACGGGCGCCTCGTCGATCAACCTCCGCGGCCTCGGTTCGCAGCGCACGCTGATCCTAGTCAACGGCCAGCGTCTGCTGAGCGGCGATCCGAACGCGATTCCCGCCGACGCGATCGAGCGCATCGACGTGCTGACTGTCGGCGCGTCGTCGGTCTACGGCTCCGATGCCATCGGCGGTGCGGTCAACTTCATCCTGCGCAAGGACTACCAGGGCGCTACCTTCACAACCAATGTCGGCGAGTCGGACCACGACGACGGCGACACGTCCGGCTACACGTTCACCTTCGGCCAAACGGGCGACAAAGGCAGCATCATGGCCGGCGTCAACTACCAGAAGACCGACGGCATCGAAGCAGGCGCACGCAACTTCTCGAAGAATGCGTTGAGCCTGATTTCCACGGGCCACGTCATCGTGGGCGGCTCGTCGTCCACGCCGGTCGGCCATATCCAGATTCCCGGCGACAACGGCGATGGCACTTTTGCTCCCGGAAGTCTGGCGGCACAGTTTGGATGCGGCACCATCTCGCTCAATTCGGGTGGCAACGCGACCGTGCCGACCGCGGCCAACTATCACTGCTATGGCAACGCCGACAAATACAACTACGCCACGGTCAACCTGATTGAAACCCCCCAGGAGCGCACGGGCGCATTCCTGAACGGGGATTACAATCTTACCGATCACGTATCGGCCTACATGGACGCGACCTACCAGAAGACCTCGTCCAATTTCCAGCTGGCTCCGGGTGTGTACGGCACGGACACGTCGGGCGCAACGCTTGACGCGCACAACGCCTTCAATGTGTTTGCTCCAGGTACGGCATACAATGCGAGCACCGGCTATGGCTTCCGCACGCGTACCACTGGCCTCGGCAATCGCTACGCGTTCTCCGGTCGCGAAGACGCTCAGATCAACACAGGCCTGAAGGGCGACTTCAACATTGCCGACAATAACTGGCAGTGGAACGTGGGCGTGAACTACGGCCATGAGAGCGTCACCACCACCACCGAAGGTCTGATCAACGCGAACGACCTGTACACGGGGCCCTCGGTGCTGAATGCCGATGGCACTGCGACTTGCCCGACCGGCATCAGCGCCGTGGCTTGCCAGTTCAACCCCTTTGCCATCAATTCTCCTGGCAGCCTCGCCGCCGAGAAAGCCGCTTCGGCGGTGGCCACCAGCAACGCTTACAGTCAGGAAAAGGTCTGGCACGCCGATGTGAACGGCGAATTGTTCAGCCTGCCTGCGGGCGCCGTGCAGCTGGCCGTTGGCGCTCAGTACCGTACCGATCATGAAACGGTTAATCCGGATACCGAGTTGCTGCTCAACCCGAACACCGGCACCTGCGCCTTGGGCAGCCAGTGCGTGGCGGGTCTGTCGGGTGGCTACAACGTGAAGGAAGTCTATTCGGAAGCCTTTATCCCGGTGCTGGCTGATTTGCCCTTCGTCAAGTCGTTGAATGTGGATATCGGTGACCGTTATTCGCGCTTCAGCTCGTTTGGTAGCACCAACAACTTCAAGTTCCAGGTCGAGTGGAAGCCGTTCGACGACCTGCTGCTGCGCGGCACGATGGCCGACGTGTTCCGTGCGCCAACGATTGGAGAGCTTTACTCTTCCGGTTCGGATGCGCCCTATCTGACCAGTGACCCGTGTAACGGCTACACCGGCCAAGCTAACTTGGCAGCGGCATGCCAGTATGTGCCGACGAATGGCACGTTCGTGAACAAGTCGGTTACGTCGGCCACGCAGATCAGCACGATTACCGAGGGTGCCGCGGTTGCCGGTTTCCCGATCAAGCCGGAAACGGGTAAATCGTTCGATCTGGGCCTGGTGTACAGCCCTTCCTGGGCGGAAGGACTGTCCACAACGGTCGACTTCTGGCATATCTACCTGGACAACACCATTTCGTCGATCGGTGCGCAGGCTGTCCTGAATCTTTGCGCCGGTGGTCAGACGGTGTATTGCCAGTACATCAAGCGTATTGCCTCGGGCCCGAACGCGGGTCAGATCGGCTTGGGCTTTATTGAACCGACGGGCAATCTGGGTAGTCTGGCCACTGGTGGCATAGATTGGTCGGCTCGTTACAAGTTGCCGCAGTATTCCTTCGGCAAGTTCACCGTCGGTGTGGATGCTACGTACCTGAATTACTTCAACCAGCAGGCCGGCGGCACCACTTATAAGGATGCCGGCCAGCTGCTTGCCTACGGTTCGAGTGCGCAGGCCGCCTGCCCGACAAATGCCGGCATCTGCCTGTTTCCCCGCTGGCGCGCTTCGGGCTTCGTCCAGTGGCAGCTGGGCAACTGGGAAGCCGAGTGGCGCCCACGTTACATCGGCACCTATTCGCTGCAGGACAGCTACGGCGGCGTGCAGGGACCGCTGTTCCACGAAGGATCTACGCTCTATCATGACTTCTCGTTCGGTTATAATCTCGAGGTCATCAATAGCCGCATCGATTTTGGCGTCAACAACGCGTTCGATAAGCAGCCGCCGATCTTGTACGCCAACAATACGCTGAACGCCAATACCGATCCGAGCGACTTTGACCTGATCGGGCGCTATTACTGGGCTCGCTTCACCGTCAAATTCTAAAAAATCGTTCGTGTAAAACTTAACCTTATAGGCCGCGTGACTTTTTTCACGCGGCCTTTTTTATGCCATGAATCTTGAAAATACTCTTACCGAAATAGTTGCGGCCATCCAGAGCGGCCAGCCGCACCGCGCAGAAGGGCTGGCGCGCGCTATGCTGCCGTCTCATCCACATAACGAGAGCCTGCTCGTGTTGCTGGCGTTGAGCCTTCAGTATCAGCAACGGCAGCAAGAGGCCGTTTCCGTCTACGCCGAGCTGACCCGCATATATCCTCACAGCGCTTTGCACTGGGGTAACTACGCCGTTGCACTGAACGGTGCGCAGGATCTCGACGGCGCGAAGGCTGCCTACGGGCGTGCGCTTGACTTGGATTCATCAAACCTCACCATTCGTGACCAGTACGGAATGTTGCTGTTCGACTGCCGCGAATATTCGGCTGCCCGCGAAATGCTGCTTGCCGCTCATTTGTTGAATAAGGATGCGATTACGGTACGCGTGCATGCGGCCAAGGCATGTTGCTTGTGCCAGGATTTTGAGAGCGCTGCCGAGCTACTCAGGCATTGGCGCGCATGGTTGCCTCTGGGGGACGACAGCCTGCAGCTTGAGCTGGCCCGAACGCTAAGTCTGCGCAACGAAACGGTGGGTGCGGCGTGGCTGCTTGAAGATCTTCTGATTCATCAGCCTGACCATTTCGAAGCGAAACTCCTGCTGGCCACTATCTACGAGCGGCAAAATCGGCTCGACGATTCCGAGACGCTCGCGCAGCAAATTATCGATTCAGCCGGAAATTCGCGTTCCCAAAAAAACGAGGTCGAGCACCTTCTGGCGAGCCTGGCTCTGCGTCGTAAACAGCCGGAACGTGCGCTCCGTCTCCTCTTGGGCGCCGGCGCGCAAGATGATGATGATGCCGAGCATTATTTCCAATTGGCCGCTGTTCACGACAAACGTGGTGATGTTGCAGCAGCCCTGCAGGCTTTGCAGAAGGCCCACGATATTTCCGATAGATTGTTACGCATCGACGCGCCGGAACATTTCGCTCCAGGTGTTGCGGCGTTGCCGTCGGAAGCGCCTCGGATAAGTGCCGAACAATATCGACGTTGGCCGGTGCTGATGGCGCCGGACATGCTCGATTCCCCGATCTTCGTGGTTGGTTTCCCGAGGTCTGGGACTACCCTGCTGGAGCAGATGCTGGACGCTCACCCGGGGCTGCAGTCGATGGACGAGAATCCGTTCTTCAACCGCCTGATCAACATTTTGCGCAATCACGACGCTCGCGTTCCGAAAGACCTCAGCTTGTTGTGTCAATACGATTGCGATGAATTGCGCAAACGCTATCACACCATGGTTGGCGAACGGATCGAGCGAAATTCGGCCGCACGTCTGGTGGACAAGAATCCGCTGAACATGCAATGGCTACCAATGATTCACCGATTGTTTCCGGCCGCCAAGATCATTCTGGCGGTACGTCATCCGTGCGACGTGATCCTGAGTTGCTACATGCAGCATTTCCGCTCCCACGTTCTGGCGACGGCGTGCGGATCGCTAGAGCGGCTGGCGCAAGCCTATGTGGATACGATGCAGCAGTGGTGTGCCGATGTACAAGTGTTCAAACCCGATGTACTGGTGTCGCGCTACGAGGATCTGGTTGGTGACTTTGCCGGCCAGGCCGAACGCATCGCGAATTTTCTGGATCTTGACGACTGCGCACCGCTGATGCAATTCGACAAGCACGCTCGCAGTAAGAGTTACATCGGCACCCCGAGCTATTCTCAGGTCATCGAGCCAATCAACCGGAAGGCGATTGAACGTTGGACGCGCTACCGCGAGGTATTCAGGCCGGTTCTACCGATTCTTCAGCCGATGCTGGAGTACTGGAGCTATCCAGTCGAGTCGAATTTCTAGACGGCTTGTGAGGTGCCAGAAAAGCGGGTTCAGGAATCGAAGCGGAGAAGCTCAGGAAAAAACTTCTCATACGTGCGCCAGCGGCCCACAGAAGTTTGATAGATCGGCTGACGTGCCTGCCACAAGCTGGCGGTGCTGATCATCCCAGGCGACGTCCTCGTCTCTGATTCGACCTTCGAGTCTGCGTTCAGCCATTTTCCGAGCGACGCGATTTCGGCATCTGGTGCCGCGACCATGGTCTCGTAAGAAACCAGCCGAACGGATGCGGGATAGCGCGCCAGCCAATGTCTCGTCAGCCGATGACAGCCTTGGATGACGGCAGCGATATCATTGAAATTGTAGGCATAGTCGTGTGCGGGATCACCAAAGCGCTGCGTCCAAATCGATAGTGCGTTATCCCTCGTATTGCGCACGCAACAGACAATTTTTGCGTCTGGCCACAGGGCCAGAATGAGATCGATATGGAGTAGGTTGAGTGGTTGTTTGTCGATGAACCAACGCGCATGACGGTCATCCTGACGCAGTTGCAGCTCATATTGCTCTGCCAGCAACGCCACCTGCGCTACGTCGGGCAGCTGCGCGGCCAGTTCAGGCAGCCAACGCAATTCGCCACGCTGCACGATGTCCGATAAAGAAGTCAGTCGCTGCGCTAGTAGGGTGGTGCCGGAACGCGGGACGCCAACGACGAATAGCGGTGCCCAGCCGCGAGATTCCCGCGGACGCTGCGTCATAGGTGCCGCACGAATGCGCGCGTCGATCATACGTCGCCAGTTTTTTCGCGACCAGCGTGAATGCGCATGAGCTAGCGTGTTGGCTTCGCGCCACGCCTCGGCTGCCGCAGCCGCATCACCGAGATCGTCATGCAGCTTGCCCAAAGCAAACAGCAGTTCGATGCGCGCTGTGGGACTGATATCGTTGCGACGCAGCGCTTGCTGGAATCGTTGCAGATCAACGTCAGCAGGTTGCACATAGCGCTGCGACTGGCTCAAGCCTCCGGCGATATGCCACTCCCAGGCCCTCGGCTCGCCAGCGTGTTCAAGCACCGCTTCATAGTGGGCGCGCGCCTGTACAAACTGCCCCAACTGGAGAGCCAGCATGCCGGCATAAGCATGCAAGCGTGCGTCATCAGCACACTCCGCGTTCAACGCACGCTGACATAAGGTGTAGGCCTCCATCTTGCGGTCGGCATCGTCGAGCGCTTCGATCGTCTTGATAGCGAGTTCGGCATCGAGGCTATGCTGAGACACGGCGGCAACTAACTGTTGCGCCATTTGGTTGAACTGGCCTTGCGCCCTCAACACGCGCGCAAGCATGAATGCTGCTCCCAGATGGCTTGGATGTTCCTTCCGAATCGCGTTTAACAGCCTCTCCGCCTCGACGTATCGTTGCCGGTCAAGATAAAACCCGGCCAAGGCAAGCGATAAGCCACTGTCGTAAGGGCAAGAGGCGTGGCCCGCCTCAAGCAAGGCTAGCGCCTCCTGCCCGTAACCGCCTAGCGTCAAACTTTGCGCAGCCTCCAGCCATTCCGCTGGGGGCCGCCCCGGTAGCGACGTGCGCCATGAGATCGACCGCATGTTCACGATCTAGCCTCGAATCTTGCGAGAGTCAAATGTGTTCACGCCCGGAGATCGCCGCCAAAGCGTCACGCAATGGATCGAGCATTGCGCCGTAGCGCTCCAATCGCGCCGTATCCCGGCGTAACGGCTCGCGCACTTGTGTGGCACTGGGGGAGCGCACCGTGCGCGTGCTGGTGTGAAACGCAAGGCACTCTGGCTCATACCTGAGGCTACAGAAAGCCAATAGGCCGCGCACTACGCGCTCTGGCTCGGCAAGTAGATCCTCGTATACATGTTCGTGCACACCGGTCGGCCAACGACCCAAAGCCTCGCGCAGGCTTAAGTCATAGTCGCCCCAAAATGCAGCCAGATCCTCAAAGCGGTTGGCGTAGTCGCTGTTTTGCATGTACTGGCGATAGCACGAAAAGCACGTTTCGAGCGGATCGCGACGGCAGCTGATCACGCGTGCGCCCGGAAGCATGGCGCGGATCGCGTCGATATACATCCAATTGTTCGGCAGTTTGTCGATAAAGATGGGTCGCATATGTCGCCAGTGCGCCGTGCGCTCCAGGTAGCGCCTGCCAAGCCGTTCCCAGTCCGCCGGTTGTGTAGTGGCAACCCAGTGCGGAAAAGGCTGATTGCGGCGTCGTGATTCTTCGGCGATGACCAAGGGCAGATCCGGCAATTCACCAGCGCCTTCCACTTGGGAGTGCGAGGCCAGAATCTGTTCGACCAGGGTGGAGCCGGATCGTGGCAGGCTGACTACAAAGATTACCTCGCGGCCAAGCGCGCTTGCCGCGGGCGTCGGCGCCAATGCAAAAGCCTGACGGATACGAGCCAACGCACCGGACATTGCCGCTGCGTTCCATGGACGCCGTTGCCATGCCAGCGCATGGGCCTGATGCAGCGTCTGCAGCGAATCTTCAAATCGTCCTGTGTCGTCGAGAGCTTTGGCCAATGCCAGCCCGATGGCGATACGATCATCTACGCTCGCCTCGCGACATTGAAGCGCAGTTTGCATGGCTTCAACTTCGTTGGAGTCGAAGCGCCGATGCTTAAGATCCGCCAGCCCCCACCAAGCTACGCCTGACCAAGGCCGATCCAGAATCAGCTGCTGATAGCTCTTTTCTGCGTCGACGATCTGACCCTGTGTACGCAGTAGATCTGCAAGCAGGGCGGATGCGTCCGTGCTGTCGGGCTTTAAGCGCAACGCCTCGCGTAGAGCGACCATCGCCTCATCATTGCGCACAGCGCGGGTCAGCATCACGCCGAGGTTGTACCAGGCCAACGCAAATTGTGGCTGCATAGAGCAGCTGTGCCGGAATGTCTGGATCGCTTCGTCGTAGTCGCCGGCAGCACCAAGCACAGTGCCCAACGTATTGTAGTAAAGCGGATCCTCGCCTCGGCGGCTCAACGCCAGCCGCATGAGCTGAACTGCTTCGGCGTGACGACCGCGCTGGCTAAGCAGGCCGGACTGCAGCCGCAAGATTTCCGGATGCTCCGGCGTATCGCGATACGCTGCCTGCAGCAACTGTGCGGCTTCATCGAGACGACCTGCCTCCAGCGCCTGGCTGGCACTGCCTAGCCTGGCAGCATTCACCGCACTCAATCCTTCTAATTGGCCAAGCATGGGCACGGTTGCGGGTATATGATCGAAACAGGTAGGGGACGAATATGTTGTCGGCGTGCTAGCCGCCCGCATCGAATTCGAGGCAACTGTCATGGTACTCAAAAAGCCGAGCGTTGTCCCAGCCGATAGGATCCACTACGCCACCGTATCCCGCGCAAGGGTGTTGGGACGCCATACCGAACAATAGCGGTTGATAGAGCGCCTTCCGATTGGCTCTCGCATATCGATAGTGCGACGTTATGCAAGTCACGTGAATTGCCGACTTTCACTTGAGTACAGCGCTGCAGAGAGTGCAGGCGCCTGTTCCCAGTTATCGTGATCTCGACATGAACGCGCCTGCCTTTGGCCGTTGGATTAAACGTCGATGCGCCATTTTGGAATGAGGAGAAACGGTGTGGCCGGGCGTTTGGGGCGTGTCGCCTTGCCGCACCACTGTTACGGTGTACGGTGCTGGCATCGTTTCGATCGTCTCTTACGCGATTTTCTCAAAACGGCAGATGAATTGCGCTGGCAGCAGGCGTAGCTGAATCGTCGTGCGCACCGGCAGCTGGACCAGCCAAATCGTAATAGTTGTCCGATGCTAATCCTTGGCGACGCATAAAATGCCATTTCGCACCAGCCGCGCCTCATCGTCAGAGATCCGCTGTAGGTGATACGCGTGACCACACTCCCCTTTCGTCGCTGGTTGTCATACAAACCGCGATGCCCTTCAAGGCCGACGGAAAGTCTTGCTTTATTCCTTGGACCTATAATCTGGTGAACTCCGAGCAGGCGGCTGGTTATGGGTATCGAATTTGAGCATTCGGCTGATGCGCTGCGCGTGCGCGCGCTGGAATATCTGCGTGCCGGCAAGCCGGGTCTGGCCGAGCACGCTTTTCGCAACATCCTGGAGCAGGATCCGAATGACGTCGATGCATTGAGGTTTCTTGCTGCCCGTCATCTCGAGCGGAATGAACGTGTCGCGGCCATTGAGCTGTTCGAGCGCGCAGAAAACGTGCGGCCGGGCCATGCGGCGACGCTGCATCAGTTGGGCATGGCGTATGCCGTGGAAGGGCGTCTTGCCGATGCGATCGCCGCGTTGGGGCGTTGCCTGGAGGCCGACGAAAATGATTTCGTTGGACGCTTGTTTCTGGGCGTGGTTTTGGAACGCCATGGCCAAAAGCAGCGTGCGCTGACACAGTATTTCAGCGCCATAAACAGGGCTCAGGCGAAAGGCTACTGGCTCAGTGACGAAAGCACGGCACCGGCGCTCCGCAAGACGGTGGTCGCTGCCATGCGCACTCTAGACGCGGGCCGGCGTGAGCTGTTTCATAAATTGCTGGAACCCTTGCGTGGCAAGTACGGTGCAATAGCGCTGCGCAGGGTGGAGCACGCGCTATCGATCTATCTCGGCGAACGGCAGCCGCAGTGGCCTGATCCGCGGCAAAAGCCTCTTTTTTTGTATTTTCCGGACATACCTAGTCTGCCGTACTACCCGCGCGAGCGATTTCCGTGGATTGACTCACTAGAAGCCGGGGCTGCCTTCATTCGCGAAGAGCTTCTCAACGTGTTGTCGCATTCACACAATCTGGAGTCGTTTCTGCAAACGGATTCCCCGCATGACGCGTCTGAACTGCTCCGGTCCTCAAACAGCCAAGACCCGGCCTGGGATGCTTATTTTTTCCACCGCCATGGCGAACGCTTTGAGGAGCACTGTTTGAAATGCCCGCGTACCGCCGGTCTGCTTGATACATTGCCTCTCGCATATGTACGCGAACATTCGCCAGAAACCCTGTTTTCGGTATTGAGTCCGGGCACCCACATTCTGCCGCACCGTGGTGTAACCAACACGAGGCTGGTCACGCATCTTCCGCTTATCGTGCCGGCTGATTGCGCGCTTCGCGTAGGCGGGGAGACTCACGTGTGGGAAGAGGGCCGTTGTGTCACGTTTGATGACACGTTTGAGCACGAGGCCTGGAATAAAAGCTCGGAAACGCGCGTCGTGCTGATCGTCGATAGCTGGAACCCGGATCTCAGCGAAGCCGAGCGCGAGGCCGTAGCCGACCTCGTTGGCGCTATCGGAGACTTTAATCGTGCCAGCGAGCTACCCGCGGCTGGCTGAGGTTGGTTCGAGAAGCCATTTAAGAGCTTTGCCACATAACACTGTTATGCATCTTACGGCAAACGTAGCCGAAAATAATCAGATTCAATAAATTGCAGTATCCATTAAAAAATTTTAATGCGAAATATATTGCGGATATTCCACCTCGGGATTTTCTAACTCATTCTTTCCGCTTGGATCTGTTCATTGCCCTGTGAACAATCGAGTTAAAAAACGCAATTAAATACGAATTAAAACTGTTGACTTTTTGTTATTCCAAAGTCTATGGTCGGGTTGCGTTCAGATTGCTACAAGCGTGTGAAAGTAAGGCGACCGTTGCGGGTGTTTTTCGCCTATCTCTTTGATTCTTTAAAATTACTGAAGCTTTGGATTTGGCGTTGGCATAACAGCCACATGCCCGCTATTGGATTGGCTTCATTTGTTTTTGGGTCGAAATTTTTGCTACTGGGGATCTATTTGATGAATGCTAAAAAGCTTGCACTCGCATCTGATGGGAAGGGCGCGCGACGTAACCGTGTCACGGTGAGTCGTACCGCATTGGCAGTCGCTATTGCCGTGGGATTTGGTGTTTCTGGGCAGGTGTTTGCGCAGGCCACCACGGGTTCGGTGTTCGGTACGGCTCCGGTGGCGGCTGGTGAAACAGTCAGGGTCGTCAGCGCTCAGACCGGCCTCACGCGCGAAGTGGCAGTCGGCAGCGACGGCCGCTTTGGTGCCAACCAGTTGCCAGTGGGTAAATACACCGTTTCGCTGCTGCAGAACGGCAAGGTTGTGGCGGCGCACGACAATGTGCAGGTAAGCGTCTCCGGTGGCACGGCAGTGCCGTTTGCCGCATCCGAGATCGGCGGCGGAAGCGTTAATGCTCAGAATCTTTCGACCGTGACGGTGTCTGCGAACAAGCTGCCGCCGATCGACGTATCCTCCACCCGACAGACCCAGGTGATCACTGCGGAGCAGCTGAAGTCGCTGCCGCTGGCTCACACCGCAGAAGACATTGCGCTACTGTCCCCGGGTGTGAACATGGGTGGTTCCAGCCTCGGTACGGGTCCGACCGGTACGCCGCTGGTCTCCATCGGCGGCAACAGCGTCGTGGAAAATGCCTATTACCTCAACGGCTTCAACACCACCGATCCGATTGGTGGCGCGGGCGGCGTGGCGCTGCCGTACTTCGCGATTGCCGAGCAGCAGACCATCACCTCCGGTTATGGTCCTGAATATGGTCGTTCGACCGGTGGTGTGATCAGCCAGATCGGCCAGCGGGGTAGCAACGACTTTCATGCCGGTGTGTACGTGTCGTGGCAGCCGGAGTTTGCCCAAAGCAACTTCGACAATATTCACTATAACAACCCAAATACACCGGTCGGTTCCGTGGACAATACCGGTACCCCTTATTTGGCCAACCAAGGCACCACAAACTATCCTGCCGGCTATGGCCAGATTGCTGTAGGAAGAAAGCAGAACGACAACTGGGAGACGGTGTACGACGCCTACCTTAGTGGCCCTCTGATCAAAGACAAACTATTTTTCTACATTACGGCCGAATGGCAACATGACAGCTCACAAGGCGGTATCCAGACCGGCGCGTCGGGCTTCAACAACGGTCTGACAACGCCGGCAGGCTTTTATCAGTCGCAAGCTGTGAAATCGCCCAAGCTTTACGGCAAGCTGGACTGGAATATCAACGATAGCAACGTGCTGGAGTTCACCGGCGTCCAGACCCAGCAGAATCAGACCAGCAGCAACTACTACAACTACGACTACACGGACCAGAAAGTTGGCTCGCTTTACGGCCCAGGTATAACGACCAAGAACACCTTCAAGGTAGGCATCCTCAAGTACACCTCGTACATCACCGACAACCTCACGCTAGAGGCTCAGTACGGCGTGATGACGGGACAGTATTACGCCAACTTTGCGGGTGAGGCGGGCGTGGCGCCGGTATCTTTTTCAGGGGTCCCCGTGCCTGCGGGCGTTACCGTTCCTAACCTCATCGATCAACAACTCCCGAACCCGGATCACAAAACCAAGACCGCTAATCTGCGTGTAGATCTTGACTGGAAGATCACATCCGACCACGACCTCAAATTCGGTATCGACAATGTTCAGTACCGTGATGACCACGATGGTTTCTCCACCCTTGGTGGCGGTAGCTATACCTACTTCAACGGTTTTCCGCCGAACAACACTGGCCCGAACGCGGTGCCCTATATCGGGAATCCCGGCTCCGGCAATTACGTCGACGAGCAATTTTACGGATCGGACGTAAGTCTAGCCGTGCGACAGAAAGCGCAATATGTTGAAGACCGCTGGCAGGTCACCCCCAACCTGTTGCTTGACCTTGGCGTGCGCAATGATCAGTTCAAAAACCTCGGTATCGGCGGTGTCGCCTACGTGAACGAAGAGAGCCCGCAATGGGCGCCTCGCCTGGGTGCGAGCTGGGACGTGTTTGGCGACAGCACGTTTAAGGTTTTCGGCAATGCAGGACGTTACTACTTGGCGTTGCCGGCAGGCCTGGCTACCCGTAACCCGGCATTTGGCACGATCTATGGCGATGTGATCTATACCTATACGGGCATTGATGCGAATGGCGTTCCGACCGGTCTAACCCCCGTCCCCGTGGCCTTGGCGCCAGGTGTGACGAAGCCCGGGTTCTATTCGTCCGATGGTGAGAACGGTGTCCCCGGCAATACAAAGGACTATGCCTCGACCAATCTCAAGGCGGAGTATCAGGACGAATACGTGCTGGGTTTCCAGAAGATGCTTGGCGAGACCGGTCTGGTGTTGGGCATGCAGGGCACTTATCAGAAAACAGGCAACTTCGTGGATGACACGGATCTCAACGATCCGTATGGCTGCGCTTCCGGTCTGGTTAATCCGGGCAAGACCAACTACATCCCGTGCGCAGGGGCACCCGGGGGCGTGGTGACCTGGAATCCGAACACCGGGCAGGGAGTGCTGGCTGGTTTCCTCCCGACGTACCCCGTAAAACCGACGCGAAAGTACTATGCCCTGGATACGTATCTGGAGCACACATGGGATGGCAAGTGGTTCGGCAAGCTCGACTACGTGTTCTCCCGGTCGTACGGTACTGACGAGGGTCCGACCGATACCGCGACGGGGCAAATCTCGAACTCGCAGGGTCAACATTTTTCCGGTACCACCACGGCGAACTGGGATTACACCGACATCGAGGCAAACAGCAATGGTGTTCTGGCCAACGATCACAAGCACACGTTCAAGGCGTTCGGCTCGTATGCCATTACGCCGGAGTGGATGGTCAGCGGCACGGTCATTGTGCAGTCGGGAGCGCCAAAGGTCTGTCTGAGCGGTTACGGCTACACGATTAATGGAGATCAGTACGGTGGCGCTTATGAGCACTTTTGCGGTGGTGTGCCGAGCGGCATTTCGACTGTTCCTGATCCAGACAACCCAGGCCAGACGATCGGCTATGGTGGTGTACCCTCTCCTGCGGGCGCCACTGGCTTTACGCCGTGGACCCACCAGATCAATCTGAGCTTGACGTACACGCCGGACTGGGCAAACAAGCATCTCACCTTGCAGGCAGAAGTCCACAACTTGCTGAACGAGCAAAAGGCGACGCTGTACACTTCTGCTTATGCTAATACCGAGTTGGGTAATAACCGGGGAGTGACTGTATATAATCCAACTTACAATACCCCGGTCTCGACGGAGTCGCCTCGCTATGTGACCTTCAACGCGAAGTACGACTTCTAAACCGATAGTCCAACCACACGCCGTCGTACGCGGCGGCATATGGGAAAGAGTCGAAAAAACAAAAAAGTCGCCGGGTAGCCGGCGGCTTTTTTTGTGATTGAGTTGATGCCAATGATCGCGAAAAACCGGGTCGTGCGATGCGCTATGTCTGTTTCGACAGCCGCTGCCGCAACGGCTGCAGCCACTCCAAATACGGTGCGCTATGCGCCGTATCCGCACGGATCGGTTCGCGCACCTGCGCTGCGCTGGCGGTACTGAGCACTTCGCGTTTGGTGTGGTGAGGTGTGAGGCAGGCGGCGTCGAAGGTCAGGTCGCAAAAGGCGAGCAGGCGACGTATCTGGGGTTCGGGTTGCTGCACCAGAATTTCGTAGGGGAAATCCAGCACGTGTTGCGGGTGGCGCGTGAGCCAGAACGCGCTGAGGCGCTGGTAGTCGTGGTAATGCTCGGCCATTTCTTCGAGGTTGTAGCTGTAGTGCAGGCCGTCGCGGAACAGCTGGCGATAGCCGGAGAAGCACGTCTCCACCGGATCGCGGTGGCATTGAATGATTTTTGCGCCGGGCAGCATCAGGCGTGCGGCGCCCAGCAGCGGCCAGTTGACGACGTTTTTGTCGGTGAAGCGCGGGCGTCGTTCGCGCCAGCGGGCGGTGCGGGTGAGGTAATCCTGCCCCAGTCGATGCCAATCGTCGGCGGTGGCGGCGGTTACCCACTGCGGGAACGGCTGTCCGCGGCGGCGCGATTCGTCCTCGATGACCTGCGGCAGATCGGCAATTTCGTTGGCGCCCTCGACCTCGGGATGGGTGGCGAGGATGTGTTCGACCAGGGTGGAACCCGAGCGCGGCATGCTGGCGATGAAAATGACTTCCTTGCCCAGCGTGGCATCCGGCGGCGCGGGCAGCCGTCCCTGGAACGCTTCGATGATGCGGTCGATCTGCGCCTGCTCGGCGGCGGCGTCCCACTGCACCTGCCGTCGCTTTTCGGCGTTGGCCTGGCGCAGCGCGTCGAAAGCGCCGGCATAATCGTGCTGGTCTTCCAGCGCGCGGAACAGGCTGAAACCGAGCATGACCCTCGTGTCGGGCGGCAGGTTGGGTTGACCCAGTGCTTGTTGGATCAGGCCGATATCGGCCGGCCCGAGCGGCTCGGTCTTGAGATTGGCCAGCCCATGCCACGCTTCGGCGCGTCCGGGTTGCTGGCGCAGCACGTGCCGGTATTCGGCCACGGCGCCCGGGATGTCGCCCTGCATGGTGGCGATGTCCGCCACGCCGAGGCGGGCCAGCACGTGTTGGGGATCCAATGTCAGTGTGTGGCGAAAGGCTTCGTCGGCATCGCTCAGTTGGCCGCGTTCCTTCAGCGCCTTGCCGAGGTTGTAGCGGAGCTTGGCCTGTTGCGGCGCCAGTTCGCATGCGCGGCGCAGGTGGATCAGCGCTTCGTCGAACGCGCCGGCATCGTGCAGGGCGCAGCCCAGATAGGTCCGCATATTGGCATCGGCGGGCCGTTGCTCGACGGCCTTGCGCAGCCAGTCGACGGCTTCGACGGCTTGGCCGCGCATCAGGCAGGTAATCCCGTAAAGATAGCGCGCGTCGGCCAGCACCGGATTGGCCGCCAGCGCCTGCTTCAGCAGGCGCTCGGCGTCATCCAGCTTGCCCTGGCCAAGCGCCCGGCCGGCTTCCGCCATCCACTGGCTGATATGAGTGGAGGTCGGATGTGCGGACATGCAGCTGGGATCGGCCGATCAGGCCGAATGCCACGCCTCCATGCCGCCCGCCACGTTGTATACGTTGCTGAAACCGTGCGCAGCGAATCGTTCAGCCATGCTCTGGCTGGAGATGCCGACGTTGCAGATAAAGGCCAGCGCCGTGTCCTTGGGCAGGGCGGCGAGGCGCTCGTACCCTTCGTCGTCCAGCACACGTGCCTGCGGCAACGGCGGAACGGCGGCGCGGTTGTGGGCAGGGCGCACGTCGATCAGGGTGACGTCGCCAGCGGCCAGTCGGGCCTTGAGCTCCTGCACGGTAAGCGATTTGATTTCCTGCGGGCCCGGAAATTTCAGGCTCAGGCCTTCGCCCTGCACGGTGGACACCCAGTCGATCACGATGCCTTTGGCGCGTTGGGCGCTGGCGGGATCGAAATGCACCTCGAGGCCGTTGCTGTGCGCCACGATGTCGTGCTCGCCGGCCGGCGCGAGCTGGAAACCGGCGCTGTGGTCGGGGCCGATTTCAAGATGCAGCGCTACGCCCTGCGCATTGGCCGTGCCCTGGCGGATCGCCTCGGCCGCGGCATCGGTGATGGTGATTTCCGGCGGCGTGCGGTCGGGCTTGGCCGCGCCGAACAGCTCATGCAGCTCGCCGCTGGTATAGAGCTGGCGGATGATGTCGGCGCCGCCGATCAGTTCGCCTTCGACATACAGCTGCGGAATGGTCGGCCATTCGCCGTAGGCCTTGATGCCCTCGCGGATTTCCGGGTCTTCCAGCACGTTGATCGTGTGGTAGTCCGGCAGCAGCTCGTTGAGCATGTTGGTGGCCGCGGCGGAAAAGCCGCACTGCGGCTGACGGCGGTCGCCCTTCATGAAGAGCACCACGCGGTGATCCTTGAGCACGGTTTCGATACGTTCGCGGGTGGCGCTGTCGAGGGACATGGGAGGACTCCGGTAGAGAGGTCAATGATCCCACATGGCGCCGCTGCGCAGCAGGTTCAAGCAAAAAGACGGGGTCAAGCCGGCCTTTCTGCGGCAGCCTGGTTGGTTTCAGGCCGCCGGCCGAAGCTGCTCCAGACTGCGCCGGCGTGCCGCCAGCGGGGCCAGCGCGAGTGCAGCGGTGGGTGAGGGCATCAGCAGCTCCCGGCTGGCGCGGCCCAGCGCCGTGGGCTGTTCGCTCCAGTGGATCAGCTCCATCGCACCGGTGTGATCCTCGGTCAGCGCCGTGCAGTGCTCGACCCAGTCGCCGTCGTTGAGATAGAGCACACCACCGATCTCGCGTACCTGACCGTAGTGGATGTGGCCGCAGATATGGCCGTCGAAGCCGCGCTCGGCGGCATCGACGGCCACGCGATCCTCGTAGGCGCGGATATATGCCAGCGCCTTGCCGATGTGCGACTTGATGATGATCGACAGCGGCACGTAGGGCAGTTCCAGCCGTCGCCGCATGCCGTGCAGGCGACGGTTGCTCCAGCAGATGAACCGATGCATCGCTTCGCCCAGATGCATCATCCAGCCGCGGCCGACCTGCTCGGGATCGAACTCGTCGCCGTGACTGACGTGATAGCGGCGGCCGTCCGCACCCTCGTGGATCGCATCGAGGCGAATCTTCACACCGCCGATGGTTTGGCCCGCCATGCCACGGACCGGGCAGTCGTGGTTGCCGGGTATATAGGTGACGTCGACGCCGCGCCGGGCCATGGCCATGATTTCGGACAGCACCGCCGTATGGTCGGCATGCCACCAGTGTCGGCGGGTCAGCGCCTCCATGTCGATGATGTCGCCGACCAGATAGAGCTTTTCGCAGCGCAGCTTGCGCAGAAAGTCGAGCAGGTAGCTCGCCTTGCAGTCGGGCGTGCCCAGGTGCACGTCGGAGATGAAGGCGCTGCGGCAGATGAAGTTCGCCATGACGAGGACTCCGGTAGTTACCGGGTGCTCAGTGTCGGGCCTTCAGGTCACCGTGGCGTGGCGAAATGGTTGCAGTGGTGTTGCGCGAAAGCCGCCGGCGCGAAACGGCAGCACCTTACTCGCGGGTGCGCAGAGCCTGGACCACCACCGGCAGGATCGCCTGCAGCCACAGCGTGTATTGGGCGGAGGAAGGATGGAGCCCGTCGCCGGCGACCAGATCGGCGTGCTGGCGCGATATGACGGTGATGTCGACCCAACGGGCGCCGGCGCGCGATGTTTCGTCGCGTGCGATAGCGTTATAGACGTCCAGCTCGTCGGCGATGCGTCTGACGCCGCGCTTATCGTTCTGCGCAAACGGCGTGGTGCCCCAGTCTGGAATCGATACCACCACGACGCGGTATGGCCGATGCCCTGCCAACTGGATGGCACGCTGCAGCAGTGCGGCAAAGGCGGGGCGGTAGGCACCCGCCGGGCGTCCCCGATACTCGTCATTGACGCCGATCAGCAAGGTCACCAGATCGTAGCTGATGGTGAGACTCGCCTGATCCATGCCGGTGGCGAGCTCATCGGTGGTCCAGCCGGTGACCGCTACGAGGTACGGGTCGTCGATGACGATACCGCGCCGGCGCAGCTGCTGGACGAGTTGCGCCGGCCACCGATAGGCGGCCGGCGCCGACTCGCCGATCGTGTAGGAGTCACCTAGCGCGAGATAATGAAGCGATGGGGCAACAGGCATCATGGCGAGATGGATCGATAGCGGTAGTTTGGACCGGCTTGGCGCGTGCCGGCGGCAGTCTGGTTCACGCGACTGCCGCCACCGGGCGCAATGGCAGCTTGTCCGCCATGCGCGCCAGCACCCGCTCCATACGCACGAACACCTCGCGCAGTTGTGCCGGTTGCGGCAACAGGGTCAGACGGATGTGTCGACTTGCCGCGACGTTGAAGCTGGAGCCGGGCACCACCAGCACCGATTCCTCTTCCAGCAGGCGAAGGGCGAAAGCGTTGTCGTCGAAGCTGGCGATGCGGCTGGCGCGAATGTGCGGAAATGCATACAGCGCGCCACCGGGTATCACCATGTCGAGATAATCGCTGCGAGCGACGCCGTCGATCACGGCCTGGCGCGCATCGTGCAGCCGACCGCCGGGCGCGGTCAGGCCTCCGATAGTCGGCGCGTCCTGCAGCGCCGGAATCACCGCCCATTGTGCGGTGACGTTGGCGCACAGGCGCAGCGCGGCGAGCAGTTGCAGGGCGTCGCGGTAGGCTGAGGTAAGCCTCGGATCGCCCGACAGGCTCATCCAGCCGACCCGATAGCCGCAGGCGCGATGCACCTTGCTCAGGCCACCGAAGCTGATGCACGGCAGCTCCCCGGCCACGGCGGCCAGCGGCTGGAACACCACATCGTCGTAAAGGATCTGGTCATAGATCTCGTCGCACAGCAGCAGCAGGCGATGCCGTGCGGCTACAGCCACCAGCCGCTCCAACAGCGCGGGCGGGTATACCGCACCCGTCGGGTTGTTCGGGTTGATCAACACCAGCGCACGGGTGCGCGGCGTGATCAGCGCCTCGACTTCGTCGGGGTCGGGCAGGTGGCCGTTGGCCGCGGTGCAGCGGTAATAGCGCGGCCGGCCGCCGTTCAAGATTGTGGCGGCGCTCCACAGCGGATAGTCCGGGCTTGGCAGCAGCACTTCGTCATCGGACTGCAGCAGGGCGCGCAGGCTGATGTCGATCAGCTCGCTGACGCCGTTGCCGATGAAGATGCGCTCCGAGTCGACGTGGCGTGCACCACGGGCGCGCTGCTGGGCGGCGATGGCGTCGCGCGCCATCTCCAGGCCCTGCTCGTGGCCGTAGCCTTCGCTTTCATGCAGATGGCTGGCGATGGCCCCGCGCAGATTCGGTGGTGTCTCGAAGCCGTAGCGGCTGAGGTTACCGATATTGAGCTTGATGATGTCCTGGCCGGCCGCTTCCATGTCGCGCGCGCGACGCGTCAGTGCGCCGCGAATCTCGTAACGCACCTCGGCCAGGTGAGAACTGGGCACGATGGCGCCGGGTGTGATTGAGCCGTCTGTCTTCGAAGCCAACGCCGCATCCTTCATCGCAACTGCCGGCGCCTTGGCCGAAACGGCGATGCTAGCAGTGCCTCGCCGTTGGGCGCGAGCTGGATTCTGGCGAAGCCGAGGCAAATCGCGGTTCACGGACGGGCCATGGCAAGGCAGGGCATAATCAGGACACCCGTGAAGCCAGATCTCCCCCATGAGTGATGCCGAATCGATCGAACGCCTGCGACGCATAGGCTGGCGTGGCGACACGCTGCCCGGCGAAGGTCGGCGGCTGGCCCGCGTGGTCGCGCAGCATCGGGCCGGCTACGAGCTGCACGACGGCGAAACGCTGTTCGGCGCCCAGCCCGACGGCCGCTTTCTCAAGCGCGGCATCGATCCGGGCGAGCGGCCGGCCGTGGGCGATTTCGTGGAGGTGGCCGACGGCGCGCCGCCGCATATCGTCAGCGTGTCGCCGCGTCGTACCGTGCTGTCGCGCGCGGCGGCGGGCGAGCGCTACGAGCGGCAGATCATCGCGACCAACATCGACTATGTGCTGGTGCTTACCGGACTGGATGGCGACTTCAATCCGGCGCGTATCGAACGCTATCTGTCGCTGACCGAGGATTCCGGTGCGCAGCCGGTGGTGCTGCTGAGCAAGCTCGATACCCGCGACGACGCGCAGGAGCAGATCGATGCCCTGCGCGCGCGCCTGCCGCACAGTACGCCGATCCATCCGCTCAACAGCAAGGACCCGGCCAGCGTGGCGCTGCTGGCGCAGTATCTGAAACCTGGCGACAGCGCTGTGCTGGTGGGCTCTTCCGGCGCGGGAAAATCCACGCTCACCAACACGTTGCTGGGTGCTGATCGCATGGCGACCGCCGCAGTGCGAACGCACGACAGCCGCGGCCGTCACACCACCACGCATCGCGCGCTGCTGCAGCTGCCCAGCGGCGGCTGCCTGATCGATACGCCCGGCATGCGCGAATTGAAGCTCACCGGCGAGGAAAACCTCGACCTGTTTGCCGATATCGAAGTGCTGGCCGAAGCCTGCCGCTTCGCCGACTGCGGCCACGGGAGCGAACCGGGCTGTGCGATCCAGGTCGCGCTGGATACCGGCGAGCTGACGCCCGAACGCTGGCGCAACTACCTCAAGCTGCACGACGAGCGCGAGGAGCAAGCAGCGACGCTGGAAGCCAGGCTGCGCCGCCAGCGCGGCGGGCGGCCGATCGAGCGACCCCATGGGCATCGCGGGCAGCGTGATCGGGATTGATTTGCTGTGTTTGGCCGTTTAGACGGCTGAGACTGCACGGTTTGCAGTCCACCTTTTACGTCGCAAGATGGCCCTTCGACTCCGTTTCACTACGCTCAGGGTGAACGGCAAAAAAAGAGTCACGCAGCACTGGGCTTGCGAGCGGTAAATCGTCGGGCGAATCAGGGATTTTTTTAGAGGATCGTTGACAGGCAGCCCGGCCGAAGGATTCTTGCTCGCCTCTCGCCTCTCGCCTCTCGCCTCTCGCCTCTCGCCTCTCGCCTCTCGCCTCTCGCCTAGCGCAACGCCTCCAACGTGGCCCGCGCCCCAACCCGATGCAGCGAGTCCAGCGCCCAGGTATAGGCGGCCACAAATCGCGGTTGCTCCACCAGATCGCCGAACAGCTCACGGTTTTCGATGAAGGCCAGCGGATGGCGGCGATTGTTTTGCGCGATCGCATGCAGCTGATCTTTCAGCCGGTCGACGATCTCGATCGGCTCGCCCTGCTCGTCGACGCCCTCGTCATAGCGCGCCCAGCTGGCGACCACGGCGGCGCTGCGCTTGATCTCGCCGTTGTGCGCCAGCTGGTGACGAATCACCGGCACCAGCCATTTGGGAATGCGGTCCGAGCTTTCGGCGCACAGGCGCGCCAGCGTGTCGCGGATCTGCGGGTTGGCGAAGCGCTCGATCAGCGTCTTGCGGTAGAGATCGAGATCCACGCCGGGCAGCGGTGAGAGCGTGGGCGAGCCTTCCTCGACCATATAGCCGAGCAAGAAGTCGACGAACAGCGGATCTTGGCAGACGTCGTGCGCGTAGCGGTAGCCGGCGAGGTAGCCGAAATACGTCAGCGCCTGATGGCTGGCGTTGAGCAGCCGCAGCTTCATCAGTTCATACGGCATGACCTCGTCGACGATCTGTACGCCGACGTCCTCGAACGCCGGGCGACCTTCGTTGAAATGGTCTTCCAGCACCCACTGGGTAAACGGCTCGCAGACGACCGGCCACGCGTCGTCGATGCCGAAGCGCTGCCTCACCTCGTCGCGATCGGCATCGGTGGTCACCGGCGTGATGCGATCGACCATCGAGTTGGGAAACTTCACGTGCTCGGCGATCCACTCGCCCAGTTCGGCGCTCTTGCGGCGCGCGTAGGCCGTAAAGGTCGCTTTGGCGACATCGCCGTTGCCCTGGATGTTGTCGCACGACATCACGGTGAATGGCGTGATGCCGCGAGCCTTGCGCCGTGCCAGCGCTTCCGTCACCAGGCCAAAGCTGGTCTTCGGAGCGGCGCCTTCAGCGAGATCGTGCTTGACGTCGGCGTTATCGAAATTGAATTCGCCGCTGACGTGGTGAAAGTTGTAACCGCCTTCGGTGATGGTCAGCGAGACGATGCGAATTTCGGGGCTGGCCATTTTCTCCAGCACCGCCTCGACGTCGTCCGGCGCGTAGAGATACTCGACGATGGAGCCGATGACCCGCGGCTCGTAGCGGCCGTCGGGATGTTTGACGACTAGCGTGTAAAGACCGTTCTGCGCGTCCATCACGGTTTTCATGCGCTGATCCGCCGGCATCACGCCGACGCCGCAGATGCCCCAGTCCAGTGCCTTGCCATCGTTCATCAGCCGGTCGAGATACATGGCCTGGTGCGCGCGATGAAAGCCGCCCACGCCGAAGTGCGCGATGCCGACGCCGACTTTGCTGCGATCGTAGCTGGGCACGGCGACAGCGGTGTCGAGCTGGTGGAGCGTGCTGGCGTTTAGCTTGTGCATGGAAAAAATCTTCTTGGATCGAGAGAGGGGGCGCGGGTCAACGGCGCACAACGAAGCCGATGCGGTGCCTGTCAGCTGGCCGCGGGCGCCTGTAGCAGAGACTGCTCGCTGGTGGCATCGAACACCTGCAGCTTGTCGGTCTGGCAGCGCAGGCGGATCGGCTCGCCCATCGCGACCGTCAGATGGCTTTCGATCTGTGCGGTGACGCGATACGGTCCAACCTGCACTTGGATCATGGTGACCGAGCCCAGCGGCTCGACCACTTCGACGACGCCGGACAGCACGTTGTCTGTGATCGGGTCGTTGGGTGCCAGATAGCTCAGATGCTCGGGACGGATGCCGACCACTGCCTCGGTGCCCGCATGAGCCGCCAATGCGTCGCCGCGCGCGCCGGTCAGGGTCAGGTTGAAATGCTCGTTCGCCACGCTGCGCTTGTCGGCGCCGACCTTGCCGCGCAGAAAGTTCATCGACGGGGTGCCGATGAAGCCGGCGACGAAGATATTGGCCGGCCATTCGTACAGGCGCTGCGGCGTATCGATCTGCTGGATCTTGCCGTTGAGCATCACCACGATGCGCTGACCCATGGTCATCGCCTCGACCTGGTCGTGCGTAACGTAGAACGTGGTGACGGCCAGCTTGCGGTGCAGCTTGACGATTTCCGCGCGCATGTCGACACGCAGCTTGGCGTCCAGATTCGACAGCGGCTCGTCCATCAGGAACACCTGCGGCTGGCGCACGATCGCGCGGCCAAGCGCTACCCGCTGACGCTGGCCGCCAGACAGCGCACGCGGCTTGCGCTCGAGCAGGTGGGCAATGTCGAGTACCTTGGCCGCCTCCTGCACGCGTGCGGTGATTTCCGCATCGGGCAGCTTTTTCAGGCGCAGGGCAAAGGCCATGTTTTCGAACACGTTCATGTGCGGGTACAGCGCGTAGCTCTGGAACACCATCGCGATGTCGCGATCCTTCGGCGCCACCTGGCTGACGTCGCGCCCGTCGATGCTGATCGTGCCGCCGCTGATGCTTTCCAGGCCGGCGATCATGCGCATGGTGGTGGTCTTGCCGCAGCCGGAAGGCCCCACCAGCACGATGAACTCGCCGTCCTTGGTGGTCAGGTTGAAACGGTCCACGGCGTTGTCGGCGGCATCGCTGCCCTTGCCTCCGTAGTTTTTGACGACGTCCTTCAGTTCAACGATGGCCATGAATAAACCTTTCAGCAGATGGGGATGACGCGCTACTTCACGGCGCCGAAGGTGAGCCCGCGCACCATCTGCCGCTGGGCAAACCAGCCGAGCACGATGATCGGCGCAACGGTGAGCACCGAGGCGGCCGACATCTTGGCCCAGAACAGGCCTTCGGCGCTCTTGAACGAGGCGATATAGACGGCCAGCGTCGCGGCGGTGTGATCGGTCATGGTGAGGCTCCAAAACGACTCGTTCCAGGCCAGAATCAGCGCCAGCAGTCCGGCCGAGGCAATGCCGGGCAGGGCGAGCGGCAGGATCACCTTGCGCATCGTCTGCAGGGTGGTGGCGCCGTCGATGTCCGCCGCCTCGACCAGATCCTTGGGAATATCCTTGAAGTACGAATAAACCATCCACACCAGCAGCGGCATGTTCATTGCCGTGAACAGCAGGGTCAGTCCGGCCAGGTTATCCAGCAGGCCAAGCTGCTTGTAGACCAGGTAAATCGGGATCAGCACGCCCACGGCCGGAATGAACTTGGTCGAGACCATCCACACCAGGGTGAAGTCGGTGCGCTTGGTCGGGAAGAAGGCCATCGCATACGCGGCCGGAATCGCCAGCAGCAGCCCGACCAGGGTGGACACCACGGCCGAGACGACCGAGTTGAGCGCGTAATGCAGATAGCCGCTGCCCTGCTCCAGCGCCACGCGGAAACTGTCCAGCGTGGGCACGAACAGGAAATGCGGGTCGATGGTGAACGCGTTCTGCTCGGTCTTGAAGGCCGTCAGCAGCATCCAAAGGATCGGGAAAAACATCACCAGCGCCACGAAATACGCCAGCGCCGTCAGCAGGATGCCGCCTATGGTCCTGTCTTTCATCGACGGCTCCCTGCGTTCAAGTTGCCCGCCACGAAGCGGATCAGAAAGATCGAGAAGATATTCGCCAGGATGACCGCGCCGATCGCCGCTGCCGACGAGATGCCGATGTCGTACTGGAAAAACGCCGATTGATAGATGTAATAGGGCAGGTTGGTGGTTGCCGTACCGGGGCCGCCGGATGTCGTGGTGTAAATCTCGGCGAATGAAGTAAGAAAGAAAATGCTTTCCAGCATCACCACTACATATAGAACCTGACCCAGATGCGGCACCACGATATGGCGAAATTCCTGCCAGCGGTTGGCGCCGTCCAGCCGCACGGCCTCGATCTGGTCTTCGGGCAGCGACTGCAGGCCGGTCAGCAGGATCAGCAGGGCAAACGGAATCCACTCCCACGAGACCATGATGATGATCGACAGCATCGGATACTGCGCGAGCCAGTCGATCGGGTTCAGTCCGAGATGGCGAAACACCCAGGCCAGCAGGCCGTAGACCGGATGGAACAGCATGTTCTTCCAGATCAGGCCGGTGACCACCGGCATCACGAAGAACGGCGCGATCGCCAGCGTGCGCGCCACCCCGCGGCCGACGAAAGTGCGATTGAAAAGTATCGCCAGCCCCAGCCCGACGCTTACGGTGATGACCAGACTGGCGCCCACCAGCACCAGCGTATTGATCAGCGAATCCCAGAAGGTGGGATCGGTGAACATCAGTTTGAAGTTGGTGATGCCGGCAAAGCCGGTGACTTCCGGCATCATCAGGTTGTAGCGCCGGAACGCGTAGTACAGCGTCATCACCAGCGGCACGATCATCCACACGAACATGAAGATCACGGCTGGCGCGAGCAGCCGGCGCACCGGCGCGCCGGACAGGTTGGCTTTGGCTTTGGAAGCGGCCGGCTTGCTGCGAGACGGTACGGCGACGGCGGGGGACGACATAGGCGAATCCAGTAGTGTGCGGACCGCCGGCGCGAAAGAGCCGGCGGTCGCGAGGTCGCTTTACTTGGCTTTACCCGACTGGATCATCATGCGCTGGGTGAACGTCTGCGCCACCTGCAGGCCCTGATCCACCGTGGTCTGCCCGGCCAGGATGCCGGCCATGATCTGGCCGACCCGGGTGCCGATCGCCTGGAACTCGGGGATGTCGACGAACTGGATGCCGACATAAGGCACCTGTTGCACCGACGGCTTGGTCGGATCGGCCGTACCGATAGCCTGTGCGACCAGTTTGGCGAACGGCGCGACCTTCAGGTATTCCGGATTGGCATAGGTCGACTGGCGCGTGCCCGGCGGGACGGCGACCCAGCCCTTGGCCTTGGCCACCGTGGCGATATAACCCTTCGAGGTCGCCCAGTCGATAAAGGTCTGCGCATCGGCGGCGTGCTTGGACGATTTCGGAATCGCCAGCGCCCAGATGTACAGCCAGTTCGAACCGGCCTTGGTCACCTCGTGCGGCGACTGGGCAAAGCCGACATTCGCGGCCACCTTGGAGGTCTTCGGATCGGCCAGATAGCCCGCCGCGACCGTCGCATCCACCCACATCGCGCATTGGCCGTTGGCGAACAGCGTTTCCGATTCGGTAAAGCCATTGGAGGTCGCACCCGGTGGGCCGTATTGCGTCAGCAGGGTCTTGTACTGGTTGGCGGCATTCTTCCACGGCGCGGAGGTCAGCTCGGGCTTCCAGTTCATGTCGAACCAGCGGCCGCCGTAGGCGTTGACCATGGTGTCGAACAGCGCCATGTTCTCGCCCCAGCCGGGCAGTCCGCGCAGGCAAATGCCGTACGTGCCCTTGGACTTGTCGGTGAGCTTGGCGGCGAACTGGCCGATCTGGGTCCAGGTCGGCTCGGCCGGCATGGTCAGCTTGGCCGCGGCGAACAGGTCCTTGCGGTAATACGTCATCGACGACTCGGCGTAGAACGGCAGCGCATAGATCTTGTCGTTGTACGACAGCCCCTTGCGAACGGATGGCAGCAGATCGTTGACGTCGTAGTCCGCGGTCGGGGCCATCGGCGTCAGCCAGCCGTTTTTCGCCCAGATCGGCGTTTCGTAGTTGCTGAGCATCACCACGTCGTACTGGCCGGCGCTGGTGGCGATATCGGTGGTGACCTTCTGGCGCAATTCGTTTTCCGGCAGGGTGACGAAATTCACCTTGACGTTGGGATGCAGCTTGCTGAATTCGCCGGACAATTTCTGCATGGTCACCATGTCGGGGTTGTTCACTACCGCGACCGTGATGGCACTCTGCGCGGAGGCCGCCGCTGTGGCGCCCATGCCTGCGATGAAAAGCAACGTCTTGATGGTCATCATTGGTCCTTGTGCGGCGTGATTCGAGGGTGGTAATTCATGCATCGGGTCAATCATCATCTTGGAACATTGGTAAGCCAATGCACGTGATGGATCGATCTAAATGATTTTGCTGCGTGCGCAACAATAAACACCCTGGATCGATGGAATGGGTCGGATATCGGGCCGGGGAAAACCTTTCCGATGGGCCGTCGAGCGGCTTCCGATGATCGATTCGAAGGCGTCGATCGATGTTGCAAAGCGGGATCGTGCGGGTGGCCGTGCAATTTCATAAGGCGCTGCAGCGTTTCGCGTAAAGCGATGCCGCGGTGGAGCGCACGGGTTCCGCCATCTTCCCTCGGCGGCATTCCGCATTGACGCCAGTCGGGGTTCCACACCGTGGTTTCCAGCATGGACATGTCGGTGGGTTTTTCGTCGACGCGGCGGTTCGATTGCGCCTGCGCCTGCGCTTGCGATCGGGGACAGGGCCGCAGACGGCCCGTCGGTCGAAAATTGTCGCTCGAAATACGTACTCGGCCCCGCCGACACGGAGTCTGGCACTACTATCGAAGCATCGTCATTGCGGATCGCGCCATGCGCCGTTTGTCTTCTACGTTCCACAAAGGGGTGTTTCCACCGATAGGGCTGCTGATCCCGATACTCTCGGGACGGACGCCGTGGAATGCATCGATGCACAGTCGAGCATCGATAGGCTTGCTGTCGATGCTGCCGTCGATCCTCATTTTTCTGGTCGGCTTGGTCATATACCGCAAGCCGATTTTCGATCCGATCGCTGCCGATGTGATCGGGCGTAGCGATGCGCTGCGACAGGTGCGCGAATGAGCGCTCCAACGAGCGCCGTCAAACCCGAGTTGCAGCGCTACGCCGATCTGGACAAACGCCTGCTGGCGGCCGCGCGCGGCATCACCATTCTGCCCACGGTGGCGTGGTCCGCGTCGCTGGAAAACCGCATGATCGCGGCGTATGCCAAGGGCCAGTTTGCGCTGCCTGAGGTGACCTACAAGCGTCCGGATCTCTCCGCGGCGCGCGCAGAGCTGGCGGCGATCGAAGCCGATTCCGGCGGTCGCGATCCTGCCGATATCGATCCGCTGGGCGAGTATCTGCGCCGCACCGCGGAGTCGTGGCGGATCGCCGCCGAAATGCTGGAAGCCGTGGGCACCGCAGGTGTCACGGCGCCGTCGATCGTTCTGTATGGACGTCCAAACGATACGCTGCCCGGCAGCAAGCGCAGCAACCTCGATGCCGCGCGCTATTTCGTCGAGCTGTCCGACGAGTTGGGCGCCGATCTGCTGTCCGATGGCGTGCATACCGACATCAGTTCCGAAGCGCTGCGCGACGAGTTGAGCAGAACGCTGGACGATTTTTTCGGTGCCGGCACGATCAGCGTCGAGGTCGATCCCGAACTGACCGCGAAGGCCGCCGCCGGCGCCACGCGCATCCGCCTGCGCGGCGAAACGCACTTCACCGAATACGACCACCACCAACTGCTGGCGCACGAGGCCTTTGTGCACTCGCTGACTGCGTTGAACGGCCGCCGTCAGCCGCTGCTGACCTCGCTGGCGCGCACCTCGCCGCGGGTCACCGCCACGCAGGAAGGTCTGGCCGTGTTCGCCGAGCTGATGTCCGGTGCGATCGACATCACTCGGCTCAAGCGCATCAGCCTGCGCATTCTGGCGATCGATATGGCGCTGGGCGGGGCGGACTTTGTCGAGGTCTACCGCTACTTCAGCGACTGCGGTCAGAGCCCGGCCGATAGCTTCCATTCGGCCCAGCGCGTGTTCCGCGGCGTGCCGCTGACCGGTGGTTCGGCCTTCGCCAAGGACAATGTCTATCTGGCCGGCCTGCTCACGGTGCACACGTTTTTCCGCTGGGCGCTGAAGGAGCGGCGGATGGATCTGCTGCGCTGCCTGTTCGCCGGCAAGCTGGCGCTGCACGACGTGGTGGCGCTGCAGCCATATTTCGAATCCGGTGCGATTCTGCCGCCGCACTGGCTGCCGCCGTGGATGCAGCACGTGCATGGGCTTGCCGGCAAGCTGGCCTTTTCGGTATTCGTCAACGGCATCCACATGAACCGGGTGCAGGGCGACGAGCTGTCCCTAAGCGTGTGACCGCGGCAGCGCCGGCACCCGCCGCCGCGGTGATACCATGAAAAGCCACCCGCCAAGGCGAGTGTCGCCCCTTCCCCACTCAAATAAACGCCGCCGATGTCCCTCCCCGAAGAACTGCGTCTTGCCGCACTCGAGTATCACCGCCTGCCGCGCCCCGGCAAGATCAAGGTCACCCCGACAACGCCGCTGCTGACCCAGCGCGATCTGTCGCTGGCGTACTCGCCGGGTGTGGCCGCGGCCTGCGATGCGATCGTCGAGGACCCGAGTACGGCGGCCGAATACACCGCGCGCGCCAATCTGGTTGCGGTGATCACCAACGGCACCGCGGTACTCGGCCTGGGCAATATCGGCCCGCTGGCGGCCAAGCCGGTGATGGAAGGCAAGGGCGTGCTGTTCCAGAAGTTCGCCGGCATCGACGTGTTCGACATCGAGATCGACGAGTCCGATCCGGACAAGCTGGTCGACATCATCGCCTCGCTGGAGCCGACCTTCGGCGGCATCAATCTGGAAGACATCAAGGCGCCGGAGTGCTTCATCGTCGAGCGCAAGCTGCGCGAGCGGATGAAGATTCCGGTATTCCACGACGATCAGCACGGCACCTCGATCATCGTCGGCGCCGCGCTGACTAATGCGCTGGTGGTGGTCGGCAAGCGCATCGAGGACATTCGCATTGCGACGACCGGCATGGGCGCGGCGGGCATTTCCTGCGTCGACATGCTGGTGGCGCTCGGCGCAAAACCGGAGAACATTCTGGCATTCGATCGCGACGGCGTGCTGCACAGCGAGCGCACCGATCTGGACCCGGACAAGCAGCGCTACGCGCGCGATACCAAGTTCCGCACGCTGGCCGAAATCGTGGACGGCGCGGACGTGTTTCTGGGTCTTTCGGCCGGCGGCATTCTGAAGCCCGAGATGCTGGCGACGATGGCCTCGCAGCCGATCATCTTCGCGCTGGCGAACCCGAATCCGGAGATCACCCCGGAGGAAGCCAAGGCCGTGCGGCCGGACTGCATCATGGCGACCGGGCGCTCGGATTATCCGAACCAGGTCAACAATGCGCTGTGCTTCCCGTATCTGTTCCGCGGCGCGCTGGATGTCGGCGCCACGGTGATCAACGAGGCGATGAAGATCGCCTGCGTCAAGGCGATCGCCGCACTGGCGCGGCGTGAATCCTCCGACGTCAGTGCGCGCGCCTACGGCGGCAAGCCGCCGAGCTTCGGTCCTGAATATCTCATTCCGCAGCCGTTCGATCCGCGCCTGCTGCTGCAGCTGCCGCCGGCGGTGGCGCAGGCGGCGATGGATTCGGGCGTGGCCACGCGACCGATGACCGACTTCGTCGCCTACAACGATCACCTCACCAGCTTTGTCTTCCGCACCGGTCTGCTGATGAAGCCGGTGTTCGAGCGCGCCAAATCTGCGCCGCAGCGTCTGGTGTATGCCGAGGGCGAGGAGGAAACCGTACTGCGCGCGGTGCAGGTGGTGGTCGACGAAGGCGTGGCCAGGCCCATTCTGATCGGCCGCCCGGACGTGATCGAAAAGCGCATCAAGCGCGCCGGTTTGCGGCTGAAGGTCGGCGTGGACATCGAGCTGTGCAATATCCACAGTGATCCGCGCTTCGACGATTACTGGCAGCACTATCACCGCCTGATGGAGCGCCGCGGCGTGACGCCGTCGATGGCCAAGGCGCTGGTGCGCACGCGGCCGACGATCATCGCGGCGCTGATGGTCGAGCGCGGTGAGGCCGACGGCATGATCTGCGGCCTGATCGGCCAGTACCAGAGCAAGCTGACCAACATCGAGCAAATTATCGGACTGGACGCGGGCGTCAGCGGGACATCGGCGATGGCGGCGGTATCGACCGAAAAGGGCGCCTTCTTCTATCTCGACACCCACGTGCAGGACGATCCCACGCCCGAGCAGATCGCCGAGGCCACGCTGCAGGCGGCGATCCGCCTGAAGCTGTTCGGCATCACGCCGAAGATCGCGCTGCTGTCCGCCGGCAACTTCGGCAGCCGCGACAGCTGTGGTGCGACCAAGATGCGCAAGGCGCTCGAACTGATCCGTGCCAAGGCGCCGCGGCTGGAAGTGGAAGGCGAAATGCAGGCCGACGTGGCGCTGACGCCCGAACTGCGGGACAAGCTGTTTCCGAACTCGCGGCTGGAGGGCAAGGCGAACGTCTTCGTGTTCCCGAACCTCGACGCCGCCAACATCGCGTACAACATGACGCGCATGCTCAGCGACGGCGTGGTGATCGGTCCGATCCTGATGGGCGTGGCCAAGCCGGCGCACATCCTGATGCCGCAGTCGACCGTGCGTCGCATCGTCAATATGAGCGCGGTCGCGTGCGTCGAAGCGCAGATTCGGGCGAGCAATCGCCAGGTGGAATGATGGCGACGCCGGATCTCGTTAGGTCGAGATATCCGGCGTAAATGCCGCATCACCATGCGCCGACGCATGGATTATCGAATTGGCGGCTCCCGCTGCCAGCGGCTAGAATGGGTGTTTGGTCCCGACGATCCCCGCGTCGGGCATCCCCCTTCAGGCCTGGCGCCGCCATAGCGCCGCGGAGAATCCCCCATGGATCAGCTCGACGACATCCTCAATCAGGATATCGATCCCACCGAAACCCGCGAGTGGATGGATTCGCTCGACGCCGTGATTCAGCACGACGGCACCGAGCGCGCGCACTTCCTGCTCGAGCGCATGGTCGACAACACGCGCCGTTCGGGCGGCTATCTGCCGTTCGATCCGACCACCGAATACGTCAACACCATCGCGCCGGGTCACGAGGCGAAGATGACCGGCGACGCCGCGATGGAATGGCGCATCCGCACGCTGATCCGCTGGAACGCGATGGCGATGGTGGTGCGCGCCAACCGCAAGCCCGGCGAGCTGGGCGGCCATATCGCCAGCTTCGCCTCCAGCGCCACGCTGTATGACGTCGGCTTCAATCATTTCTGGCGCGCGCCGTCGGCCGATCATCCGGGCGATCTGGTGTTCCATCAGGGCCATTCCAGCCCGGGCATCTACGCGCGCTCGTTTCTCGAAGGTCGCCTGGCCGAGGATCAGCTCGATCTGTTCCGCATGGAAGTCGCCGGCAAGGGCCGCGCGCTGTCGTCGTATCCGCACCCGTGGCTGATGCCGGATTACTGGCAGGTGCCGACGGTGTCGATGGGCCTGGGTCCGATCCAGGCGATCTATCAGGCGCAGTTCTTCAAGTACCTGGAGCATCGCGGTCTGGTGCCGCCCAGCGACCGCAAGATCTGGTGCTTCCTCGGCGACGGCGAAACCGACGAGCCGGAGTCGCTCGGCGCGATTTCGCTGGCCGGTCGCGAGGGTCTGGACAATCTGATCTTCGTGATCAACTGCAATCTGCAGCGCCTCGATGGTCCGGTGCGCGGCAACGGCAAGATCATCCAGGAACTCGAAGGCGTGTTCCGCGGCGCCGGCTGGAACGCGATCAAACTGGTCTGGGGCAGCTACTGGGATCCGCTTCTCGCGCGCGACAGCAAGGGCGTGCTGCGCAAGCTGATGATGGAAACCGTCGACGGCGAATACCAGGCCTGCAAGGCGTTCGGCGGCGCGTATACGCGCGAGCACTTCTTCAACAAGTATCCCGAAACGCGCGAGATGGTCGCCAGCCTCAGCGACGACGACATCTGGCGCTTGAATCGCGGTGGCCACGATCCGCACAAGGTGTACGCGGCGTACCACGCGGCGTCCAACACTAAGGGCATGCCCACTGTCATTCTGGCCAAGACGGTCAAGGGTTACGGCATGGGCGCGGCCGGCGAATCGCAGAACCCCACCCATCAGCAGAAGAAGCTGGACGAAGAGGCAGTGCGCCACTTCCGCGACCGCTTCCAGATTCCGATCACCGACGAGCAGCTCAAGGACGTGCCGTACTACCACCCGGGCAAGGATTCGCCGGAAGTGCAGTACATGCTGGAGCGCCGCAAGGCTCTGGGCGGCTCGCTGCCGCAGCGTCGTCGCAAGACCGAGGTGAAACTGAAGACGCCCGAGCTGGCCGCCTTCGAGCAGATCACCAAGGGCACCGGCGAGCGCGAAATCTCCACCACCATGGCGCTGGTGCGCGGCATCAACCTGTTGCTGCGCGACAAGCAGCTTGGCCAGCGCGTGGTGCCGATCGTCGCCGACGAGGCGCGCACGTTCGGCATGGAAGGCATGTTCCGGCAGATCGGCATCTACGCGCCGTTCGGCCAGAAGTATCGCCCGCAGGATTCCGATCAGCTGCTGTATTACCGCGAAGATCAGAAAGGCCAGGTGCTGCAGCAGGGCATCAGCGAGGCCGGCGGCATGGCCTCGTGGATGGCCGCGGCGACCAGCTATTCGATCAGCGACCAGCCGATGCTGCCGTTCTTCATCTACTACTCGATGTTCGGCTTCCAGCGCATCGGCGACCTGTGCTGGGCGGCGGGCGACATGCGCTCACGCGGCTTCCTGATCGGCGGCACCGCCGGCCGCACCACGCTCAATGGCGAGGGCCTGCAGCATGAGGACGGCCACTCGCACCTGATGTCCGGCGCGATCCCCAACGTGAAGTCGTATGACCCGACGTTCTCCTACGAGGTCGCGGTGATCCTGCAGGACGGCACGCGCCGGATGATGCAGGAGCAGGAAGACATCTACTACTACATCACCGTGATGAACGAGAACTACAGCCATCCGGACCTGCCCGAAGGCAGCGAGGAAGGCATCATCAAGGGCATGTACCTGTTCAAGGACGGTGGCAAGCCGAAGAAAGGCGAGCCGCGCGTGCAGCTGCTCGGCTCGGGCACGATTCTGCGCGAGGTGATTGCCGCGGCCGAACTGCTGGAGAAAGATTTCGGCGTGAAGTCCGATATCTGGTCGGTGCCCAGCTTTATCGAAGTGCGCCGCGACGGTTTCGACGCCGAGCGCTGGAACCGCCTGCATCCGGAAGCGACGCAGCGTGTGCCGTACATCACCGGCTTGCTGGAAGGTCGCCAAGGTCCGGCGATTGCCGCCACCGACTACGTGCGCGAGTTCGCCGATCAGGTGCGCGCCTTCATGCCGGACGGCATGCGCTACACGGTGCTCGGTACGGATGGCTACGGCCGTTCGGATACGCGCGCCAACCTGCGTGGTTTCTTCGAGGTTGATCGCTACTGGATTGCGCACGCGGCGCTGGCGGCGTTGGCGAAGGACGGCAAGGTCAACGCCAAGGACGTCAGTCGCGCCATCAAGGAGTACAAGCTCGACCAGGACAAGCCCAACCCGCAGACGGTTTGACCGTTACGGGGGCTTCGAACGAGCAAAAAAAACCGCCATGACGGCGGTTTTTTTTTGGCGTCCATTCCGGCAGTAGTCACACGGCCGGAATGCCGTGCCGCTGATCAATCCTCGTCGCTGCGGAACGCGCGGCGAAGCAGGATGAAGGCACCAATCGTTCCGGCCACGATCGCCACGGTGGCGCCCGGATGGCGGTTCACCTGACGACGCAGACGACGGTAGTGGTAGTTGGCCTCGTCGGCAAAATCTTCCGCGGCGTTGGTCAGGCGGCGGCTGTAGCTGTCGCCCTTCTTGCTGAAACGCTCGACCGCACGCTCGGTAACGCTGCGGCCGCGCTCAAAAAGGTTTTGTGCGCCGCTGGCTGCGTCGTCGGCGTAACCGCGCACGCGGTCGCCAGCACGTTCACCGGCGGCGCGAATCTGACGTTCAATATCTCGGTTACCCATGACTGCTTTCCTCCAAGTGTGGACGAAAAGAATGCCCAGCGAATCGTGAGCACGACGTAGACGGCGAACGTCGTCGCTACCTTTCGTTCAGCCTTCAGCCCAGGCTGTATTCGCCGCCACGTTCCAGCGCGCGCTGATAGGCCGGCATGGCGTGAATGCGCTGCAGGAACGCCCACAGCCGTGGCGTGCTCTGGGCATCGAGACCGCCGCGCGCGGCAAATGCTTCCAGCGGAAAGCTCATCTGGATGTCGGCGGCACTGAACGCGTCGCCGGCAAACCAGGCGCTCTTGCCCAGTTCGCCCTCCAGATATTCCAGATGCAGCTTCAGCTGTGGATCGACAAAGCTGTCCTGCACCTTGTGCGCGATGCCCTTGGCGATGGGTTTCACGAAGAACGGCATCGGCGTGGTTTCCACGCGACGAAATATCAGCTTCAGCAGCAGTGGCGGCATCGCCGAGCCTTCGGCGTAATGCAGCCAGTAGGTGCAGCGCAAACGGTTCGACGTGCAGGCCGGCGGCAGTAGACGACCGTCGCCATAGGTTTCGGCGAGGTATTCGATGATCGCGCCGGATTCGGCCAGGGTGACGTCGCCGTCGGTAATCACCGGCGATTTGCCCAGCGGATGGATTTTCCGCAGCTCCGGCGGCGCCAACATCGTTTTCGCATCGCGTTGGTATCGCTTCACTTCGTACGGCACGCCAAGCTCTTCCAGCAGCCACAGGATGCGCTGCGAGCGCGAGTTGTTGAGGTGATGAAGAACGATCATGGCATGGGTTCCATCGGTGGCTTTACGACAGGGAGGGGCGACGTCGTGCGTCGGAAGGGCTGCAGCGTAGCGAACTCGCGCGTGGCGGTTTGATGATTGTGCTTCGCCCATGCTTGCGTAGTCGGGGCACTATAAAGCCTCGTTCGAAGGCTGCTCGGCGGCAACCGTTTCCGTCTGCAAGCGCTGGCGTCGACGTAAGGTGGGAAACATCACCATCCACAGCCCCACCACCACCAGCGTGCCGACGCCGCCGAGCACGGTGGCATGCACCGCGCCCATCCATGCCGCCAGCATGCCGGATTCGAATTCGCCCAGCTGGTTCGAGGTGTTGATGAAGATCGCGTTCACCGCACTGACGCGCCCGCGCATCTCGTCGGGCGTATCGAGCTGCACCAGCGCGCCGCGGATCACCATGCTGACCATGTCGAATGCGCCCAGCGCAAACAGCGCGGCCATCGACAGCCACAGCGTCGTCGACAGCGCGAACACCAGCGTTGCCACGCCGAAGCCGGCCACGCAGGCGAACATGATCGCGCCCACGCGGCGCTCCATGGTGTGCTTCGCCAGCCATAGCGACATCAGCAGCGCGCCGACCGCGGGCGATGCGCGCAACAGGCCCAGGCCCCAGGGACCGGTGTGCAGAATGTCCTTGGCGAAAATCGGCAGCAGCGCCGTGGCGCCGCCCAGCAGCACCGCGAATAAGTCCAGCGAAATCACGCCCAGCACGTCCTTGCGCGCACGGATGAAATGCACGCCGGCGAACAGCGTTTTCAGCGTGGCCGGTTCGCGCCGCGGCGGCGCCTGCTCGTAGCGCAGGCGGCTCATCATCACGGCGGCGACCAAATACAGAATGGCGGAAACCGCGTAGACCACGCCCGGGCCGGCGACATACAGAAAGCCGCCCAGCGCCGGCCCCATGATCATGGCGGCCTGACCGGCCGAGCTGTTGATCGCCATCGCCCGCGACAGAATCGCTGGCGGCACCAGCGCCGGCAGCATCGACTGCAGCGCCGGAAACTCGAACGCCTTGGCTACGCCGATGACCAGCACCAGCGCGAGAATGCCGATTTCGTGGATGTTGTGCGAAAGCGTCAGCGCGGCCAGCGCGGCGATCGCCACCCATTCCACGATCTGGCCGATCAGCACGATGCGGCGACGGTCGAACTGATCGGCCATATGCCCGGCCGGCAGCGCCAGCAGCACCGAGGGAATGAACTGCACCAGCCCGATCAGGCCCAGATCGAACGCGCGGCCGGTGATGGCATAGATCTGCCAGCCCACCGCCACCGAAAGCATCTGGAAGCCGAAGCCG
Organism: Rhodanobacter sp. K2T2; assembly: GCF_013408815.1. NCBI lineage: Bacteria > Pseudomonadati > Pseudomonadota > Gammaproteobacteria > Lysobacterales > Rhodanobacteraceae > Rhodanobacter > Rhodanobacter sp. K2T2. The sequence goes on along the minus strand of NZ_JACCCA010000004.1, from coordinate 74,676 downwards.
GAGGCGATCCGCGCAAACCAGAACGCCACGAAGGCGGGATGGTGGAACAGCGAATCCGAACGTAGTGGGCGGGCTGGCATCGAATGTCCTGGTCAGGCCAGACAGTATCGTGCCATCGCGCTGGCTGGCATAGCGCGGCAAATCGTCAGTGCCCGCATCGGTGGCTAACGTGCTCCTGCAAAAAGAAGGTGCCGCATCCAAGCCCTTATTTCACGCCTGCTGTCAGCACGGTGCTGACAGCAGGCCGCTCGCGTGCCGGCAGCGGATTGAGCCCGAACAGCGGCCTGAGCCAGCGCGTGCGCCGGATCAGGCACTCGTGCAGCAGCGCGCAGCCAGCCACCGTGCCCAGCAGAATCAGCAGCGGTTCGGCCAGCGGCCCCAGATGCAGCGGCATCACCTGCCAGGCGAAAAACAGCAGCAGGCTCTGATGCAGGATGTACCAGGGATACACCGCCTCGCGCGCATACGGTAGCCAGCGGAATGGGCGGTTGAGCAGCGTGTGGCCCCAGCCGAGTACGGCGGCGATCGCGATCCAGGTATAGCTGTAGCGCAGCCAGACGTGGAGCAGCTTGAGCAAGATGAGCACCGCGTAGTTATGGATGTTCTGATCGATGTACTGACCGGCCAATTTGTCGAGGAACAGATACAGCGCGAAACAGCCCAGCGCCAGCGTCGACGAATAGCGCCGCAGCCGCGCCAGTTCGGTCCACAGCGCGGTGTCGGTGCCGAGCAGGTAGCCGTAGAAAAACATGGTGGCGTAGAGCGCCATCGCATACCAGTCGCCGACCAGCGCATGGGTCTCCGGATAGCGCCAGGACAGCAGCACGCCGTACGCGAACAGCGGCAGCACCGGGTGCACCAGCAGGCTCGCGCCACGCAGCCGCAGGCAACTCGCGTGAAGGCGCCTGCCAAGGCGCGACTCCAGCGCCGGCAGCAGGATCAACAGCAGCATCGTGTACAGCCAGACGTAGGGCAGGTACCACAGGTGCGCCCAGGTCAGACCGGCTGCACGGCCGCCGGTCCAGTAATGCAAAAGAAAGGGGCCGAAGCCATCGACGGCAGTGCCTTCGGTTACCGCCTGCACATATGGCTGGATCGGCATCACCACGAGCATGCCGAACACCAGCGGCAGCAGCAGGCGAACGGTGCGCTTCCACGCCAGCCGAGACAGGCTGAGTCTGCCGCGTAGAAAGTGCACGGCCAGGCCGGAAATCAGAAAAAGCAGCTCCATCCGCCAGCGGTTCACGAACAGCATCGGGTACTGCAGCCACTGCGCCATATGCGCGCTGTGCAGGGGCATGCCGCGCCAGTCGGACAGCGGCGCTACGTACAGCATGCCGAGGTGATAGAAAATCAGCAGCGCAAAGGCGAGCACCCGTAAAGCATCGATATCGTGGCGGCGGTTCATGGCAGGGTCCGGTGTTCAAGAAGTGACCAGCGTGAAGCCATCGCGGGTTTTTGCCTCGTCGAAAGTGACCGGTGGCGAGGTTTGAGTGACGAACGGTGGATGGCGGGGACGAAGGCCGGCCCAAAGCGTCATCCACTCCGTAGAATGCCCGGCATGATTTCCCGGCATCGTTTTACTCTGGACGATTACCTGCGCTGGCGCCGACCGTTCGAGATCGGCCTGTGGGCGGTTTCCTACGTGCTGAGCATGCTGTTCAACTCGGTGACCGCGCAGATCGACCACCCTGCGCTGCCGGCCTGGCAGCCGTGGTGCTGGGAATGCAGCAGCTCGCTGTTGTTGCTGGCGCTGGTTCCCGTCGTGATCGCGGTGGAGCGGCGTTGGCCGCTGCGGGTGAGTGCATGGCGACAGACGTTGCCGCTGCATCTGATGGCCAGTGTGCTGTTCAGTCTGGCCCACGTCGGCGGTATGGTCGCTCTGCGCAAGCTTTGCTACGCCTACGCCGGTTCGCACTACGATTTCGGTCCCTGGTGGCGCAACTTCGGGTACGAATACCTCAAGGATGTGCGCAGCTATTTCGGCATCATCGCTACGGTCTGGCTGTATCGGCTGGCCTTGCTGCGGCTGCAGGGCGAGGCGCGGCTGCTGGCGGCGCCGGATGCGGGCCCACCGGTGGAGCCGATCGAGCGGCCGGAGCGCTTTCTGGTGCGCAAGCTGGGCAAGGAGTTTCTGGTCAACGCGTGCGAGATCGAATGGCTGCAGGCTTCGGGCAATTACGTCAACCTGCACGTACGTGGGCGCGACTACCCGCTGCGCGCCACCATGGCGACGATCGAGAACCGGCTCGACCCAACGCGTTTCGTTCGTGTGCACCGCAGCTACTTCGTCAATCTCGACTACCTGGCCGAGATCGAGCCGCTGGACACCGGCGACGCCCGATTGCAACTGCGCGATGGCGCGAAAATTCCCTGCAGCCGACGCTACCGCGCGGCCCTGCGCGATCGCTTCGGCGAAGCGCCGATCACTCCCGCCCGAGTGGCCCCGGTTGCATGAAGCCGCCGGCTGGTTCCACTCTACGCTCCTGTCGTTGATGGATGCCTGCCGATGAAATCCTTTTCGTATCGCTCCACCCTGGCCTTGCTTGGCGCGGCCTGGCTGCTCGCCGCCTGTTCGCCGCAGGGCGGCCAGTCGAATGCGCCCGCAGCGCCCAACGCGCAGCAGGCGGTGAACGCCGAGGCGGCGGACAAGCTCAACACGTATCGCGAGCTGCTGCGCATCAAGAACGACGAGATGGTCGTGTCGATGGGCCACGACATTCTCGACCATTACCCAAATACCCCAGCGGCCACCGAAGTGGCGCAGAGCCTGCCGGCGATCGAGGCTCGCTACAAAACCTTCAGCGAAAAGAACCGACTCGCAGCGCTGTGGCTTTATCAGGTCTCGCCGATGGAAGGCGGTACCCAGTCCACTGCCACCATCGACAGCAGCCAGCCCTCCGGCGACGGTCGGGTGCGGCTGGTGCTGCGCCGACATACACAGTGGGGTCAGAACGCGTTTCTGTACGGCGAAGGCCACGGCTTCGTCTGTCGCGCCAACTGCACCATTGCCACTACGGTCGACGGCAAATCGGTCGGCATCAAGGCATTCGCGCCGACCACGGGCGAACCGGCGCTGATGATCCGCGACGACAAGGCGTTTATCGCCATGCTGCAAAAGGCGAAAAGAATCACCATGAACGTGACCCTGGTCGACGGCGAAAAGAAAGAGGCGCTGGTCTACGAGGTCGGCGGGTTCGATCCGTCGAAGTGGGTCAGCGTAGGCAAGGGCAAGAAAAAATAGCCGCGTCATCGGCTTCGGTTCAGGCGCCGCTGGGCCTGAGCGGACTACAACAGCGTGAATGTCGCGCATGGCGTCAGCCGGTCAGCCGCTGGCGCGTTGTCGGTAGCGCCCATCACCTCGTAGAGCGGAGATTCGCCATGAAAAGTCGGTCTTTTATCGCGGCATCGGTTCTCGCCGGCCTGCTCGTTGCCTGCTCCAACGTGCCCTATGCCAAGCGTACCAGCGATCGTTTGGCCGCCTATACGGCCGCCGCTGGCGCGCCGGTGAAAAGCTTTCGCTTCTTCAGTCCGCTGTATTCCTGGGAGCCGCTGAGCGATACCCAGCTGGTGGTCTACACCAAGCTCAAGGAAGCTTATCTGCTCGATCTGGATGCCTGCGCCAATCTGCAGGTGACCAACGGCATCGGGCTCACCTCCAATCTGGGGCAGGTCCAGGTGGGCTTCGATCGCGTCATCACCCGGTCTCCCCGTATACCCTGCGTCATCTCACAGATACGGCCGATCGACATGGCACAGCTGAAGGCCGTGCAGCAGGCGCAGCGGAAGGTTGAAGAAGATCAGCGCCCGGCAGCCTCGGGCGCTTGATATCGTCAGGCGCCTATCGCTCGCCGACCGGGGCGCTCAGTGCAGAAAGAGCTTCTCGGTGATGCGCGCCAACGGTTTTTCCAGCGCCGATAGCAGTCGGGCCGGCAGGTCGAGCGGCTTGAGCAGCATCTTTACCGTCATCTCGGCCGGCAGGTGCCGGCGCAGCAGCCCCTGCGCGCGATCGCTGATGCGACGAAACTCCTTTTCGTCGCCCAGGTGCTGCGGATAGCACTGGTTGAAGACGTGGCGCAGGGCGATGTCGCTGTCTTCGCTCTTGATCTCGTTGACCCGGCGAAGGATTGCGCGAAATACCTTGTAGCGCCCGAAGCCCTCGCGTTCGCGGTAGGCGCGGTAGTGCTGGTAGAAGTGCTTGTAGTGGCGCACTTCATCGCTCTTGATGTGGTTGGTCAGCTGCTTCAGTACCGGCTCGTCGGTGATGTCGTGCAGCGCGCGATACAGGCTGGCGGTGCCGGTTTCCACCACGCAGCGCGCCGCCAGTTCCAGCCCGCGGTTGGATTCCAGCTGCTCCGACGTGCACACGGCGGCGTAGTCGTTCCAGAACGCGGCGAAGCCTTTGTCCCAGTCGAATTCCGGCCAGACCTTGCGCACATAGGCCGTCAGCGCGCGGCCGTGCTGCAGCTCTTCGTGTTCCCAGTGCTCGCTGAGCCAGCGCTGCAATTCTTCATCGCCGGCAAAGTGGTCGACCAGGTTTTGCGTGTACAGATCCGAACCGCTTTCCACGAACGAAGAACTGCACAGCAGAAAAAACAGATCCTCGTTGTGGCGTATGCGTGCGACCTGGATGTTGTCCAAATCGAGACTCTCCAGAGTCCAGGGCAGTGGGTGATAGCTCAACGTGCCGTTTCCCGTCAGTGATGCGTAAACGCTGCCGCGGCAAGGTCTGAGGCTCGCAGGCCGCGCGTTCGAAAGTCGATGCGACAGCATACGGCCTGATCCGCGCATTGGATTAACGCTCGCCCACCTGTCTTGCGCGCTGAGTTCTGCCGGCAGGTGCAGGCAACCGCGTTATCGTCGACAGGGTGAGCGCGCTCCGCTACGTGCGGTGCCGTGATGTTCCAGCGTGCGACCTTTAGCGAACCACGGTGACCGGCACATGCGCGCGGGCCAAGACGTTGCCCGACACCGAACCCATCAGCCAACGCGCCAGCGCGCCTCGCTCGGTATGGCCGATCACGATGTGGTCGACTCCGTGCTGATCGATCTGGCCGAGCAGCACGTCGCCGGGGCTTCCATGAATCAGCTCGATGTCGAGCAAGGTCGCGGCATCCGGCACGATTTGCGCCAGTTCGTCATGCAGCTCCTGTACACGCCGGGCGCCGGAGTCGGCCATCATCAGCGTGCATGCATCCACCCCGCCCTCGGCTACCTGCAGCACCGACACCACGCGCACGCGCCCGCCGCTCACGCGCGCCAACTCAACCGCAAAATCCAGCGCGCGCCGCGATGCCTGGGAACCGTCGTAGCCAACCAGCGAATACCTGACCATAAGTTTCCTTGTGTCACGATGGGCGAAGACTGGCGAAAAAATGGGCGCACCTGTTACTCGCGACGATGCCAGAAAGTCGGCGCTCAGGATTACTTTGCCGCGAAACAAGCCGGTTGGAAATGCCATGCCGTCGCGCCACTCGGCGTCTCGGGAGCGCCGGATCGCCGCGCTCGGTCAGGAACCTGAATGATCGCAGGTTCGTGCACATCGCCATCACGCGCATCTGAACAATCTTGACTCCCCTGACGCGGCTTCACTTTTGTGAAGGCTCCAAAATCGCATCGGCACGATATTCCACCAAACCCTCATGCAATCAAATTAAGGAGATGACGATGATCAAGCGTACTTTTGGAACGGCCGCCCTCGTACTGGCCCTTGCTGCCGGCGGCATGACCATTCTGCCAACCTCCAGCGCCCGTGCCGATACGGCCACGGTGAAGTGCCATCTGCGCTTCAACCTCTCGGGCTGGTCGCTGATCTACAAGCACGCTGAAGGTAACGGTACGATCCGTTGCGACAACGGTCAGCGCTCGAGCGTGAAAATTGCCGTCGTCGGCGGTGGTCTGACCGCCGGCAAGTACAAGATCACCAACGGCACCGGCGAAATCAGCACGGTCAACGGGATCAAGGACGTGTTCGGCGATTACGCACAGGCTGGTGCGGATGCCGGTCTCGTCAAGAGCGCCAATGCTCAGGTCCTGACCAAGGGCACCACCTCGCTGGCGCTGGCCGGTACGGGTGAAGGCGTGAACCTGGGCATTTCGGCCGGCAAGTTCACCATTTCGCCGCGCTGATCACTGGCATATAGCTGGATTGGATGATCCGACGAAGGGCGCCGCATGGCGCCCTTCGCTTTTGAGCGCGTACACTCTCCCGCTGGCTTTTGCACACCTTCCTGTTTGGAGATTCGGTTATGCGTCGTCTGTCCCGTTTGTTGGCGTGGATTCTTTGTCTGGCGCCGATCGCTGGTATCGTCACGCCGGCCCTTGCGGCCGATAGCGTCGCCGGACTGCAGGTCGGGCAGAAAGCTCCCGCTTTCCGTCTCGAGGATCAGAGCGGCAAGTGGGTCACGCAGAGCGGTTTCCACGGTCATTACTTGGTGATGTATTTCTACCCCAAGGATTTCACCGGCGGCTGCACAACGGAAGTCTGCACTTTCCGCGACGATGTCCTCAAGCTTCGTAAGGCCGGTGCCAGCGTGGTCGGCGTGAGCCTGGACGATGTGAAGTCGCACGCCGAATTCGCCGCGAAATACCACGTACCGTTCCCCCTGCTGGCCGATTCCGATCATTCGGTGGCAACGGCTTATGGCGTGTTGACCTCGGACAACGGCGTGCATTACGCCAAACGCACCACGTTCCTGATCGACCCGCAGGGCCGGATCGCCAAGATCTACGTCGACGTCGATCCCGAGAAAAACGCCGGTCAGGTGCTGACCGATCTAGCCGCACTCAAAGCCGCGCCGTAATGGCTGTCGTCGCTCCTTCCGATCGGCCGGCACGCGCGCGTCGACCGATGCTGTGGCGCGTGGTGGTGTGGATGCTGCTGCTGGTATCGGCGTTCGGCTCTCTGCAGTACGTCAGGCATATGCAGAATGTGTGGGAACAGCTGCGCGATAACCTCTCTCTGCAGCCCGCCGAGCTCGATGCGCTTCATGGCATGCTCGGGTGGGACGCGGCGTATCTGCTGGTTGTGTTCGCGCTTATCGTGATCTGCGCCGGCTGCATCATGCGCCAGGCCTGGGCCAGGCCGTGCATGCGCGTGGCGGCAGTGCTTCTGACCATCTGGCTGCTGATCACCGGATATCTGCAGCTGCGCGATCTGCAGGCCCTTGCTGCGAATAGCGCCGCCATCCTGGCGCAGGCCCAGCAGCAGGGCACGGCTGCTGGGCAGATGCTGGTGCGATTGCAGCGAGGCTATCAGCTGGCGCTGGCATTCAAGGCGATCGGCTGCCTCGCGTCGCTCTGGCTGGCCTGGAAGCTTGGTAACCCCGCCGTGCGCGCGCAGTTTCGGACGCGGCGTTAGAGCCCGTTCACGATCTCCCCTTGCCTCGCGCTGGGAGCTCGTCAACAGGCTCTTAGGCTAAAGTCGGCTATCACCAAGGAGAGGCGTTATGAAAAAGTCGCTGTCGGGTCTGTTGTTACTGTTGTTGTCGTGCGCGGCGCTGGCCGCCGGCCCAAGTGAAGTACTCAAGCAGGCTCAGGCGAGCATGCTGGTGACAGGCCAGATCGACGTCACTCCCGAGGGAAAGATCAAAAGCTTCGCCATCGATCAGCAGGACAAGCTGCCGGCGCCGGTGGTCGACCTGCTGCAGAAAAATATCCCAACCTGGGAGTTCAGTCCGGTCGTCGTCGATGGCGCTCCGGTGGAAGCGCGCGCGAAAATGAGTTTGCGCGTGGTGGCGAAACGCGTCGACGATCAGCACGCTTCCATCGACATCGAAGGTGCGCATTTCGGCCAGAGCGGTGAGACACCCGGCGAAACCGTCAGCAAGAAAACCGCCGAAAATCCGAGATATCCCGATCGCGAGATCCAGTCGCGAGTGACGGGCACGGTGTATGTGCTGTTGAAGATCGGCCGGGACGGCAACGTGATCTATGCCGCGACCGAACAGGTCAATCTCGGCGTGTATGCCAGCGAACGCGACATGAATCTGTTTCGCCACGATCTTTCCCAGGCGGCGCTGAGGGCGTTGCGCCAATGGACGTTCAATCCGCCGTCCGTCGGCAAGCACGCGGCTGACCCGTACTGGGTGGCGCGTGTGCCGGTCAATTTCAATCTCTCGGTCAACGGCACTCCACCACCGCAAGATACCTACGGCAAATGGCAAAGCTACATACCCGGTCCGCGCGAGATCATCCCGTGGTCCGATAAAAATCGGCTGATGTCGGCCAGCCCCGATGCCTCCCCCGCCGGCGGCATCTATCAGTTGGATCAGGGACTGGAGCTGAAGACGCCACTGGCCGGCGCGTGATGTCGGCGACCCGTCGCGCCGCCGCGCGGGCCGACATGCCGGTCAGATGAGAAGGCATGTGCCCCGTGCCGCATTCAGCAGGGGTTCGCCGCTCGCGGGGTATCGCTGACGCACTTTCTCAATGAATAACACCCATGCATTTTCCACGTTTCGCTGCCGCGTCCATGCTCCTGCTGAGCGCTGCACCACTCAGCGCGCAGGATCTCGCTACCACCTGCCATGCGACCAGCAGCTACGACGTCACGCTCAATGCCGACAGCGTCGTTTTCGACCGCGCCACGCCCGCGCCATCGCGGGTCGAGATTCAACGCGGCTTACTGCGCACCGATGGCGTCACGGTGCGGCTCAATGCGGAAAATCAGGATCGCATGACTTTGTTCGAGCGGGACCTGCGAGCGCTGGCACCGCGCGTGCGTGCTGTCGCGCAAAACGGCGTGGACATGGCGGTGCAGGCGGTACGCGCCGAGGCCAGTAGCATGCATCTGAGTGCGGCCACGCGAGCCGAGCTGGATCAGCGACTGAGCGACCACGCCAGAGAACTCAAGCAGCGCATCGCCGCCAGCCGCAGTACGCACGACTGGAACGGCGATGCCATCAACCAATACGCCAATCAGATTGCCGGCGACCTGATGCCGCTGATTGCCAGCGACATGGGACAGCAGGCTATCGATGCGGCGTTGAACGGCGATCTGCAGGCGGCGTCGGCCCTGCGCGATCAGGCCGCCGGCCTTGCTACGCAGATCCAGCCGCGCCTGTTGCGGCGCATGCAGGCGCTGCGCCCGCAGATCCAGTCGCTATGCCCGTCGATTGAGGCGCTGAGCGAATTGCAGGAGGGCGTGCGCACCAGCAACGGTCAGCCTTTGGACCTTATCCAGACCAAGCAGTAATCGGCTTTCAGGCAGCACCTGCGGCACGCAGCCGACTGCAGCCTGACCGGAGTTCTGCCGATTACAGCCGATTTATGTGTTGCTAAGTCGCCCGGGCAGAGGATATAGGCAGGAATAACAGCCCATCCTCAGGAGGTGGCCATGTCCTCGATATCCCCGACGTTGCCGCAGAGCACCTACAACACCTTGATCCAGCGCAGCATCGATCTGCTGCAGCTGTATCGGCACGCAGCATCGTCTTGCGAACCCGGCTTAAAGGTGGTCCTCGACGAAAACGCCCAGACGCTGGCCGCCATGATCGGCGACTTGCAGGCGCAGCTGCACGCCAGCGGCGGCAAGCCCAGCCGATCCGGCACCATGCGCGGGGCCATGCGACGTCATATTGCAGGCTCGTTGACCCGTATGGCTTCGCATCGCGATGTGGCCTGGATTCGCGAACTGTCGGACGGCGAAAGCAGTCTGCTGCATGCCTTTGAAAGGGTGGTTGCCGAACTGCCACCCGAGTCGGCGCTCGCTCTGCGCAGACAGCTACCTCGACTTAACAGCATCCATCTGGATATGGACAACCTGGCCGGCACGGCGTCGTAACTCTTTGCAGCGGTGGGCGGATGAAACGCGCAGTGGACGGCTTGGCGCGCTGGAGACGTTGACCGGCGTATGCCTATAAAGGTGTTCGTGGCGATTCGATCATCAGGTAGAGCGGCATCGCTTCAACTGGCCGGCGCATTCCTCCCAGGGGCGGGGGTAGTCAGGGTCGATGCAGATATGATCGCCGTGAAAACGAGTTGTCGAACAGAGGTTTCTGATGAGCCGTGCTGGCTTCGGACAGGCAGTCATTTTCGGATATGCTGCGACGGGAGCGCGGACTCATTCGCCACGCAACTAGGGAAGCGAGGCAGGATCCTTCGATCGGCCGATGACATACAGGAGTGAGCACCATGCGTCCATTACTGTGGGTACCGCTATTGGCAATCAGCCTCGGCATCCATGCGAATGACACCTTGCGCATCGGTCAGCAGGTGTTGACTGCCGGCGACCCGGTTGCGCATGTGATCGACCTGCTGGGTACGCCGGTCTACAAGGAACCCTTGCAGAATCAGTACGGCGCGTATGTCGGCGAACGCTGGCAGTACAAGCGCGATAGCGGGCGCGTGGTGACGATCACGATTGTCGGTGGCCGAGTCGCCAATATTGAGGAAAGTCAGACGTATTAAGAATACTCAGACCTACTAGGCTGGCGGCACAAGCCTGACATCGAAGCGCCACGATCTCGCTAGGCTCGCAATAAACTCAGGACTTCAAGCAGACAAGGAGATGTCATGCGTATTCCGCGTAACGTTGTGTTTTCCGCATGTGGTGCAGCGCTTGCGCTGAGTACCACCGTTCAGGCCGTCAGCACCTTGCGCGTCGGCAACCAGGTATTGACCGCTGGCGACAGCGAGGTTCGCGTGACCGAGCTGTTGGGCAAGCCTTCGCATAAATCACGCAGCCGCAGTTCGCGGAGCAGTCACTCCATCAACGGCTGGCGGAGCAGGCGCGGCAGAGTGCGCGTTCTATCCGACGAAGGCATTGGCGAAAAGTGGCAATACCGGCGCGACGATCACGTCACCACGGTGACGATCGTGGACGGCAAGGTCAGCGATATCGAAGATCGTCGCCTCTGAGTAGGGCGCCGTATCTGCGTCCGAAGAACCCGGTGGTGAATTCTGCGGCATCGTGCGATAAACGCGAGCAAGTCGGCGAACAGTCGGGGGGTCTTACACGTGCCGTACCCATCATCAGGCCACTCCCGGTTCGCGCGCGCCGGCCTGCCGCCGCAGGTCAGCTTGCTGCGCCAGCGCGGTGAGCACCTGGAAAGCAAGGTCACCAATATCGAGCTGTTTTTCGATCTGGTCTTTGTCTACGCGGTGACCCAGCTCTCGCATACCCTGCTGCACCAGCTGAATTTGGTCGGCGCGCTTCAGGTGCTGCTGCTGTTTCTGGCTGTGTGGTGGGTCTGGATTTTTACCGGCTGGGTAACCAACTGGCTCGACCCGGAGCGGTCGATGGTTCGAGTGGCCTTGCTGACTCTGATGCTGGCGGGTCTGCTGCTGTCGATCGCTATTCCAGATGCATTCGGCGAGCGTGGCATGTTGTTCGCCGGCGCCTATGTCTTTATGCAGGTGGGTCGCACGCTGTTCATGCTTTGGGCTATTGGCGATGCGGCGCCGGCGAATACGCGGAATTTTCAGCGCATCGCCGTGTGGTTGCTGGTATCGGGCATTCTCTGGCTGATCGGTGGCTGGTTGGACGGCCAAACGCGTGCGGCGTGCTGGGTGGCTGCGCTACTGCTGGAGTATCTCGGTCCGGCCATGACGTTTCGCGTTCCGGGCCTCGGGCGGTCGAGCACCGCCGACTGGAACGTCGATGGCGGCCATCTGGCCGAGCGCTGCAGCCAGTTCGTGATCATTGCACTGGGCGAGTCGGTCCTGGTAACCGGCTCGAGTTTTGCCGAAACGCTGCGCCAACCCACTGCACTGCTCGCCTTCATCAGCGCGTTTATCGGCAGCGTGGCCATGTGGTGGATCTACTTCGATCTCGGCGCCGAGCGGGGCAGTCGCGCGATCAGGCAGTCGGACGATCCCGGTCGAACCGCGCGCGTGGCCTATACCTACCTGCATCTACTGATCGTGGCAGGCATCATCGTGTGCGCGGTGGCGGATGAACTGACACTGCGTCATCCGCAGCAGCGCACCGATGTAATCACGGCCGCCGTATTGATCGGCGGGCCGGCGTTGTATCTGCTCGGCAATGCGCTATTCAAGAAAACGGTCAACCACACCAACTTGCCGCTGTCGCATCTCGTCGGTCTGGCCTTGCTGGCCGCGCTCGCGCTGACGCTCGCCTGGTGGCCGATTGCCGCGCTCGGTGTGGCAACCACCGTCGTACTGCTGGTGGTAGCGATTTGGGAGGTACGCTCGCTGCGGCATGTGCGTGAGTCGATGGAAGAGGGATCGACCCACTGAGGCATTCAGCAAATTTTTCATGCTTGGTTTGCTAGCTTGAATTCGATTTTTTCACGCGAGCCGATGCCATGCATGATTTTCTCGACCGATTGCTGGGAGCGAAGCTTTCGGAAAGCGTCATCCACGTGGGCCTGAATTTGCTGCTCGCGCTGCTGGTGCTGCTGATCGGCATTTGGGTAGCCGCGCGGCTTGCCAACGTGTCCGAACGCGCGCTGCATCGGGCCCAGGTCGACGTGACGCTGAGCGGTTTTTTACGCAACCTTATCTACGGCGTGTTGGTGGCCGTGCTGATCGTGATGGCGCTGATCACTGCCGGCGTGTCGGCGGCGCCACTGGTTGCCGCGCTGGGCACCGCGGGCTTGGCCATCGGGCTCGCGCTGCAGGGCTCGCTGAGCAATCTTGCCTGGGGCGTGCTGCTGATCGTGTTCCGGCCGTTTCGCGTCGGCGACTACGTGACCGCGGGCAGCATCGAAGGCACGGTGGAGGCGATCAACCTCATGCATACGCTGATCGTGCTGCCCGATAACCGCGAAGCGATCGTGCCCAACGGCAAGGTCGGCGGCGATGCGATCCTCAACTTCAACCGCCGCGGCACGCGCCGCTTCGAGCTGCCGATTGCGATCGGTTACAAGGACGATATCGGCGCCGTGATGGCCGAGATCAAGCGGCTGTTCGACGAAGACCCGCGCATTCTCAAGGATCCCGCGCCCGGCGTCTGGACCGGCGCGCTGGGCGATAAATCCGTCAGCCTGATCGTGCGCGGCTGGACGCGCTCCGCGGACAACTGGTCGGTGAAAGCCGATCTGTTGCGCGCGATCAAGGAGAACCTCGAAAAGGCCGGCGTGACGCTCGCGTTCCCGTGATCCGGGAGACTCGATGGATCAGGGCTGCTGGATGGTGACCGGCCTGCGGTTGTCAGCCGACACCCGGTCGATCAGTTCGTTGTACGGATCGATGCCGGCGTCGAAGGGTTTGCCGGGCACGGTCAACGTGATCGTGCTGTCTCCACTGGGCAGCGTGCGTTTCTGCAGGTAGAGCGGCTGGCCGTCCATACCTGCCTGCGCCGGGGCTGCGAACACACCGATTTCGATAGGCGTGTTCGGCGGCGCATCGGTTTCCTTGCCGGTACCGTCGACATAGACCTTGCCGGCGTGAACCTTCATCGTTACTTCGTATTTGCCGTCGGACAGTTTTTTCGCTGTCGCGTCGGTGATGCGGTTATCGAACAGGGTGATATTCCAGAACAGGTCGTCCAGCAGCGGCTCCCACTTCGGGTCGACGGCGCGGCCCAGCGCATCCATGAATTCCTTTGAGGTGGTGTAGGGCGGTTGTTGAAAGCCCTTGTCGATCAGAAACTGCTTAAGCATTTTGTTCAGCACGGCTTCGCCGACGTAGTCCTGCAGCGCATAGAACACCAGCGAACCTTTACGGTAATGTATGTACTGCTGGTTCTCCACTTTCGCCAGCGGCTCCTCGGCGACCTTCTCGGTGCCGCGGCCGGCCAGATAGGCGTCCAGCTCGTACTTCAGAAACTTTCGCATCTGGGTGGCGCCATACTTTTGCTTCATCACCATCAGCGCCGAATACTGCGCCAGTGATTCGCTCAGCATGGTCGAGCCCTGCATATTGGCGCCAATTACCCGGTGCGCCCACCACTGGTGCGCAACCTCGTGCGCGGTGACGTAGTAGACATAGTCGATCTTGCGGGTGTCGCGCAGATCGGCGATGAAGCCGATCGATTCGGAGAACGGAATGGTGTTGGCGAACGACTGCGCAAAACTGCTGTAGTTGGGAAACTCCAGAATGCGCAGCTGGTGGAACTGGTAGGGCGTGTAGTTGGCGTCGTAATAATCGAGCGCATCCTTGGCGCCCTGGATCATTCGGTCGACGTTCCAGGCGTGCGCGGGGTTGTAGTAGACCGAAATATCCACGCCTTTCCACAGCTCGTGTTTCACCGCATAGCGCGCGGAGAGGTAGGCGAAGAACGGCAGCATCGGCTGATCCACGCTGTCTTTGGTATTGGCGTCCTGATTCATGGTGTAGTGGAAATAGTGCCGGCCGTTCGCCGTCCACTCTTTTTGCAGATAGCCCGGCGCTACGGCGATCTGATCGGCTGAGGTCGATACCGTGGTATCGAAGCTGATCCAGTCCGCGTCGTTGCTGAGATAGGTATTCGCACGCGCTTTTTCGTCGCCGAGCCTGGGCATGCGCGGCACTTCAGCGCTCAGGCCGTATTTGCGGCGATCGTTGCGGTCGGTAATCTGCTCGCTGCTCTGGTAACCGAACTGCGGCATGACGCTGTTGTTGAAGAAGGTCCCGTTGTACGCAAGGAACTGGCCTTCCGGGCTGTTCGTGAAACCTCTGGGCGCGTATTCGAGTGCGAAGTCGAAAGTCATTGAGGCGCCCGGAGCCAACGGCGTTTTCAGCCGGTAAATCGTGTAGCCAAGCGACTTGTCTTCGCTCACCGTTTCATGCGGCGCAAACTGAAGCGACTTGACGGTGAACTGATCGGCAAAGTTCACATGCAGTTCGCTGATCGGTGCAGCGTGTTTGTTCGTGAGCGTGTACTGGCCGCGAAACGCCAGCCTGCGTTCGTTCGGATAGATGTCCACGTCGGCCTTCACCGCGGTGATGCGCGGCTGCGGTAGATCCTTGTATTTCGCGTATTTCTTTTCGTAATCGGCGTGCTGCTGCAGCTTGTCGGCGCTGCTCTGGTAGTGGTTGAGCACGTTGGTGTTGTAGTAGATCCAGGCACCGCTGCCGACAAAGGCAAGCAGGGCCAGAATCAGCGCAGACGCAGCCGGCGCGCGCAGGCGCATACTTGCTTCGCGCAGGCGGTCGCGCCAGGCATCAGCGGTGCCACGCACCCAGAACAGTGCGGCCAGCACCAGCAGTACGACGGCGCAGCTGGCCCAGTAGAAGTCGAACCACAGTGCGGCTTTCAGGAAATGGCCGAAGCCGTTCATATCCGAATATGGCGTGTCCGGCGCGCTGCCGTAGTTGTACAGATTCTGTTCCCAGTGCAGCAGGCCAAAGCCGATCTGCGCGACCAGCCATACGATGGTCAGCAGATAACCGAGAAACTTGTTGTTCGAGATCACCTGCAGAAACAGCGCCAGCGCAGCCAGCAACAGGAAAGGAATGGCATCCAGCGCCACCGAGCCAAGATAGAGGCCTGGCTCGATATGCGTATAGCCGTGACCTAGCTGCCAGACAACCCCGACCAGCGCGCCGACCAGCAGGAACGTCGCGACGACCGTCGTCAGCGCACCGAGCTTGGCGCTCAGCGGTATCCAGTTAGGCAGCGGAAAGGCGTCGCTGACTTCGGCCGAGCGCTGGCTGCGCTCGCGCCACACCAGCTCGCCGGCGTAGAAGGTGATGATGATGTACAGCAACCACTGATAGCCGCCGCGAATGTTCTCCAGCACCTGATGCGTGACGGGATAGGTCGAGGTGCCGTAGATCTGGCCGGACAGCAGAAAGGCGCCCATCACGTTGGCCACGCCAAGGACCAGCATGATCAGGAACGGCGCGCCGCGCAGTACGCCCAGCGTGTCGAACACGAACAGTTTGCGCAGCTGCAGCCAGTGCGTTCGCGCGTCATCGGAGAGGTGCACGGCTGGCAAAGTCAATGACGCGGCGGTAGACAGCGGCCGCAGCATGGGCGGCTCCGCGCGCTTCTTGCGGCGGGGCAACTGCATGCCTTCGCGATTCGGCCGAAACAGCGCAAAGGCTGCTGCCAGCATCACCACGCTGACGGTACTCCATAGCAGCCGGTTGAACAGCAGCACGCCCTCCAGCGCCGGTAATTCGTGGTTGGACTGATATGCCGACCAGTAGCGTGTGACCAAGGACATGGTGCGCGCGCCGAACGGATCGAGCATCGCCGCGACGAAATGATTGTTGACGTCCTTGGTCAGCTGGCCAACCACGCTTTGCAGCACGAAGTAGACGATCACGCCGACATAGGTCGCCAGCAGCGAGCGCGTGGTAGTGGCCAACAAAAACAGCAACGAGGCGATGAACAGCATGTCGGGTATCACCATCACGCCGAACGCCCAGGCATAGCCGTGCCAGCTGGCGGGGCCGAGCCTTACCGTGTCGATCCACGGCATAAAACCGCCGACAGCGATGCCCAACGCACAGGCCAGCATGATTGCCAGCGACGCCAGATAGCCCGCGGCGAAGCGCCCGCCGAGATAGGCGCCGCGGCTGATCGGCGTGCTGAAAAAAAGCTCGGCGGTGCGCAGGTCAAAGTCGCGCAGCGCTGCGCCGGCGACGAACAGCGTCACCAGAAACATGCTCAGTACGGTGAGCGCGCTCAATAGCCGCACGATCACCGTAGGCGCATTGCGCAGCACATTGCCGCTGGCGCCGCCGATGACGACGGCATCGGTGCTGACCAGGGTAAACGCCAGTGCGCCGAAGACCAGCGCAACGACCCAAAACAGCGGTGCCTTCAGCTGCTGGCGCCATTCGAATCGGAGGATTTCGAAGAACATCAATGTTCCTGTCGCTGTGCGGTCGTTGACGGTGAGATAAGTGAGTGCGGAATAAGGGCGCGAGAAAGCGAAAGCATCAAGCCGCCTGCGCCACGGCGCCCTGGGCGCGCAGCCTTCCGAAATACACGTCTTCCAGATCAGGCGCCACGGACTCGAAACCCTCGCCTGGCTGTGAATCGGCTAGCACATGCAGCACGGTGCGACCGCCGGCAAGTCGGGTCGACAGAATGTTCATGCGCGCGCGATAGCCGTCCAGTTCGGCCTTGTCGATGCTGCGGCGCCAGACGCGACCGTCGAGCGAGCGGATCGCTTCCAGCGGCTCGCCGCTGAGCAGTACCTGGCCCTGCGCGATGATCGCCATGCGCGGGCACAGGTCGGTCACGTCCTCCACGATATGCGTGGAAAGAATCACCACCACGCGTTCGCCGATTTCCGCCAGCAGATTGAGAAAGCGGTTGCGCTCTTCCGGGTCGAGCCCGGCCGTGGGCTCGTCGACGATCACCAGTCGCGGGTCGCCGATCAGCGCCTGGGCGATGCCGAAGCGCTGGCGCATGCCGCCGGAGTAGGTGCCGAGCTTGCGCTTGCGCACGTCCCACAGATTGACCTGACGCAGCAGCGACTCGACCAGTTCGCGCCGTTCGGTCTTTACCGTGACGCCTTTCAGCACGGCGAAGTGATCGAGCATCGCCTCGGCCGATACCTTCGGATATACGCCGAACTCCTGCGGCAGATAGCCGAGCTTGCGCCGGGTGGCCTGTTTGTCGGCCAGCAGATCGACGCCGTCGAGCGTGATGCTGCCGGCATCCGGATCCTGCAGCGTGGCGATGGTGCGCATCAGCGACGACTTGCCTGCGCCGTTGGGGCCGAGCAGGCCGAACATGCCGTGCGGAATCTCCAGCGACACGCTGCGCAGCGCGCGCACGCCGTTGGCGTAGGTCTTCGACAGGTCGCGAATGGTCAGCATGCTTGGCTTCCTTGGCCGGGTGCGCAGCGTGCGCGTAGTGGCGAGAGTGAGTTCAGCGTAGGGCATCGATCGAGGTTTTGCGTGCGCTCAAGGTCATGCATACGCACGCGCATGGTGACTGCCTTCAGGCTCCGATAGTGCTGTCAAGGCAGACGTATGGCGCAGGCGTTCGTTATGATGGTGGCCTTGCCCGCGACCGCCATCCCCAGGCGGCACGCCACCCCACAGCAGGAGTCCCCATGGCTGATCTGAAAGAAGCCCGCGTTCCCGATATCGGCCAGTCCGACGTTCCGATCATTGAAGTGCTGGTCAAAGCCGGCGATCGCGTCGAAAAAGAACAAAGCCTGATCACGCTGGAATCGGACAAGGCCACCATGGAAGTCCCTGCGCCGTTTGCCGGCATAGTGAAGGAAGTGAAGGTCAAAGTGGGCGACGAGGTGGGCGAGGGCACGCTTATCGCCATCATCGAAGCCGATGACGCGGGTTCGGCAGCCGCTGCGCCCGCCAAGGCCGCCGCGCCGGCTCAGGCCGAGGCACCGAAGGCCGAGCCGGAAAAGGTTGCAGAGACCCAACCGGTTGCCGAAAAACCCGCGCCCATCGGCGGCCGCGCCGTGCTGCCGGGCAATGCGCCCGAGGGCGACGCTGCCCCGAGCGCGCGTCCGCCGCTCGATGCCACCATCGTGATGCCTGGCGACGCGCCGTACGCGAGCCCAGCCATCCGCGCATTCGCCCGCGAGCTTGGCGTGGACATCGCTCAGGTCAAGGGCAGCGGCCGTGGCGGCCGCATCCAGCGCGAGGACGTCAGCGATTACGTGAAGCATGCATTGGCGTCGGGCGCTCGCCCGGTCGTCGGCAATGCCTCGGCCTCGGTCGGAGGCCTCAACCTGTTGCTGTGGCCGAAGATCGACTTCTCCAAATTCGGCGAGATCGAAGAAAAGCCGCTCTCGCGCATCCAGAAGATTTCCGGCGCCAACCTGGCGCGCAACTGGGCGATGATTCCGCACGTCACCCAGCATGACGATGCCGACATCACCGAGCTGGAGGCCTTCCGCAAGAAGCTCGGCGAAGAGAACAAGGATCTGAAGGTCACCCCGCTGGTGTTCCAGATCAAGGCCGTAGTCGCGGCGCTGAAGCAGTTTCCGCAGTTCAACGCCTCGCTGGACGAGTCCGGCGAAAAACTCATTCTGAAAAAATATTTCCATATCGGCATCGCGGTCGATACGCCCGATGGCCTGGTCGTGCCGGTGATTCGCGATTGCGACAAGAAGGGTCTGCTCGACCTGGCGCGCGAGCTGGGCGAGATCTCGAAAAAGGCGCGCGAAAAGAAGCTGGGCCCGGCCGAGATGTCCGGCGGCTGCTTCTCGATCAGCTCGCTGGGCGGCATCGGTGGCACCGGCTTCACGCCGATCGTCAACGCGCCGGAAGTGGCGATTCTCGGCGTCTCCAAGGCCGCGATGAAGCCCGTCTGGAACGGCAAGGAATTCGCGCCGCGTTTGCTGCTGCCGCTGTCGCTGAGCTACGACCATCGCGTCATCGACGGCGCGCTGGCCGCGCGTTTTGCGGCCTTCCTGGCTATTCAGCTGGGTGATATTCGCCGCCTGCTGCTCTGACGTTTCGGCGCCTCTCCCGGTGGGGGAGGCGCCAGGGTGAGAGCGGTCGGTCGACCTCCTCCTGCCTGTGCCAGACCCATACTCAAGCTACGCGCCGTTCGTGCCGCGAGCGACTAAAGAAGGATGCTCTCCCATGGCCAACACTATCGAAATCAAAGTCCCCGACATCGGCGGCAACGGCAGCGTGCCGGTCATCGAAATTCTGGTGCAGGTCGGCGACGCGGTCACCAAGGAACAGAGCCTGGTCACGCTGGAATCGGACAAGGCGACCATGGAGATTCCGACCAGCGTCGCGGGCGTGATCAAGGAGATCAAGCTCAAGGTCGGCGACGAGGTTTCCGAAGGCAGCGTGATTGCCATCGTCGAGACGGCGGCCGATGCTGCAGTGGCTCCGGAAGCTGCACCATCCGACGCGCCCAAACAGTCTGCCCCGAAAGCGGAGCCAAGCAAGCCCGAAGCGTCCCAAGCCGCGCCTTCGCCGGCCGCCGACAGCAGCAAGCCGACCGCGCCAGCAGTGAAGGCCGCCGGTGAATCCGGTCGCAAGGCCGATATCGAATGCAAACTCGTCGTGCTGGGCTCCGGCCCGGGCGGCTATACCGCCGCATTCCGCGCGGCCGATCTCGGCGTCGACACCGTGTTGGTCGAGCGCTATGCCACGCTCGGCGGCGTCTGCCTCAACGTGGGCTGCATTCCATCCAAGGCCCTGCTGCACGCCGCTGCCGTGATCGACGAAGCCGAGGCGATGGCCGTACACGGCATCACCTTCGGCAAGCCGACCATCGAGATCGACAAGCTGCGCGAGTTCAAGACCAAGGTGGTGGGCAAGCTTACCGGCGGTCTCACGTCGATGGCCAAGCAGCGCAAAGTGCGCACGGTCGAGGGCACCGGCGCATTCATTTCGCCGAATGAACTGGAAGTCCAGACGAAGGATGGCAAGAAGCTTATCCGCTTCGAAAACGCCATCATTGCGGCCGGCTCGCAGTCGGTGAAGCTGCCCTCGTTCCCGTGGGACGACGAGCGCATCATCGATTCCACCGGTGCACTCGAACTGAAGGACGTGCCGAAGAAGCTGCTCGTCGTCGGTGGCGGCATCATCGGCCTGGAAATGGCCACCGTGTATTCAGCGCTAGGAAGCGAAGTGACCGTGGTCGAGTTCATGGATCAGCTGATCCCCGGCGCCGACGCCGACCTGATCAAACCGCTGGCGCAGCGCATGGGCAAGCGCCTCAAGGGCATCCATCTCAAGACCAAGGTGGTCGAGGCCAAGGCGACCAAGAAAGGCATCGAGGTCAGCTACGAAGGTGACAGCGTGCCGGAAGCGACGCTGTTCGACCGTGTGCTGGTATCCGTCGGCCGCTCACCCAACGGCGGCAAGATCGGCGCCGACAAGGCTGGCGTCAGCGTCAGCGAGCGCGGTTTCATCACGGTCGACAATCAGATGCGCACGAACGTGCCGCACATCTTCGCCATCGGCGATCTGGTCGGCCAGCCGATGCTGGCGCACAAAGCCACGCATGAAGCCAAGGTCGCCGCCGAAGCGGTGGCCGGACACAAGAGCTATTTCGATGCGCGAGTGATTCCGTCGGTGGCGTACACCGATCCGGAAATCGCCTGGGTCGGCGTCAGCGAGCGCGAAGCGAAAGAAAAAGGCCTGAAGGTCGGCGTGGCGAAATTCCCCTGGGCCGCCAGCGGTCGCGCCATCGGCAACGATCGCACCGAAGGCTTCACGAAGCTGCTGTTCGATGAGGAAACTCATCGCATCGTCGGTGGCGGCATCGTCGGCCAGCACGCCGGCGACCTGATTTCCGAAGTGACGCTGGCGATCGAGATGGGTAGCGAAGCGGCCGATATCGGCCTCACCATCCACCCGCACCCGACGCTGAGCGAGTCCGTCGGCATGGCCGCGGAAATCTACGAAGGCACGATCACCGACTTGTACATGCCCAAGAAAAAATAGGAATTTTCCTGTGGCACGTCGTTCGATTTTTTGTGCTGTCTTACTGGCTACCTCTATCGTCGCGTCACACGCCAGTGACGCCGTTCACGCGCCAATTGAACAGCGTTGTCCAGGTTTGTCCGCATGGGAAAGCGCTCACCCGCAATGGTCAGAGAACAATCAGGCGGCACGCCTTACGGCGGCTTTTGGAAAGCCGACTAATCCTCAGTTACGCCGGCAACTTTTGGCTATGGTGAAGCCCGATCAAGCTGCACGAGAGGCTGTCGCAAAGTCGGGCTTTCAATCACAGGATGCTCTCAAGAAAATGTTGGCGGTCGATGCTAAAAATCTGGCGGCATTCAAGCCGATCATCCAGCGGCAGGGATTTCCGAAGCCCTCGCAAGTCGGCGTCGACGGGTTCAAGGCCGCGTTCCTGCTGATTCAACACGCTGATCTAGACCCGGTGCTGCAGTCGCAGGTTTTGCCTCAGCTGGTGGCGCTTCATGATCAAGGGATGATCAGTGGAAGCGATGTGGCTTTACTGACTGATCGCGTATTGCGCGCACAGGGCAAGCCCCAGCGCTATGGAAGTCAGTTCGATCAGGATACCGATGGTTCAAGCATGAAACTTCAACCGACTGAAGATATGGCGAATCTGGACAAACGCCGCGCAGCAATGGACTTGCCGCCTATGGTCGATTACGCATGCATGATGTCGGCTTATACGGGAAAGAAAATCAAGCTGGAGCCCTGACGGGTGAGCTCACTCTGCGCTGGGCGTCCCACTCCCGATGCGATGCGCGAAGCGTTTGCCGTCTACCGCTGCTAAGGTTCCCCTCATTCGAGATACGCAAGCTGAGGCGTCATCCGGCGACCTTCAACTTTCTAGAAATTGCAGTTTCTTTTCCCGCGGCAGTTGCTTGATCTGCCATTCTGCGCGCGACGCGCTTGATCGATCAGGGAAACTGCGAAATCCAAGCAGTCGCAGCGGTGGGTTGGCGCGTGTATAGCGTGCGCCGCGACCGGCGACATGGGCGGCGTAGCGTGCGTCGAGCCGATTGGTGATGCCCGCGTAGTAGCTGCCGTTGCGGCACTCGATCAGATACACACACCAACTCTTGAGGGGCTTGGTGGTGTGGGCTGCTGCAGGTTGGGTTGAAATGGTCATTAAGTGTCGTTTTTGCTGCTGACAGATATGGCTACCCGAAATTCATGTCCCATTCGTCCAAGCCGCGCTGAAGCGGGCAGCGCCGGGCTTGACTCACCCGTCACGCAGTGCAGGCTATCAATAGTTTCTACGTGATTGGAGAGTTAGCGATGAAAAAGACACTAGTTCTTACAGCTGGTCTGGCGCTTGGGATGTTTGGGGCGACGTCGTTGCAGGCGCGACAAGTCTGTCACAACGTGCGAGTCAAACATATTCAGTCGCAGGACAACCATCGTCTCATCGGCACCGGCGTCGGTGCGGTCGCGGGCGGTCTGCTTGGACATCAGGTTGGCGGTGGCAAGGGCAAGACCCTGGCGACCGTCGGTGGCGCTGTGGCCGGCGGCGTTGTCGGCAATCAGGTGCAGAAAAACGCGCAGAACAAAAAGGCTTACTACACGACCGAACGCCGCTGCGAAGAAGTCAACGACTGACGAACTGGGTTCGAGAGTTCGCCACTCATAGCCCGGACGCGCCTATCGTCCGGGCTTTTTTATGGGTGTTTGTCGGGGTGCAGCCTTCGTCAGTACGGGGTACCCAACGCACGCTCCCGCTTCAGCGCACGCGCGTACCAGAAAAATTCCTCTAGGAAACGATCGAGCGATTTCTGCGTGTGCGGATCAGTCGGTTTGCCGCCCTCATCCAGCGTTTTGCCGATATGCGGAATCGGGCAAAGGCTAGGCACGCTGGGCATGCCCAGTTCTGCCAACGTCGCTCTCAGCGCCATCGCTGCGCGAACGCCGCCGAATTGGCCCTGCGAATAGCAGACGATGCCGGACGGCCGCCAGAAATATTCCTCGAGGAAGTGATCCAGCAGATTCTTCATCGCTGGCGGTATGCCGTGGTTGTATTCGGCGCTGACGATCAGAAAACCGTCGACGCGGCGGTACAGCGTCGCCAGGGTCTCCAAGACCTCAGGCGCCGTGCCGGCGTCGTACTCCTTGTACATGCGGTCCAGCAGAGGCAGCGGCGGACGCATGGGGTCGACCAGCACCGCTTCGTGGCCGCGTTCTTCCAGCGACCTCATGACCAAGCTTGCGGCGCGTATGCCCATGCGTTCGTGGCGTACTGTGCCGAGCAATACGGCGATGGATAGGGGCTGGGATTCAGTCGTCATGGCAGGCTCCGTGGCTGTGCTCACCTTAGCCGTTTCGAGGTTGTTTTCGCGCATATACGGAACAAAAAATGCCGGCTCGCATCGAGTGCGGCCGGCATGGTGTTTTGAGAGCCACCGACGTGCACGGAGCACATCGGCATGACTCACTGCTCGCTTAGGCAACCGTCAGCGTGACGTCGATATTGCCGCGCGTGGCGTTCGAGTAAGGGCATACAACATGCGCCTTCTCCACCAGCGCTTCGGCCTGGGCATGGTCGAGGCCCGGGATGGTGATCTTCAAAGCCACTTCGATGCCGAAGCCGGTCGGGATCGGGCCGATACCGACATCGCCTTCGACCGTGGTGTCGGCGGGCAGGGCGATTTTCTGCTGGCCGGCCACGTACTTCAGCGCGCCGAGGAAGCAGGCGGAATAGCCCGCGGCAAACAGCTGCTCCGGGTTGGTGCCGTCGCCGCCGGCGCCGCCGAGTTCTTTCGGTGTGGTCAGCTTGACGTCCAGCACCTTGTCGGACGACACGGCGCGACCGTCGCGGCCACCTTGGGCCTTGGCATGAGCGCGGTAGGCAACTTTTTCGATAGACATGGGGCGTCTCCTTTTGGGGGTGGGTGAGTCAGTGGAACATGGGATGGAAAACCGGTCGATGTGCTTGAGCGTCTTCGGTTCGTTGTGCATTTCTGGCTGTTTAAAGTTCGTGCAGCGTGCGCTCAGCTGTTGTTGGCCAGCCGTTCGCGCAAGCCGTTCAGCTGCGTTTTGAGAGCCAGCAGTTCGTCCACCTCACAGCCGGTGGCGCAAAACACTTCTGAAGGCACACTGCCCGCCTGCCTTTTCAGCGCGCGGCCCTCCGCCGTCAGCGAGATGATCACCTGACGTTCGTCCTCGGCCGAACGCGCGCGG
This sequence comes from Rhodanobacter sp. K2T2, assembly GCF_013408815.1. Taxonomy (NCBI): domain Bacteria; kingdom Pseudomonadati; phylum Pseudomonadota; class Gammaproteobacteria; order Lysobacterales; family Rhodanobacteraceae; genus Rhodanobacter; species Rhodanobacter sp. K2T2. The sequence goes on along the minus strand of NZ_JACCCA010000004.1, from coordinate 50,250 downwards.
TCCAATAGCCCCGCTGCTTCCAGCCGTTTGAGCAGCGGTGTCAGCGTGGCGGAATCGAGGTAGAGGCGTTCGCCGATCTCCGACACGGTCAGCGCATCGCGCTCCCACAGCACCAGCATCACCAAGTACTGCGGGTAGGTGAGTCGGAGCTTGGCCAGCAGCGTGCGGTACACCTTGTTCATGGCGAGGCTCGCCGAATACAGCGCAAAGCACAGCTGCTGATCGAGCTGCAGCATCGACTTGGTGGATGGTGTGGGCATAGTCTTTGGCTTCATGGGCTCGCAATATACATAGCGCGCTATTTAATTGCAAGCTATATATCGTGCGCTGTTCAGGAGCCGACATTTAATGAGATTAAAAAGTCCGGCTCGCCGCTAGCCAGCGCTGTGATGGCTTATCCCGCAGCTAACCAGTGCTCAAGCGCTATCGGCGTTAGACTTCAGCGACAAAACGTATCGGGAACGACGATGACGAAGCTCGCTAGCGGCACCTTCGAAGTGAAGATGACTCCCCAGACGCCGGAGAAAAACGTCGGCGACGCCAGCATCGCCCGCATGGCGCTGGACAAGATATTCAGCGGCGACCTCGAGGCGACGAGCAACGGCCAGATGCTGGCGGTACGCACCGCGGTCGAAGGCTCGGCAGGGTATGTGGCGATGGAGCGCGTCACCGGCACGCTGCACGGCCGCCGGGGCTCGTTCGCCTTACAGCACAGCGGCACCATGGCGCAGGGTACGCAGTCGTTGAGTGTTACCGTGGTACCCGATTCGGCGACCGACGAGTTGTCCGGCCTGTCCGGTACGCTGGCGATCAAGATCGTCGATGGCCGGCATCATTACGCGTTCGATTACCTGCTGTCCGACAGCCCGTTGCCCGACGCCGAGTGATCGGGCCGGCCGTCAACCAGGGTGGTCGAAAAGATCCGTTTGCGCCTGATAACTGTCCCGCTCCACGAAGCCGGCCAGGCCGACGCCGACGAGTCGATAAAGCGCATCTTCCGGGCGCTCGACGCGAGCGCGCAGTGCGCAGGCGATGTCGCCGAGCTCCGTTGCCGACTGCGGGTGCTGTACGGGCGTGAGGCTGCGCGTCAGCGTGCGGAAGTCGGACGTCTTCAGCTTCAGCACGACAGTGCGCGCCACACGGGCCTGCGCCGACCCCGCGTTGTTGCGCAGGTAGCCGGCCCAGGTTTTTTCGGCAAGCCGGCGGATATGCGGTTCGAGTTCGTCCAAGGTGAGGTCTTGTTCGAAGGTGTCCTCGGCGGAAATCTGCAGACTCGCCCGCTCCGGCTGCACGGCGTGATCGTCGATGCCGCGCGCCAGCTCGTAAAGGCGCCGGCCCCATCGGCCGAAGCGCTGCTCCAGTTCAGGCAGGTCGAATGCGCGCAGCTCGCCCACCGTGGCGACACCGAGCACGGCGAGCTTCGCTTCCATCACCTTGCCCACGCCAGGCAGACGGCCGACCGGCAGCGGCATGAGAAACGCATCGATCTGGTGCGGCCGAATCACGCATAGCCCGTCGGGCTTGTGCCAGTCCGATGCGATCTTGGCGAGAAACTTGTTCGGTGCCACGCCGGCCGATGCGGTCAGCTGGGTTTCTTCGCGTATCGCGGCGCGGATTGCCTCGGCCGTCGCCGTAGCCGATGGCAGGCCGGTCAGTGTCGTGGTGACGTCGAGATAGGCCTCGTCCAGCGACAGCGGCTCGATCAGTTCGGTGTGCCGCGCAAAGATCTCGCGGATCTGGCGCGACACCGCCTTGTAGCGCGCGAAGTCCGGCGGCACGAAGACGACCTGCGGGCACAGCCGCTCCGCGCGCAGCGCAGGCATCGCCGAGCGGATGCCGAACACCCGAGCCTCGTAGCTCGCTGCACAGACCACCGAGCGCGCGCCGCGCCAGGCCACCGCCACCGGCTTGCCGCGCAGCGAGGGATCGTCGCGCTGCTCGACCGACGCGTAGAACGCATCCATGTCGATATGCAGAATTTTTCGGGGTGGGGCGATCATGCGCGCTGGCGTATGGCCGATGAAACACGGGACACGATTCTAGACCGTGCGACTGCGCGTATTTCGTGTGCAGGGGTGAGGCGGACGACTTTCGTGTCAGTTCCTGGCCGGCAGCGTTCGCTGCTGTGAGCGGCCGTCGCGATCGCGCCAGGACGCATGCAGGGTGAGTCCTTCAAAACTCACCTGCAGCGTGTCCGCGACGATGTTGGAGGGCAGGGGCAGCACGGCCAGATCGCGACGGTTGGTATCCGTGTCGCCGGCAAACATCGCGCGAACGCGCAGCTGGCCGTCGCTGTACAAAGCGACCCGCTGCTGCGCGATGTCATAAGCTCGAACTTGCGTGAAGGGCACGCTGAGCTTTTGCGGCGGTACAAAGAAGCGCAGTTGCCGAGACGCTTTGTCCGTACCTGACGCCAGCACCGCCACGCCGTTGCTCCAGCTGACGCTGGGCGCCGAAGCGAGCTCGGCCAGTTGGAAAACAAGAATGCCCTGGCGCGCGCGTACCAGGCATCGATGCGCTGATGGCGCACCTCGATGGCAGAAACTTTCGATATGCCAGGGTGGCTGCGTGCGGCCCAGAGCATGCGCTGGCGACATCATGGCGCACAGGAGCAGGAGCGCAGCCGTGGTGGAGGCGAGCATCGTGCAGCCGATGCGGCGGCCTAATCGGTGTAACGTGCCGAGCGGAATCATGCGATGGGCCTGTGCCGTTGCCGGCGCGCCGATGTTTCTCGATGGCTCGCCAAAAGCTAACTATGCGCCCACGCGCCGGATGGTCAAGCGTGCGAGCCATACTTTCCACCATGGTACTGACGCGCCCGCCCACTCGCCGGTTTGTTCGAGCCCGAACGGTGACGACGATGACCCTGCCACACGGGACTAGCTGAAACACCGCGCACAATGGCAAGGTAGCGCTCATGTCGATTGAACCTGCCAATGCCTATGTGCGGCGCCTGACGACCTGGGACGCCGCGATGATCGTGATCGGCGGCGTGATCGGGGCCGGCATTTTCCGCAATCCCGCCACCATCGCCCAGCAGACGTCGTCCGGTCTGCAGGTGCTGAGCCTGTGGGTGATCGGTGGCCTGCTCACCCTGGCCGGGGTGCTCTGCTATGCCGAGCTGGGCGCGCGGCGGCCGCAGGCGGGCGGTACGTACGTTTATCTGCGCGAGGCCTTCGGCCAGCTGCCGGCGTTTCTGTTCGGCTGGACCATGGCGCTGATCAACTATCCCGGCAGCGTCGCCGCGGTGGCGACGATCTTCGCCGATTACTTCTGTACGGCGACAGGTTTGTCCGAACTGTGGGTAAAGCCGGTAGCGGCCGGCGGCATTGTCTTTATCGTGGGCATCAATCTGTTCGGTATTCGAGCCGGCGCCTGGGTGCAGAACGTTTTTACCGTGCTGAAGATCGCCGCGATCGCGCTGCTGGTGGCGGTCGGCCTGGTGCTGGCGCGTGGACATCTGGGCACGGCGCTGGCGGTGGACACGTCGCACCCGGTGTCGTCGTGGGCCTTTGTCGGTGCGCTGCTGCCGGTGTTGTTTACTTACGGTGGGTTTCACTACCTCAACGATTTGGCCGGCGAAGTGCGCAACCCGCAGCGCACGCTGCCGCGCGCGCTCGGCATGGGCATGGCCGGCGTGGTGATCTGCTATGTGTTGGTCAACTTTGCGTATCTGGCGGGCCTCGGTCACGCCGGACTGGCCGCCAGCCACGCGCCGGCGGCGGACTTGATGCGTCGGCTGTTTGGCGAAAGCGGTGCCACGGTGATCGCCATCGGCATCGCCTGTTCGGCGTTCGGCTATTGCAACATCGCCATCGCCGGCGGCGCGCGCGTGTTGCAGACGATGGGCGCCGACGGCATGTTCTTTCGCGCGGCCGGGCGCATCGATCCGCGCACGCGCGCGCCGCAAATCGCGCTCGCCGCGCTGGGTGCGTGGGCGATCGTGCTGACCGTCTCCGGCAGCTTCAACCAGCTGCTCGACTACACCACCGTGGGCGAGTGGCTGGCGCACGTGTTCGGCATCGGCACGCTGTTCTGGTATCGCCGGCATTTCGCCGATCAGCCGTCGCCGTATCGGGTGCCGCTCTATCCGCTGCTGCCGCTGGTGTTTGTGATCACCGTGTTCAGCGTGATCGTGGCCACGGCGATCCGTACGCCGGGCGACGCCGGCATGAGCCTGCTGATCATCGCGCTCGGCGTGCCGGCGTATTACGGCTGGCGCCGGGTCTCGCGGCTGCGCTAGCGCGCACCGTTTCGCCGCATCGAATGGTCCGAGCTGGCGGGCTGCGCTTCAGCTGTCGGCGGCATACTTGGGCAACTATCGATCGAGCCGCCCGCCCATGAAACGTTACGCACTGCTCTGGCCGCTGTGCCTGTTGGGACTGAACGCCTGCCATGCGAAGGAAGCGTCGGCGACGATCGATCTGGCATCGGCCTTGCCTGCCGCACACGTGACGCTCGCGCAGGTGCAGCGCACGGGCAGCGCCGAGCATGCGAGCGATGGCGTGACGCAGCAGCGTTACGCCTTTCAGCCATCGGCTCAACCGCAGATCACGATCGCGCCCGGCGATGGCAAGACGTGGGACTGGATCGGCAAGGGCGAGCTGCGTCTGCGCGTGCAGAACGCGATGCCGTGGGCGGTCACGCTGAATCTCGATATCGACAGCGCTGCCGGCGCGCAGCATCTGCACGCGACGGTCGGCCTGCCGGCTGGTCCCGCGCAGACGTTGGTGCTGCCGCTGCACGCCGAGTCGCCGCGCGGCGAAGGCATGCAGGCGCCGCCGCCCATGCCGTTCGACGACCGCGGGCAGCTGACCCTGCTGGCCACGACGGTGCAGGGCGCGGTCGATCTGCGCCAAGTCGGCGCGATCCGGCTAAGCATGCCGACACCGCAGGCGGCGCAGACGCTGCTGCTAGGTCGTGTCGACACCGCAGCGGGCGAGGCAACGCTGCACGATACCTACGCCGGCATCGTCGACCGCTACGGGCAGTTCACTCGCGCTCAGTGGCCGGAAAAAATCACCGACGACGCGGCACTGCGCGCGGCCCATGCGGCCGAGCAATCGGCGCTGGCTGGGGCGTCGGACAAGCTCGCTGGTATGGATAACTACGGCGGACGTCTGGACGTCCATAATCTCACTGCCACCGGATGGTTCCATGCGCAGAAGGCCAACGGCCGCTGGCAGCTGGTGACGCCGGACGGGCACGCGTTTTTCTCGCTCGGCGTCAACGCTGTGGTGGCCGACGGCGGCCGCAGCTATGTCGAGGGCCGTGAGTTCATGTTCAAGGATCTGCCGCCGACCAGTGGCGCATGGTCGCCGTTCTACGGCAGTGGCGACAGCCGCCAGCCGGATCAGGGCGCCAGCCAGGGCATCGGCTACAACCATGGACGCTGGTTCGATTTTTACGCGGCCAATCTTTACCGGGTCGATGGTGACCCGTGGATGGACGCTTGGCGTACACGCACGTTGAATCGACTGCGCGACTGGGGCTTCAATACCGTTGGCAACTGGAGCGATGCGTCGCTCGGCCGCGCGCATCGTGTGCCGTACACGCGCCCCATCAATATCGCCGGCGACTACGCCAACGTATCCGCCGGCTACGACTACTGGGGCCGCATGCCCGATCCGTTCGATCCGCGCTTCGTGCAGGCGACCGAGCGCGCGGTGGCGAATGCCAGCCGCGACGTGCGCGACGATCCCTGGCTGCTCGGCTATTTCGCCGACAACGAACTGGCCTGGGCCGGCGTCGGTCCGCAGGGTCGCTGGGGGCTGGCGCTGGGCACCCTGCGCGGCGATGCCAAGAGCCCGGCCAAGCAGGCGTTCATCGCGATGCTGCGGAAGAAGTACGTGGAGCCCGAAACGCTGGCCAGCGCCTGGGGCATGGCGCTGGGTTCGTGGGATGCGCTGAACGTCACGGCGTTCGCCGCTCCTGTGCCAAACGAGTCGCACCCGGCGATTGCCGCCGATTACAGCGCCTGGCTTCGCCGCTACGCCGACACCTATTTCCGGACCGTGGCCGAGGCCATCCATCGGCACGACACGCACCATCTGTTTCTCGGCGGCCGCTTCGCGGTCAATACGCCCGAAGCTGTGGCTGCCTGCGCGCAGTATTGCGACGTGGTGAGCTTCAACGTCTATGCCGATCTGCCGCAGCATGGCTTCGACGCGGCCGCGATGCACCAGCTCGACAAGCCGGTTTTGATCAGCGAGTTCCATTTCGGCTCGGCCGACCGCGGCCCGTTCGGCAAGGGCGTGGTGTCGGTTTATACGGAACAGCAGCGTGGCGAGGCCTATGCGAAGTTCGTCGCTGCTGCAGCGGCCGACACCCACATCGTCGGCGCGCACTGGTTCGAATACGTCGATCAGCCGGTGACCGGCCGATTGCTCGATGGCGAGAACAGCCATATCGGTTTGGTGGGGATTACCGATATTCCGTTCGGCGGCTTTGTCGAGGCGGTGCGTGCAGCCAACCGCCAGGTCTCAAGTCCGCGTTGACGATCAATCTGACTTGCTAACGTCGGTCTGGCTAGCATGGGTTCCCACGTACCACTCACCTTCGGAGGCATGTCATGGATTTTTTCTTCAATGAACCTGGCCGGGTCGTCGATCAAGTATTGGGATCGCTGGCGCGGTCGCAGCCGCTGATCGTCGCTGAGCCGAGTTCCGGGGTGCGCATTCTGGCGCGCGCCGACTGGCGCGGTGAACGGGTTGCCGTGCTGTCTGGCGGCGGTGCTGGGCATGAACCGTCGCATGCGGGTTTTGTGGGGCGCGGCATGCTCACCGCCGCGGTCTCGGGCGAAGTGTTCGCCTCCCCCAGCGTCGCCGCGGTACTGACCGGCCTGCGGCACTGCGGCGGCAAGTCCGGCTGCTTGCTGGTCGTGAAAAATTACACCGGCGACCGACTCAATTTCGGTCTGGCTGCCGAGCAGGCGCGACGCGAAGGCATCGACGTACGCATGGTGATCGTCGCCGACGACATCGCGCTGGCCGATGCAAGCCAGCCGCGCGGCATTGCCGGCACGGTGCTGATGCACAAGTATGTCGGCCATCTCGCCGAGCAGGGCCTAGCGCTGGATGAGCTAGCCAAGCGCGCCGAGCATTTCGCCGGCCAGCTGATCTCGCTGGGCATGGCCTTGTCCAGCTGCACCCTGCCGGGGCACCCGATCGAGCGACGTAGCCCCGAGTTGGGCTTGGGCATTCACAACGAGCCGGGCGCCGAGCAGGTGGCGCCCGGGGATGCCGGCGAGGCGGTGGCCATCGTGCTCAAGCCGCTGCTGGCCGAGGCGCAGCGGCGCTACGGCGAGAAGCGCCGGCTGATCGTGATGCTCAACAATCTCGGCGGCTGTTCCACGCAGGAAGTGGCGGTGCTGACGGATGAGCTGCTCACGCGCATCGGCGTTGAGCGCATCGCCATGCTGGTACGCCCGGCGGCCCTGACGACCTCGCTCGATATGCACGGTTTTTCGATCACCCTGCTGCCAGCCGATGACGACTATCTGGAGGCACTCAGCAGCCCCGTCGACGTGGCCGCATGGCCGGGCGTCTGCCAGCCGCACGCGCAGCAGACGTTCGCTGTCGCAGGCGATGCCGACGATGAGCCTGCTGTCGGCGAGCGCAGTTCCACCACGGAACAGGCGATTCAGCGAGTCACTGCCGCGCTGCGCAACGCGGAACAACAGCTCGACCAACTCGATGCGCGCAGCGGCGACGGCGATGCCGGCAGCACATTTGCCGCTGGCGCACGGGCCGTCGATGCCAAGCTGGCCAACGGTGCGCTGAGCAGCGCGGAGCCCTCGCGTCTGAATGACGAGCTGGGACGCCTGCTCGCTCGCGCTATGGGTGGTTCCAGCGGCGTGCTGTTGTCCATTTTGTTCACGGCTACCGGCACGGCGCTAGCGGCTGGCAAATCATGGCCCGATGCCTTGGGCGACGGGGTCGAGCGGGTGCAGCACTACGGCGGCGCGCGGCTCGGCGACCGCACCATGCTGGATGCATTGATTCCGGCGATCGCGGCATTGCCGCAGGGGCTTGCGGCCGCGGCGGCCGCCGCTCGCGCCGGTGCTGATCACACGGCCACGATCACTCGCGCCCGCGCGGGGCGCTCGGCCTATGTGCCGGAGCATGCGCTGGTGGGTGCGGTCGATCCCGGGGCCGAGGCGGTAGCGCTGGCGTTCGCCGCGCTGGCCACGCACTGAAAGATTGAGCGTCCGCATATCGCGGCTGAACTTCGCTGACTCGACCGGCCTTCAATCGCCCTTGCGCTTGCGATCCTTCTGCCGGTGCTGGCCTTCCGCCAGCACCTTGAAGCGGTTCAGCGATTGCAGCCAGAGTGCGTTGTGGCTGGCGTCGCTTTCGATGCTGGCTTCGTTTTCGCTGAGGGTGTCGGGAATGCGGTTGAACGGAATGCGCATCGGCGCCGCGTCGTGTTCCAGCGCCAGCTGCATGCTGCCGAAGTAGACCTTGTTGTAGCCGAACTTGGCGTTGATCCGATCGACCAGCGTATCGATGCTGCCGGCGTTGATTTTGCGTGGGTGCTCGACGGTGGGAAACAGCGAACCGCTGCTCTGCGTGCGCGGTACCAGCCGCAGCAAGGTCACGCTGACCGACAGCGGCACGGCATTGGCAGGGCCGGGCAGCAGGCGTGTACGTTGACCACTGTCGAGCATGCCGTTGAGCAGCTGCAGCAGTTCGCGGCTGTCGTCGGTGTGATCGAAGGTGAGATCGCGCTCCCAGCGCAGCTCGTGGCCGATAAAGCGAATGCGCACGGCCAGCGCGCCGCCCAGCATTTCCTCGCGGCGCATGCGCATGGCGGCTTTGACCAGCAGCTTTTTCAGCACGGCGCGGGCGCCGACGGCGTTGCGCAGCTCCGGCCCGAGCACGTGCGAATGGCCGATCGAGCCACGCACGGTCGCTGCGACCGGCAGCCACGCACCGCGCAGCAGCCCCCACATGCGCTCGCCCTCGATGCCGCCCCACACATGCCGCAGGCGATGCTTGTCCGCGGCGGTGAGCTGCGCCACCGTGGCGATGCCGGCGTCGTGCAGGCGCGCTTCCATGGACTGGCCGATGCCGCACAGATCGCGCAATGCCAGCCCGTGCAGCGCCTGCGGCAGCTCGGTTTGTTCGATCACGGTGAGGCCGTCGGGCTTGCGCATATCCGACGCCGTCTTCGCCAGAAAGTCGTTGGGCGCAACGCCGATCGAGCAGCGGATCGCGCCGCCCGGGGCGGCCAGCGCCACCTCACGCTTCACCTGCGCAGCAATCTCCTCGGCCACGGCGCGCTGCCGCTGGCGGCCGACCAGTTCGCACGCCACTTCATCGATGGAGCCGACGCACGCAATGGGAATGGCGCGATCGATCGCTTCGATCAGCCGATGGTGCCAGTACACGTAGCGCTCCGGTCGTGCGACCCGAATCTGGATGCCCGGACACAGCCGCCGCGCGTCGCGCACCAGCGTGCCGGTACCGACGCCGAAGGCCTTGGCTTCGTAGCTCGCGGCGATCAGACTCGTCGTTTCGGCGGCCACCGGCACCACGCCCACCGGGCGCCCGCGCAGCGTTTCGTCCTCGTGCTGTTCTACCGAGGCAAAGTAGCTGTTGAAGTCGACGAAAAGGCTGCGCAGGCTCATGCAAATCTCGTAAGCGAGCAGATGTTATAGCGTGCGCCGGTCTCGCGTGCGGAGACAGTGTCGTCGCACAGTTGCGATTGAATCAGCTAGGCTGGCGCCAGAGGTCTGTGCCGGTAAACCGGAGCTTTCATTCAAGGAGGAAATTTATGAACACTTCCGCATTCGGCGCGCTTGGGGCAATCAGCTTCGTTCCCTTGCTGGTGATGCTTGTTGTCGTTATCCCGCTGGGCGCTTTGCTGCTTTGTCTGGCATTTCGCATCATGGTCGGCCACATGCCGTCTTACCCTCGCGCCATCGGCGTCATGCTGCTTACCCTGATCGTTTCTCTGATTGTTTCCCTGGTCATTGCGCTTGTATGGAACACGACTTCTGCCTTTGGCTGGAGCGCCCTGATCAAGCTCGTCGTGCAGTTTTTAGTGGGTTCGGCGGCAATCCATTACCTCTTGCCCACTCGGGACGGAAGGCAGATCGGTTACGGCCAGGCATGTCTGGTACAGCTGATTTATCTGGTGATGGCCGTTGTTCTAGGTGTGATCGTGGCGGTAATTCTTGGCCTTCTATTCGTTGGACTCTTTGCCGGGACGCACTGATGCGCGCGCCTATTTGAAAGCATTCGAATGGAAGAGCTCACACCAGGCTTGTCGCCACCCCGAAACCGATCGCCATGATCGCGGCCACCGCCATACAGGCGCTGCCGGGGCGAATGCGGCGGGCGTCGATGCGCGGGGTGAGTCGCCAAAGCAGCACGGTGCCTATCAGCATGTCGAACACCAGGGCCACGCGCAGCAGGCCGGAGGCGAGCAGCGGCGCATACGGTGGATGCAGATGGCCTTCAGCGCCGGCCACGCCGAGGATCAGCACGAGGCCGATCAGGTTCCACAGCAGGCAGGCGAGATAGACGCGGTTGAACAGCACGCGGCTGCGCTCGGTCCAGCGCAGCACGGCGTAGGCGATCAGGGCGAAGAACAGGGCGAAGATGGAGCTGTACAGCACCCACCACAGCAGGCTGCTGAGCAGGGTGAGTAGGGTGATCATGTGACCTGCTGAAAGCCCAGTTTGCGCAGCACCTTGGCCATCAGCCAGGCCGGTCCGATCAGCAGATACGACAGGTCGGTGAGGAAGCTTGGTTTGCGCCCTTCGTATTTGTGGCCGATGAACTGACCGATCCACGCAACCACGAACACGGCGACCGCCAGTTCGCACAGCCTCGTCGCGCCCAGCTGGTAAAACAGCGCGTTGGTGAACAGCCCCAGTACGACGAACGCGATCAGCAGCGCGGCGGCCAGACGATGCGAATGTTTCCAGTACCAGTAGAACGCGGCGACCATGGCCAGCACGGCCCACGACCCGGGTCGCAGGAGGCTGGCCGGTACGGGAATCGCCCACAGCAGCGCGATCACGCTCCACACGATCGGCGGCACGCAGATCCAGTGCAGACGCTTGTTGGTCGGGTTCTGATGGTCGCTGCTGTAACTGTCGAGCCAGTTCTGCATGGTGCGCACGGTGCTTGCCTCGTATTCGCAGGATGGAAGCCGGCGGCTTGGTTGCCGCGCGTGTCTCAACGCTGTGCTGAGCTTAATCCAGCTCGTGCCGGGCGCAACGTCGCGTTGCACCACGCGCGCATCCGCGCCGCGGGAGTCAGTCCAGCGTGATGCCTGCCAGTTTATGCAGCGCCTCGGCATACTTTTCGGCCGTCGCGGCGATCACGTCGTCGGGAATGGTCGGGCCGGGAGCTTTTTTGTTCCAGCCCATGGCTTCCAGGTAGTCGCGCACGAACTGTTTGTCGTAGCTGGGCGGGCTGATGCCGACCTGGTAGTCCTCGGCGGGCCAGAAGCGCGAGGAGTCCGGCGTCAGCATTTCGTCCATCACGTAGAGCTTGCCGTGGGCATCGGTGCCGAACTCGAACTTGGTGTCGGCGATGATGATGCCGCGCTCGGCCGCAAACGCCGCCGCCCACTGGTAGATTTTCAGCGTGGCGTCGCGCACTTCGTTGGCAGTGGCGTTGCCGACCGCCGCGACGACGGCATCGAAGCTGACGTTCTCGTCATGATCGCCCACCGCCGCCTTGGTCGACGGCGTGAAGATCGGCGCAGGCAGCTGCTGGGCCTGCTGCAGGTCGACCGGCAAAGTAATGCCGCACAGCGTGCCGGTGGCTTGGTAGTCTTTCCAGCCCGAGCCGATCAGGTAGCCGCGGGCGATCGCCTCGACCGGCACCGGCTTCAGGCGGCGCGCCACCACGGCGCGCTTCTCGTACAGCGCCAGATCGGTGCCGGGCGGCAGCACGTCGGCCAGTGGCACGTCGAGCAGGTGGTTGGGTACGAGGTGCGCCGTCTGCGCAAACCAGAAGTTGGAGATTTGCGTCAGCATTTCGCCCTTGCCCGGAATCGGGTTGGGCAGCACCACGTCGAACGCGGACAGGCGATCGGTCGCCACGATCAGCAGGCGCGCTTCTTCCGGCGTGCCATCCGGGCGATGGCTCGGCGGCAGCGCGTAGACGTCGCGCACCTTGCCGCGATGGAGCAGTTCCAGGCCGGGCAGATCGGATTGCAGCAAGCTGGTAGGCACGACGTGGGTTCCGCTGGCGGTGTAGAACGAGCATTGTAACTGCTGTGGCCGCGCCGCCGGAACGTCGCACCTCACAGGCCGTGTGGCGGGCACTGCTAGAATTGGGCGTCTTCAACCCCATGTCCTGCCGATGCGAACCCTTCAGATTGCGGCATGTTGCCTCGCCGCGGCCCTTCCTGTGCTTGCCCAAAGCCAGTCCGCCATGCAGCCGCCCAGCCGGCTGGGCCTGTGTGCGGCCTGTCACGGCGCCAACGGGCAAGCCAGCCAGCCGGGCGTGCCGAATCTGGCCGGGCAGCATCTGGATTATCTGCGCAGCGCACTCAAGCAATACCGCGACGGCAGCCGCAACGTGGCGCTGATGCGCGCCGCCATCGGGCCGGTCAGCGATGTCGAGCTCGATGCGCTGGCGCGCTGGTACAGCGCCCAGCCGCCGCAGGTGCCGTCGCGATGAGTTACTCCTATACCCTCTGGTTCGCCTTTTTCGGCCTGCTGATCGGTCATGCGCCGGGCGCGATTACCGGCGCCATCGTCGGTTTCATTTTCGACAACCTGCGCCATACCCAGCGCAAGAACGCCACGCCGGAAGCGGGCGGCTTTATCGGGCCGCTGTTCACCCTGCTGGGCGCGGTGGCGAAATCCGACGGCCGCGTGTCGGAGGCGGAAATCGCCATCGCCGAACGGATGATGACGCGCATGAACCTCGACGCCGACCAGCGCAAGCAGGCCGCCGCCAGCTTCAACGCCGGCAAGCAGCCGGAGTTCGACGTCACCCGAACGATCAACGAGCTGCGTGGCTGGGTCGGCGCGCGCCGCGACCACGCGTTCCCCGTGCTCGACGTGGTGATAGACACCGTGCTCGCCGAAGGCAATCCGGCGCCGGAAAAAATGGCCATCCTGCGCCAGCTCGCGTTCGCCCTGCGGGTCAGCGAAATGGAGCTGATGGCGCTGATGGCGATGAAAGGCTACGCCTGGAACGGCGGCGGCCAGCGCGGCTACAGCCGCGGCACCGGTTACGGTTCCGGCGGGAGCTACGTGCCGCCGCAGCGCACGGCGCAGGGTCCGGATCCGTACGCCGTGCTCGGTATCGATCGCAGCGCCGACGACCGCGCGGTGAAGCGGGCCTATCGCAAGTTGATTTCCGAACATCACCCCGACCGCTTAGGTGATCTGCCCGAAGACATGCGCAAGCGGGCCGAGTCGCGCGCCAGCGAGATCAACGCGGCGTACGACCGGATCAAGGAGCAGCGGGGGTTTAAGTGAACAGCCATGGTCGAGGGGCGAGTGACGAGGGCGCGCTGCATGCTTCACCGTGGCAAACTTGCAAGTCAGCATCAGCGCCAGCACGTTGGCGTCGAAGGTCGGTCCTCGCGCCCTCGCTACTCGTCTCTCGCCCCTCGTCTTCCAATCAGGTTCTCCCATGAGCAAGCAAGCCCCGATGATCGCTCCGTCCATCCTCGCCGCCGATTTTGCGCGGCTGGGCGATGACACGGCCGCTGCGCTGGCCGCGGGTGCGGACTGGGTGCATTTCGACGTGATGGACAACCATTACGTGCCGAACCTCACGATCGGCCCGGCGGTGCTGGAGTCGCTGCGCAAGTACGGCATCACGGCGCCGATCGACGTGCATCTGATGGTGAAGCCGGTCGATCGCATCGTGCCGGATTTCGCCAAGGCGGGCGCGACCAACATCAGCTTTCATCCGGAGGCCAGCGAGCATATCGACCGCACGCTCAGCCTGATCAAGGATTCTGGATGTACCGCCGGGCTGGTGTTCAATCCGGCGACGCCGCTGGATCACCTGGACTATGTGATGGACAAGCTCGACCTGATCCTGATCATGTCGGTGAACCCGGGTTTTGGTGGGCAGAAGTTCATCCCCGGCGCGCTGGAGAAGCTGCGTCAGGTGCGTCGCCGCATCGATGACAGCGGCCGTGCGATTCGGCTGGAGATCGACGGCGGCGTCACGGCTGAAAATATCGCTGCTATTGCCCAGGCCGGTGCGGACACCTTCGTGGCCGGTTCGGCGATCTTTCACGCCAAGGATTACCGCGCCGAGATCGACGCCATGCGCAAGGCCATCGGCTGAGCTAAATGTCGCGAAGGGCTCCTCGAGCGCCCAATAAAAATCCCGGCGCAGGGCAGCACCGGGATAAACGTCGTCAGACGTGAGAGGAAACATCAATGATTGGCGCGGGTCGATGCGAGCGCATCGGAGGGAGGGGTCAACGCCCGCATCGACACATTCCACGGCTATGGAAGCGCGCCAATCACAGACTCAGACCGCGGGTTTTGCGGTTTGGTTCCCGGTGTCGTCGAAATAATCTGCGAACGCTCGCGTGGCCGGCTCGCGCTCAAAAAGAGCTCCCCCCGTTACCGAGGGGAGATCAAGTCATCATCGTCGAAAAACAAACTGATACAGCATTACAGCGGCTGCCAGCTGGGGTCCGGGTCCTGCCGCGTCGTTGCATCTGGCGCGCTTCCGTTCGCGCCAGATGCCCGCTCGCCTTCTATGGCAGCCCAGTCGTCGGAGCCTGAGTCGATAAAACCTGAACAGAATGAATGGTTCAGCACGGCCGCGGCCTCAGTGAAAGCCGAGAATCACGCCTAGCAGCAGCGCGCCGATCGCGAGCGACACCCGCAGCGGTTCGAAGCTGCGCAATTCGGCGTTGGGGTCGCGTTCTTTGGATTCGTTGCCCTGCATTGCCGTTCTCCGTGCGTGGTTCATGGTGGCCATCACACCGCGTTTTCGGGCGCTGGCGCCGACGCAATCGGGCGCACCTGCCGCTGGGTTGTGGCAATACGCGGGCAGTGACGACGAATGGCTTGCGCCAGTGCCCTTCACATAGCACGCTGCGCCCACCACAAAGGAGCGCGCCATGGGCCGCAGCATTGCCATCGTTGAAGACGAACCGCTGATTCGCGCCAACTACGTCGAGGCCTTGAACCGTTTTGGCTACGACGCGCGCGGCTACGGTTCACGGCAGGAAGCCTCGAGCGCGTTCGCCATGCGTCTGCCGGAGCTGGTGATTATCGACATCGGCCTGGGCGACGAGCCGGAGGGCGGCTTCGACCTGTGCCGCGAGCTGCGCGCCAAATCGGCCACGCTGCCGCTAATTTTTCTCACCGCGCGCGATTCGGATTTCGACGTGATCTCCGGCCTGCGCCTGGGCGCCGACGATTACCTCAGCAAGGACACCAGCCTGCATCAGCTGGCTGCGCGCATTGCAGCGCTGTTTCGCCGGATCGAGTCGCTGAAGGCGCCGGCCTCCAGCGAAACGGTGATCCAGCACGGGCCGCTGAAGTTGGAGTCCGAGCGCATGCGCATCACCTGGAACGGCGAGGAGATTCCGCTCACCGTCACCGAGTTCTGGATGGTGCACACGCTGATCCGCTTCCCCGGCCACGTGAAGAATCGCGACCAGCTGATGCGCGAGGCCGAGCTGGTGGTGGACGACGCCACCATCACCTCGCACGTCAAACGCATCCGCAAAAAATTCATCGCCGTGGCGCCCGAGTTCGACGGCATCGAAACCGTGCACGGCGTCGGCTACCGGTGGAAGCCGTGATGCGCGCGACGCTCATCGCGCTTGCACTGCTGCTGGTCGCCACGACGGGGCATTCCGTCGATCGCACGGCGGTCGCTCCGGTGGCTGCATCGTCCGCCACGTCGCCGATTCCGCTGTCGACGTCGCATGGCGCCTCGCACGTCTCGCCTCGCGCTGCGACCGCAGCGACCCAGGGTGACGCAAAGACGGTAACTGTCAGCGGCGGTGCCGACGAATCGGTACCCGGCTGGTCCATCGTGACCGTGCCGCCGGCGGGCTGGACCAGCGACTGCTGCCAGTACGCCCGCGCCATCGGCGTCAATCTAGTGATCTACCAGGGCGACTGGACCGGCAACCCTGACCGCGTGATGGTGCTCAACGTGTGGCCGCGCAAGCTGCCTTCGCTGAAGGCGGAGCGGGCGGCCGACCAGGCCAGCTATGTGAAGAAAGATCCGAAAGCCGCGGTCAGTGCGTTCCCGGTCACCGGCACGGCCATGACCTGCGACGGCGTGCTGTATCAGGGCAGCGACCACATGGACGATGCCGTGGTGTTCTGCGATCCCGGCAAAGCTACCGGCATCCGCCTGAGCTGGTCGATGACGGTGGCCGCCAAGGACCCGCAGCGCGCGTCGGTGCTGGCGCTGCTGCGGCAGGTGGTGCAGAAATCGACGTACACGAAATATCAGCGCGGCTACAAGTCCACCAGCCGAACGTCAGCGCCGTGATGGCACGCCGATGCCTGCGTCGCGGCTAGTCCGCCGATGAGCCTGCGTAAAAAGCTGGTGCTGGTGGCGCTGTGCACGCTGGCGCTGCCGATCGCGGGTTGGTTATACGTGCGGCAGATGGAGACGCTGTTGCGCGAAGGGCAGGCCGATGCCTTGCTCGCCTCGGCACGCGCGGTGGCGCGCAGCCTGGTGGTCACCGGCGCGGTGCTGCCGGAGGATGCCAACGGCTGGTATGTGCAGCAGGCGACCAGCCCCATCACGGTAGATGGCTACGGCGACGACTGGGCGCCGCTGACGCCTTGGAGTCAGGCGCTCGGCCCCGCATCGAATCCTCGCGGCAAACTGCTGCTGGCCCAGGACGGCGAGTGGCTTTACCTCTACGCCGACGTGCGCGATACCCGCCGCACGCGCGCCGATGCGAGTGACGCCAATGCGCTGGCCGCCGACCATCTCATCCTTACGCTGGCGAACGCGGCGGGCAAGCAGCGCTATCTGCTGGCCAGCGCGGCGCCCGGCCCGCTGACCGCACATTCGCTCGATCCGCCGGTGGCCGGCTTTCCCGATCCGCTGACCGCGCAGTGGCAGGAGGACGGCAGCGGTTATCGCGTCGAGCTGCGTTTGTCGCGCAGCCTGAAACTGCGCGCGCTGGGCGTGGGCGTGTACGACGCCTCGGCCGGTGGTGATCCCACAGCGGCGGATACGCGACCGCTACTTGCCTACTCGACACTCTTGTCCGGTGAACTGGGTCGGCTTGCGCCGGACGACGCGCAGGCGCGCCTACTGGCGCCGCAGGGCTGGCTGCTGGCGCGCAGCGGCCGGCTGAATACCACACCGGGCACCGACGGCCAGCCCGGCTGGTTCGCCTCGATCATCTATCGCTCGCTGCTCGGCAAGCGGCTGGAGGACGCCAGCCTGTGGTCGCAGGATGTGCCTCGACTGGATACGCGCGAAGTTGCCCATGCCGGTGCAGGCAAGCCGGTCAGCGTATGGCGCAGCGGCGAGCAGCGCGGCAGCGTGGTGCTCACCGCCGCCGTACCGATCGGGCAGGGCGGCAAGGTCGATGGCGTGCTGCTGCTGGAGCAGGCCAGCCGCACCGTGCCGCTGCTGGCCAATCGCGCGCTGCTCGGCCTGCTGTTGACCAGCTTTGGCGTGCTGCTGGTTGCCGGCGCGATCCTGCTGGCGTTTGCCACTCGGCTAAGCCTTCGACTCGGTCGATTGCGCAATGCGGCCGAGCGCGCTCAGCTCAACGATGGACGTCTGGACGGCCTTTTCGAGGATGGCCGTTTTCCGATGACCGATTCGATGGATGAGATCGGCGACCTCGCGCGCAGCTTCGAGAAACTGTTCGGCATGGTCGGCAGCTATACCGATTATCTGCGCACGCTGACCTCCAAGCTGTCGCACGAACTCAACACCCCGCTGGCGATCGTCAAATCGTCGCTGGACAATCTGGAGCACGCGGCACTGACTCCCGAAGGGCGGCCCTATCTGGAACGCGCGCGTGACGGCGTGGCTCGGCTCGGTGCCCTGGTGCGTGCGATGAGCGAGTCCAGTCGTATGGAACGCTCGATCACCAGCGCCGAACCCGAAGACGTGGATCTGCGCGATGTCGTGCGCGGCTGTGCCGACGCCTATCGCGCATTGATCGGTGCGCGCCGGCTGGACTGCGTGCTGCCCGACGCCCCGCTGGTGTTGCACTGCGCGCCCGAACTGGTGGCGCAGGCGCTGGACAAGCTGTTCGACAACGCGCTGTCGTTCACGCCCGAGCAGGGCTGGCTGCGGCTGAGCCTGTCGCCGATCGAAAACGGCGCGCAGATCGAGCTGGCCAACCAGGGCCCGTTGCTGCCCGAAGCCATGCAGGGTCGCCTGTTCGACACCCTGGTCAGCCTGCGCGACAAGGCCACGCCGGGCGACGTGCCGCATCTGGGGCTCGGTCTTTACGTGGTGCGGCTGGTGGCCGAGCGCCACCATGGCGTCGCCACGGCGCGCAATCTCGACGACGCCAGTGGCGTGGCTTTCGCCCTGCAGCTGCACGGCATGTCGAGGCAGCGTCTGGGCGGCTGAGCCGATGTAAGTCGAAAAAGCCCGGCTGGATGCAAACGCGAGAACTCGCACCCTGCGGTTGAATTCAGCGGCGGCAGCTCACGGGCAGATCCCGCGCCGGTACCGTGCTCTCCGCGCTGCACGTCCAGGTGATCTGGCCGCTGCTGGTTTCCGGCGTCAGCACCAGCGCCTTGTCGCGGATCGTCCCGTTGGCGCCGTCGCCGTCGAACGTGACCGTGATCTTGCCGCCGGAGACATCGACGCTGGAGACGTATTTGCCGGTGATCGATGTCGCCGGCGCGAGGCCGGCGGCGGCGTTGTCCGTCGGCACGGCATGGTGGCTGTCGTAGTACGCGCTGAATGCCGTCTTGGCGCTATCGGCCAGCGACAAACCTTCGGTCACCTGCATGCGGACGATGTAACTCTGATAAGCGGGAATGGCGATGGCGGCCAGTATGGCAATGAAGGGCACGATCAGGACCGTGGCCCAGATAGATCCCTTCGATGCGGCCGGAAAGGTCTGGCCGGTCTGCCGCCAGCGCGCCAGCCACGTCAGCTGTGCCTGCAGGTAGAACATCGGAAAAAAGAACAGGGTGATGCGGCCGATCTCCGAACGGATGCCGTACTGGCCAACCAACCTCTCGATGGATCCGGCCATCGAGAAATAAGCCACCAGATAAAGAATCCAGCGCGCCAGCAAGATCATCCCGCCCAGGCCGGCCGCTCCGCTGTTGCCATGCATTTGAGCCGCGACCCCGATCCAGTAGATCGGCTCACCGATCAAAAAGCAGACCAGCGCGATGACCAGCAGCAGCCGGCTCTTGCTTTGCGGATCGACCCTGCGAATCCAGCTGGCCTGAATAAACGGCCAGATCAGCGAAAAAATACCGAGGGTGAGGATCGAGTACAGCAGCACCAGGCCCCAGTGCAGCGAAGGTGGCTCGGGAATATCGGCACGGTTTGCCTGGGTGCGGCCGGTGTCACCGTAACGCTGGGCCGAAAAAGAATCGCCGCCGAAACCACCGTCTTGCGTTCGAAAGGCCGGCGGTGGTGCCGGCTGTGGCGTCATGCCGGGAGCCGCATAAAAAAAGTGGCTCAGCGGCACCCAGTCCGGCATGCCCTCGCGCCATGCCAGCGCATCGGGAGCGAATTTTCCTTCGGCCAGCCACTGGCGCACCGTAGCCTCGCTGTAGGGCCCATATTTTTCGCCGTTCTGGCCTATCCATACCTGATCGTCAATGGTCACGCGGCGTCCCCTGTCTTCGTGAAGTGAGCTGTGTGCTGCGACGCTCGGCGAGCAAGCCCGCAGCGAACGACGATGTATCTCCCCTGTCGCTGAGTGTGGAGAGTAGAGGCGCGTCGGAAAGCTGTCGAGCATGGGCCGACGCCGTGCCTGTCCGCCCGCAGCCTGCTATCTTCAGCAGCCGCTTCCCTTCAGTCAGAGCCGCTTGTGATTTCCCGAGACGAATTCGACGTGCTGGTGGCCAAGGGCCATACGCGCATCCCGCTGGTGCGCGAGGTGTTTTCCGACCTCGATACGCCGCTGTCGGTGTACCTGAAGCTGGCCGATGGCCGCTATACGTTTCTGTTCGAATCGGTCGAGGGTGGGGCGACCTGGGGTCGCTATTCGATCATCGGTCTGCCGGCCCGGCGCGTGTATCGGCTGCGCGGCCACGAACTCGAAGTGGAGGATTCGGGCGAGGTGACCGAGCGCCGCCACGTCGCCGATCCGTTGGCCGAAATCGAGGTGCTGCGCCAGCAATACGACGTGCCGCAGCTGCCCGAGCTGCCCGCTTTCAGCGGCGGTCTGGTCGGGTATTTCGGTTTCGAGACGATCGGCTACATCGAGCCTCGGCTGGCGCAGTGGGACCGCCCCGACGAGCTGGGCACGGCCGATGTGTTGCTGATGCTGGCCGAAGAGGTCGCGGTGTTCGACAACCTCAAGGGCCGCCTGTACCTGATCGTGCACGCCGATCCCACGCAGCCGCAGGCCTATGCCAATGCGCAGCGGCGGCTGGATGCACTGGTCTACCGCCTGCGTCAGGGCGGTGCCTCGTATCCGTCGCCGACGCCATCGGTCGAGCTGGTGGACGAAAGCGATTTCACCTCGTCGTTCACCCGCGAGGAATTCGAGGCGATGGTCGAGCGTGCGAAGGAATACATTCGCGCCGGCGATATTTTCCAGGTGGTGCCGTCGCAGCGATTGAGCGTGGGTTTCAACGCGCGACCGATCGATGTCTATCGTGCATTGCGCGCGCTCAATCCGTCGCCTTACATGTACTTCGTCGATCTGGGCGATACGCAGATCGTCGGCTCGTCGCCGGAAATTCTGGCGCGCCTGAAGGATGGCAAGGTCGTCGTGCGTCCGCTCGCCGGCACGCGCAAACGCGGCGCGAGCGAGGCGGAGGATGCGGCTCTGGAAGCCGAGCTGCTGGCCGATCCGAAAGAGCGCGCCGAGCATGTGATGCTGATCGATCTGGGGCGCAACGACATCGGCCGCATCAGCGAAACTGGCAGCGTGGAAGTGAGCGAATCGTTCGCGATCGAGCGCTACTCGCATGTGATGCATATCGTGTCGCAGGTGCAGGGCAAAGCGCGCCCCGGGCTAAGCTATATGGACGTCCTCAAGGCGACGTTCCCGGCCGGTACGCTCAGCGGCGCGCCGAAGATCCGAGCGCTGGAGATCATTCAGGAGCTGGAGCCGTACAAACGCAATATCTACGCCGGTGCGATCGGCTGGATCGGCTGGTGGGGCGATGCCGACACCGCCATCGCGATTCGCACCGCGGTGATCCAGAACGGTCGTCTTCACGTTCAGGCCGGCGCTGGCATTGTCTACGACTCCGATCCTGCGGCCGAGTGGGAAGAGACCATGAACAAAGGCCGTGCGCTGTTTCGTGCGGTGGCACAGGCGGCGAAAGGCTTATGATGAAGAATCGGCGGGCATCGACAATCATCGTCGGACTCTTACTATGCTGTCTGGTCGGCGGCGCCTCGGCGCGTGATACGACGACAGCATGGCCGGATACGCCGGTAGGCCGACTGGAAGCTTTGGCGCTGCTGCAGACCTTCAACGCCGATCTGCTGAGTCACGACAGCGCCACGCTGACGATGGAGCGCTGGTGCGGCGATCACCACATGGCCGAGCCGGCCAAGATCAGCGCACAGCGCGTCACCGGTGAAGACAAGCCGCTGCCTGACGATCTACGCACGCAGCTGGCGATCGGACCGATCGAGCCCGTGCGCTATCGCCGCGTGCTGCTGCGCTGCGGCTCGCATGTGCTTTCCGAAGCGGACAACTGGTACGTGCCGTCGCGGCTCACGGCCGCGATGAACGAGCAGCTCGATCACACCGATACGCCCTTCGGACGCGTGGTACTGCCGCTGCATTTTCGTCGGCAGACGCTCGACGCGAAGTTGCTGTGGTCGCCATTGCCCGCTGGCTGGGAGTCGGCCGATAACGCACTGCCTGCCGGCCAGGGCACCTTGTCGATTCCGCACCAAGTGCTGCAGCATCGTGCAGTTCTCTACGCGGCCGACAATCGGCCGTTCAGTACGGTGATCGAGACCTACACCGAGCAGGTGCTGGCGTTTCCGGCGCCGGCCGGTCGCTGACTCGCGATCAATCCGCTTTCGCCAGCTGCTTGCGCAACGCGCCCGCCTGATCGCGAATGGCCTTGCGCTCATCCTCGCTCAAGCGCTCCAGCGACTTCCACTGCAGCGCGGCGCGCGGGTGATGGGCGAAGCGCGTCTGATGACGGTCGAGAAAATCCCAGTACAGCGTGGTGAAGGGGCAGGCGTCGTCGCCGACGGCTTTATCGGGTTTGAAACGGCAGTCGTCGCAGTAGTTGCTCATGCGCTGGATATAACGACCGGATGAGCAATACGGCTTGGACACCATCTTGCCGCCGTCGGCAAACTGGCTCATCCCCATCACGTTGGGTGCCTCGACCCATTCCACGGCGTCGACATAAATGGCCAGATACCACGCGTGGATCTGCGCCGGCTCCACGCCCAGGATCAGCGCGAAGTTGCCGGTGACCATCAGCCGCTGGATATGGTGCGCGTAGCCGTGTTTCAGCGTCTGCCCCAGCGCTTCGCGCAGGCAGTTCATGTGGGTGTCGCCGGTCCAGTAAAACGCGGGCAGCGGCGCGTGCACCTTCAGCGCATTACCCTGCAGCAGCTTCGGCATGTCGCGCCAGTACATGCCGCGGATGAATTCGCGCCAGCCCAGCACCTGCCGCACGAAACCTTCCACCGCGGCCAGTTCGGCGCGTCCGCTCTTGAGGGCGTTGACAGCAGCCTGCACCACCTCGCGCGGGTCGAGCAGCTTGAGGTTCAGCGCCGTGGACAGTCGTGCGTGATACAGCCACGGCTCGCCGCTCCACATCGCGTCCTGCCACTGGCCGAAGGCGGTCAGGCGGTGATCGATGAAATCCTTCAGTGCCTGCGTAGCCTGTTTCGGCGTGACCGGCCAGTCGAAAGCCTCCAGACTGCCGGGATGATCGCCGAACCGCTCGGCCACGAGATCGAGTACTTCCCGGGTGATCGCGTCCGGCGGGAAACGCTTGGGCGCGGGCAGCATGCCCGGACCTTTCTTGCCGAAGCTCTTGCGGTTGTCGTGGTCGTAGTTCCACTGGCCGCCGGTCGGCTGGTCCTCGTCCATCAGCACGTCGAAGCGCCGACGCATCCAGCGATAGAAATGCTCCATGCGAATTTCACGGCGCGCGCCGACCCATTCGGCGAAGTCTTCCGGCTCGATGAAGAAATGGCGGTCGGGACGCTCGGCGTATTCGACGCCTTCGTCCCTTGCCACCGTGCGCAGCGCTTCACGTACACGCCACTCGCCGGGGCGTACCAACACAACGCGTTCGGGTTTCAGCTTGCGCAAGTCTTCGCGCAGCACGTCATCGAGTTGCGCATGCGTGTGCTCGCCCAGCGCCTGATAGTGCAGCGGCCAGTCGCGCGCGCGCATGTCGTCACGAAAGTGCCGCATCGAAGCGAGAAACAAGGCGATGCGCGCCTGGTGTGACCACACGTGCGTGGCCTCACCGGCGCATTCGGCCATCCACAGCGCATCAAGCGCGGGGTCAAAATCTTCCAGCACGGTTGATTCGCGATCCAGTTGGTCGCCAAGCACCACGATCAAGTTACGCATCGGATAGCTGCCCTGTTTGTACTGCAATCGTAGTTGCTCTGGCACGGCAACCGGAATGCGTGCGACATCAGCAGCGCAGAAAAAATACTCGGTAGAGCAGTCGGGCCTGAGACGGCTAGGCTCGGGATGCAGAAATCCTAAAGTCTCCGTCGGAGTTCGCCACATGCTTCTGTAAGGTAACGCGCCTGCGCGATGGTTGGAGATCAGGCTGATTCACGACACGCACAACCGCGAATTCATCTGAGCAGACTTCACTCCATTTAACGCCGCAAAATCTTTCGATGCGGCCATCGAATTAAATAGTCGAAATTCCCCACGCGTTTCTGCAAGAATCAGCGGGCACGATGACTGGGGGGTAATCGTGCCGAGGCATCAAGTCGCTTCTACGCGACAACCTGGGCTTCTTCGCCGGGCTCTGGTGCAGGCGTTTCACACTTCCGGTGACTTTTTCAAGCAGGCGTTCTTTCGAACGCCGTGCGTCCGTGTGCATATCACTACTCAAGGAGCGGGAACGATGCATCATTTGTCCAGTAAGAAAGCCATGACGTTGCTGATGATTTGCGGCCTTTCCGGTTGCGCATCCATCGTGGGCGGTACACATCAACACCTCAGCGTGGAGGCTCGTTCGGGCGGCCAAAGCGTCCAGGGCGCCAACTGTTCGGTGACGAATAACCGGGGAACACAAAGCGTCACGACGCCAGGTACAGTTACCGTGCACCGCGACAGCAGTCCGCTCGACGTCCAATGCGTGAAAGACGGCGCTCCGGTCGGAAGCCAGATGACTTACTCCAGCGTGCGCGGCATGGTCTGGGGCAATCTTCTTTTCGGCGGGGTGATTGGCCTGATCGTCGATTTCGGCAACGGCGCGGCGCATCACTATCCGAACACGATCTCGGTGATGTCGAATGCTCCGTCTTCGCACGCCTATTCTTACATCAGTCCTTCGGTGCCGTCGCCGATCAGCTACAGCCAGCCGCAGAATTCACCACAGGTGGATCTGGCCAGTCTCGATGGGCGCATCAGCGCTTCCATGTTCAATGCGGCGCAAAACGTTGCCGCTACGCGGCAGTGTGACCGGGCGATCCGCGTGTTGATGGCAGACGGTCAGCGTGCGTTGTTCGAGTCAACATGCCCGACAACGGCCGCGCTGCAGATCGAGTGCACCGGTGCGTCATGCAAGGCCATGCACCCGGAGGGTTGATTCAGTAGTCGGACCAGCCACTGGCGGGCGATAGTCCGCCAGCGGTTCGCTTCGGTGGCTGCGCAAAAACGTCAGCTTCCCGCAATTATGAAGCGGAACGCAGCCGGCGGCTGCACTACGCAATGCCCATTGCCGCTCTATAACCTTTTTGTCACAGCATTACCCCGTCGAACTGGCGGGATGACGACAGCATGCGTCATCCCGCACAATGACGGCCTGCAGATGCGAGCGGCGGCGGTCCAGGCAGACTTGCCGTTGTCGCACAGCCGGCACGCGCCGTTGGTGGCCCGCGCTGTTTTACCGACAGGATCCGCCATCCCATGCTGCTGATGATCGACAACTAGCATCAGCATCCAAGCGTATCCATGATAGTCCGCGCGATCGCATGAAATGCCTTTAAAGCACTGACTTCTTCGCCGTAGGTGTCCGCGAGCATCCGTTGTAAGCTAGAGAAATTGCGGGTACCGTTGCGGGTATCGAATCCCGATACCCGCACCATGTCGCTGACTGACGCCAAGATCCGCAACACCAAACCTGGTCCAAAACCCATCAAGCTGGCAGATGGTGGTGGCCTCTATCTGGAAGTGCGTCCGACCGGGGCGAAGCTCTGGCGTTTTCGCTATCGCATCGCTGGCAGGGAGAACGTCTTCGCCATTGGGGATTACCCGAGCATCGCTCTTGCCGAGGTGCGGGCCGAGCACGGAAAGGCACGGGCACTCGTCAAGCAGGGTATTCATCCTTCACATAGCCGACAGGCCGAACGGCTATCGAACCATGCGGCGAACGCGAACACGTTCGAAGCTGTTGCGAAGGAGTGGATTTCCAAGAAGTCTCCCGGGTGGACACCGTACTATTTACGCCAGGTGGAGCGGTTCTTGGAGTCAGATGTATTTCCCCAGGTAGGCAGGTTGCCGATTCGCAGCGTCACGGCGGCACACCTACTTGAAATCATCCGCCGCATCGAAGGGCGGGGAGCGGAGACCGTGGCTTTGTTGGTTCGCCAGTGGTCTTCGGCCATCTTCAGATATGCCGTAGCCACACTGCGCGCCGACGGCGATCCCGCGGCCGCATTAAAAGGGGCCATTCATCGCCCGAAGGTTGAGCATCACAAGCCGCTTTCGCGCAGTCAGATCGTTGACTTCACCAAAGCGTTGGGAAAGTACGGTGGGTATCGCACTACCGTAATCGCACTACGACTGATGCTGCTTACCTTTGTGCGCACCGTCGAGCTTCGCAAGGCCGAGTGGTCGGAGTTCGACCTGGATAACGCCGAATGGCGCATACCCGCAGAGCGTATGAAGATGCGCGAACCCCACATTGTTCCATTGTCAAAACAGGCCGTAAGTCTGTTGTGTGAGCTACAGACCTATACCGGGGGACGTGATGCCCTGTTCCCGAACTACCGCAGGCCAAACGAGTGCATGACCGCCACTACCTTGAATCGCGCACTGGAGCGCATGGGATTTAATGGCAAGGACAGCATTGGCTTCTCGGCTCACGGCTTCCGCGCCACGGCGTCCACCATCCTCAATGAGATGGGCTATCGCTCAGATGTGATCGAGCGTCAGCTGGCTCATGCCGAACGCAACAAGGTGCGTGCTAGCTACAACCATGCAGAATACATGGGTGAGCGTATATCGATGATGCAGGAGTGGGCGGATTTCCTGAATAACCCGATGCGGAGCACTAAGCAGGGTGCTGCATCCCGGAAGGCCAGAACTCCAGGTTAGAAACACATGTCAGCCGAAGCGAGCACCTCTAACGAGGAGCAGGTTGCCAGATTGTTGACCAAATAAAGGTCAGCACAGTTGCCTAGTCTCGCCACACTGCTTACGGAACGATGCTCGTTCATGGACATCGGAGCGGGGAGGATAATTCTTTGGCGTTCTCGACGTTACCGCCGTGTGAGCAATTCTGTTGGACAGTTTCGCGCAAGTTCGACTCGGTTAGTAATCGTTCTTGGCGAGCGCGGCTAGTTACGCTGGCGGTGGGCTGCGCATTGGTAAGGATCGGTAGCGTGGCCTTCGGCCATTGGCCGTGGTCGGATTTCTAAGGACGCTGGTCAATTACGGCGACGGCGAGCATCGCTGGCGTTTTGCACTTTGCGTGATGAACGCTGTCGATGCCAAAAATCTTGAAACCCATATCACCCCATGGAGAGGAGCGAGAAGCCCGATCAGAAGAGCTGCCTTGTCAGTCTCGAATCCAACCTTCATGGGAGAAATCGTGATGTACAACTACCCAGTACTCGAATGTCTTGTTGCCTTCGCCATCGTGTTTTCGATCGGCTACCTGGTCGCCGATAGCAATAGCCGCGAGGAGGCCGTCGCACCAAAGAGCGAGGTCGCACGCACATGACCCTATCGTGCCCACGCTGCCATACCGCGTTTGTCGTCCCCCGGCGAGCGGGTGCCATCCGGGGTGCCTCGAGCGCGATGACGTAGGCGAAGGGCGGTGACCTCCTGAACATTATTGCCAGTGCGATCCTTGGCGAATTGCTCGGCTGAGCCGTAGGCTGGGTGCCAGGTTCGACAATCGGCGCGCCGATTGACCGCTTGCTGCCAGATAGCTCTAGTTGCCAGGCCTTCGTGTATGTCTTTGATGTCAGTCGCATGGATCCGGCTCTGAGCTAGCGCCACAGGCGTCAGCTGTGACGAGTCGTCCCTGCTCGAATCCCTTCGCTTTCCCCACCTTTTCTCGCGACCACGCATAGAGCCCGGCCTCACGGCTGGGCTCTATGCGTTTGTGTCGCTCACAAGGAGCTACTCATGAAAGTTATTCGATCCATGGCTTACACACGATACAAACTCGCCAGCGAAACCTCTGAGCAAGACGTGCTCGCGGCGGCTGAAGGCATTCTCGGGGAAAGGCTCAGGCGTCAGGGAAGTATCGGCAGCCCGACCGATGCCAACGACTTCCTGCGCATGCGTCTTGGTGCCCTCGCGCATGAAGAATTCCACATCCTCTGGCTGGACAATCGGCATCGCATCATCGATTGCCAGAAGCTCTTCACCGGCACCATCGACGGAGCCAGCATATATCCCCGTGAGGTGGTTCGGGCGGCACTGAGCGTCAATGCATGCGCGGCCATTCTGGCGCACAACCACCCCAGCGGTATTGCCGAGCCCAGCGCCGCCGACCGGGCAATCACCAGCGAGCTCCGCGACGCCTTGCGGCTGATCGGTGTGCGGATTCTGGACCACATCGTCGTAGGTGCTGAGTGCGTCAGCATGGCTGGTAGAAGGCTGATGTGATGGATACCAATTTGAAGTCAGTGACCTTCGGCTTCGCGTCTGGACGCTCCGCATCGCAGCGTTCCCCATGTGTACCCGAGGACATGAGCAGCAAACTCGATACGGTCTACTGCATCCTGGTGGTTGCTACCGCGGTTCTGGTTGGCATCATCAAGTGCACCAGCTGCGGCAACGACAAATCTCCCTGATCCGCTCCACCCCAAGCAAAGCGCACAAAGCCCGGCATGTCCGGTCCTTGTGCGTTTATGCCGCCAACTAACGAGGAAACGACAATGCACCTGGTTGAAACGATGGCCTATGCCGGCGAGACGCCGTGGCATGGTCTAGGCAACAAACTGGCCCCGCAGCAATCCATTGACACATGGAAGAGGCAGGCGGGTATGGACTGGCAGATCGAGCAATCCGAGGTCCGCTACATCTCCGGCAGTAACCACCTGGGAGTCATCAACGCCTTCCCAGAACAGAAGGTGCTGTATCGGTCGGATACCAAGGCACCGTTGGCCGTGGTGTCCAAACGCTTTCACGTGGTGCAGCCAGGCGAAATTCTGGAGTTCTATCGTGACCTCACCGATATTGGTGGGTACGAGCTGGAGACCGCCGGTGTCCTGAAGGAAGGTCGCAAGTTCTGGGCACTCGCCCGTACTGGGCAATCCGTGTCGCTGAAGGGCGGTGATCAGGTCAACGGCTACCTGCTGCTTGCCACGGCCTGTGATGGCAGCCTCGCGACGACTGCGCAATTCACGTCGGTGCGCGTTGTCTGCAACAACACGCTTGCAATTGCCCTGGCAAAGGGTGCTGGAGCGGTGAAAGTACCTCACCGATGTCAGTTCGACGCTCAGGCCGTCAAACGCCAGCTCGGGATCGCGATTGCGTCGTGGGACGACTTCATGATGCAGATGAAGGCGTTGTCCGAGTGCAGGGTCAATGCACACACAACCGAAGCGTTCCTACAGCGCGTACTAACCTACCCGGTAGCGACGCTCACCGAACGCGGCGCGACAGTCGTCAACGACCTTGCAGTCAAATCGGTACGGGAGCTCTTCGTGGGGCGCGGCAAAGGCTCGAACCTAGCTTCTGCGGCTGGTACAGCGTGGGGCTTGGTCAACAGCGTCACGGAGTTCGTCGACCACCATCGACGGGCTCGCAGTGATGGCCATCGACTGGAAGCCGCCTGGTTCGGGCAGGGCGCAATGCTGAAACAACGAGCATGGAATGAAGCGTTGAGGCTAGTCGTATAGGAACCGACAAAGCGTGCGCGCCAAAAGGCTCGCACGCCGTTCCGCCAAGCCGCTTATTGAGCTTTGGCGACCACGCCTAAAAGGGTGGGCTAGTACTAGCGGCTACTTACGACGGCGTGATGGCGACACGTTCCCTTCCAGCAAATCGCCGACATCAGTATTCAACACCAGCCCAAGCTTGCACAACACGAGCAAAGAAGGGTTGCCAATTCCACGTTCGATCTGACTGACGTACGTTCGGTCAACGTCGGCGTCAAGAGCCAGCCGCTCCTGTGAGAGCTGCATACCAGCCCTCAGCGTTCGAATGTTGAACGCCAACTGTTCGCGCACTTCGTCGAAGTCCCTTGCCATGCAAGCAAGGTGCCGATTGCGAGACTATCAATCCACGGGATATATTCTACAAAAGGAATTGATTCCGCCAGGGTGATTCAGCCAAAGAAGGCCATCGAACTACCAATGTGAAGCCGCGCAAGCTCGGTGCTCGACCGACGAAAGGCCTACACCTCGATCAATTGAAACGACATCGAGTCGGGCTGCGGCCTGACCCTCGTCGAGCGCCGCTGCGCACTTGATTCAACACAACCCAACTTACCCAACCCAAAGAGAGACTACGCATGGAGCCACTAACTAAGATCCTGCCGCGGATGAACGGCATTCAGAAGCTTGGCGTCGCACGCTGTTTTATCGTCATGCCCTTGCTGCTCTTGTCCTTCACGTTAAGCAGCACGCTCCTTATGCTGCTTGCTCCCGTCGTGTTGCCATGGTGTTTGTACATGGCATACAACCACGGCCGAAGCAGCCATCAACTGCAAGCCGTCAACGGCTTTCAACAGGCGGCCGCCAATCCAGTGTATTGGGGCATGACGGCCAAGCACTGGTACGTTGCCGCAGCTATTGCCGGCATTGTCATGGCAATCGGTGTTTTGGTCTTGCATCCCGAAGACTCCAGTGCCAGCGCTCCCGAGGCGTTGTACTTCGCGATCTTCTGCAGCTTCTGCGGCTGTACGTTACTGACTAGGGTCGGTCTTCGCATGGGATGGAGCAGCGTAACGGAATGCGAGCCGGGTACTGAACCAACGAAAGTGTTGCGGCTGGTCAATGCAGACGCTGTGAAGCGTCAGCAGTTGATCTACACGATAGCAGGCCTTGTCGTGCTGTTCGGTGCACTGTCGAGTTTGGCTACGTCCTATCCGGTATGGGTGAATGGCAGCTCCAGTACATCGCAGGCTTTGACTCCCGAAGAGCAAGGGCTTCGCAACGCTTTGGGAAACTGAATTAAGTCGCACCTAGCACCGCTTAAGGCTCGAAGCTCTTCAACGCCGAAGCCGTCCAATCAACATGCTGCTGCTCTAGAGCTGCAGTATGTCCAGCACATTAAACGGGGGTCTAAACGTGAAACGTACTAAACATGCAATCTGTGTATTTTTAACTTGCGCGGTGTTCGTTGCCCTCACCGGGTGTGGTGACAACAAACAGGTCAGCGAAGTAAAGGTTCTTCCTTTCGGCGACGCCAACATGACCGTTGACCAAGCGCTGGACAATCGGGTGATATGCGATCCGAAGTGGACGACAAGCCAAGACGACCACAGCCGGACCGTCGTCGAATACGACTGCAATTACAAAGGCGTCGATGATTCGCTGTTCGTCAAAAACGGCGGCATGGATGTCGTGTCGGCTGGCGATGATTGGCAGTGGACCTACGGTCCTGATGGCACGCCCTCGTTGACCGGAGTTGGTCTCGTCATCCACCACAAAGACGGAACCGCTACCACGACAAACTATGGCTCCTTGATGGTTGAAGGGCTATCCAAGCTGGTCGTCGACAACAAGGTCAAAAACTTCGATCAAGCTTATTCGTGGCTGACGAACACCCGCATTCCTGGACCGCCGGAAGCGACAAAGTCGGCATCGCCGATTCCGGACACGACTTACGGCAACAAGCTGACTCCATTCTTTCCAGGCCAACCACCGTTAGACGCTGTGACACACGCTTACCTCCAGAAGGGATTGCCGGCCTCATCAATCAGCCTGTACGGTATCGATTCTCTCGGTTATCTCCAATTAGTGGACTCGACCGAAGGCAGAAAGGCGGCATACCCTGTTGATCCATCGGATGTTCAATTCGCGTTGACGATGCAACCACCGACTGCCACTGGAGTCGGCATCGGTGCGCCGCACGGACTCTCGGATAACAAGCTAATTTGCTTGAGCAGCGTCTGCTACAACCTGAGCGGTCGTCTCGTTGGAACGGCTCCTCCAGCTGTTGTAGCAAAGGAGGTCGGGGGTGCAACCATCGATGGGTATGGCGATATACAGCCAGTGCCTCAATCGCAACAATCCATACAAGCTCCAAGTCAGCAAGCGATGCAGCAGGCTGTCCAGCGAGACACGACTTCACCTGCAAGTGTCAGTACTCCGGCTGTGGCTCCTGCCAGTGCATTGACGGCCGATCCTGACCTTCCCACGGGAGCTGGCACTGATTGGCCAACGGATACACCGTGCATCACGAAGCTGCGCAACGCGTACGTCAAGGACGCGGATGCTAATGGGCGTGATGACTCGGTCTCTATGGACCAGGCGAATGAATGGGCAAGCACTTGCAAGGCGCTGGGCCAGTAAAAAGCTCGTAATTGCGGGCTAAGTATTGGCTTACGGTTTCACCCAATACGGGCCGATGAAATAATTGCAAGATCGGCGTGACAGGCGTGATATCTAGCGAACATAGTGACAAACACGGGGGAGAGGGCGAAAGCCCTCCCCCCCGCACTGGGGTGTGCTTTTTTCTTTTGCTCCAATGAGCAAACACGAAACACTGCTGATGCGGGCGGAAACAAAAGATTGGATAGTAGTTCCAAGCCCTTTGAAAACAGGCGCGAAGCTTCTTTCCGCCCATCGTCATCAGGCAAGTCATCATCCTGCTGAAGGTCTCTTGCCGACCCATTTGAGTCGGTGGCGAACGGCTGCTTTGGGGATGACCAGTATGGCTCAAACCGAGCCACCTCCAGAGAAACCGGAGCGGTTCACTTGCTGATTGGCGACGCGCACATGGCGTCCACCCTTCCTTTTTGTCGCATGGCTTGATGTAAGGGAAGTTGGTAATATAAGCCACTCTAGAATTTTCAGCTGGCTACTTGTCATGCATCGGATTGGATTCTTCGTTTGCCGTGGTCACGATAATCTTGATCTTGCCGGACCACTTTCGACTTTCAATCAGGTGGCCACGGCCGCTGGCCATATGCCATATGACCTTCGTGTCATCTCACAGTCCGGAGGGCCTGTTGTTAGCAATGCAGGCCTTCCGATCGAGACACTGCCAATCGGGAGGCGCACATTTGACACTGTTGTGTTCGTGGGTGGTGATATCGATCCCATGCAGACATCAGAGAACATTGCCGCTGCTAAGAAATTGGGCGCCAGGGCCTTGCGGGTGGCAAGTGTTTGTACAGGCGCATTTTTGCTTGCGGAAACCGGCTTGTTGGACGGTCGTAGAGCAACGACGCACTGGCGATACGCTGCTCAATTGCAGTCGCTCTTCCCTCGAACCAGGGTCGAGGGCGATAGTATCTATATAACGGACGGTCACATTTGGACGTCGGCGGGTATCGCTTCCGGAATAGACTTGGCGCTTGCCATGATTGAAAAAGATGTCGGTTTGGAAGTTGCGCGCGCTGTCTCTAGGCTCTTGGTCGTTCCGTTTCGTCGGCCCGGAGGTCAATCCCAATTCTCTGCGATGTCGCAAATGGAGCCGGAATCCGATCGCATCCGCATCGCTCTGAATTTTGCCAGGGAACATCTGGCGGAAGCCCTACCTGTTGATCGACTCGCCGATGCCGCGAGGTTAAGTCTGCGACAATTTGGACGGGCATTTCGCCGAGAAACTGGTGAAACGCCTGCTAAGGCCATCGAGCGCTTGCGAGTCGAATCTGCGCGGCTCCGCCTGCAGGATGGTAGCGAACCGATCGAGCAGATTGCTCTGGCTGTGGGATTCGCCGATCCGGAACGGATGCGTAGGGCTTTCATCAAACTGCATGGACACCCGCCGCAATCGATCCGGCGCGAGAGCAGATTGAACGGTGAGCGCTGATCTATCGCCAGCGGCCCAATCCCCCCGTGCCTACCCCAAGTTGGGTGTCGATGTCCGCGACAAATGGGGCGCCGAAACTACGCGCACGTCGAGTCGACGGATTGTCCGGATGCGGGTGCGGAACGGCGCATGGAAAGCCTTTGGGTTACGGTGAGGGCGGCTGTTCGCGGCTGGACGAATCTAGAACATGCTAGATGAATGATCAGGTTTCCACGGTCGCAATACGTGGCGCGATCAGCCATCTCACGGCGAGCAGGCCTAGTTCATAGAGCAGATACATGGGGACCGCCAGCATAATCATTGAGGTGATATCTGGTGGCGTAATAAAGGATGAAATGGTAAACGCACCAACTACAACGTAGCGACGTACACCACGCAGCCGGGCGAGATCGACGATACCTGCGGCGGCCAGAATCACCACAACCACCGGCACTTCGAAGCACAAACCGAAAGCGAAAAAGACCAGCATGACGAAGTCGAGGTAATGATTTATGTCGGTCATCATCTCCACTCCGCCCGGGGTCACTGCCGCAAAGAACCGAAATGCCGCCGGTAATACCAAGAAGTAGGCAAACGCACAGCCCAGATAGAACAACAGCAGCGTGGCCACCAGAAGGGGCCGCGCGAGGCGCTTTTCGCTTTTGTACAAGCCGGGACTTATGAATGCCCAGAGCTGATACAGAATCACCGGCATGCCGGCGAACAGAGCCACGTAGAAGGCCAGCTTCAACGGCGTAAGGAATGGGCTAGTGACCTCGGTGGCAATCAGGTGGGCACCATGTGGCAAGCGGGCGACTAGCGGCGCGGCAAGCAACGAGTACAGTCGGTTGGCCACCGGAAGCAGCGCCACCAGAAGAAGTAGAACGGTGGCGGCGGCCTTGATCAGGCGAGAGCGCAGCTCCAGCAGGTGTGAGAACACACCGGTTTGAAGACTTTCCATGATCCCATCATCGTCCAAGTTTGTCACATTTGGTGCTCCACATATTTCACCGTAGACGCAGCCTTAGCAGCAGCCGGTGGCGAGGGCATCACCATTTCGGCAGCCGTCTTCTCGACCGCTTCAGGACCGATCTTCGCGGACTGTTCAAACTCAGTCATCGCTGTTTGTACGGGTTCCCGCACGTCACGAATAACATCGTCCACGGCATCTTTGGCCGCCATGCCTTGCCTAACTACTTCACCGGCTGCGCGCTTTAATTCCTCCAGTTGCAGCTCTCGTTCCACTTCGGCGCGGACGCTGTCCCAGCCGCAACGTACACGACGAAGTACAGCGCCGACGGTTCGAGCTGCGCCAGGAAGCTTCTCCGGTCCCAGCACGATCAGTGCAATCAAGGCGATCAACAAGAGTTTGCCCAAGCTGAAATCAATCATGAGGGGTCGCTTACTTTGATTTCACGTCCAAAGGCTCTCGATGTCCCGACCCATTGCCATCGACTGACTGCTCATCGGCACGCAGTAAGGTGGCGTCATCGCGTTTGGGTGTGGTGTCCTCGCCATCCAGGCTTTTCTTGAAACCGCGAATGGCGGACCCGAGGTCCGGTCCGATCTTGCTTAGCTTGCCCGTACCGAAAATCAGCAGGACAACGACCGCGAGGATTAGTAGGTGCCATATGCTCATGGATGCTCCTGAAATCGCGTCAGATGAAAGAAATGTATGCATGGGGCGCTACGCGGTAAGCCGGGCATAACAGCAGCAAATTCGCGGCCAATCGATGTGGCAGCTTTGCCAAAAATTCGGGCTTTCGCGCATGCATGACCAGCATTCGCTCTGCTCAGTAGGGCTTCTTTCCTGCCGACACAGAGGCGCGGCGCTCTCGTCGATTGATGCCATTAGATATTGAATGCCTCATTTGCAGACCCCCGGCATGTTCGCTTGACTTTACCGACGACGGCTTCGCGGGTGGAGGCGCCTCGGTAGAGGTCTTCGCCAAGGCAAACGGCGGATAGCCAGCACAGTCGGGTAGAACACGTCGGATTGGAAAAACCTAGATCCGAGGTCAACACCAATGGCACCGCGATTGAATAGTTCGCCGTCAGCACGCGAGGTCACCGCATTTCGCGCTGCGTCTATGGCAGTCTCAATGGGTGCGCACCAAGCTTCCGCCATTGGCCCCAACTTCTGTAAACCCAAACGTTGAGGTAAGCTTCAAGCATCGGATGTCAGCCGGCTGCATTCGCGATACGCTCCACGAGCGCATATCGTTCTGCCATCGGTTGCGCAATCCGTGCCTGATAGACGTCCACTATGTGTGGTGGTGCAGTTTCTGGTCGCCCGGCATGAAATGGTGGTTCAGGCGAGTATTCCAATCCAAGCTGGATTGACTGGGCAACATCCGGACCGGCGAGTTCGGCAATCAGTATCAGCGCGAAGTCGATTCCCGCAGTCACTCCGCCCCCAGTGATGATCTCCTTGTCTCGTACCACTCGACCGGCATCTGGAGTTGCGCCGAAGAGCGTCAGCATGTCTCTCCAGGCCCAATGGCTGGTAGCGCGCCGCCCCCGAAGCAGGCCCGCGGCACCCAAGATCAGCGATCCCGTACACACCGATGTGACGTAGCGCGCCGTTGCCGCCAAACGCGAAATCGCAGCCATATAGATGGGGTTCTGCATGGCATCCGTGCAGCCGGCACCGCCCGCACCCGGAACGCAAAGTACATCGCAGCTCTCAATCGACTGGAGATCTGCAAGATCGGAAAAGGTGAGTGCCTCGGCGGTTGTAACTGCCGCGGCATCAACCGATGCGACAGTCACTTTGGCGTTGGGAAGCCTTGATAGGAACTGGTGGGGGCCGGTGAAATCAAGGTGAGTGACGCCCGTGTAGATGGGAAACACTATCGTGATTGGGGTTGTCATGGGGTGACCTCTACGTTGGAAGCGGTACAATAGGCCCGCAGACGCATGGCGTAAATGTCATATATCCCTTCATTTAAGCCATGACCATCAAAGTCGACTTCTTCATGTCATCTGGCTTTCAAATAACAACGTGTGACCATCTTCAGGCGCTGACTTGAGCAGCAACTTGCAGGCCCCAGCGGCTCGTCAAACGTCAACACCCAGCCCGGATGCGAACGCTAGCCTGCTAGGAGCCCGGGCGGCAGAAATTTTGACGCGCCACGTACATGGCTTCTGAGGAACTCGTGGTACGAAAGTGCCTCAGAAATAGCGCAGCAGGTTCGGTTTTGGTCAACTTGTAACCACATTTGTGCGCTTTATTTTCTGGCGCCCAGGCTCCTAGGCGGCCATACCGCCCATCGTTGCCCACTCTCGAAACCGAACTCGGTCAATCATCAATATCGAAACTAGTCAGCCTGGCCAAGAGCGCTGATCAGTTGAGCCGAGCGGGAATTTGGAAAGCGAGTTTCAAGACTACCAGCTAACTATTAGGCCGGTCGGACGGGCCTAGCGTGCTTAGCGAAGCGATCATTCGATACTCATTGAGCACCACCTGGTGGAGATTTCCAGGTAGATGGGGATGAGCTGGACAAGCGAGAATCGCGTTTGAGCCGATGCGGTGGGAGGGCGCTATAGCGATGCTATAGACACGCCAATATAGCGGCGCTATATTCACGCCATGACTATGCGAGAAACTTTGATCTCGGCCGCACTGAAGGTTCTCGAGACGCAGGGCGAGGCGCAGTTTTCGACCCGTTCGGTCTGCGCCCTGGCGAATGTCACAGCGCCCACGCTTTATCATCACTTCGGTAGCGCTGACGGGCTGTTGAGCGCGGCGATCACCGATGCCTTCGAGCAATTTCTGGCAGCGAAGAAGACCGCCATCCAGTCTCTCGATCCGGTCATGGCGCTTGTCGAGGGCTGGGACGATTACGTGCGCTTCGCCGCCGATCGCCCGCGCATTTATGCCGCGATGATGGGACGCGTTCTGCATGGGGCAAACATCCCCGCCGCCGGGCAGGCATATGCGCTGCTTGTGGAGAAAATCGGCGCCATTTTGGCCGCAGGGCGGCTCGCCGTTCCGAAAGAGGCGGCAGCCCAGCTCGCCTGGGCCTCGGCGAACGCAGCGTCGCTGCTCTACGTGACTGCAACGTTGGAGGTTGCGGAGCAGATGCAGGCGCCTGAGCCCGACGTCGTCGCTGGGCTGCGCGAGAGCGCCATGCAACTCATCATTTCACCCAGGCGGAAAAGGAAATGAGTAAGAAGATTCTTGTGACCGGAGGCTCCGGTTTTCTTGGCTCGCGCTTAATACCCGGCCTCGTCAGGGAGGGGCACGAGGTGTTCGCGCTGGTGCGATCCGCCTCGTCCGACGAGAAGGTGAGAGCATTGGGCGCGAAGCCCGTGCGGGGCGACCTGGAACAGGCCGAGCCGCTATCACTTCCAGTGATAGATGCGGTCATCCATGCGGCGGCACGCTTTCGCTTTGCTGGCCCACGCGAACCGTATTTCCGCGCCAACGTGACCGGCACCAGAGTTCTTCTGGAGGCGGCCGAAGTCAGCGGAGCGAAAGTTTTCGTCTATGTGAGTGCCGCTGGCGTGATCATGGATGATCGCGGCTCGCCCATCCGCAACGCCGATGAGACTGCGCGGACCTTCCCGACCAGCTTTTCCGGATACCTTGCCAGTAAGGCGCAAGGGGAAGCGGCGGCGCTGGCGGCGGACAAGCCCGGGTTTCGCACGATCGCATTGCGCCCCTCGGCTATGTGGGGGCCGGGAGATCCGTTCAGCCGCGAAATTCCGGGAGCGATCGGTTCGGGCCGCTTTGCCTTCATCAACCGTGGCGATTATCCCTTCTCCACATGCCATGTCGACAATGTGGTCGAAGCGGTGCGCTTGGCGCTCGACAACGGAATCGGTGGGCGCGCCTACTTCATCAACGACCGCGAGACGACGACCTTTCGCGACTTCATCGCCAAGCTGGCAGCGTTGCAAGGCTTGTCTATCGAAAAGGTGCGCGCGATACCTTACCGTCCCGCGTTTACCCTCGGCCGGCTCATGGAAATTGGCGCAGCCCTGGTTCGCTCCGCCGATGACCCGCCACTGACGCGCTCCATGATCCGCATGATCGGTCGGGAGATGACGACCAGCGATGCGGCGGCGCGCCGCGACCTGGGCTATGTCGGCAAGGTGTCACGTACCGACGGATTGGCGGCGTACCGCGTTTGAACCAAAATACGCGAAGACGTTAGATCGTGGCGTCCGGTATCAATGATGGGGCGGGCATTGCAACCGTGCTCAAACTGGGTGTAAGCGCTGCGCAGCTAGGCACGCGGTTGTTGCCAGCTCCGGGACCGCTGGACTCCAAGCGGACGTCCACTACTCTGTGGTCAACGTGCGAAAAATGTTAATGCACGGCAACACGAGACGAACAGCTGCATCGCCGTGGCCTCACAGCTTAAAGTAACACCTATTGCTTGCACTCCATGCTATTTCGCTTGCGCGCTGCCTTCGCATCGACTTTTTTCTGAGGCATTTCGCTGACCGCGGATGGCAATTGTGAACCGCTTATCCAAGTCCCGGTGAAAGAGGAGCGCAATCAGGATCGCTCGCGCGAAGTGCGCCAGCCCACGGGTCCTTATGCGGTCGGACTTGGCCAGTCGGCGGCAAGCCTTGGCGAAATCGCGTGCCTGACTTCGGAATGACCACCCGCCAGGCAACTTGGCCACTAACGGAAGTCGTTTGCCAAATTCGTAGAGCTCACGCCAGCGGTTAGCAACAGAGCCAAACAAGCGCTGGCTACGTCAATGGCGAATGCCGATGAACGTGCGGGTGTCGATCATGGCTGACTCTCCGGGTCCTCCAGCCTTGCCGGGACGGGCCCTCAAGCACTGGCGACAGTTCGGGATGTGAAGAGGGTCCCTCACTATTACCCAAGCTCTTGTGCGGTCTCGAAACCAGCGGCAGTCGATCTCTGGTAACGCAAGAACAACTTGCAAGCGACAGGATCGCTACAAGAGGATGGCGTGTATTGAGGGTTATATGTCATTTACGCCATAGTGCCCGCGTTCCATAATTTGCTCGGAAGACGGTCAAGACAAGCGCAAACATGATTGCGTTTTTTAAACCTTGGGCTTGATCAATCACGAAGCAGACATAAGGAACAGAAGATGAGGCTTAAAAACAAATCAGCTTTGATCACGGGCGGTACAAGTGGTATCGGGCTTGCCACCGCAAAGCTCTTCATCGCGGAAGGAGCCCGAGTAGCGGTTACTGGTCGCGATGATGCCGTGTTCGAGGGCGTGAAAGCTGAGCTTGGCGAGAATGCGCTCGTCCTCAAGGGCGATGTACGTTCGATCGAGGACATGCGGGCGATTGCCGCTGAGGTGAAAGACAAGTTTGGCGGGTTGGATGTCGTGTTCGCCAACGCTGGCCGCGCTTTCCCATCAGCGGTCAACGACATCGACGAGGAACTCTATGGCGAGATCATGGACATCAACGTCAAGGGCGTGGTGCTCACGCTCCAAGCGGTGCTACCAGAGCTGCGAGAGGGTTCCTCCGTCATTCTCAATACATCATTCGTCGCGCAGACCGGCAAGCATGGCATTTCGTTGACTGCGGCGGCGAAAGCTGCCGTACGATCACTTGCCCGTAGTTGGTCCTACGAGTTTCTAGATCGCAAAATCCGCTTCAACGCAATCGCTCCCGGCGCGATGGACACGCCCCTGATCAGCAAGTGGGGGATGTCTGACGAGTGGGTTCGCGACCGAAAGGCCGAGTTCGCAAAAGCTATCCCCGTGGGCTACATGGGCAAAGCCGAGGACATCGCCTACGCGGCGCTCTATCTCGCTAGTGACGAATCCTCCTATGTCGTCGGCACCGAACTGGTCGTCGATGGAGGCGCCTCGCAACTTTAAGGCTTGGATTTCCATCCCGGAGCCCTGCACGTCATCGAGGCTCCTCCACGTCTTAATTACACGCCCGCATAGTCGTGGTGGTTCTTGAATCTGGTCCAACCTGGTTTCGCTTACAAAGCGACTCCGAAGTACAAGGAGAAAATTATTTTGACCGACAACAGCGAAAACAACGCCGCCGGCGAGCAAACCGTCAGCGCGGGCCATTCCCGCCGCGAATTTCTAAAGTTCGGAGGCATGGGTGCGCTCGGCGCCATCTTGGGAGGGGGAGCGTTACTTGGTAGCGCGAATTCAGTTCTTGCGCAGGCCGTCGGTGGAGCCCTGCATAGCAGCGCCACCTCCGCTGTCGCGCAAGCAAGCCGCGGGGGAGTTCTTGACCCGAGCCACCCTCTCGATATTGTTATTGTCGTTTACGACGGTGGAACGCTGCTTGACTTTGCTGGCCCAAGCGAGGTCTTTCATTGGATGCCGAATACAAAAATTCGCTACGCGAGCCTTGATGGCGGATTCGTGACCCTCGAGTATGGTGTCGTGTATGGCAAAGTCGAACGACTCGCCGATATTGATAAGGCCGACCTGCTACTGGTTCCTGGCGGATCTAATCTGACGGCGCCCATGGGACGAGGGTATCAAACCCATATCCGGCGTCTTGCCGAGAACGCCAAATATGTAACATCAGTTTGCAACGGATCACTCGTGCTTGCCGCAACGGGCATTCTTAAAGGCAAGCGAAGCGCCTGCCATTGGGCCTTCCTTAACGATCTGACCGAATATGGAGCCATCCCGATTGCCGACCGCTATGTGGAAGACGACAACGGTCGGTTCATGAGCGGCGGTGGCATTACGGCAGGTATCGATTTCGGTCTTCGAGTCGCCGCTAAATTACGAGGTCAACAGATCTCAGAATTCGCGCAACTCCTAATGCAATATGATCCCGAACCCCCGTTCCACTCGGGCACTCCCGAGACTGCCCCGCCCGAAATAATTGCGATGGTGGACAAGATATTGCCTGGTGCAAGTAAGGGTCTTGCCAAAATACCTGGCGTTCGTTGAGGTTGTAAATCGGCATTGCGCCCGAGGCCGCTATGTGGCCTCCACGAAAATCTTAATCGAAGTTATCGGTTAGCAGCATCTGTTAAATCAGGTGCCGCCCCTTCTAGTCCATGCCACATAGGAATACGTTCAATGCGAAAGATTTCCCTTTGCGTCGCCGTTCTTACAGCCTTCCTTCCACTATTCGCATTAGCCGCGCCGGCAGCATCCAATCCGAGCCCCCAGACCGAAGCAGCCATTAGAGCTCAAAATGCACTTTGGTCTGAGTCCTTCAAACAGGGTGACTATCAAGCGATTGGTCGCCTCTACACCAAAGACGGGACTCTCCTACAAGCTGGAGGTGACCGAGTCGTAGGCCCCGCGGCGATCGTGAACTACTTCACGAAGGGGGCCGAAGGGAAAGCTCCCGCCACGGTGACCTTCAGTGATTACGAATTTTACGGTAATGAGAAGGTCGTGGCTGAGGTTTCCGACTACACAATTCGCAGTCATGACGGAAAGTTGACGTCACGCGGCAAGCAGATGCTCATATTTCTCAAGCAGGGCGGCGCATGGAAACTTCATCGGGATATCTG
Source organism: Rhodanobacter sp. K2T2 (assembly GCF_013408815.1). Taxonomy (NCBI): domain Bacteria; kingdom Pseudomonadati; phylum Pseudomonadota; class Gammaproteobacteria; order Lysobacterales; family Rhodanobacteraceae; genus Rhodanobacter; species Rhodanobacter sp. K2T2. The sequence continues at coordinate 8,375 of NZ_JACCCA010000004.1, read as the reverse complement.
GAACGACAATGGTCCCCTTAAGCCAGGTGATCACTGATTCGACAGTGCCCTTAGAGGTATCGCGTACCAAAAAATGTTCTCATCGTCTCGCCGTCCCCCACTTTCAATAGTGGGGCAATTTGGAATACGGGATTACTCTAGCAGCTTCTCTTCCAATTCTCTGGCGTAGGGGCAAGTGTCAGACCCACGAACGCCGTTCACGGTTGCTCCTCGTTGCGTTCCCTTCGCCAGCCTTTGAGTTCGGCACGTGCTTCCAGCGGGTTGGGGAACAGTTGCATGCTAGTGAAACCGTTCGGGATCAAGCTGCTCAAGCAGACCGGACTCAGTGGACGGGACGATCAGCCGGGTCCTACCTCTTGACTGAGGCTGATCATCGGCAATACCCCCAAATAGGCGATTCTCCAACGTCTGCTAACAGATGACCTAGCTCATGACGCGACCGGCAGATAATGGTCGGTTAGCGACCTTTGGCTGGAGGTTAATCGTTGGCCCGTTCGCGGCTCTTGCCCCATGGTCGCTAACCGACCCATTGCTACCGGTCGTGGAACAGAAAGAGAGAGAATTCCTCTCCCTCGCACAATAGCCTGCACGGCCGAAACCGTGTTCCAAATTCCAACTGGCCTACCGTGAGGTAGCCACTGGGGTTAAGCCGCCTCACGGCACTACCGACATGGCGAGATTAGACGGCTGGATTAGGCTGCAACAATGTCATCAAGTCGTTGATTTCTTTAGGCCGCAGCTACCACTAAAAAGCTGCTCGTCTGGGATAGGCTGACGGGATTAGACTTCAGCTTGAAATCTACTTAGCGTTCAACGGCAATAGCGCTGAGTGCGGGCTTCTTAAAGAGCTTTCGTCCGACACAGTGAAGTGGGATCGCCTGATTGACAGACTCTCGCAAAGATCGATACTGGGTAAGCGCCGCGCGCTGCCGGATAACTCTTGTTGATCCGGCAGCGCGCGGCGCTTACCGATCTTCAGAAGCTTCGAGCCCGTCGCATCGGAGCCACTTCGCACTACGGGGCACAGAAATGTTTTATCGCCATCAGCGCTCTTGCCGTCGAACAGCGCGTTGAAGTTGACCGCGATGAAGCGCCGGTATGAAAATCGAGCCGCCTCGCGCGGCAACTTAACTCAGTAGCGTTAGGCCGCAAGGAGGGCTTATCGTGAACCTCAACCAAGTCACGCTTCCTGTTAACGACTTCGACCGTTCCGTGACGTTCTATCACGACATGGGATTCTCGCTCATCGTGCATTCGCCACCACGCTATGCCCGCTTTGAGTGTCCGGAAGGCGATTCAACCTTTTCGATTCATACAGTAGAGCAGGTTACGGACAACACAGGCGTGGTGGTCTACTTCGAGTGCTTCGACCTGGATGCACGCGTTCGGCGCTTACTCGACGCGGGATTCGAGTTCACTCAACTCCCCATGGACGAGCGTTGGTTATGGCGTGAGGCGCGACTCACAGACCCATCAGGCAATGTGCTTTGTTTATTCTGGGCCGGCAACAATCGCAAAAATCCGCCTTGGCGCGTTGCGGCCTAACTATGCGCTCAAGCGGACCGTGCGGGAGGAAGTTTCCGAGTAAAATCATGCGCTACGGCCCGCACGGCCGCTTAGCTTCGGCGTTAAATCTCAGAGGGAAGCCGATGGAGTATCGAGTGCAATTCGATTTCACCGTTCACTTCACGAATGGCGGGAGCCTGTCTGCCACGGACTTTCGATTGGATATCCCGGAAAACTCTATATCCGACGACGAACTGGCGGCCTATATCATTCAGGACATGCGATTGCTCATGGCTGGTCATGTGGACATAGTCCATAAGAAAATCATCACAGAAGCGCACAAACGCGCCCCTATAAACACTCGCGACTTACCCCGCCGAACCCTCGATTTGAGAGCCGAAGACTTTCCAGCCAGCCGCCTTGTTGATCTTGCAAAGGAAGGCGTCGTGCGCATCATTGGTGACGACGGTGAAAGCTATAAGCTCGAACGGTTAGTCGTCTAACCACTCATCCAAGCGGACACCTGCGATGCCGCTTAACTCAAGCGTTAGGCCTCATATGGAAGTTCCCGCGCCCTCAAACGCCTCAATGTTTCTCGCTCACACGGTCGAGCCTACAGTTGCGGAGTTCGAGAAGGCGCCGTACGACATCCGTCGCGGCAGGCTCGCTGCAATTGTCCTGTATCACATGGCAGACCATTTCGCGCTCGACGGTTTCGCAAACCGCGAGCGCAAGCTCATGGACCAAGAGATCGCGAATGTGCGTACGGGCGTACAAGCCAAGTGTCCGGATTTCGCAATAATCCGAGACGTGGCAGATGCGTCTAAACATGCGAAGTTGGCTTCCTCAATAAAGGTTCCGCGCCAGCTCTCATCGGCAGAGCAATTGTCGGCCACCCCAGGAGTCTTTCAAGCACCGTTCGGCTACGGCGTGTTCGGCGAGGCAGCGGAGGTTATCGTCACGTTGGATGACGGCACCACGCTCTCTTTGCTGTCAGCCGTCCGCACAGTGCTTGCTACATGGAGGTCAATGCTGTGCCCATCGCGCTAAGATGAGGCCTAACCACTCGTCCAAGCGGACGCGCGAAAAGCCGCGCGCCGCTTAACTCAAGCGTTCAACGGCAATAGCGCTGAGTGCGGGCTTCTTAAAGAGCTTTCGTCCGACACAGTGAAGTGGGATCGCCTGATTGACAGACTCTCGCAAAGATCGATACTGGGTAAGCGCCGCGCGCTGCCGGATAACTCTTGTTGATCCGGCAGCGCGCGGCGCTTACCGATCTTCAGAAGCTTCGAGCCCGTCGCATCGGAGCCACTTCGCACTACGGGGCACAGAAATGTTTTATCGCCATCAGCGCTCTTGCCGTCGAACAGCGCGTTGAAGTTGACCGCGATGAAGCGCCGGTATGAAAATCGAGCCGCCTCGCGCGGCAACTTAACTCAGTAGCGTTAGGCAGCAGGATGCAGGTTCAATGCAGCTACACATTATCTACACCGAAACAGCCATGCTGCTTTCAAAGCGAAACTATGCTTCATGGCTCGACATTCAAGATGAGTATCGAAGTTACAAGGCTTCACTCGGCCCTTGGGAGCAAGATGAAGTTGCTGAGTACTTGAGCGCTGAGTACTCGGCTTTGTCACCGCCGGCCAAAGAACAAATTGCTACATTGCTATCAGCTTCAAGCGAGACAATAGAGCTTACTTTTCGCAGGCCGCTGCCAGCTGCCTAACATTTCGTTCAAGGCGGACGGCTTCGCCGCCGCTTAACTCCAGCGTTAGGCTTAAAGGAACAGCGATGGAACCAACACTCGAGGCCAGAGAGGAAGCCAAAGGCAACCCAGGTGGTTGGGTTTACGCCATGGATGCCCGCTATGATCGAAACGGGGCTGTTCCGCCGGAGGCAATTAAGGGGGCATGGCAAGTCAATGAAGCTGGCGAAATTGTTGGCAAGTTCATTCCAAATCCTAATTACGTACCCGATCACCCCAAGCTAGAGGGCTGGCAGCATGGTCAAGGGCGCGCCTAACAAATCGTTCAAAGCGGACGGCTTCGCCGCCGCTTAACTCAAGCGTTAGGCCTTACAGGACACTGAGGACATGGAATGGTCGTACTAGATCACGAGCCGCACTGGTGGTTCCTCTTACAGGACCGTGAAGCACTCCTGCTAGACGTGCACTGTAGCCACAGTGCTGTCGATTACGACTGGGCTATGGCATTGAACGACGACGAGCTAGCTCAGTTTCATGCAGTCGGCCGAACCTTCATCAACTCTCTCGCCAAGGACGTGCAGTGGACTGCACCAGGAACTCGTGGCAATAGTTCTCCTTACCTTGGCCGCAACCTAGATCCAAACACGCGTCAATACATATCGGCAGCCATTATGGAATGGCGGAGAAGTCATAATGTCTAATCGGGCTATAGGGCCTAACAATTCGTTCAAGGCGGACGGCTTCGCCGCCGCTTAACTCCAGCGTTAGGCCTATGAAATCTTTCAAGCTCGCAGCTCACGAAATCGTCGCACTCGCACCAGGCCATGGTGGATGCTTGGCGACCGACCGCGTCACCGTCGATGGCGCTCCTGTTGGTTACTGCTATCGGGAAGCCGCATCCGACAAAATGGACAGCGGCTGGCGCTTCTTCGCGGGCGACGGGAGCAAGGAATACATGGGCAGCAGCGGCAACCACGGCATCTACGATATCAACACAGTGGCAAACTACGACCAAGCAATCATTCCAGTGCTAGGCGCACCTCAAGGTTCTGCGTTCGAGCGTATCGGCAACAAGCTCGTACCAGTTGAGGGCGCGTAGCCTAACCAGTCATCCAAGCGGACGGCTTCGCCGCCGCTTAACTCCAGCGTTAGCGTGCAAGGGGAAGCCACATGGATTCTGGTGAAGAAAAAGCTCTGGCAGACATTGCTGAGTATGGTTGTCATGTGCTGCATGTTATCGCTGAGGGAGATCAGCCTCCTTTCTCTTACACGGTCGGCATACAGCGCACATCTTCGGCACCCGAATTGGTAGTCATCGGCCTTAAGCAGCCCATCGCTCATTTCGTGGTTAACGAGTACAACCGGCGCGTCCAATCAGGCGAGCAATTCAGTCACGGCCAGATGGCTCCCGGCTTCGTCGAAGGCTTCGATTGCCAGTTCCGTGAGGTGCATCTATCCCACTATCGCGAGTACTTCGGTTGGGACATTTGGTTGTACGGCGGCACTGAATTTCGTGTATTGCAACTGGTATATCCCACGGTCGACGGGATCTGGCCGTGGGACCCGTCGGCAAGCAATTGGTTTGTTGCTTGGCAACCAGTCCTAGACGTTGACGCGGCGGCAATTGCGCGCTAACAAGTCATTCAAGGCGGACGGCTTCGCCGCCGCTTAACTCAAGCGTTAGGTGAGGGTTAGTCAGCATGACCGCCAACCAGAAGGTGCGTATCTTCTTTAGAACCGGAACAGTAGACCGTCCGGTTTGTTGGTTCGAGATGCGCGAAGCGGATCTCTACTATGGGCCATCTGATTCGAGCGGAATTGATGTTGAGCCAGTAGACATATCCGGTAAAAGCGTTCAAGTCACTATGCCTGACTCGGTTCGCCGGATCGAAGGCGGCGGATTTAAAGCGTCGTATCACGCCAGCGGAGAATTTCATACTAAGGTCAGCGGGCGTGGCAGTCGGGGTCTTCAGTCTTGGCCAAAAAAAGCAGAGATAGATGAGCCGTTTCGCGTTGCGGCTCTCATAACTCGCCTCCCGCACAAATACGCCGCGTCGAATCGTAGCCATACTCGTGGCGGAGCATCTGCAATCATCTTAAATTTGCCGGGAGACCAAGAGCCATCACGGCACTATTTGGAGTTCTTCATATCTCCGCCCGGACAGTTCCCGATTCCGACGACTTTAATCGAGTCGCACGGAACAATCGGCGATAGCCCCATCTGTCACTCGATGAACGATGAATTGATATTGGTCATTAGGCATCTTGTATTTGCGCAAACCATGGATATTCATCGATGGCAACCAGATCGCGAAATCTGGTTATTTGCGCAGCCGGTCAACGACGATGGCGCTGGCACCTAACTACTCGTTCAAGACGGACGGCTTCGCCGCCGCTTAACTCCAGCGTTAGGGTTCAAGCCATGAACATCGACGGTATGAAGGGACTCATTTTCCGCTCGCCGCTAGGCCAAGAGTTTGGCCAACTCCGTTCACTTCATGGCCAGTTGCCTCAAGAGCTGCAAAACTCGCCGCTCCGTGCCTTCGCGCAGGATGAGTCTGGCAACTACTTCGTGGTCATGGATGGCGCTGTCGGCTTCTGGGATCATGAAACCTCCCAAGTCCAAGAGCTAGCCTCATCGCAAGCCACATTCATCGCGGGTCTTGTAGAGCCATCACCCACCACCTTGCGGCATGGCCAGGTGAAGTCCGCTTGGGTTAGCCCAGAGCTTGCAAACTTGGTCAAGGGTAACCTCGCGGGGAAACCCTAACTACTCGTTCAAGGCGGACGGCTTCGCCGCCGCTTAACTCCAGCGTTAGACCTTCCACGTCACCCACCAAACTAGAGCAGGCACGGACGCACATGTCATTACTCTCCGATTTGTACGTTGCCGCACCCGAAGCAGCCATTGCTTACGATACGAATCGTGCTCTCCCAGATTCCGAGCGCGCCGAATTCAGCGGGCTCACCTACAACGAGCTGGCTGATCTCTGGGCCATCCTCCAGGGCACCGAAGCCACGCCGGAACACGCAGAGGCTTTCGAGTCAGTCTTGGTTGTCGCTGGCGGCGAGCGCCTTATCAACCGCTTCCCAGCCGAGTTCGTATCCAAGCTCGCATCACTTGACGACGCCAGCACTTCGACCGCCGCCGCCAAATGGGTCCATACAGGAGAGCTTTCCTACATGTCGTGCGAGCCATCCCATGTCATCCCGATCATCAACGCCGCATCGCGATTGGCGCGCAATGCACAACAAAACGGCAAGTCGCTATACCTCTGGATGTGCGTCTAACATCTCGTTCAAGGCGGACACCTTTGGTGCCGCTTAACTCTAGCGTTAGAAGTCATATGGAACCTGAGGCACGCATTCTTGTAATAGCAGCTCTAGCTCCTATTGGCGGCTTCGTTGCTTACCTCTTGGCCGAGTCGCTTGCTTCTAGGAGCGAGTTATCTATGTTGCTGACTGCGGTGGGTATCTTGATCACTTTTCTGGTCTGGCTAATTTCTGCGTGCGCTGCGCTTATCGCGGGCTCCGTGCTTTACATAGTAATTCGCAAGCTTGCGTTGCCTTCAATCACAATCTTGTTTCTCTTTTCTTCCGTAGCAGCGGTCATGTCATGGCCGCTGTCTCAGGGCGCTGGTCAAAATCCATATTTGATGGTTCTCGGGGTTGGCACCGCTGTCACAGCTTGGGCTCTGTACTGTCATAGCTCATTGCGTGTACAACAACGTCACAAGTCGGCAGACTTCTAACTAATCGTTCAAGGCGGACGGCTTCGCCGCCACTTAACTCCAGCGTTAGCCCTATGACACCAGCGCAAGAAGTGGCTCGAAAAAAGCAGCTAGTCTCAGCTGCCAAAGCTCTGCTTTCCTTGCAAGTAGGCATTGGCGTTGGTTGCGTGCGTATAGGAAAAATTCTCCATTGGTTGGCCCTTCAAGACGATAGGCGGTATCACGTTTTCCATCAGTTCTTGAGTGCAACGCTCGGCCTTCCCCTCGGCAACGAGCGTCTACTTTGGGCACATCCGGCCCTGTTGGAACATGATGCAAAGCTCGCCAAACTTGAGGCTGAGTTCAGGCCAAAGCTTCTCAGTGCTTGTATCGACATCATCAGCACCTATGGCTAACAATTCGTTCAAGGCGGACGCCTCCGACGCCGCTTAACTCCAGCGTTAGGCTATGAAAACCAAAGCAATCCGTGACCCTAAAATTATTGCGGCATGGCAGCTAGCGGCCACAGGCTCTAAGTGGCAATTCAAATTGGTAATCGCTTCTCTGTTCATAGCCTTCCTTTGCCTGGGCTTCGGAATTTTCCTTCAAAACATTTTTGTTATTGGTTTCTTCTTCGCCATGGCGTTTATCGCGCTCGCAGCCAATGCAGCAATTCGTCTCAATCTAGCGTGTCCTCACTGCACTCAGTGCCCCTTAAATCCGTTTATCTTAAGTCAGCCTGCATCTATCGAATTTTGCCCGCATTGCTTTTACTGGTTAAAGTCACCGTGGTAGGCATACGGTCGCCTAACAAATCGTTCAAGGCGGACGGCTTCGCCGCCGCTTAACTCAAGCGTTAGATGCCCATGAATCGCACTGATGAATTTATCGCCGAACGTAAGCTGGTAGCGGAGCATCCTAAGAAGGGAAAATTCCCGCTTCATATCAGGATCGGTAGGCCATATTCAGAGCTCAACGGAGAGCGTTGGGCCTGCGACGTCCCCCCGGTTTTGAGTAGCACGATGATTTGGAGTCCAATCCCACCATCGAAGGAGATTGGACGTGAAGAAGCGATTTACCGACGAACAGATCATCGGCTTCCTACGTGAAGCGGACGCGGGCCTGCCGATCAAGGAACTGTGCCGCCAGCACGGCTTCAGCGAAGGCTCCTACTACCTATGGCGCAGCAAGTTCGGCGGTATGAGCGTGCCGGAGGCCAAGCGTCTGAAGGAGCTGGAGACCGAGAACGCCCGGCTGAAGAAATTGCTCGCCGAGCAGATGCTTGAGAACGAGGTGATCAAGGACGTCCTGCGAAAAAAACCGTAGGCGCACCGGCCCGACGCGTGTTGGTGCGCCAGTTGATCGACAAGGGATTGAGCGAGCGACGCGCGTTGCGCGTCGTGGGCATGAGCGCGAGTGCCTACCGCTACGCACCGCGCCCGGATCACAACGTG